>CAYLMM010000053.1:6505-18161 GCA_964384825.1 uncultured Fibrobacteraceae bacterium
AGTGCACTGTTTGATAAAATCTCTTTCTGAAAGCATTTTATGAGCTGTTTTTGTTCCAAATTCCTGCATGATTTTCTCCTGTTTACAAGAACCAGAACCGTTGATGGCTGGCGCCGAACCCGAAACCGTGCCAGCCGCCCGCGCCGATCCCGATCAGCGACTGCTCGACGTGGTAGCTGTAGGCGCCGTGGGCCAGGCCCGACCACCAGGCGGCCAGACGGTCGTGGATCTTGTCGATGAAGAAGAACCCGACCGTTCCGGCCGCCGCGCCGCCGACCGCCGCGGTCGCGACCCAGCGCAACGGCAGGCCGGCCAGGAACAGCATCGAAGCGGTGATCACAAGCATCACGAAAGCGTTGCCGTAGTTCGGCTGCAGAACCAGCAGGACCGCCGCGGTCAGCGGCAGGGCGATCGTCCAGGCCAGCCGGCCGGGGCGCTGCGCCAGGCGCTGGAAGCCCTCGCCGCAGCGGTCGGCCAGGAAGAAGACCAGGGCGATCTTCATGATCTCGACCGGCTGCACCGGCAGGAACGGCAGGCTGATCCAGCGCCGGCAGTCGGCGCGCTCGTCGACCAGGCCGCTGCGGGCCAGCAGGACGGTGACCGCGACCAGCCCCAGCCCCACGCCCAGCAAACCCCAGTTGACCCAGCGGCGGCTCAGCACGCGGTAGTCGATGTTCGCCAGCGCCACCATCGCGCCGAGGCCCAGGCCGAAACGCAGCAGGTGCTTGATCAGGTAGTAGGCGTGGCCGTAGTCGTTGCTCAGCGCCTCGGGACGGAAGCTGCCGGCGTTGAAGACCATCACCACGCCCAGCAGGCAGAGCACCACGACCGAGGCCAGCAGCCAGCCGTCCATCTCCTCCATCCAGGCGGCGGCGGCGCGCAGGTTGCGGATCATCCTCTTTCCCCCCCGGAATCGGAACCGTCGATGCGGGCGGCGGCGGCAAGCGCGGCTTCGCGGAAGGCCTCGCCCCGGTGCACGTAGTCGCGGAACAGATCGAAGCTGGCGCAGGCCGGGCT
The DNA here is from genome assembly GCA_964384825.1 of uncultured Fibrobacteraceae bacterium. Classification (GTDB taxonomy): domain Bacteria; phylum Krumholzibacteriota; class Krumholzibacteriia; order LZORAL124-64-63; family LZORAL124-64-63; genus CAYLMM01. The sequence goes on from CAYLMM010000053.1 coordinate 7,523, forward strand.
CAGCAGCACCGTGCCGCGGCCGGCGGCCAGGCGCACGGCGCGCTCGACGGCCTCCTCCATCGTCGCGGCGAATTCCACCGGAAGTTCGGTCCGCAGAGCGGCGACGATATCCGGCGCCTCGCCGCCCAGGCCGACGACCGCCTTGACCGGCCCGATGGCCTCGCGCAGCGGAGCGTAGTCCTCGCCCTTGCCGCTGCCGCCGACGATCAGCACGACGTCGGAATCGTAGCCCGCCAAACCGGAACACACGGCGTGGACGTTGGTGGCCTTGGAGTCGTCGACGAATTCGATCCCGCCGGCGGCCGCCACGCGCTGCTGCCGGTGGTCGGGCGTCCTGAAGGTGCGCAGGCCTGCGGCGGCCGCTTCGAGATCGACGCCCAGCGGCGCGACGCAGGCCACCGCCGCGCAGGCGTTCAGGATGTTGGGCGCCCCGCCCAGAGACATCTCGGCCAGCGGCATCAGGGGCCGGAAATCCCCGTCCCGCACGACGCCCAGCCGGTCCCGCTCGACGCAGACCTCGGCCCCGTCGGCGCGGTCGCCGAAAAGCACGGTGCGCGGCGCGGGCCAGGCGGCCGCCTCGGGGCAACCGGTCCAGGCCACGTAGGTCCCGTCGGGTCCCAGGCTTTCGGGAAGTCGCCGCTTGGCCGCGAAGTAGGCGGCCAGATCCGGATAACGGTCCTGGTGGTCGGGTGCCAGGTTCAGCACGGCCCCGACCTCGGGCCGGAATCGGTCGATGGTCTCGAGCTGGAAGCTGCTGACCTCGATCACCGCGGCGTCGGCGGGTCCGAGCTCGTCGACGGCCGCGGACAGGGGCCGCCCGACGTTGCCCAGCGCCCGGGCCGTCACGCCGGCCGTCCGCAGCAGGTGGGCGACCAGCTCGGTGGTGGTGGTCTTGCCGTTGGTGCCGGTGATGGCGATCATCCGGGCCCGGCAAAAGCGCGACGCCAGCTCGAGCTCGCCGATCACCTCGACCCGGCCCGCGAACCGCGTCGCCGCCGGGTGGTCCGCCGGCACGCCGGGGCTGATCACGATGCCCGCCACCTGCTCCGGGAGACGCGCGGCCCAGCCGGGGCCGCAGAGCAGGTCGTCATAGGCGGCTTCGGCCAACCCGGTCATGCCGCGATCCACCCAGCGGCCGCGCAATTCGTTCTCTTCGGCGTCGTCGCAGCCGATCACCCGGGCGCCCCTGCCTCGCAGCAGGGCCCCGGCGGCCCCGCCGCTGCGGGCGGTCCCGAGGATCAGCCAGGTCTTTCCCTTCACGTCCACGACGGCCCCCTACTGCAGCTTGATGGTGCTGAGGCTCACCAGCAGCAGGATGATCCCGATGATCCAGAACCGGACCACCACCTGGGTCTCGGACCATCCGCCCAGTTCGAAATGATGATGCAGCGGCGCCATCCGGAAGATCCTCCGTCCGCCCCGCCACCGGAACGAGGCGACCTGCAGCATCACGCTCAGCGCCTCGATCAGGAACAGGCCGCCGATGACCACCAGCAGCAGCTCGCGCTTGATCAGGATTGCGATCGTGCCCAGCGCCCCGCCGAGGGCCAGGCTGCCGGTGTCGCCCATGAAGACCCGCGCCGGATGGGCGTTGAACCACAGGAAGCCCAGACCGGCCCCCACCACCGAGGCGCAGTAGATCGTGAGTTCGCCCGCCCCGGGCAGATACAGCATGTTCAGGTAATCCGAGAAGATCCGGTTGCCGGTCAGGTAGGCCAAACCGCCGTAGCCCATGAAGGCGAAGCTGCACAGTCCGATCGCCAGGCCGTCGAGTCCGTCGGTCAGGTTCACCGCGTTGCTCGCCCCGGCCACCACGCAGACCAGCAGCGGCAGGTAGAGCACGCCCCAGTCCAGGTAGACATGCTTGAGGAAGGGCACCGAGGTGCGGGTCAGCAGGTCGTCCTCGACGCCGTGGCTGCGCAGGATGAAGTAGAGCACGACGCTGAAGCCGATCTGCCCCGCGAGCTTGACCCGGCCGACCATCCCCTTGGGATGCTTCTTGACGACCTTCAGCCAGTCGTCCAGGAATCCGATCACACCCATCCAGACGGTCGCCAGCAGCGCCATCTGGACGAAGCGGTTGGAGAGGTCGGCCCACAGCAGGGTCGGCAGGACGATCGCGGCGAGGATCAGCACGCCGCCCATCGTCGGGGTGCCGGCCTTGACGTCGTGGTGGGCGGGGCCGTCGGAACGGATGGTCTCGCCGATCTGCAGCTGCTGCAGCCGCCGGATCACCCATCCGCCGAAGATGAAGCAGATCAGCAGCGAGGTCACCGCGGCGTAGGCGGCCCGGAACGAGATGTACTGGAAGACGTTCAGGACCGACCACTCGGTGTGCAGCGGGTAGAGCAGATGATAGAACATGGCTAGTTCCCTCCCCCGGCCGCCGGATCCTCCGGCGTCGACGCGAGGTAGATGTTCAGGACGCGTTCGATGGCGGCGCAGCGGGAGCCCTTCAGCAGCACCCGGTCGCCGCGACGCAGAAGAGAGGCCAGCCGGGCTGCGGCGGCCTCGTGATCGTCGACCGTTTCGGCCTCGCCGCCGGCGGCGGCGAAACCCGCGGCCAGCGGCCGCGCGCCGCCCACCGCGATCACGATGTCCAGACCGGCCGTGCGCAGATCGGCTCCGGTCCGGCGATGGATGTCCTCGCTGTCGGGTCCCAGCTCGCCCATCAATCCGAGCACGCCGATCCGTCGGCCCTCTCCGGCCAGCGAGGCCAGGGCGCGGGCCGCGTGGACCATGCTCTCGGGATTGGCGTTGTAGCAGTCGTCCAGCAGGATCACTCCGGCCCGGCGCAGGACCCGGCCGCGATGCGGCGAACCGGTGAAGCCGTCGAAACCGAGATCGAGATCCTTTTCGGCGACGCCGCAGGCGCGCGCGGCCAGCAGGGCGGCCACCAGATTCGCCGCGTTGTGCGGACCGGGCAGCGGCACGACGTACCGCCGCCCGTCGAGTTCGAGCTCCCCGCGCGCCGGATCGGCGGCCGGCCGCCAGGACCACCGGTGGTCGCCGGCCTCGCGGCCCCAGCTCACCACCGGACAGGGGGCGCGCTCGGCCCAGGCCGCGAAGCCCGGGCTGTCGGCGTTCAGGACCGCCGTTCCGCCTGCGGGCAGGACGTCCAGCAGTTCGCCCTTGGCGGCCACCACGGTTTCGAGCGAGCCGAATCCCGCCAGATGCGCCGGCGCGGCGTTGGTGATCACCCCGACTCCGGGCGCGGCCAGCGGAGCCAGCCGGGCGATGTCCCCGGGCGCCGAGGCCCCCATCTCGGCCACCGCGTACCGGTGCTCCGGACGCAGGCCCAGCAGGGTCAGGGGCAGGCCCAGATCGTTGTTCAGGTTCCCGGCCGTGGCGCAGACCGGCCCGGCGCCGGCGAGCATCGCGGCCAGCAGATCCTTGGTGGTGGTCTTGCCGTTGGTGCCGGTGATCCCGATCACCCCGGCCGGCTGCAGGGAGCGCCACGCGCCCGCCAGACACTGCAGTGCGGTCGTGGGATCGGGGCACACGAGCAGGCCCGCGCCCGCCGCGGCCTCGGCCGCGAGCAGGGGATCGGGGCCCGGGCCGTCCCAGGGCCGGGTCAGGACGGCTCCCGCGCCGGCGGCCAGGGCGGCCGGAGCATGGACGCGGCCGTCGGTCTTCTCGCCGCGCAGGGCCACGAAGAGTTCGCCTCCGGCCACGGCCCGCGAATCGAGTGTCGCGCCGGCGAAGGCGGCGCCGGCGAGGTCGTCGTCCTTCCCGGCGCGGCGCCAATCCCCGTCGCGCCGGATCAGGACCGCTTTCGCGAGCCCCGCATCCCGCAGGACGGCGGCCGCGCGAGCCAGGGAGAAGGTCGATTCAGCCACGGCTCCCCTCCCCTCCGATCCAGTCGCGCACCAGGGCCCGGTCGTCCAGATCGAGCCGACGGCCGGCGACCAGCTGGTAATCCTCGTGCCCCTTGCCGGCGATCACCAGGGTGTCGCCGGCCTCGGTCGCGGCCAGGGCGCCGGTGATCGCGGCCGTGCGGTCGACCTCGACCCGGGCCGCCGGGCCGCCTTCGCCGACCTCGTCCCGATAACCTTCGGCGATCTCCGCGCAGATCGATTCGGGATCCTCGCCGCGGGGATTGTCCGATGTGATCCAGGTCGCGTCGGCCTCGCGCGCGGCGACCGCCCCCATCTGGGGACGCTTGCCCCGGTCGCGATCGCCGCCGCAGCCGAAGACCGTCAGCAGGCGCCGGTCGGTCAACTCGCGGCAGGATTTCAGAACGGCCTCCAGGGCGTCCGGAGTGTGGGCGTAATCCACGACCGCCAGGCCCCCGCCGGGCAGTCGGAAGGGCTCCATCCGTCCGGGTACCTGGCCGGCGCGGGACAGGGCCTCGCAGCAGACGTCCGCGGGCAGATCCAGGGCCAGGCCGGCGGCCAGGGCCGCGGTCAGGTTCTCCACGTTGAACCGGCCGACCAGAGGACTCGACACCTTCAGGGTCCGGCCGCGGAAATCCAATTCCAGTAGCGTGCCGTCGCGGCCCAGTTCGGCGCCGGCGACCCGCAGATCGACGTCGCGCGCCGCCCCCCGCCATCCGGTGGCGTAGCGCAGGACCGGCAGCCCCGCCGTATCCAGATCGGCGAAGGCGGGATCATCGGCGTTGATCGCGGCGACGCCCTCCCGCTTGCCCCGGCGGATCCCCTCGCGGATCAGGTCGAAGATGCGCGCCTTGGCTTCCAGATAGGACGCGAAGTCGCGGTGGTAGTCGAGATGGTCTCGGCTCAGATTGGTCAGCACCGCGACGTCCAGGGCCAGATCGGCCGCCCGCCGCTGGTCCAGGGCGTGCGACGAGATCTCCAGCGCCACCGCCCGGCAGCCGGCGTCCTTCATCTCGCCGAGCAGGCCGAAGAGCTCCACCCCGCCCGGAGTGGTCAGCGGCGCCGGACGGATCGAACGGCCGGTATCGTAGATGATGGTGCCCAGCAGGCCGCAGCGGCCCACGGCGGCGTCGAGCATCCCGCGCATCAGGTAGGCGGTGGTGGTCTTGCCGTTGGTGCCGGTGATCCCGGCCGAGACCAGCGACAGATCGGGCCGGCCCGCGCATTCCCGCGCGAGTCGTCCCGGCAGCGGACGCGTCGAGACGGCGACGGCGAAGGGGACGGGACAGGGATCGGGCAGCGCGTCGATGCGGTCGGCCTGGAGCACCACGGCCGAGCAGCCGGACTCGATGGCGGCGGGCAGGAAGCGATGGCCGTCGACGTCGGCGCCGGCCACCGCGACGAACAGGGCGCCCGGACCGCAGCGGCGGGAATCGTCGGTCACCTTCGCGATGCGGACGCCGGCATCGCCCTCGATCTTCAGGTCGGGGCTGCTGCGCAGGATTTCGGCCATCGTCAGCGCCATCGCGCCACCATCCTGACGGTCATGCCTTCGGCTCCGAGCGGTTCGCCGGGAGCCGGCTGCTGGTGGTTCACGTATCCGACGCCCTCGATCCGGATCGGGACGCCCAGACCGGCGGCCCGGCGCCGGACCTCGCGGTTGGAAAGGCCGGTCAGGTCGGGGCAGAGCAGGCCGTCGCTCCGGCCGCGGACCGACGCGGGCGCCACCGTCAATTCGATCTCGGTTCCGGGAGCGCAGACGGTTCCCGCGGTCGGGCGCTGGGCGACGACCACGCCGTCCCCCGCGTCCCCGGCCGCCTTCAGGCCGGCGCGGGCGAGCCTGGCCCGGGCCTTCACGGCCGAGGTGTAGAGCAGATCCGGCACCCGCCCTCCGGCTTCGGATCGGTCCGCGGCCACCCGGGCGGTCGTCCCGGCTCCGTCGAGCCAATCGGTCGACCGGCCGATCTCGGTGATGATCCGCCCGCAGAGAGGAGCCGCGCTCTGGGAGGCATAGTGGTGCGCGTAGTCCGGTTCGTCCAGCATCGTCAATATCACCAGCCGCGGTTCTCCGGCCGGGACCATCGCCAGGAAGCTCGACATGTACAGCCCCGGGACGTATCCCCGGCCGGGAACGGCCTTCTGGGCGGTTCCCGTCTTGCCCGCCACCCGCACCCAGGGCACCGCCGCGGCGACGCCCGTCCCGCGCTCGACGACCTGGGCCATGACCTCGCGCAGCCGGGCGGCCAGTTCGGGGGCGATGACCCTGCCGCGCAGGACCGCCGGCTCGACGACGCCCGGCTCGGTGGCCGACGCCTTCACCTCGCGCACGACGCGCGGGGCGTAGAGCCGGCCGCCGTTGGCGACCGCGGCGGCGGCCATGGCCAGTTGCAGGGGCGTCACGCCGATCTCCTGGCCGATGGCCATCGTCGGCAGCGTGCGGCCCGACCATTTCTCGGGCTCCTGGAGCAGGCCGGCGGCCTGGCCCGGGTAGGGGAACCGCGTCCGGGTTCCGAAACCGAAAGCCCGCAGATCGCGGTAGAGTTCCGATTTTCTCAGATTGAAGGCCGCCCGCGCGAAGTAGACGTTGCTGGAATGGACGAAGCCCTCGGTGAAATCCATCACCCCGTAGTCGTGGCCCTCGGAGTTGCGGATCCGGAAGCCGCCGAAGTCGTTGTCGGCGCAATCGTAGCTGGTGTCGGTCGTGATGGCCGATCGTCCCAGCAGCGCTGCCGAGGTGAAGATCTTGAATACCGATCCCGGCTCGTAGACCCCGTTGAAGTTGAAGTTGTCCCAGCTTTCGGGAGCCAACCCGGCGCCCCCGCGCCCGCGCACCACCGGGGTGTCGGCGGCCGCGAGCACCGATCCGTCCCGCGGATCGACGATCAGTGCCGTACCGCCGCTGGCGGAGCATTCCTCGACCGCGTCGACCAGCAGGTCCTCGCAGATGGCCTGCAGTTCCGCGTCCAGGGTCAGCACGACGTCCCGTCCGTCGCGGGCGGAGCGCAGCACCTCCTTGCCGAGGGTCTGCCCACGGTGCGCCGATTCGTATTCCCAGGCCTCGCCCGCCTCGCCGGCCAGCCATCGCGCCAGACCCTTCTCGAGCCCGGTGTCCAGAACGGTGCCGTCGGATTCCTCGCGATGGAAGCCGATCAGCGAGGCGCCCACCCCGCCCATCGGATAGACGCGGTCGCCCAGCTGCTCGTGGGTGATCTCGGGCCGGCGGGAAAACGCGTCGAGGGCCTCGCGGGACAACGCCGCCGCCCGCGCCACGACCAGATGGCCGCCGCGGGCGTCGCGGATGCGCCGGGCCAGGCCCGCGGCATCGATCTCTTCGGAAGGCAGGTTGCAGCAGACGATCCCGGCCGTCGCGTCGGGATCGGTCACCCGCGACGTCGAGACCCCCACCCGCCAGGTGGTGGCCGATAGCGCCAGGGGCCGCCCGTTGCGGTCGTAGATGTTGCCCCGCCGCGCCGGCATGGGAATGCGGTGCTTCCACTGCCGTTCGGCGCGGGAGAGATAGGAATCGTGTTCGAAGACCTGGATCTGCACCAGCCGGGCCGCGAGAACGAGGTTGATCCCGACGACCAGCCAGCCAAGGAGGCGGAGGCGCCGGCTCCCCGTCCCCGCCGCGCTCAAGGCCGGCACTCCCCTGCGGTCGCCGCCGCCACGCTGCCGCCCCCGCCCCCGACTGCGGCCAGGACACGGTCGAACCACGGCGCCCGGCGATCCTTCGCCTCGTCCGTGATGACCACTACGGTTCCCGGCCCGTCGGGAGCGATGAGGCCGAGCTCCGTCTCGGCTCTGGCGACCACGACTTCACGCGCTGCGACGCGATTCCATTCCCGCTCGATCTGTCCGATGCGGGTTTCGAGGTAGGCTTTTTCCTTCTGCAGGCATTCGATCCTCTGCCGCGATCCGACAACGCCGTTGGCCAGCATCACCAGCGAGACCGAGACCAGGGCCACCGAGATGCAGGCTCCGGCGGATTTCAGCACCGAGCGTCCGGCGCTGCGCCGCGACCGGGCCATGGTTCCGCACCAGCGCGAACGCGGGCGGCGGGCGCAGCGGGCCGAAGGCGTGATCAGACGGCGGATGGCGCGATCGATTCCGTTCATCGGATCCTCTCCCCGGCTCGCAGGCGGGCCGACCTGGCCCTCGGGTTGACGGCGATCTCGTCTTCGGCGGCGGATATCGGGCGGCGCGTCAGCATCTTCATCGTGCGATGGTGGCCGCAGCGGCATTCCGGCAGACCGGGGGGACAGAGGCAGTCGCGACTCTCTCGTGCCAGCCACTGTTTCACGGTGCGATCCTCGAGAGAATGGTAGGAGATGACCACGATGCGCCCCCCCGGCGCCAGACAGTCCGGCGCCGCCTCGAGGACGTCCGCCAGGGCTCCCAGTTCATCGTTCACGGCGATCCGCAGCGCCTGGAAGACGCGGCTGAGGCTCGCGTTGAGTTTCGGTCCGCGGCCCACGGCCGAGGCCACGGCGTCGCGCAGGGCTCCGGTCGTGGCGACGGGCTCTTCGGCGCCGGCCCGCGACACCGCCCGGGCGATCCGCCGCGACGCCCTCTCCTCGCCGTAGCGCCAGATCAGATCGGCCAGTTCGCTCTCGTCCAGCCTGGCGATCAGCTCGTGGGCGGGTTCGCCCCCGGATCCGTCGAAACGCAGATCCAGGGGACCGTCCCAGCGGTAGGAGAAACCCTTGGCGGGATCGTCGAGCTGCAACGAGCTGACGCCCAGATCCAGCAGGATCCCGTCGGCGGGCCCCCATCCGGCCGCGGACAAGGCTCCGGGCAGATCCCGGAACGAGCTCTTCAGGCAGCGCAGGCGCGGCTGTTCGGCGGTCATCTTCGCGCCGGCGGCCAGGGCGTCCGCGTCCAGATCCAATCCCAGCACCTCGGCTCCGGCGGCCAGCATAACCGAGGCGTGGCCGCCGAAGCCGAAGGTACCGTCCACGATCCGGGCGCCTTCACGGGGCTGCAGCAATTCGATCGAAGCGTCCCTGAGCACCGGAACGTGGGGCAGATCGGTCATGTCCGCTTCGTCCCGGCCTCCGCGACCGACGCGCACGGTTTCACGGCCCGGGCGTCGCCGACCAGCAGGATCGTCTTGAGATACCCGCTCCAATCGGAGAGCAGCAGCGAGTGGCCGAAGGAGCGCAGAGCGCGATTCCAGGCGGAGAGGGCCGGAACGGCCCGGTAGTCCACGTGCTCGAGCCGGCGACCGTCGAGGATCACCGTCCGGCCGCGGCTGTGCAGAAGAAGCGCGACGCGCCGGACCAGGGAATCCAGTCCGGCGCGATCGAGGATCCCGGAGAGAGCGACCCGCACGGCCCTGCCCTGGTCGTGGACCTCGAAAGCCAGTCCACCCTTGAGAACTTTGAGTTCCGCCGACCGAGGGGCGCGCTCTCTCCGAATCATCACGGGTTCCTTCCCGATGTCGGCCGCCGCTCCGTCGGCGGCCCTTGGCTCCTTCCCCCTTGGCGGCCGCCGCTCCATCGGCGGCCCGGGGCTCCCTCCCCCTGCGCGACCGCCGTTCCTTCGGCGGTCTTCAGCGATCAGCTGAGGAAATCGTCCAGGAAATCCTCGTCCAGACCCGGCGCCGACTCCTTCTGCGCCGAGAAAGCCTCGGGAGACCACAATTCCATGTAGTGTCCCAGCCCCACCGCGACCACCCGACGGGCTATGCCGGCGTCCGCCAGGAAATCCTGGGGCACCGTGACCCGGCCCTGGGAATCGGGCACCAGCTCGAAGCTGTCGGCGCTGAGCCGACGCAGCTGGGCCCGCCAGTCGCGCGTCGCCTTCTGCCGCTTGATGCGGTTGAAGGCGCGCACCCACTCGTCGCGCGGGAAAAGGGCCAGGTTCCCCTCCTGACCGCGCATCACGACGTACTTCTCGTCCTCGGCGGCTCCTCCGCCCAGACGGAAGCGGAACGGCAGGTTGAAACGGCCCTTCGCGTCCACCGCGCGCTCGTAGGCGCCGTGAAAGCAGAATGCCGTCTCCTGAGCCGTGCCGTTTTCCCGGGGTGCGTCCATGCCGTTCATCGATCCTGTGGGTGGGGTTCAAGATTTTAACCACTTTTCCCCTCTGATCACCACCGGACTTTAACCGGGCCCCTCAGAGGTGTCAAGCGACTAATCCCGAAAAAATCCGGCCGGCGCGGCTGCGAGGGCCTTCTCCCCCTTGCGGGACGCAATTTTCCCGATTTTCGCAGGGGAATACCAGCCGTCAGGAACGGTGAAACGGGGATTTCCGCCGAAATCGGGAAGCCGCCGAAAAAAATCCCCGACCGGGGCTTCGTAACGCGACGCCAGCTTTCCGGGAAGGTCGAAAAAACGATATCAGAATGTAAGTAGCTGGGAAATGGCCATTAACGCCGACGGAAATCGGAGGGGCGGCAGATGAGGATCCGGCCGAGCCCGAGGCCCGAAACGGACCGGAAACGCGCCACCATGGCCAGGGAGCCCGCGGCATAGGCGATCGAGGAAGCCCAGGCGGCCCCCACGGCGCCGTGCGCGGGAATCAGCAGCAATCCGGCGATGACGTTGACCGCGACGGTGACGCCGCCGGCGGCGGTGTTCCAGGCCGGCCGGCCGCGCCCGATGAAATCGCCGGCCAGGACCGCTCCGGCCGCGAAAAGCACGATTCCGGGCAGCAATGCGTACAGGGCGGGGACGGATCCGGCGAAGGACGCCGGCAACAGGAAATCGAACAGCGGGCGGGCGACGATGCCCAGCCCGAGGGCGACCGCGGCGGTGGCCGCCAGCGCGACGCGCACCGCGCGGGCCCTCCGCAAAAACATT
>CAYLMM010000054.1:0-18049 GCA_964384825.1 uncultured Fibrobacteraceae bacterium
GATTCGCATCCGTACCGGTTACCCGACGAGTGTCCGGAGTGTGGTTCCCATTTGGTGCGGGACGAGCAGGAGGTTGCTGTACGCTGTGTCAATGTCGCCTGTCCTGCCATGGTGGACACCCAGCTGATGGCCCGCCACTGGATCCAGGCCAATGTCCGGGCCGACGAACTCGTGCTGCAGGAATCCTACGGCGTCCATCTGATGACCCCTTCGCGGCGCAGTTCGATCGCGGCCTCCGATCTGTACCGCGCGGCGTCGGAACCGATGCGGCGGCGCTTCGACGCCATCCCGGCCCGGCACCTGACCACCATCCCCCTGCTGGTCAGCGGCTCCTACAGGATCCGTCTGGAGGACGACCACGGCCGGGTCGAGGAATTCACGCCCTTCGCCCACGGATCCGACCTCGCGGCCGCCTTCTACGATCCCCGGCTTCTGGACGGTGTCGACTACGTGCTGACCAGCGGCGCGGTGCGCGAGCGCTTCGCCGGAAACCCCGGCCGTTATCCCGCCCAGGCCCGGTTCTACGCCCTGCTGGACGATGCGGCGGCCGTCGCCGCCCGGTTCCGGCCCGGGGGCGCGGTGGACGGTCCGGCCATCGTCATCTACCGCCTCGACGACAGGTTCCGGAAGAATCTGCGCTCCACCTTCGGCGAACTCGGTCCGTACTGGTGGACCGCGCCCGTTCCCGAGGCCTTCCGCGGGGAAATGGCGCGGCGTCTGGATTCCCCCCCGACAGCGCAGCCGGGATCGCCCGGCGGCCCCGACGGCGAACCGGCGCCCTGGGTCCACACCCTCGACCGGATCTTCCTGCGCCGGGTCCGTCCCTTCGCGCTCGAGCTGTCGATGAGCCTGCTGGAGAACGGTCGGCCGTCCCCCGCCCGCAATCTGGCCGTCTCGCTGCTGATGATGCAGCCCGATCTGGTCACCGCGTCGCTGATCGAGGCCCGGGCCGCGGCCCGGCTCGACCTCTGGGCCGAATCCCTGCCGCTGCTGGAGCGGAGCCTGAGATCCCTGCCCGGGAATTCGGAGTCCGCCCTGAGGCTGCGGCTGGAGAAGGCGCGCTGTCTGGCCATGACCGGGGACATCGCCGGCGCACGCGCCGAATGCGCGGCCCTGGCGAAAAGCGGCGGCCCCGTCGCCGGAACCGCCGCCCGCATGCTGGCCGATCTGGGGGGGTGATCCCCGCCCCCGCCGGGCGCGGGATCAGCGCCGGATGCTGGTCCCGGCCTGTTCCTTCTCCCAGGCCTGCCGCTCCGCTTCGGTCAACCGGTCGACGCCCTCGAGGATCGTCACCCCGAGCAGGTTCACCCTGTCCAACGGATTGTCCCGGGAGTCGCGGGGAACCGAGACGATGGCGTCGACGACGTCGATGCCGCGGACCACGTGGCCGAAGGCGGTGTACTTGCCGTCCAGGGCCGGCGCCTGGGCCACGCAGATGAAGAACTGGCTGCCGGCGGAATCGGGATCCTGGGCGCGGGCCATCGACAGGGTTCCGCGCACGTGCCGGACGCTGGAGAATTCGGCCTTCAGCCGCGCCTCGTCCCCCATCCCGACATAGCCCTTGGCGGCCAGGACCTCGTTCGCCCGGGCCAGCAGTTCCGCCTCCGGCCCGTCCAGGACATCCCGCCAGAGAGGGAAACCGCGGCCGTCGTCGGAGCGGTCCGTGTCGCGCGAATTGGGGTCGCCCCCCTGGATCATGAACCCGGGGATGACCCGGTGGAAGGTCGTCGAATCGTAGAATCCGGTCCGGGCCAGGTGCAGGAAATTGTCCACGTGATGCGGGGCGTGCTCGCGGTCGAAGGTCACCAGGATCGCGCCCAGATCGGTGTCGATGCGGGCGAAGGTCCGGGCCTCGGCCGACGGAGCCATGAGGAATACCGGGATCAGCGCCGCGACCGCGGCGAGGGCGAACCGGAAACGCTTCATTGCTGCGATCTCCTTTGCGGGAACGGGTCGGTGCGGGTGGAAACGCGTCCATCGATAACACCGGAACGCGGCGACGGCAACGATGGTTCCGGGGATCGAGCCCGGCGGTTGCGCCCGCCGCCCGCGTCCCGCATACTTCGACCGCGCCGCCCGCCGTCCCCTCCCCCCCGCGCCGGAGGTCGCCGATGCCCGATCTGATCTATCTGGACAACGCCGCCACTTCCTGGCCCAAGCCGCCGGCCGTCCTCGAGGCCATGACCGGATTCGCCCGCGGGATGGGCGTCAATCCGGGGCGGTCCGGCTTCGACCTGGCCCTGCAGGCGGGCGCGGCGATCGACCGAGTGCGCCGGGAGCTGGCCCGGTTCTTCGCCCTGCCCGGCGACGATCCCGACCGCCTGGTCTTCGCATCCAACGCCACCGACGCCCTTAACACGGCCCTCCAGGGCGTCTGCCTGCCCGGCGACCACGTCGTCTCGACCGTCCTGGAGCACAACTCGGTGCTGCGCCCCCTGGAGATGCTCGCCCGCGCCGGCGTCATCACATACGACCTGGCCCCCTGCGACGGCGACGGCTACGTCGATCCGGACGAGATCGCGCGGCTGATCCGGCCGGGCACCCGGCTGGTCGCGGCGACCCACGGCTCGAACGTCCTGGGCACCATCCAGCCGATCGCCGAGATCGGGGCGGTCTGCCGCGAGCGGGGCGTGCTGCTGGCGGTCGACGCGGCCCAGACCGCAGGCCAGACCGACATCGACATGGGCGCGATGGGAATCGACCTGCTGGCCTTCACAGGGCACAAGTCGCTGCTCGGCCCCACGGGCACCGGCGGGCTCGGCGTCGGACCGGAGGTGCCGATCCGCTCCACGCGCTGGGGCGGCACCGGCGTCCGCTCGGCCGAACGCGGGCATCCGGAACAGTTCCCCTACCGGCTGGAGGCGGGGACGCTCAACGGGGCCGGAATCGCGGGCCTGGGCGCCGGCCTCGGAACGATCGCCGAACGCGGCGGCCCGGCGGCGATCCGCGACGCCGAGATGCTGCTGGCCCGGAGGCTGCGCGAGGGGCTGGAGGCGATCGAAGGTATCGAGACGATCGGCAAGTGGCGACGGGGAGCCTGCCTGCCGGTCTTCTGCTGCACCGTGCAGGGGCTGGATCCGGCGGATGTCGGCACGCTGCTCGACGTGGATCACGGAATCGGCGTGCGCACCGGCCTGCACTGCGCCCCGCTGGCCCACGCCGCCCTCGGAGCCGCGCCGCGAGGCGGGATCCGTTTCAGCGTCGGAGCCGGCAACGTCGAGGCCGACATCGACGCGGCCCTTGCGGCGATGGAGGAGATCGCGACGCTCGGCCGCCGGCGCGGCCGTTCCTGACCGGCCCGGCCCGGCCCGGCGCACGAAAAAGGGGGACCCGGGCGGGTCCCCCTCGTTCCATCGACTGTCGGTCGAGGCTCTAGGCCTCGGGCTTGTGCAGGACGATCTGCACGAAGCGGTTGGCCTTGCGGCCCTCGGGCGTGTCGTTGTCGGCCACCGGATGGAACGGGCCGTAGCTGACGACCGCGAAGCGCGTGGCGTCCATGTCCAGATCGTTGGTCAGGAAACGGACCACGGCGGCCGCGCGGGCGGCGCCCAGCTCCCAGTTGGTCGGCCAGACTTCGATCCAGTCCAGGCTGACCTTCTTGTTGTCGGTGTAGCCCTCGACGAAGACGTCCCACTCGGGATACTCGTTGACGGCGTCCCGCAGGGCCTCGAGGGTCGGGACCATCGTATCGAGGATCATCACCTGGCCGGAAGCGAACATGACGTTCTCCGGCACGCGGACCATCACGACCTCGTTGATCTGCTCGATCAGGACGTCCTTCTCGGCCTCGATCTTCTCGATGTTCTCGCGCAGCTGATCGGCCAGCTGCTCGGCCTCGGCGATCTTGGCCTCGCGATCGGCGACCTGCTCGTTCAGGCCGGCGATCTGCTGTTCCTGGTCGGCGATGATGGCCTTGTAGTCCTTGCAGGGGGCGCAACCGCTCAGAACGGCGAACGCCACGGCCAGGACCGCAATGACGGCGACTTTGTTCGAGATCCTCATCTTGATCACTCCTTGGGAGACAGCGGCGGCGCCGCGCGACTCCATCCGCTTGGGGTTCCGCCTCTTCCTTTGATCGACGGGGCTGAACGGGGAGATGCGGTTCGCCCGCCGAGCGGCCTTTACGTCAATCGAGCATCAATCTAACCCGTATCCACGGCGCGGGAAAGCGTTTTTTCGGCGGTCCGGCTCACGGCCGCAACCGATCCGCCCGGCGCGGAAACGGCGCGGCGTCCCCGGGATCGTCCAGACCGCAGATCCATGCGGTCGCCGTCTCGACGTACAGCACGAATCCGGCGGAGGGGAATCCCCCGTACCGCCGCAGATCCTCCGCCATCCCGGCTTCGGGCGCGCCGGTCCCTCGGTCCGGGTCGGCGCACCCCGGCGATACAGCAAGAACCGGTCCCGCGACGCCGGGCAGTTGCAGCGATGCGCCTTCGGGCTGGTCGGGAGGCCCGGAAACCAGGAAATGCGGGCCTTTCCGGGGGGAAGACGCGCCCTCGGCCGGCAGACGGGCTACGGCGCCGCCCAGGAAGGCGAGCAGGCCGGTCCCGTCCCTTGCCAGGGTTTCGACCAGCAGGGATCGATTCCGGTCGAATACGCGGCCGACGACCCCGCGGATCATTCTCTCGGCCAGATCGATCATCTCGACCGGCCGCGCCCACGCGGCCTCGGCCTCGACGGTCCAGAACTCGGTCGGCGCTCCGGCCGGCCGCGCGACGGCCCGATGCCGGGGACCGTAGGCGTAGACTTTTCCCAGCGCGGCGGCTCCGGCCGTCAGATGAGACCGCGCGGAGGCCGCGAGCCGGGCCCGGTCGCCGAAATAGTCGACCGCGAACCGGGGCTCGCCCTGCGGATCGGGATCCGCTGTCAGGACCGGCGGATCGAAGGCCGTGTACCCCTCCCGCTCCAGGAAATCCCGCACGCCGCCGACCAGGGCCGCGCGGATGATCAGCACCGCCCGCCGCCGCCTGTCCCGCAGATGCAGATGCCGGAGATCGGCGGCCGGGGCGCCGGGAACGGAAAGTCCTTCGTCATCGTCGCCGGCGTAGGGCGCGGGACGTTCGGGAGCGATGCCGACCGGTTCGATGGCGTCGACCCGGATCTCGCAACCCGTCCGCGCCCGGGGTTCGGCGACCACCCGCCCGGCCACCGTCAGGCTGGATTCCGGCGGAAGGGTCCGGCCCGTCTCCCACGCCGCGTCGCCCACCTCGGCCCGCGAGACGACGGCCTGCACGAAGCCGGATCCGTCCCTGATCTGCAGGAACAGCAGGTTGCCCGCGCAGCTGCGATGGTGGAGCCAGCCCCGCAGGACGGCTTCACCGCCGACGCGCGCGTCGAGATCGCGGATTTCGATGAATGGAGGCATGGCCGCTCCGGCCGGGAAACGGGCGACGCCGGCGCGACGTCGCGGCGTCCGGTGCGGCGAGTCTAGCCGTTCGCGGCGGGGCGGGCAAGAGGCGCGGCGTCGCCGCCGGGGCGATGCAGGGCGATCAGCATCCGGTCGGGATCGCAATAGCGGGCCGCGCATTCCAGCAGGATGTCGCGGTCGACCGCGTCGACCAGCGCCACGAGCTCCGCGGCGGGGATGAAGCGCCCGTGATGGATCTCGTCCTTGGCGGCGCGGCTCATCTGGTTGTAGGAGCCCTCGAGCGAGAAGATGAGCTGCGACTTGATCTGGGCGCGATTGCTCTCGACCTCCTCCTCGGTGACGCCGTCGCGCAGCAGGCGGGCGTACTCCCCGCGCACGACCTCTTCGAGGCGGCCGGCCTTGGCCGGCGAGCACGAGCCCGCGCAGCTGACCAGGCCGATGTCCCGTCCCATGTCGGTGTAGCTGTAGATGGAGTAGGCCAGTCCCTCGCGCTCGCGGACGGCCTGGAACAGGCGGCTCGACATGCCGCCGCCGAGCAGGTTCGAAAGCAGCACCAGCGGGATGCGGTCGGGATGACGGTAGCTGACCGCCAGATTGCCCATCTCGAAATAGCACTGCTGCAGCGGACCCTCGAGAACCAGCCGGTCACCGTCGAGCAGACGAGCGCCCTCGGTCACGTCGCCCGCGGCCGCGAAGGGCGCCTGGTCGGGCCGCGGCGGCCGGGGCTCGCCGGCGCCGGCGGGCACGGCGGCCGCGCCGAAATGCTCGAGCACGATCTCCCGGGTCCGCGGGCCGACGTTGCCGCCGAGCGCGATGACGATGTCCGGACCGCAGAAGAACCGGGAATGCTCGCGACGCAGCTGGTCCGAACCGAACGAGCGCACCGTCTCGGGAGCGCCGAGGATCGGCCGGCTGCGGGGATGGCCGTGGAAGATCTGGGCCGCGAAGGCGTCGTGGAGCAGGTCCTCGGGAGTGTCGCGGGCCTCCTGGATCTCCTCGCAGACGACATCCTGCTCCAGGGCGATCATCGCCGGATCGAAGGCCGGGCGCAGCAGCATGTCGGCCAGGACCTCCGCCGCGGACGCGAAATACTCGGGCAGCACCCGCATCGTGAACGCGACGTGATCCTTGGTGGTGAAGGCGTCCAGGGCGACGCCGAGGGCGTCGAAGGCCGCGGCGAGTTCGTAGGCCGAACGCCGGGTCGAGCCCTTGAAGACGATGTGTTCAAGAAAATGGACGAGACCGCCGAGGCCGGCGGGCTCGTCCTGGGCGCCGTGGCGCAGCCACACCCCGCAGGAGACGGAGTGGGCGGAGGACTGCGGGACGGTCAGCAGGACCGTCCCGTTGTCCAGTTCCTCCCGCAGAGGGGGGGATTCGTGCTGGTAGGGACCGAGATTCATCGGTGCCCTAGCGACGACGCCGATCGCCGCCGCGGCCGCCGCGGTCGCCGCCGCGTCCCCGGCCGCCCCGGTCGCCGCCGCGTCCGCCGCGATCGCCGCCGGACGGAGCCGGCGTCACGCCTTCGGGAACCGGCAGCAGGGACTTGCGGCTCAGACGGACCTTGCCGGTCCGGTCGTCGACCTCGATCAGCTGGACCTCGACCTCGTCGCCGACGGTCAGGACGTCCTCGACGTCGCCGACGCGGAAGTGCTCGAGCTCGGAGATGTGCAGCAGACCCTCCTTGCCCGGCAGGTACTCGACGAAGGCGCCGAAGGCCACCGTCGAGACGACGCGGCCCTTGTAGACCTTGCCGACCTCGGGCTCCTCCATCATCAGGCGGATGCGCTCGACGCACTCGTTGCCGCTGGCCTGGTCGACGGCCGAGACGAAGACCATGCCCTCGTCGTTGACCTCGATGGTCGTGCCGGTCTCTTCCTGCAGCTTCTTGATCACCTTGCCGCCCGGGCCGATCAGCTGGCCGATCTGCTTGGGCTGGATCTGCACGGTGGCGATCTTCGGCGCGTAGGGGCTGAGATCGGAGGCGGGCTCGGCGATGGCCTCGTTCATCTTCTCCAGGATATGGCCGCGGGCGTTCCGGGCGTCGCCCAGGGCCTGCTCCATGATCTCCCGCGAGATGCCCGAGATCTTGGTGTCGAGCTGGAAGGCGGTGATGCCCTCGGTGGTGCCGGTGACCTTGAAGTCCATGTCGCCGAGATGATCCTCGACGCCCAGGATGTCGGTCAGCACGGCGACCTTCTCGCCCTCCTTGATCAGGCCCATGGCCACGCCGGCCACCGGGCGCTTGATCGGCACGCCGGCCTGCATCAGGGCCAGGCAGCCGGAGCAGACGGTCGCCATCGAACTCGATCCGTTCGACTCCAGGACGTCCGAGACGATCCGCACGGTGTAGGGGAATTCCTCCTGCTCGGGCAGGATCGGGTGGATCGCCCGCTCGCCCAGCTTCCCGTGGCCGATCTCGCGGCGGCCGGTGCCGGAATAGCGGCCGGTCTCGCCGACCGAGAACGGCGGGAAGTTGTAGTGCAGGTAGTAGTGCGACCAGTGCTCGCCCTCGAGGGCGTCGATCTTCTGCTCGTCCATCTTGGTGCCCAGGGTCACCGTGCCGAGAGACTGCGTCTCGCCGCGGGTGAACAGGGCCGACCCGTGCGCACGCGGCAGCAGGCCCAGGTCGATGGTGATCGGCCGCACGGTCGTCAGGTCGCGGCCGTCGGAGCGCAGGTGCTCGTCGAGGATCATGTCGCGCATGGTCTTCTTGACCAGCTTGCCGAAGGCCTTCAGGGCCTCGGGATCGGGCTCGCCGTCCTCGGTCAGGATCTCGGCGGCGACCTTCTCCTTCAGGGCGGTCTCGGCTTCCTGGCGCTCGAGCTTCGAGTGGATGCGGGCGGTCGCGGCCACGTCGGCGCCGACCAGATCGGCCACGCGGGCCGCCATGTCGACATCCTCCTCGACCGGCTGCCAGTCCCACTTGGTCTTGGCGCCCGCCTTGGCGATCAGCTCGCGCTGCAGGTCGTTCAGCTTGCGGATCCAGCCGTGCGCGAAGTCGATCGCGTCGAGCAGCTTCTGCTCGCTGATCTCCTTGCACTCGCCCTCGATCATGCCGACGAACTCGTCGGTGCCGGCGACGACCAGGTTCAGGATCGACTCCTCGAGCTGGTCGAACGAGGGGTTGACGACGAACTCGCCGTCGATCTCGGCGACGCGCACGCCCGACACGATGGTCGTGAACGGGATGTCCGACAGGTTCAGCGCGCACGAGGCGGCGGTGATGCTCAGCACGTCGGCGTGGAACTCCGTGTCGGCGCTGATGACGAACGAAACGATGTCGGTGGAGTGACGGTATCCGTCGGGGAACTGGGGCCGCAGCGGCCGGTCGATGAGACGGCAGCTGAGCGTCTCGCGCTCGCTCGGACGCGCCTCGCGCTTGAAGAACCCGCCGGGGATCTTGCCGGCGGCGTAGGTCTTGTTGCGGTACTCCACGAACAACGGGAGAAAGCTCCGGTCGCTCGGCTTCTTGTCGGCGGTGGCGGTGAGCAGGGCCATCGTGTCGCCCATGCGCACGACGCAGGCGCCGTTCGCCTGGCGCGCCATCCGACCGGTCTCGAGCGAGTAGGTCGTCCCGTTCATCTCCAGCGAAACTTCATGAAAACTCATTCTTCTCTTCCTTCCCTCAGCATAACAACAGCTTTGCGACTCTGAACTTCTCTTCTTCCTGCTTCCTGCTTGCTTCCCTGCTCGGACCGATCTTCGCCCGTGGCCGCAGAGGGCCGGGTCGAGGATACGGAAACGGCCGCGGTCGTCACCGACGCCGCGGCTGCCTCCCCGTCATCAGAGCTCGCCGGATGGTTCGGATGTTCCCTGCGGGAACGATCGCGATCTAACCGCGGATTCCGAGTTCCTTGATGAGCGAGCGATAGCTCTCCAGATCCTTTTTCTTGAGATACCCCAGAAGGCGCTTGCGCTGACCGACCATCTTCAGCAGGCCCCGGCGCGAGTGGAAATCCTTCTTGTGGACCTTGAAGTGGCCCGTGAGATGATTGATGCGGGCGGTCAACAGGGCGATCTGCACTTCCGGAGAACCGGAGTCGCTGTCGTGCTTCCGGAACTGCTCGATCACTTTGTCCTTCTGATCCTTCGTCATTGCCATCGTCAGAACCTCCTAAAGTCTTGACGTCACGATGGCCGCAGGCTGGCGTCGACACGACCGTTCAGGCAGGATGTCATCGGTTCCCGGTCGTGGGACATGGTGCCGTGAGGCTAGCCAACCCGCTACGTTTTCAAGGCATTACAAGCAGCCGCGAGCTCCAGGCCCGGGCCGCAGGTTGCCGACAATATAGCCGACGCCTCCCACCGGTGCAAGGCGGAACCTGCCGGTCTTCTTTTCGACGGAAACGGGGCCGGCTTTAGGCCCCGGCAAATCCCTCTTGCGGCGAAGCGGGCCCGGACTCCATTATGTCCGAGGCGCGAGCGACGACCGCAACACTTTGAAAAGAGGATTGTTTTGACGCGCGACACCTACCTGCCCTTCTCCCCCCCCTGCCTCGACGAGGACGAGATCGCCGAAGTCGCGGAATGCCTCCGCTCCGGCTGGATCACCACCGGTCCGCGGACCGCCCGGTTCGAGGAGGAGTTCGCCGGCTACATCGGCGCTCCCGGCGCCCTGGGCCTGAACTCCTGCACCGCCGGCCTGCACATAGCTTTGGCGGCCCTGGGGATCGGCCCCGGCGACGAGGTGATCACCTCGACGATGACCTTCGCCTCGACGGTCAACGTGATCGAGCACGTCGGCGCCCGGCCGGTGCTGGTGGACGTCGAGCCCGACACGCTGAACATGGATCCGGTCCGGGTCGCCGAAGCCGCGGGACCGCGCTGCCGGGCGATCATCGCGGTCCATCTCGGCGGCCATCCCGCCGATCTCGATCCGCTGCGCGCGATCGCCGACCAGAAGGGCCTGCACCTGATCGAGGACGCCGCCCACGCCCTGCCGGCCAGCTACAAGGACGTCCGCATCGGTTCCGGCCCGAATCCCGTCGCGTTCAGCTTCTACGCCACCAAGAACCTCACCACCGCCGAGGGCGGCATGCTGACCGGTTCGCCGGAGATGCTGGCCGAAGCCCGGGTCCTGAGCCTCCACGGCCTGAGCCGCGACGCCTGGCGCCGCGACCGCCAGGGCCGCGGCTGGTTCTACGAGGTGGCCCGCCCCGGATTCAAATACAACCTGACCGACCTGCAGTCCTCGCTCGGGCTGCATCAGCTGGCCAAGCTCGACGGCTTCCAGAGGCGGCGGCGCGAGATCGTGGCGACCTACGACGCGGCCTTCGCCGGCCTGGACGCGCTCGAGATCCCGACCCGCCGGCCCGAGGTGGAGCACGCCTGGCATCTCTACGCGGTGCGCGTACGGCCCGAGGCCTTGTCCGTCGATCGCGACCGCATCATCGCCGACCTGGACGAGCGGAAGATCGGCACCTCGGTCCATTTCATCCCGATGCACATCCAGCCCTTCTACCGCGACAAGTACGGCTACCGGCCCGACGACCTGCCGACCGCGAACCGCGAATGGCGCCGCCTGATCAGCCTGCCGCTGAGTCCGGGGCTGACCGACGGGGACGTCGGCGACGTGATCGAGGCCGTGCGCGACGTCCTGGCCGCCCACGCCCGCTAGGCCGCGTTCGCCGGAGCGGTCCGCCGTGCCGGCGAGCACGAGGAGGCCGGCCCCCGGGGGGCCGGCCTCCTTCATGCGGTCCGCAGCCTTTCGGTGCAGCGCCAGGACTATTCGCCGGTTTTCGCGACGATCCCCCGGGCCTGCAGATAATCGACGATCCGCGCGACGCAACCGGCCTCATCCACGGAATCGGTCTCGACGACCAGTTCCGGATCGAGCGGCTCCTCGTAGGGGGCGCTGATGCCGGTGAACTCGGGGATCTCCCCCGCCCGGGCCTTCTTGTAAAGCCCCTTGGGATCGCGGTTCTCGCATTCGTCGAGCGAGCACTTGCAGAAGATCTCGATGAAGTCGCCGTCGTCCACCAGGGCGCGGTTGGCGTCGCGATCGACCCGGTAGGGCGAGATGAAGGCGGTCAGCACGACCATTCCGGCGTCGAGCATCAGCTTCGACACCTCGCCGATCCGGCGGATGTTCTCGTTGCGGTCCGCGGGGCTGAAGCCGAGATCGCGGTTCAGGCCGTGACGGACGTTGTCCCCGTCGAGGATGTAGGTCTGGCAGCCGCGGCGGAACAGTTCGTTCTCGACCAGGCGCGACAGCGTGGACTTGCCCGAGCCGGACAGGCCGGTGAACCAGAGGATGGCGCTGCGGTGTCCGTTGCGTCCGGCGCGCTGATCACGGTCGATGTCGCCGTGGCTCCATGTGATGTGCTTGCTCTTCGGGGTCTCCATGTTTCTCCTTCCGGGCGGTGTCCCGGGAACCGGCTCGGGCCGGCCCGGGGTTCGGAATCCCTCCCGCCTCGACGGCGGAAAGACGGCGTCAATCGAAAGTCTCGGCGTCACGGAAGGCCACCGCGGCCGAATCCTTGTCCGAGAGGATGGCCGCTCCCTCCAGCGGCCAGTTGATCCCGAGTTCGGGATCGTCCCAGCGGATGCAGCGCTCCGCCTCGGGGTCGTAGTAGTCGGAAGCCTTGTACAGCACCTCGGCCATGTCGGTCAGGGCCACGAAGCCGTGGGCGAAGCCGCGCGGGATCCATAATTGGCGCTTGTTCGCGGCCGACAGCCGCGCCCCGACCCAGCGGCCGAAGGTCGGCGAGGAACGGCGCAGGTCGACGCCGACGTCGAAGATCTCTCCCACGACCGCCCGGACCAGCTTGCCCTGGACGTGCCGCACCTGGTAGTGCATGCCCCGCATCACGCCCCGGCGCGAGAGCGAATGGTTGTCCTGGACGAATTTCTCATCCGTTCCGGTCTCCCGCCGCCAGACCTCCGCGTTCCAGCTCTCGAAGAAGA
The DNA here is from genome assembly GCA_964384825.1 of uncultured Fibrobacteraceae bacterium. GTDB lineage: Bacteria > Krumholzibacteriota > Krumholzibacteriia > LZORAL124-64-63 > LZORAL124-64-63 > CAYLMM01. Next base: position 12,278 of record CAYLMM010000054.1, read on the forward strand.
AGCCCCGCCGGTCCTGGTGGATGTCGGGTTCGATCAGCAGCACTGCCGGGATGTCGGTCGGGGTGACGATCATCGTTGTCCTTCCTCCAGGATCTGTTCCAGATAGGCGCGGTAGGGCGAGCGCGGGGTCGCCTCGATCGCGGCGCCCAGGCCCTCGGCGTCGAGGAAGCCCACGTTGTAGGCCACCTCCTCCAGGCAGGCGATCTTCAATCCCTGCCGGGCCTCGAGCGCGCCGATGAAGCGGCCGGCCTCGAGCAGACTGACGTGGGTTCCGGTGTCGAGCCAGGCGATCCCGCGGCCGAGCTTCTCGACCGACAGCTCGCCGCGCTCGAGATACGCCAGGTTGAGGTCGGTGATCTCCAGCTCGCCGCGCGGGGAAGGCTTCAGGCCGCGGGCGATCCCGGTCACCCGCCCGTCGTAGAGATAGAGGCCGGGCACCGCGTAGCGCGATTTGGGCGCCGACGGCTTCTCCTCCAGGCCGATCGCCCGCCCCTCGGCGTCGAATTCGACCACGCCGTAACGCTCGGGGTCCTGGACCGGATAGCCGAAGATGCGGGCGCCGCCGGTGAACTCGGCGACGATGCGGTCCAGGCCGATCCGCCCGTAGAAGATGTTGTCGCCCAGGATCATGCAGACCGGTTCGCCGGCCAGGAATTCCTCGCCGACCAGGAAGGCCTGGGCGATGCCCTTGGGCTCGGGCTGGACGGCGTATTCCAGTCGGATGCCCCAGCGCGACCCGTCGCCGAGCAGATCCCGGAACCGGGGCGTGTCGGCGGGCGTCGAGATGATCAGGATGTCGGCGATGCCCGCCATCATCAGGGTCGACAGCGGGTAGTAGATCATCGGCTTGTCGTAGACCGGCTGCAGCTGCTTGCTGGCCGCCAGGGTCAGGGGATAGAGACGACTGCCAGCGCCGCCTGCCAGAACGATTCCCTTGCGGATCCCTGCCATGATGTCCCTTCCCGGCCGCCGCGTTCGCGGAGCGGCCTGCTACGATTCCGCCGCGAGTACCCGTCTCGCCTCCTCGCCGTCATTGGCGAGTTGGGCGCAGAGTTCGTCCACCGAGACGAAGGAACGCTCGTCGCGCAGCCGCGCGATCCATTCGATCTTCAAGCTCCGCTCTCGAATATATCCCGCGAAATCGAAAACGTGAACCTCGATGCGGGGTTCGCTCAGTCCGTCGCCGTGAACGGTGGGCGCCCGACCGAAGTTCAGCATGCCGTGGAAGACGGCCCACTCGCCGGGCAGAGTGCCCAGCAGTTCGCCCCGGCGGTCCACTTCCGGCAGCAGACCGCGGCGGAAACCGACCACGCCCTTCCGCTGGTCCTCGGGCACCGCGTCGCGCGGCAGATGGACGCGCACCGCGTAGACCCCGGGCTTCGGCAACAGCTTCTGCGGGTCCAGGGGACGGATGTTCGCCGTCGGATAACCCATGCGGGAACCGAGTCCCTGACCGTAGCCGACCTCGCCCCACAGGGCGTAGGGCCGTCCGAGCATGGCCCCGGCGGTCTGGAGATCGCCCACGTCGAGAGCGCGCCGGATCGCGGAACTGCTGACCTTCCGGCCGTCCGGCAGGCTCAGGGCCTCGACCGTCTCGAAGCCGAATCCCTCGCTCGCGGCGAAACGGGCCAGGACGGCCGGCGTCCCCTCGCGATCCCTGCCGAGATGGTTGTCGTAACCGCCGACCAGGTAGCGCATGCCGAGGAATTCCTGCAGGAAGCGCCGGATGAAGAAATCGTAGGGCTGGGCCGCCAGGGCGGGGCAGAAATCGGCCGCCACGACCACGTCGACGCCCGAATCCTGGAGCAGCGACAGCTTCTCGTTCCAGCTGGTCAGCAGGCGGGGCGGGCGGCCGCTCTGCAGCACGATCCGCGGATGATGGCGGAAGGTGAAAAGGCAGGTCTGCTGCAGGCCGAGCCTGTCGCGCGCGGCCTTCAGCGAATCGATCAGGCGCACGTGCCCCAGGTGCAGACCGTCGAAAGACCCGACCGCCACCGCGCTCTCGCGCATCGCGGGCGCGGGCCAGGTCTCGCGGCCGGAGATCGCTCCGGTGATCATCTCGGTGCTGAGTCGAATCAAACGCACGGCATTCCCCTCAATCCCGCGGCGAGCCCTCCGGCGCGACGGCGGGAAAGACGGCGGCCAGACGCGGCTCGGCGACCGCATCGGAATCGGTTTCCATCCGGCAGACGGCGACCAGGGCGCCCGTCGGATCCAGCATCAGGAACAGGCCCTGCGGCGCGCCGGGCCCGGCGTCCGGATCCTTGTCAAGGCGGTCGAGCCAGGCGGCCTCGGGCTGGTGGCCGTCGCGCACCAGGGCCGCCTCGTCGGCGGCGAGGATCAGCCGGGCCGCCTCGGGCAGGGCCGCGGCCGTCGGACGCAGGGCCGCCCGCAAAGCGGCGCCGTCACGGATTCTATCGCCCGGGAGTGCTTCCGCAACAGGGAAGATGCCGACGGCCTCGCGGCGCAGCTCGGCGAGATGGCCGGTCGAGCCCGCGGCCAGGGCCAGATCCCGCGCCAGCGAACGCACGTAGGTGCCGCTGGAGCAGGTCAGCACGACCTCGTATTCGTAGACGAGCCCGTCGTCGGCGGCGATGGCCCCCGCGGGCCCCGGTTCCGCCCAGCGGCCGGATTTCCCGGCGAGCGAACGGATGACCACCGAACGCGGCTTCGGTTCGGGCGTCGGCCCCCCGCCGCGGGCCAGGCGATGCATGGCCACCCCGCCGACCTTCAGGGCCGAGATCACCGGCGGCACCTGTTGGATCGGTCCGCGAAAACCGTCGAGCGCGGCGTCGACCACCGCGGGCGATCCGGGCGCTGGCCCGCGATCGACCACCTCGCCGTCGGCGTCGAGGGTGTCGGTCCGCGCGCCGAAACGGATCAGCCCGCGGTATGTCTTGTCGAGTCCGGTGAGGAAGGGTCCGAGCCGGGTGGCGGAACCGCAAAGAACGATCAGCAGGCCGGTCGCGGCGGGATCGAGCGTGCCGGTGTGGCCGACGCGCAGCCGCGACCTGCCGCGCAGGCGCCCGCCCAGCGCGCCGCGGACGGCGTGGACGACGCCGTAGGAGGAAAGACCGGCCGGCTTGTCGACCAGCAGAAAGCCGTGAACGGAATCAGCCATGGGTCTCCCGCCGGCCCGTTCCGGCGTCAGGCTGCGGCGGCAGGGCCGTCGTCAGGCGTGCAACTGGTCAAGGACGGCGTCGCGCAGGATCGAGGCGACATCCTCGGCTTCACCGGTCATGGTGCAGCCCGCGGCCTGGCGATGGCCTCCCCCGCCGTGGGCGGCGGCGATGCCCTGGACGTCCCCGCCGTCGATGGTGCGAAGCGAGACCCGCCAGGTCCGGTCGTCGATCTCCTTCATGAAGACGACGTACTCGACGCCCGCCACGGCGGTGGCCACGTTGACGAAGCTCTCGGTGTCGACCATCCGGGCGCCGGATTCGCGCAGCATCTCGCGGGTGGCCCGCATCAGCACCAGGCGGCCGTCGGCCTCGAAGCTGAAGGTCTCCATCACCCGCCGCAGCAGTTCGATGCCGGGGCGGCTGCGCTGATGGAGGGTCCGCTCGGCAAGTTCAGCGGTGTCCACCCCGAGAGCCGACATGCGGTGGGCGGCCTCGAAGGTCAGGGGAAGCGTGTTGTTGAAGCGGAAGCCGCCGGTGTCCGAGACGATGCCGGCGTAGATGCCCGCGGCCATGTCGAGGTTGAAATCCACGGCCCCGGAGCCGGTCCCGTCGTCGGCCAGCAGCTCGTCGAGGACCCGCAGCACCAGGATGGCCGTCGCGCTGGCGATCGGCTCGACCCAGCCCGGCAGGGGCAACTTGCGCCCGCTGATCAGGTGATGATCGATGGTCCAGCGGTTCTCGATGCCGGCCAGGACGTCGGCCATGTCGTCGCCCGCCCGCTCGGGGCGGTGGCAGTCGAGCATCAGCAGGGTGTCGGGAGGATCGTCGGCCAGCAGGCCCGCGGCGTCGGCGGCCGGGACCACCTCGTCGAAACCGGGCAGCGCCGCGAATCCGGCAGGGGGATCGGGATAGCAGAAGACCACGGCCTCGCGGCCGGTGGCGCGCAGGCCGGCGGCCAGGGCCAGGCAGCTGCCCATGGCGTCGGGGTCGGGGTTCCAATGCGGCACCAGCCAGAAGGAACGGCCGGCGCGCAGGGCCTGCATCAGGTCGGCCGGCGGCTGCAGATCGTCCAGCTTCATCCGGCGCCGGCGTTCGGATTCGGCGATGAACTCGCCGCGGGAATCCAGATCCTTCAGGACCTCCTCCACGCCCAGGCCGCGATCCACCGAACCGTCGTAGATGAAGCGCAGATCCGGCACCGCGCGCAGGCGCAGGATGTCCGAGAGACGACCCTGCAGGAATCCGCGGGCCTTCTTCAACCCGGCCAGGCTGCCGGCCTCCTCGCCGCCGAGATCCGAGAAGTAGACCTTGGCCGCCGTCTGGTCCCGGCTCAGTTCGACTCCGTTGATGGTCACGAAGCCGACCCGCGGGTCCTTGACCTCGGCCGAGAGCAGCTCCGAGAGGACCTTGCGGATGGCCGAATTCTGACGCTGAAGCTTGTAGGGATCCATCTTTATCATCCACTCCGAAAAAAAACGGCAGGACGGCAGTCATTCTGCCGCCCCGCCAGATTCACGGCGCCGCGGCGGCGCCCGCAGACCGGCTCACAGCTCGGTGCGGGCGACCTCCTCGACCCGGAAGGTCTCGATGTGGTCGCCTTCCTGCAGGTCGTGGAAATTCTCCAGTCCGATCCCGCATTCGAAGCCGGACTGCACCTCGCGGGCGTCTTCCTTGAAACGTTTCAGCGAACTGATCTTGCCCTCGAAGATCACCACCTGGTCGCGGACCAGCCGCACCAGGGAGTTTCGGATGATCGTGCCGACGGTCACGTAGGAGCCGGCCACCGTTCCGACCTTCGGGATCCGGAAGACCTCGCGCACCTCGGCCGAACCGGTCGAGACCTCGCGCTTGATCGATCCGAGCAGACCGGCCATGGCCTTCTTCATCGTGTCGATGCACTCGTAGATGACGTCGAAGACCTCGATGGTGACGTGCTTCTCCTTGGCGTGCTCGCGGATGGAGTTGCCCGGACGCATGTGGAAGCCGATGATCATGGCCCCGGTGCTCGAGGCGAGCAGCACGTCCGACTCGTTGACCGCGCCGACGCCCTTGTGGACGATCTTGACCTGGACCTCTTCGGTGTTCAGCTGCAGCAGCGCGTCGCAGACGGCCTCGACCGAACCGGAGACGTCGCCCTTGACGATGATCGGCAGCTCCTTGACGTCGGAGGCGGCGACCATGTCCGCCAGGTTCTCCAGCGAGATCTGCTTCTTCGGGCCGGCCAGCGACTGCATCCTCTGCATCTGCCGGCGGCGGGTCGCGATCTCGCGCGCGTCGCGGCCGTGCTCCAGGACGTAGAAGCGGTCGCCCGCCTCGGGTACGTCGTGGGCGCCCATGACCACCGCGGGCTCGCCGGGATGGACCTCCTGCAGATCCTCTCCCCGCTCGTCGAGCAGGGCCCGGACCTTGCCGTCCTGCCGGCCGGCCAGGAAGTTGTCGCCGACCTTCAGCGTGCCCTGGTCGATCAGCACGGTGAACAGCGTGCCGCGGCCGAGCTCCTTCGAGGCCTCGACGACCGCGCCGCGGGCCGGGCCGTGCGACGTGGCGGTCAGCTCCAGCACCTCGGCCTGCAGATGGACCTGTTCGAGCAGCTTCTCGATGCCGATGCCCTTCTTGGCCGAGATCTCGGCGCAGAGCACGTCGCCGCCGA
>CAYLMM010000055.1:0-17957 GCA_964384825.1 uncultured Fibrobacteraceae bacterium
CATCGCCGAGGCCCAGTAGCCCTCGATGCCGCCGCTCTGGTGGAAGCTCTCCTCGGTCAGCAGCAGACGGCAGTCGTAGGTCCCGAGCGGCATGGTCGAGGTCCCGGTGCAGAGCCGTTCGATCTCGGCGTAGACGCCGATGTCCGCCGCGACCAGGTCGACGTCGTAGGCGGCGTCGGCCGCGGCGCCTTCGACCGTGCGCCACTTCGGCGGGCTGTCGCAGGCCCCGGCCGTCCGCTGGTGCTCCCACCACAGCACGTGGTAGCTGCTGTCCATCGCGAAGTCGACCTCCGCGGCGCCGAAGCGGTCGGTCAGGAAGAAGTCGAACAGCAGATAGCCCTCGAAGACGTAGGCCGGATCGTCGTGGTTGGCCTCGTAGTCGGCGTCGTTGCTGTTGCCGGGGTTGGGCTGGGTCCGCCACCAGCGGCCGGTGTAGCCGATGCGCTCGTTGGCGTCGTCGTCGCCATCATCCCCCCAGAGTCCGGTCGGCTTGCCGACCAGCTTGATCTGGTAGGCGAAGTTGGGCTTGAGGTTCACGGCCGACAGATGGCCGGCGAAGGTCTCCCCCTCGCAGGGCGCGTAGGTCACCGAAACCTGGGCGTCGGCGTAGAGATACGTTTGCTGATAATCGACGGCGTAGGCGTTGGTTCCGATGTCGCGCCAGCGGAACGGAGCGTCGGGCCAGGTGGTGACGTCGATGGCCGCCCCGAGCGGCACGGTCACCGTCGGACAGGGCCGGGCGGAGACGACGGCGGCGGAGAACATCGCCAGCAGGACGACGAAAATCGGGAAGGATGCGGATTTCACGGCCACCTCCAACGACGGATGCTGGGGCGAGCCTTCGGGTCCTCTATGGGGGCGGGATGATCATCATTCTATCACATCGCGAACGGAGTCGGGGAATTTCGGACACCGCGCCCGCCGGCCCCGCGCCACCGTTGACATTTCTTCCAGGGTGTCATAGAATCCGACAATCGCAATCGTGATTTTGAGAATCATCGGATTCGCGATTTTTCAGTTGTTCACGACTCGCCCGCTTCGAGATCCATTCGCCCGCAATGGCCAGGAGTCGTGTCCGATCCGAGCATCAGTCTCGGCGCAATTTCCGTCTCGCCCCGCATTCGGACTCCGCCATTTCCCGCTCGCCCGATTCGCCCCGGCACGGTCTTCGTCCACCGCTGTCCGTCGATGTCATGCCCCGTCCGGCCCCCGTCCGCGGCGATCAGCGGCGACGGCGGCGGACCGGGCGCGCCGGCACCGGACGCCGACCATACAGCCCAGGACGGGCGCGCTCCAACCCACTGCCCGGACGCCGCCGGCGGCGAGCCCCGCGTGGCATCTCGCTCATACATGGAATCACCGGAAACCGGATATCGGGGACCATGCGGTCCGTGCGCGGGCCGTCGTTTTCATCAGCGGGAGATGCGATCATGAAGAGGATCATCGGAATTCTGGCGATCGTGGCGCTGGCGGGGCTCTGGGCGGAGGCGGCTAGTGCGCAGTACTATTCGGATTACGTGGATATCGGGACACCGGCCTCCGAGGGCGAACCCATGGGTGTCGCACCGCACAACATGGTGGGGTGGGGCCCGATCGAGCCGGATACGCATACCGGCAACTACGGCGGAATCGCCTCCGAAGACCCTCCGGGAAGTTGCCGGCCGATCTGGTCACCGACCGAATACGATGCCCTGGACGGCATCGAGAACTGGGCCGACCTGGATCTCGACTTCGGCCTCCCCGGCGGGACGAAGACCTTGAAGATCCGCCATCTCGACGGAGGCAGCAACGACGGCCATACCCTTCACATCGACGGCGTTCTGATAACGACCTTCTCGCCGCTGGGAGCCTCCGGCGAGAACTGGTACTGGATGGAACTGGATGTTTCGGCCTACAGCGGGGTCCATACCTTGCGGTGGACCGCAACGGCTCCGGCCGGTACCTATTTCGACCCCTACGGACAGGTCTGCATCGACAAGGTCTACGTGGAGATCGATTCGGAAACCTACATCGCCCCGACCGTCGCCGACGCCGACCCGATCAACTGCAGCGGCGCCAAGCCCGTCGACTTCCGCTTCACCAACGTCGGGACACAGGCGATCCGCGGCTACTCGGTGCGCGTACAGTGTTCGCCCGAACTGAGCTTCACCGAGAGCGACGTCTCGTTCAACGTCGTGCCCGCAGGTGCGAGCGAATCCCATTTCGTGACCGAGAACGTCGCGGGCAGCGACTACACCATCGACTACTCGGTTCTGGGCGCGACCGCGGGCATCCCCTCGGACGTCGACCTCTTCACGATCGATTTCCACGGCGAGGCCGACGGCGTCGGCGTGGTGAGCATCGTCGAAGGCACCCTCGGCACGGTCGACGGCCCGCTGGTGGGCGTGGACGTCTTGGGCACCGCGAACGTGAACGTGGACTGCACGGCTTCGGACGTTCCAACGCTCGACGCCGAACCCGAATTCACCGCCGGGGCCGCCAACACGGTCTCGTGGTCGGACGAATCGCTCAGCGGCGCGGCTCAGTACAACGCGCAGTGCTCGCTCGACGACTTCGCCACGTTCGTCGAATCGGGCTGGGACGACGTGCTGAGCCACGAGTTCGACGGCCTGATCGACGGACAGCTCTACAAATACCGCGTGCAGTCGCGCGACATCCTGGAGAACGCCTCGGGATGGTCGGCCACCGAGCAGTCCACCCAGGACGCGACCGCGCCGGCGACCCTGCTGAACGATCTGCCGCTGCACGTGGATTCGTTCTTCGACATCACGTATGAGATCGAGCTGCCGGCCGAGGTCAGCGGCGTGGCCAGCGTGCAGCTCTTCTACAAGAAGGACGGCGACATCGACTACACGGCGGGAGACTTCTTCCCGCTGCCGCCGGCCGCCCAGACGCTGACCTTCGACGCCTCGGCGCTCGACGAGGGACTGTACACCTTCTACACCATCGCCATCGACGCGGTGGGCAACGCCGAGCTGCCGCCGGGCGGCGGTTTCGACACCTCGACGACCCTCGACAAGACCGCGCCGGCGACCCGCGTCAGCGACCTCGACCCGGTCTACATCGAGTCGTTCTTCGACGTGTACTACGAACTGGAGATTCCCGAGGTCAGCGGCGTGGCTTCGGTGGATCTGTACTACAAGAAGGAAGGCGGTACCTACGCCCTGTACGGCACCTTCGCCGACGACGTCACGCCCCTGAGCTTCGACACCGGCGCCGGCGGCACCGGCACCGGCGACGGCACCTACTACTTCTACGCGATCGGCACCGACGCCGTGGGCAACATCGAAGAGGCGCCGACTGGGCCGGACTACGACGCGACGACCCTGGTCGACACCGCCGGGCCGCAGGTGGCCTCGTTCCTGATCGACGACGGAGCCGAATACGTCAACGGCCTGGCCGTCAACCTGGACAGCGACGTCGCCGACGTGGCCGAGATGCGGTTCCGCGACCAGGGCGGAACGTGGATCGAGTGGGAAGGCTACGCCGCGGACCGGGCCTGGACCCTGCCCGCCGGCGACGGGACCAAGACCGTCGAGGCCGAATTCAAGGACTCGTCGGGCAACGTCACGTCCGTCTCGGACGCCATCATCCTCGACACCACGGCCCCGGCTCCGGTGGCCGACATCGACGCGGGCCGCGGCAACCTGAAGATCAACCTCGGCTGGGCCAACCCCGACGACGGCGAGACCGAGATCGAGGTCTGGCGGGGCGCGTGGGTGGGCTTCTACCCCACGATCGAGGACACGGTCCTGGTCTATCCCGAATTCGACGACTGGGACAACGACGTGATCCCGGCGCGTCCCGCGAGCCGCGACGCGGCCGCGGCCGATCCCTTCTGGAAACGGGTCGCGACGCTGTCCGCTCCGGACGCCGCCTACATCGATGACGACGGCGGCGCCACGCTGGCCCGCAACGTCTACTACTACGAGATCTTCGTGCGCGACGCCGCCGGCAACTGGAGCGATCCGGCCGCCGAGAACGACGCGGCGACCAGCTACCTGCTGGGTGACTTCGCGGGCGATGACGGCGTCATCGAACTCGCGACCGACATCCAGACCTTCGCGCTGACCTACGGGCTGGATGACGGCGAGAGCCTCTACAACAACGAATGCGACATCGGCCCGACCGACGACTACAGCGGTGACGGGATCCCGACGACCGACGACACGGTCGGTTTCGAGGACCTGATGATCGTGGCGCTGAACTACGACACCGAACTGGCGAAATCCCAGCCGGTCGAGGGCGGCCTGATCGCCAGCCTGGGCTGGGAACGCGTTTCGGAGAATTCCTGGTCGCTGATGCTGCTCGAACCGTGCCGCGACCTGAAGGGCCTGCGTCTGACCGCCGACGTTGCGGCCGGCGCGGTGCGTTCGTTCGCCGCCGGCAAGCTGGTCGGCGGGCAGGATGGTCCGTTCTTCGCGCAGAACATCGCGTCCCGGGGCCTGGACGCCGGTCTGGCGCTGCTGGGCCGCGACGTCCGCATCATCGGCCAGGGAGAACTGCTGCGGCTGGATCTCGGCGGCGATCTCGACATCGCCGACATCGTGGTCGAGGCGCGCAACTCGGCGAACGAGATGGTCGAGATCATGTTCGCCGAGGCCACAGAATCTCAGCCTCTGCCGACCGCCTACGCGCTGGCGGAGAACTATCCGAACCCCTTCAACCCCGCGACGACGATCGACTTCGCGCTGCCCGAGCCCCAGAGGGTCCGGCTCGCGGTCTACGCCGTCGACGGGCGCCTGATCGCCACGCTGAAGGACGAGTCGATGACCGCCGGCCGCCATTCGGTGGTCTGGAACGGCCGCAACGACGGCGGCGATCCGGTGGCCAGCGGCATCTATTTCTACCGCATCGAGGCGGGTCCGTTCAGCAGGACGTGCAAGATGACGCTGTTGAAGTGATGACCGACCACACCAGCGGGGTCGGCCGACGGGGCCGGCCCCGCGCAAAACACCGAAGGGACCGGGCATGCGGAAGCGCCGTCTTCGCACCGGACTCGCAGCGGCTTTCCTGATCGCATCGCTCCTCGGAACGATCGATTCCGCCGCTGCGGTCGACCTGCGTTTCACCCCCGAGCGCCAGCATCTGGAGATCGGCGAAACCGGCTCCCTGTCGGTCGTGATCGACGAGGCGATCGACGTGCGCACGGTCGAACTCTGGATCCGTTTCGATCCGGTGGTCGTCACCGGCCAGGGCGGATCGCCGGGCGATCTCTACGCGGCTTCCGGCTGCCCGCTGTTCCCGGTCTTCGAGCCCGGCGAGCCCGGGCAGTGGTACGCGGGCGTGGTCAGCCTCGGCCCCGACTGCTATCCCACCGGTCCGGGCGAACTCTACCGCTGGAACTTCCAGGCCGCGGCCGACGGCACCTGTCCGGTGACGGTCGACAGCGTGAAGATCTACGACGCTATGGCCGTCCGCATACCCGACGTTTCGCTGGCGCCGGCGGTCATCCACGTCGGCACCGCGACCGCGGCCGGGCCGCCGCGGCCGATTCCCCTGTCGCTCGAACTCGCGCCCAATCCATTCAACCCGCGCACCGAGGTCAGCTTCGCCGGAGTTCCCGGAGAAACGGCCGCCGTGACCGTCCACGACATCCGCGGGCGGCTCGTCGGATCGCTCTGGTCCGGCGCGCTCGCGTCCGTCGCCCGATCCGTAGGATGGAACGGCACCGACGACCGGGGCCGGACCGTTCCGAGCGGAGTCTACGTGTTCCGGATCCGCAACGCCGCGGGCGACGAGGTCGTCCGCAAGGGGATCCTGCTGAAATGAACGGGTTTCGTCCGCCCTGCTCCCCGAATCGCGCAAGGAGGACGTTGTGCATCGATCCCATAACGGAACTCGCCCGATCACGCTCCTGATCCTGGTCGTCGCCGTGCTGGCCTCGGCCGCGGCGGCGGCCGGGCCGACGGCCGTCGAGTTGACCCGCGACGGCGACCCCTCGACCTGGCCGACCACCGACTACCGCTGGTGGGATGTCGCGAACAACGTCTTCGAAGCCGCCTACCAGGCCGCCTACACCTACGACCAGGCCGATGTCCGTCTGACCTACGCCGGCGGCCCGGGCGCGACCTTCGCCGGCCACCTCTCGGCCACGAACCTGAAGCCCAATTTCGCCTACCAGGTGAAGCTCGTCGGCAAACCGACCGGCATCTGGGATGAAAACGGCGATGACCAGGCCAACGAGAACATCGGCTACGCGGGACGATGGTGGCGCGCCCAGCCCTCGCCGGCGAACGCGACCGACGCCGACTACGAGGCCCACAAGGATGACCCCGCCTACATCTACGAGGGCTACCTGCTGTTCGATTACTTCGTCACCGACCGCTTCGGCGACGCCGAGGTCGACCTCGCGCTCGACTCCAGCTTCCACGTCCTGGCCACCGACAGCCAGGGATCGCCCGGCGTGTGCGACGGACCTTTCCGCTGGCGGACGGTCGTCGGTTCGGCGGCCGATGCGGCCTACGCCGCCGATGTCGGCCCGACCGATGTGGGCGTCTACGCCACATGGGAATCGACCCGTCCCTGCGCGGGCGAACTCGTGCTGCCGGACGGCGTCTACGATTGCCGGCTGGTGCTGACCGAGGAGAGCTTCCACCAGACCGGCGCCGGCAGCGGCACCTGGGCCGGGGCCATGCGCCACGACGGGATCGACTTCACGATCTCCGCCGCGCCGACCGTCGACGCGCACGACTACGTGGATATCGGCAACCCGGCGTCCGAAGCCGGCCACGCCATGCTCGGCTGGGGGCCGGTCGAACCCGACGCCAACGGCGGCACCTGGGGCGGCATCGGCGGCGAGATCCCGCCCGGCAGATGCCGCACCGTCTGGTCGCCCGCCGAAAACGCCCCGGTCGAACCCTGGTCGAGCCTGGAACTCGACTTCGGCGTTTCCGACACCGCGGCCAAGTGCCTGAAGTTCCGCTACCTCGACGGCGGCAGCGACGATTCCTTCGTTTTGGAGATCGACGGCGCCACGGTGCTGACCGTCGCCGCCCCGCCCACGACCGAAACCTGGCGGTGGGCCGCGGTCGACGTCACCGGGATCACCGGTTCGCATACCGTGACGTTCCGGGCCACGGCGCCGGCGGGAAGCTACTACGATCCCTACGGCCAGCTGGCGATCGACCGGATCCACGTCGGCGCCCAGATCACCCCGGTGCCGGCCAACGACTCACCCGACCGCGTCGACGTCATCCGCTGCGGCGGCGTCAAGCGGGTGGACTTCCGCTACAGCGCCGACTGCGCCACGCCGCCGATCCGCGGCTATTCGGTGCGCGTCCGCTGCCCCGAGGGTGAAGACCGGCTGGCCTTCGACGCCGGCGACTTCGCGGTGAACATCGTGCCCGAGGGATTGTCGGCGAGCGACGTCTTCTGGCAGGTGCATCGGGCTCCCGGCGCCGCGGCGGCCAACGACTGGACGATCGACTACGCCATCCTGGGCGAGGCCGCGGCCCTGGTCGGCGGCATTCCCGACGATGTCGACCTGTTCGCGATCGACTTCCACGCCGGGCCGGCCGAGGGAACCGGCAACGTGATCATCGAAGAGGTGGTCGTTGGCCTGATCGACGGCGGGCAGCCGCCGGCGGTCGGGGGCAACAGCACGACGATCGCGCTCGACTGCACCGCCCCCGACGCGGTGACCGGGCTGACCGCGTTTCCCGGACGCGACAAGATCCAGGTGGGATGGGACCCGTTCGGCGAGCCCGGCTGCGTGCTGGAGGTCTGGCGGGGCCTGTGGACCCTGGCGCCGCCGGACACGTCGGTCTCGGCGTATCCCGAATACGACGACCATGTCGCGCCGGAGGATCTGCAGCCGCCCTGGCCGCTGGATCACGGCGACCTTGCTCCGAGCGGGATGTGGGACCTGGTCCGCATCCTGCCGGCGGACCGCGATTCGATCGTCGATTTCCCGAATCCTCCCGACGGACTGCGCCGGGGAATCTACCACTACGCCGTGTTCGCGGTCGATGCGGCGGGCAACCCGGGCGCGCGACCCGACGCCCCGGCCCGGTCGACGAGCTACCTGCTGGGCGACCTGCCGAGCCGCGACGGGACCCTTCCGGCCGACGGAGCGATCGCCATCAATCCCGAGATCAACCGGCTGGCCCTCTGCTACGGCGCGGCCGACGGCGCGACGGCCTACGATCCCTTCTGCGACGTCGGCCCGACCCACGACATGAGCGCCATGGGCATCCCGACGACCGACGACCTGATCGACTTCGAGGATCTGATGGTCTTCGCGATCAACTTCAACGTCGAGCTGGGAAAATCGTCCGCGGCTCAGGGCGGTCCGGTCGCGGCGCTGACCTGGACTCGGATCGACGAGACCACCTGGGGACTGTTCCTGCGCGAGCCGTGCGCGGATCTGCGTGGGTTGCGCCTGCGGGCCGACGCGCCGGCCGACGCCGTCGGCCCGGTGGCCGCCGGATCCCTGATCGTCGCCCAGGACGGCCCCTGCTTCGTGGCCAACATCGACGGCCGCGGGCTCGACGCGGGACTGGCGCGGCTCGGAGCCGGCATCGCCGGTCGCGGCGAGCTGCTGCGTGTCGCCGCGGAGCCGGGACTCGACCTCTCGAACGTGATGATCGATGCACGGAATTCGGCCAACGAGAAGGTCGTCTGCGATCTCGACCAGACGACCGGCGTCGAACCGGTGCCGACCGCATTCGCCCTTTCGGAGAACTATCCCAATCCCTTCAACCCGTCGACGACGATCGATTTCGCGCTGCCGCGGCCCGAGCGGGTCCGGCTCGCGGTCTACGACGTCGACGGCCGCCTGGTCGCGGCCCTGCTGGACGCGCCGCTGCCCGCCGGACGCCATTCGGCGACCTGGACGGGCAGGACCGATCGCGGCGAGATCGCGGCTTCGGGCATCTACTTCGTCCGCATCGAAGCGGGATCCTTCACCGGCACCCGCAAGATGACGCTGTTGAAATGACCATCGCGCCGACCCATCCGGTCCCGGCGAGTTCGAGGAGGCCGAAGTGCAAGACTTGACGAGACGGACGACATGGATTCCGATCCTTCTTCTGCTCATTGCCTTCTCGACGCCCGCCGCCGGGGCCGCAGCGGACACCCCGACAACCGTACAGCTATCGACTTCGGGATCGGTCACCTCGCCGCCGGCGATCGACTACCGCTGGCGCGACCTGGCCCGGAACGATTACGCCCAGACCTACATCGAGAACTATGCCTATGACGACGCGACGGTCAGCGTCACCTACCAGGCGACCGGCGAACCGACCTTCGTCGGCCACCTCTCGGCGACGAACCTCAAACCCAACTTCGCCTACCAGATCAAGATCGTCGGCAAGCCGACGGGCCTGTTCACCCCCGAGCAGGGCGGCGACGACGCCGCCAACGAACGCATCGGATACGCGGGCCGCTGGTGGGAAGTCGCGCCCGGCAGCGGAAACCGCGACGACGCCTACTACGAGGCTCACAGGAACGACCCCGCCTACATCTTCGAGGCCTACCTGCTGTTCGACTTCTTCCTGACCGATCGCTTCGGCGACGCCGAGATCGATTTCGCGCTCGACAGCAGCTATCACGTGCTGTTCTGGGACTGGCAGCGCACCCAGGGCGCCTGCGACCATCCCTTGAAGACGACCACGGTCTCCGGCGCCGCGGGCGATCCCGCATACAGCCAGGATGTCGGCCCGACGACGGTCGGGGTCTACCCCCAGATCGAACGTCTCTGCAACGGCACCACGGCGCTGCCCACAGGCGTCTACCGCTGCCGGCTGCTGCTGACCGAGGAGAGCTTCCACAGCGGCTACGGCAACTGGGCGCCGGCGATGATCAACGACGACGTCGAATTCACCATCGAGGCCGGCCTCTTCCCCCCCCTGATCGCGGCGGAGCCGGCCTACACCGCGGGCACGAGCAACGCGATATCCTGGCAGTCGGTCGCCGGGGCGGCGCAGTACCTGGTCCAGTGCGCCGAAGACGCCGCGTTCACGAGCATCGTCGATGATTCGGGATGGATCTCCGGGACAGGCCATACGTTCACGGGGCTTGCCGACGGGATCACCTACCGCTACCGGGTGAAGGCCGGCGACGGCCTGGGCGGGGAATCGCAGTACTCGAGCGCGGTCTGGTCGACCCAGGACGCGACCGCTCCCTCCTCGGCAGTCGGCGCGCTGCCCGCGACCAGCGGCGTATCGGTGTTCGACGTTCCGTTCACCGCGTCCGACGCGGTCAGCGGCGTCGACCACGTGCGGCTGTTCTACCGGGTGGACGGCGGAGCCTACGTCCAGTTCGACGGTCCGGTCACCGCCAGCCCGATCGCCTTCACCGCCCCGTCGGACGGCTTCTACGAATTCCACACCACGGCCGTTGACGGAGCGGGCAACGAAGAGGCCGCCCCGGCCGCCGACGACGCCTCGATCACCGTGGACACCAGCGGCGGAGCGCCGACCGCGGAGTCGGTCGTGCTGGCGGCGGTCGCCTCGGCCACGCCGGAAGCCGAGGATCTGGCGGTGACCTACGACCTGGGCGGCGGCGCCGCGACCGCGGCCGTCGGCTGGTACCGCGACGGCGTGGCGCAGATGACCCTCTATCTGCCGATGGAAGGCGACGGACCGGCCGCCCTGAAGAACTACGCCTGGATCGGCAATCCCGATGCGACCGCCGGCGGCGACCCGTTCTGGGACGCTGCCGGAGGCGCCGACGGACACGGCGCCTTCATCTTCGACGGGGACGATGAACTCGCCGCGGACGCCTGCATGCCCACCGGGAACTCGTACACCAAGACCGCCTGGATCTACCGGACCGGCAGCGGCGCCGACGGCGGCAACGCCGTGCTGGGCGGGGCATCCGATGCCGGCGGCCATCTGCTCTGGGCCCCGGACGCCGAGGGCAACCGGCTCGGCGCCGGACACGACGGCGCCTGGAACTCGGTGCAGGATCCCGTTCCCCTGGCGACAGGCGCGTGGACCTTCGCCGCTGTGACCTACGATTCGGCCGGCGACCTGATGATCCTCTACCGCGACGGAGCCGAGGTCGACCGGGCGACCGTAGCCGCCGACATCGCCGACGCCACGGTCTTCGTCGGTTCGCGCGGGCCGACCGGAGGCTGCAACTGGGTCGGCGCGATCGACGACGTGCGGATCTACGCCCACGCCCTGGCCCCGGAACAGATCGCCGCCCTGTTCGCCGCCGACGGACGCGACCGCGTCGTGGCGGCCGAGACCGCTCCCTTCGAGATCTGGCAGGCGCGGGTCACGCCGTTCTCCCCCGACGCCGCCGGCGCGACGGTGGCCTCGAACACCGTGACCGTAGGCGCGAACGGCGACGCCGGCGCGGCGGCCTACGTCGACATCGGCAACCCGGCGTCGGAGGCCGGACACGCCATGACCGGCTGGGGACCGACCGAACCCGACGCCCACGGCGGCGGCTGGGGCGGGATCGGATCCGAATCCCCGCCGGGGAGATGCCGCACCATCTGGTCGCCGTTGGAAGCGGCGCCGGTCGAAACCTGGGCGAGCCTTGAACTCGACTTCGGCCCCTCGTCGACCAATCCCAAATGCCTGACGGTCCGCTACCTCGACGGAGGCAGCGACGATTCGTTCGACATCTCGATCGACGGCCAGTTCTATCACTCGATCTACGCGCCCCCGGGCGCCGAGACCTGGCGCTGGGTCCGGATGGACGCGACCGGGATCACCGGAATCCGCACCGTGACCTTCACCGCCACCGGCCCCGCCGGAACCTACTACACCCCCTTCGGGCAAGTGGGCATCGACAAGGTCTACGTCGGCACCCAGATCGCCGTGGTTCCGCGCAACGCGGACCCCGAAGCCGTCGAGGTCGCGTCCTGCGGCCAGACGCGCACGGCCGACGTGCACTTCGGACTCGACTGCGACGACGAGGCGATCCGCGGCTACGTGGCTCGCGTCCGCTGCGCCGACGAAGACGGCAGCCTCGCCTTCGGCGCGGACGACGTATCGGTCAACATCCTGCCCGCGGGTCTTTCGGCCGGGGAATACCAACTTTCCGTCTACCAGCAACCGGGTGCCGGGGCTAACGACTGGACGATCGCCTACCGCATCCCGGGAGAAACGACCGGCATCCCCTCGGACGAGGATCTGTTCGCGATCGAGATGCTGGCCGCGGCCGAGGGCGAGGGTCGTCTGGTGGTCGAGAGCGTGGAGTTGGAGACCCTCTCCGGCGGGCCGCAACCGCCGGCGGGGCGCGGCGAGGCGACCATCGTGGTGGACTGCTCGCCGCCGACGGGCACCCTGGCGATCAACGGCGGCGCGGGAGCCACCGGCAATACGGCGGTGGTGCTCGACAGCGACATCACAGACATCAGCGCCCTGCAGATGCGCTTCAGCAACGACGGGACCTGGGCCGACGCCGAGGCGGACTGGATCGACTACGAGCCGTCGCATGCCTGGGAACTGGCCGCCGGAGACGAAGGCCCGCGCACGGTCTCCGCCGAATACCGCGACCGGGTGGGCAACGTGCTCGCGCTGCAGGACGGGATCTTCTACGACACCTCGGGTCTGGATCCGGTGACCGAGCTGGCCGCCGAACCGGGCCGCGACAAGATCACGGTCTCGTGGAACTACACCGGCGACCCGACCAACCGCGTGGAGATCTGGCGCGGCATGTGGTACGGCGACGCCGCGGCCGACACGAGCGTCTCGGCCTATCCCGAATACGACGACCTGCCGGACGACTTCATCCCCGACCGCCCGGCCGACCGCGCCGCGGCGGCGGCTCCGGGCAGCGGCTGGCACCTGATCGCCACGGTCGATCCGGCGACCACGTCCTACGTCGATTTCCCCAACGAACCGGCCGGGCTGCGCCGGGGGATCTACTGGTACGAGATCTTCGTGCGCGACGTCCTGGACGCCTCCAGCGACCGAGCCGAGCCCAACGCCCGGGCCCTGAGCTACCTGCCGGGCGACGTCGGCGCCCCGACCGCCCCGCGCGGCTGGGACGGCGCGATCACCATCGGCCAAGACATCAACACCTTCGGGCTCTGCTACGGCACCGGCGACGGCGATCCCGGCTACGACCCCCACTGCGATCTCGGGCCCACCGACGACCACAGCGGCACGGGGATTCCCGCCACCGACGACGCGATCGATTTTCCGGACCTGATGATCCTGGCCCAGAACTTCGACTCGGTCCTGGCCAAGACTCCCATCCTCGGCGAAAACGCGCCTATTTTGCTGACCTGGACCGGGATCGAGCCGGGCGTGTGGTCGCTGTCTCTGGCGGGTGAGGGATCGGGTCTCAAAGGGCTGCGGCTGACGGCGGACACAGCGGAGGGTTCGGCGGCAGGGGTGACGGCCGGAGAACTGGTGCGCGCCCAGGAGGCGCCCTGCTTCCTGCGCAACATCCCCGGTCGTGGGCTCGACGCGGGTCTGGCCTTGCTGGGCCGAGGATTGGGATTCGAGGGCGAAGGGGAACTGCTGCGGGTGATCCTGGATCCGGACGCCGATATAGCCGACGTGTCGATCGAGGTCCGCGGCCCCGACGGCCGGCCGCTGGACTTCACGCTGTCCACCGCTGGAACCACTCCGCCCGCGACAGGCGTCCTGATGCTGCGGCCGAACTACCCGAACCCCTTCAACCCCGCGACGCGGATC
Source organism: uncultured Fibrobacteraceae bacterium (assembly GCA_964384825.1). Classification (GTDB taxonomy): domain Bacteria; phylum Krumholzibacteriota; class Krumholzibacteriia; order LZORAL124-64-63; family LZORAL124-64-63; genus CAYLMM01. Next base: position 13,608 of record CAYLMM010000055.1, read on the forward strand.
GCCTTCACCCTCGACTCCGAGCAGAGGGTACGGCTGTCGATCTACCGGATCGACGGCCGCCGGATCGCGACCCTGGTCGATTCGGCGCTCCCGGCCGGCGACCACGAGATCACCTGGCGGGGCCGCGACAACCGCGGCCGACGCGTCTCTTCGGGCGTCTACTTCTTCCGTATCGAGGCGGGCGGGCACGAGGAGTCCCGCAAGATGATGCTCCTGAAGTAGAGGGACCATCCCGACGAGCCGCGGCCGGCGGTCCCGGTCACCGGAACAGGGTCTTCACTCCGCCCCAGGATTCCTCGCCATCGGGCACGACTTCCATGCCGACCCAGATATCGGAGAAGCACACCTGTCCGAAAGACCCCCACTGGGCCCACTGCGGACCGGTCGCGACGAACTCCAGGACATGCAGACCGGGGCTGACGGTGGTGTAGAATCCGGAAGTGGCCCACATCTCGACCCCCAGGGTCTCGGTGTAGCTGAATTTCAGGACTCCGTCGATGTACACGTCGTAGCTGTCGTCGCCGATACCCTCGAGATGCTGGAAGGCGACCAGCACGTTCACCCCGTCGCCGAAATCCATCGTGACCAAGGCGTTGACGCTGTTGTCGAGGGTCGACCAGATAGCACGGCAATCGTCGATGCCGCCGTAGGCGCCCCCGGAGGTCGCGGGCTCGACCGGCCCCCAGCTGAGCATGTTGTGCCCCGCCTCGGAAGCCGGCACGCCGATATCGACGTGATCGACGGCGGCCGCCGAACCGGCGAAGCAGGCAACCGCCAGGATGATGACGCAGGAACAGTAGCGGATTCTCATATCGCAGTCCTCCCATGGAATCGTAGCTGGAATTCCCGAAGCCATAGCAGGCTTCGCAGTCACCCGATGCAGTACGCCGACCTCCTCTCCGGGCAAGTCGAGCCGGGCGAATTCCGTTATCCATGGGCCAGTGATTCGACCGTATCACTCCTTTCCCATAAAGTCAACGATTTCCGTATTGTATGGCAAAAGCCCTAGTATCGCAGATCGATATCCAGCCGGAGCGTCATGCCCGCCTCGACCGTGAAAACCGCCTGCTCATAGCGCGGCTTGCCCCGGCGCAGGTTGTTGTGCGAGACGCCGGCGCCCTCCTTGGGTTTCGGGAATGGGAACCAGCGCATGTCGAAATCGCCGTTGCGGTTCTTGTCGTGCACGACCTCGGCCGCGTAGAGGCCGGGCGGCACCCCCTCGAAGACCGCGACCATCGTGTCGGCATCGGCCGACAGGGCCTTCTTGGCATAGGCCTTGTCCATGTCGGTCCAGGAATCCTCGTCGGAGAACAGGGCGACCAGGATGTCCCCTCCCTGTTCGACGCGCACCGTGGCGATCGTCAACTCGACGCGGCCTCCGCCCCCCGCATGGGCCGCCGCCGGCAAGGCCAGGACCAGAACCGCGCAGATGATCCAGATCTTTCGCATGTCGGGCCTCCATTTCCTCTCGATGCGGATCATACCGGCCGCAGCGATCGGAAACACGATAATTCCACCGGCCACGGCCGCCACGCGCGCCTCCGGCGGACACGACCGGCTTGCCCCCGCCGATGCCGGGGTCTATCCTCCTGCGGTGATCCGATGCGCGACCCGCTCCGCCCGGGCGCGCGATATCACCCGGCTTCACGAAAGGATCGGTCATGATTCCGCACCGCACAGCCCTGCTGATGCTGGCCGCCGCCCTGTTGCTCTGCGCCGCCGGATGCGGCGACGGACAGGGGGATGGGGACTTCCTGCAGTTCCGCGTGGCCGAGGACGCTCCCGGCGAGGGCCTGCAGGCCGTAAAGGCGGAACTGCTCGGCCGCGATATCTACCTGCATCCGGAAATCCTGCTGAACGAGGGCCACATCGACACCGCCGCGGTCATCCTGCAGCACGCCCGGCCGATGGTCAGCCTCGAGCTGACCGAAGAGGGCGCCGCGGTCATGGCCGAACTGACGGCGGCCAACGTGGGCAAACGGATCGCGATCCTGGTCGACGGCGAGATCGTCTCGGCGCCCGTCTGCCGCGAACAGATCACCAGCCGCCGGGCCCTGATCGCGGGCGACTTCGACAAGGCGCAGGCGCAGCATATCGCCGACGTCCTGAACGCCGAATAATAGGAAGCCGGAACCGCGATGCCCCACGACCGAAACTCGCGCATCGGAGTCGCCTACGGCCTGGCCGCCTACACGGCCTGGGGCTTCATCGCGCTGTACTTCAAGGCGGTGGCCCACGTGCCGCCCCTGGAGGTCCTGGCGCACCGGATCGTCTGGTCGCTGCTGCTGCTGATCGCGCTGCTGGCGGTCCGCGGCCGGCTGGCCGATCTGCGGAGCGCCCTGGCCGACCGCGCGACGGTGCTGACCCTCGGCGGCACCACCATCCTGATCGCGGTCAACTGGTACGTCTTCATCTGGGCGGTAACCAACGGGCACGTCCTGCAGGCCAGCCTGGGCTATTTCATCAACCCGCTGGTGAACGTGCTGCTGGGGGTGATCTTCCTCGGCGAGAGGCTGCGGAGGGCCCAGACCGCCAGCGTGGCCCTGGCCGCCTGCGGCGTGGCCTGGCTGACCCTGCGGGTGGGCCAGGTGCCGGTGATCTCGCTGGCGCTGGCGCTGAGCTTCGGCTTCTACGGCCTGCTGCGCAAGAAGGTGCGGGCCGACGGCATGACCGGCCTGACGGCCGAGACCCTGCTGCTCGCGCCGATCGCGCTGCTTTTCCTGGGACGGCTGGAGATGCGGGGGGATCTGGCCTTCACCCATCTGGACCGCGCCACCGACCTGCTGCTGCCGCTGGGCGGCGTGGTGACCGCGGTGCCGCTGGTCTGGTTCGCCAACGCGGCCCGGCGGCTGCGCTACGCGACGGTGGGCTTCCTGCAGTACATCGCCCCCTCGCTGCAGTTCCTGCTGGCGGTCGCGGCCTTCGGCGAGCCCTTCACCCGCGACCACCTGGCGACCTTCGCCTGCATCTGGACGGCGCTGGGCATCTACACCTGGGACGCTCTGCGCGGCGCGCGCCCTCCGCGCAGCACCTGATCCCGCCGCCGGAATTCCAGCTCACCCGACATGAAGAATCCCCGGGACCGCGCGGGCCCCGGGGATCTCGCGCCGCTCGCGGCGGCGATCTCGCGAATCGATCCTACCGGTACAGGGTCTTCAGGGCGCCCCAGCTGGCATCCTCGCCGGGAACCGTGCCGCAATCGGCGACGTGCACGCCGATGTTACCGAAGTAGTTGATCTCGTATCCGATCCACTCCGCGGCGGGATCGAAGTCGTCCAGGCCGTCGGGATCGCCGCAGCAGACCTGGCTCGACCGGACGATGGTGTTGTCCTTGGTCGAGGCGTCGCCGGTACCCCACTCGCCCGCGGCGGGATCCTCGCCGATCTTGCCGATGACGTCGACGATCACATCATCGACCGTCAGCGAGAAGGCGTCGTCGCCGTTGAAGTTCACCGTGCCGCTGGTCATGTCGGCGGCCGCCAGGATCGCGGGATCGGCGCTGCCGTGGCAGACCACGAACACGCCGCCGGGAGCCAGGGTGCCCTCGAGGGTCTGGCTGCTGGTGATGCCCGTCGTGCCGTTGGAATGCAGCCGGATCTGGACGGTGGACAGGTCCAGATCGGCGCCGGTCGCGTTGTAGATCTCGACGTATTTGTTGTAGCTGCTGCCTTCGCAGTACTCGGAGAAGAAAACGCAGGTCTGGGCGGAGGCCACGAGGGCGACACCCATGACGACCGAAGTCATCAAAAGGATCGTGAGCAGTTTTTTCATGGGAGAGCGCTCCTGGTTCGAGTGACGCGTCCGCGAACGCCGTTGCGCGGAGACAGCGGACATCGCTGCGAGCCGACCATCGGCAAGCAGTTGGCATCATACGACATTTTCCGATCGCATGAAATGGAAAAACGTCGAGCCCGAACCATCAAGCAGGACAGTTTTTGTTTTTTACGATTGCAACTATCGGTAAGCGATGGTACAATGATTTTTCAATTCAACAACTCGCTGACTCGAGGGCCTGGCGGACATCAGCCGCGAGGGGAGCCGGAAACAGAACCGGCCGGGAGGATATGACGATGAATAGGCTAACGGGAACCGTGGGCGTTCTCGTCCTCATTGGCTTGACCGTGCTGACTTCAGGCGGCGCTGTCGCGGAATGCGACATCAACGGCGTCTCCGAGGCGACCTGGGCCGGCGACGACCCCGGCGCTCCGGCCGACTGGATGTACACCCTGACGATCACCTGGAACACCGACAGCCCCTACGGGGTCAGCCATGTCGATCTGGTGCCCGGCGCCGGCGGCCGCTGCACCTGCGAAGACATGGAGGAAGCCTTTTTCTGGATCGATCCGGTCG
>CAYLMM010000056.1:0-17220 GCA_964384825.1 uncultured Fibrobacteraceae bacterium
CGCCGTCGGGCCGGCGCAGATCGAGATCGTGGCCGCCACCGAATCCGCCACGACCTTGCGTTGCGTCTTCCCGGTGCGGCGCGCGCCCGCCGGAGGCTGGGACCAGGCCGATCCGCAAGCCGTCGACTGGGGCGTGCCCGTAGAGGGCGTGCTCGGGGTCGGCGATGTCCGCGAAGTCTTGCCGTTCACGGCGACCGCGACCCTGGCGGTTCCGTCGCGCGTCAGGCCCGTGGCCAGGGTGGCCGGCTGGCGTTGGCTCAAGGAGCCGGCGACGCCGGTGTCCGGCGCGGACGTGGTTTCGGTCTCGGAGCCGGCGATGTTCCGCGGCGTCCCTCTGGTCACCGTCTCGATCAGCCCGGCTGTGGGCGGAGCCGGCGTGCTGGGGGAGATCGTCGTCGAGATCATCCATCTTCCTGACGCCGAGCACGCGCTACGGCTGGATCGCAATCCCGCCGCCGCGGCCAGGCCGCAGGCCAGCGCCTTCGCCGTCGCCGGCGTGCTGAACCGCGCGCTCTGCGACCGTCTGGCGGGGCCCGAGGCCTTCGCCGCGAAATCCGAAGCGGCTTCGAGTCATCCCTTCGCGGCCACGGACAACTGGATGAGAATCGAGGTCGTCGAGACCGGCGTCCACGAGCTCACCGGTTACGATATGGCGCTCGACGGGCTGGATCTCGGTTCGATCGATCCCGCCTCGCTGCGTCTCTACCGCGCCGCCAACACGCCCCTGTCCGCCGATCCCGAGGCTGCCGGAAGCTGGTCCGATATCTGGGTCGGCTGGTCCGAGGTCGCGCTGCAGCTGATCGACACCGACGGCGTCTGGGACAGCGCCGACGCCCTGCGTTTCTACGGCGTGGGGCCCGACTGCTGGGCCGAACGCCGCGAGGACGGCGCCGACGCCGCCATCTGGGTCGAACATCCCTACTCCGACCGGAACGTCTATTGGCTCACCTGGCGCGCGCCCGGCGACGGTTCGGCCGGTTCGCCCCTGCGGGTTGATTCCGATCCCGCCGCCCCGCACGGCGTCGAGGCCACGGTCGAGCATCGCGCGCGGGCGCATTTCGAGGAATCCCTGGCCGAGGCCTTCGGCCGGGTCGCGGACAACTGGGCCTGGGACATCACCGTCCTGGGCACCCGGTCCTATCCCTTCGCCGTGGATCATCCGGTCGCCGGGACGGATGCCGAAGTCCGGGTCGAGGTCCGTTCGACGGTCACCCATGCGCACGAATCCACGCTCCCCCAGACCCTCGGCGGCTGGATCAACGGGGCCTCGGACGCCGGACAGACCGGACAGCGCTCCTGGATCCTGGCCGACGAAACGGCGAGCGACGGGCCCTTCCTGCTGGAATTCACGACCGGCGGCCTGATCGACGGCGAGAACGACCTGTACCTGCAGCGCACGAGCCCGAGTTCCTCGCCCTACATCCTGCTGGACAGCTTCGATGTCGAGTACCGGCGCGACCTGCTGCGCGACGGCGGCCAACTCGAGGTCGTGCACTGGGGCGACGAGGTGTCGGCTCCGGGCGAGGCGGTCGATCTGCGGATCGGCACCGTCCAGGCCGGCGCCCTGGTTTGCTGGGACGTGACCGATCCCCGGCGGCCCCGGGTGCTGACCGGGTCTTCTGCCGGCGGCGAGCTGACCGTCGGTGTGCTGCGCGATCCGGAAACCGACCTGCATCTGGTCGTCTTCCAGGCCGCGGATCTGCTGCGGCCCGCGGCGGCGGAACTCTACGCGCCCGAGGATCTGCGCGGCCTCGACGCCGCCGGCGTCGACTACGTGGTCCTCTACGCCGCGCCCTTGCGCGATTCCGCGCTCCAGCTCGCGGCGCTGCGGTCGGCGGTGTTGCCGGGCGTGGCGTCGCCGCGTTCGCTGGCGGTCGACGTGGCCGATATCTACGATTCCTTCGGCGGGGGAGTGCCCGATCCCTACGCGCTTCGGAATTTCCTGAAGTGGCTCTACATCCACAGCGACGACGGTGCCGGCGGGCATCTGCGCTTCGTGTGCCTCTACGGCGACGCCTCGCGCGACTACCGCGGGCGGCTGAATCTGCAGACCGACCTGGTCCCGACGGCGGTGCGCACCAAGTTCCCCGGCCTGCTGAACACCTACTCCAACGAGCCCTACGCCACCGACGACGCGCTGGTCTCGTTCGATTCCGCCCCGTATGCGGGCGGGCTGGATACCCCGGACGTCTCGATCGGCCGGCTCACCGTGCGGACGGCCGCCGAGGCGGCCCAGCGCTTCGATCGGATCATGGATTACGTGCTGTTGCCCGAGGAGGGCCCCTGGCGCAACCGGGTCGCCCTCTGCGCGGACGATCTCCAGACTCCGAAACCGAAATACGGCGAGACCTTCCACATCGTGCAGGCGGAGTTCCTCAGCGACAACCGGATTCCCGATACGATCGACCAGCACAAGATCTACCTGACCGAGTATCCGCGCGACGGGAGCGTCAAGCCGGGTGCCCGGCGCGAGTTGACCGACGTCCTCGATCAGGGCTGCTCGATCTTCTACTACGTCGGCCACGGCTCGGACAACGTGCTGGCCGACGAGCAGCTGTTCCTGACCGACGACCTCTACGCTATGACCAACGGCGATCGGGCCTGCGTGTTCATGGCCTTCAGCTGCGACGTGGGCATCTACGACAGCTCCGTTCGCCAGAGCATGGGCGAGCTCTTCGTCGGCCAGGCCCAGGGCGGGGCCATCGCCGCGATCACGGCCTCGCAGGTCAGTTGGTCCTATCCCAACAACACCTTCTCGAGCGCGTTTTTCGGCGCCCTGTTTCCGGATCGTCTGGCGACCGACGACATCAGCCTGGGCGAAGCCCTGCTGGCGGCCAAGCAGACCGGCGGCGACACGCTTTATCGCGAGAACTGCCAGCGTTACATGCTGCTGAGCGATCCGGCGCTGAAGCTGCCGGTGCCCGCCTCGACGCTGGCGCTGGCCGAAAGCTCCTGCGACAGCCTGCGGGGGGGGTTGAAGGAGAACGTCGTTTCGGCGGTCGGCGACGCCGGCGTCGCGCCTGGACCCGCAGTCGCCTACGACCTCGACGTTCAGGAATCGCGCCGCTACATCCTGCACACCGGAGTCCAGGGCGATACGGTGAGCTACTGGATGCCGGGCGCGACCACCTTCCACGGCCGCGGAGCGGTTTCCGGCGACACCCTGCGCATCCCGTTCAAGATGCCGGTCCAGCTTCGTTACGGCCCAGGCGGGCGCGTGCGGCTGATCGTCGACGCGCCGGATGGCTCCCATGCGGTCAGCAGGCGGCTGCCGGTGGTCCGCGCCCAGATCGAGACCGGCGACGACCTGGTCGGACCGCGGATCGATCTGGCCTTCGCCGACGGGCGGAGCCGGGTCAAGCCGGGCACCGAGTTCGTCGCCTCGATCAGCGACACCAGCGGCGTCAGCATTCTCGGCTCAAATCCGAGCAACAGCATCCTGGTGGAATTCGACGAATCGGGTTTCACGACCGACGTCTCGGACCTCTTCGAATTCGACGCCGGCAGCTACAGCGCCGGCCGGCTCGCCTTCCCCTTGCCCGGCGACCTGGAGATGGGGCCGCATACGGCCGCCCTCTACGCCAGCGACGTCCTGGGCAACGTCGGTAGCGATACGCTTTCGTTCCGGATGGTGGCGGCAACCGTCGCGGCCATCGAGGACATCACCGTCTTCCCCAATCCCACCGTCGACGGCGCGCGCCTGCTCTTCGAACTCAGCGATCCGATGGACGTGCAGTGGTCGCTGTACACGGTTTCCGGCCGGCTGGTGCGGCGGATCGAGGAGAGCTTCGCCACGGCCGGACCGCAGATCATCCATTGGGACGGCCGCGACCGCGCCGGCGACCGGCCGGGCAACGGCGTCTATCTCTACGTCCTGAAGGGGCGCGGCGCCGCAGACGAGCACGAGATCACCGAGACCGGGCAGCTGGTCATCATGCGATAAGGATCGACCGCCGCCGGGCGGTCGCAGGAGTTGGCAATAGAAGAGGGGACGCAGGACGTTCCCGTCATGTTCACCGGAGGTAACCGATGTTCAGGAAAACGACACCGATCATGCTGATCACCCTGGTCCTGGCGGTCGCGGCGGCCGTGCCCGTCCTGGCCCAGTCCGGGGCCGGCGCCATCGCGCTGGAGTTCCCGATCGGCGCGCGCTACAACGCCATGGGCGAGGCCGGCACCGCCCTGTCCCAGGATGCCACGAGCATCTGGTGGAACCCCGGCGGACTGGCCTTCGCCACCGACGCGGAGCCCCATTCCGTATCGCTGATGCACTCGAAGCTGGTGCCCGACCTGGCCGACGACATCGCCCTGTACTGGGGCAGCTACGCCGGCAAGCTGGGCAACGCCGGCAACATGGGCTTCGGGCTGACCTATCTGGACATGGGCGAGCAGATCGCCACCGACGAGTCCGGTCTCGAGACCGGCACCTTCGATTCCTACATGTTCGCGCTGCACGCCGCCTACGGGACGAAGGTCACCCGCAACGTCGGCGTCGGCATCGGCCTGAAGTACTATCGCGACAAGCTGGCCGAGGACGACGTCCTGCAGGACGGCACCGGCGGTTCCGGCAGCACCTTCGCGGTCGACGCGGGCATCCTGTGGAAGGTCCCGACGATGCGCATGAACATCGGCTTCGCGGTCTCGAATCTCGGACCGAGCATCAAGCACGTCGACGACCAGCAGAAGGACCCCCTGCCGCGCAAGGCCACCCTGGGCGTCGCCTACGGCGTCTACAGCAGCCCCTCGTCCAGCCTGATCTTCATCGCCGACTACCTGGTGCCGCTGATCAACTGGGACGACGGCGAGGAGATCAAGGACGACCCGGGCTTCGGTCCGGAGTTCGACGACACCGAGTGGGGCGTCGGCGCGGAGTGGAGCTACGTCCGTTCGCTCTTCGTGCGCTTCGGCTACAAGAAGGGCACCGGCGAGGTCGAGGATTACACCTGGGGCCTGGGCGTCGATCTGAACCGCTGGCTGCAGAAGAACCTGACCTTCGACTACGCCTCGGTGCCGCAGTCGAAGGATCTCGACCGTGTCGATCGTTTCTCCATCGGTTTCCAATTCTGATCGGCCGCCGGGGGCGCCCGACGGCGCCCCCCCGGTCGTTTGCGAGGTGGCTCGTGCGTTTGCTGCGATTCGAAAGATTACGGTGGGGAAGTATCGCCGGCCTCGGCGGCCTGCTGCTGTCCGCGTTGCTTCTGACCACCGCGCCGGCCGTCGCCGGCGCGCCGGCCGCCACCGGTCGCGTGCCGGTCTACAAGTCCGATCCGTCGGTTGTCGACGCCCTGCCCGGCGGGCCGCGGATGATCGAGCGCGAGAATCAGCGCCTGGAGGCCGCGCGGCAGAGGCAGAAGCTCGAACACCGTCTCCTCGGCCCGCATCATGCGTCGCGCAAGAGCCTGGCCCGGCTGGTCGAGCGCGGCCTCGGACCGGCCCGTCAGGCGCCCCGTTCCGGTTTCGCGCCCGCGGCCGACGCCGGTGTCGACACCTTGAAGGTCCTGCTGGTGCGGATCGGTTTCGAGACCGATCTCAGCGGCGACCTGACCAGCGTCACGACCGACGGCGATTTCCAGCTCGCGCCCGATCCCTCGGTGCGGATCGATCCGCCGCCGCACGACCGGGCCTTCTTCGAGTCCCACCTGTACGGCATGAGCGAGTACTACCGCCTCCAGTCCGGCGGTCGCCTGGTGATCCAGGCCAAGGTGCTGCCCGAGGGCGACCGGGATTGCTACAAGCTGCGCGACCTGTCCGATTACGCGCCCGGCGCCGAGGGATTCTGGAGCCTGGAAGGGCTCGAAAGCCTCGTGGTGGACATGATCGAACTGGCGGACGGCGGGACGCAGGCCGACGGTTCGGTCAACCTCGCCGATTTCGACGACGACGATCCCCTCGCGCGCGTGATCTTCGTCCACTCGGGCAGCGACTGGCAGAGCGACGTCCTGGGCGATTCGCCCAACGACATCCCCTCGTTCAACGTGATGCTCGGCGAGCCGGTGGCCCTGACCTCGCTGGATTCGGAAACCGGCCTGCCCGGCCTGTTCTCCGAGTGCTCGGTCATTCCCGAGACGACCACCCAGGACGGCTACTACGGCAGCATCGCCGCGGTCATGTACCATGAATTCGGCCACGCCCTGGGCCTGCCCGATCTCTACGACACCGAGACCGGTCTGACCGGCGTCGGCGTCTGGGACCTGATGGATTCCGGCACCAACGTGGCCGGCGTGGTGGGCCTGCCTTCGCTCGATGATCCCGAAGAGATCGATACCTTCTACGTGACCGGCGTCCTGCCGCCGTCGCTGAGCGTCTGGAGCAAGTGGTTCCTGGGCTGGGTCGATCCCGCTTGCGTGCCCGGGGAAGACCGCGCCTTCTCGCTGCCGGCGATCCAGGTGCCGCGCTCGGATTATTTCCGCTACGTCGGAGCGTCCGCGAGCGGCCTGCCCTACAATTTCGACGTCTCCGATCCGCAGGCCGTCATCGGCGGAGCGTCGCCGGGCGAGTTCTTCCTGATGGAGAATCGCTGGGTGCCCTACGGGCCGGCCGATTTCCCCGACGCGACGGGCATCGGTTTCGTCCGCGACGAAGAGACGGGCGTACTGCTCTATCTGGCCGGAGACGGCGACCGCAATACCGGGATGTACGATTACTTCCTGCCGCCGGGCGGGATGCTGGTCTGGCACGCCGACCAGCCGGTCATCGAGGCGCATCTCTACGACAACACGGTCAACGCCGGGCGCGACGGGCTGCGGCTGGTCGAGGCCGACGGCATCCGCGACGTGGGTCTCTACGCCTCGTTCGTCGAGGGGTTCTACGGTTCGGAAACTGACGTCTTCCACGCCGGGAACGCTTCGTTCCTGGGCCAGGAGGGGACGCCCAACTCCCGGGCCTGGGACCGGTCCTGGACCGGTCTGGAGCTCGACGACATCTCCGAGAACCTGCCGACGATGAATTTCACGGCGCGGGTTTCGCCCCTGACGGCGATCCCCGAGCTCGAGGTCCCTGCGGCCTCCGGTTCGGCCGCGCGGCGGATCAACGTCGATTCGGTCACGCCTTTCCCGCTCGGGGGCGCCAAGGCCAACGCCGCGGCCGTGATCGTCTTCGCCGAGGATCCCGCCCCGGGCGATCCCTGCCACCTGTTCGCGCTGACGCTCGACGGAGCGCCGGCGGTCGCCGCGGCCGCGGAACTGCCCGAGGGCGCCTTCGCCCGTCTCGACGCCCCGCTGGCCGGCCCGCCGATCGTGCTGGACGCCGACGGCGGATCGCGGCTGATCGTGGCCACCCGCGACGGCTCGGTGCGCGCGTTCTCCGACGCGGCGCCGTCGATGCCCGATCCGATCTGGGAGGTCTCGGTGGGCGACACCCTGCTCCAGGCTCCCAGCGTGGGTATCGACGAGCAGGGCGAAGCCCGTCTGCTGGTGCTGGCCGCGGGGCCGGCCGCGCTGTTGCTCGACGACGAGGGCGGCCTGATCGGCGACCCGCTGCCGCTCGATTCCGAAGTCTCCGCCCAGCCGCTCGCCGTCTCCCTGCCCGGATTGCAGGGCGATCGCTTCGTGGTGGCCCATCCCTACGGTTCCGAGTTGCTGGCCTGGGATGAGAGCGGGCTCTTCGCGGAGGCCGAATCCTGGAAAACCGATTCGATGCCGCCGCCGTATTCCGGCGACGTTCCCGGTCCTGACATCCGCATGGCCCTGGTGCCGGTTCCCGGCGGCGCGCGCGCGATCGCCTTCGGAGGCGCGGCGAATCTGGCCTGGGATCTGACCGACGCAGCCTCGGCGCCCGCGCCCTGGACATCGGCCCTGGACGAACCGCCGGCGGGCGAGCTGGCGGTCGCCGATCTGGACGCCGACGGCCGCGACGACGTGATCGTGGTCGCCGCCGGCGCCATCCACGCGCTCTCGGCCGAGGGCGTCGAACTCGACGGCTGGCCGGCGGTTCTCGCCGCCCGCTTTCCGCTGGACGAGACGGTCTCCTTCTGCGGCCCGGTCGTGGTCTTCGACGGCACGGGCGACGGCGTGAACGAGGTCTATGCCGTGACCGACGCCGGCCATCTGGTGGGTTTCGACGCCCGCGGCAATCTGATCGACCGCACCCCCTTCCTGTGGGGCGTGGCGGGGGATGCCTCGGTCACGGCGGTCGATTCCGGGCCGACCGGCGGCAAGCTGATGTGGCTGGCCGGCGAGGGCGGCTGGAGCAGCGCGCGGCCCGGCGCCCGCAGGGACAACGGCCGGCTGGTCGGCTATCTGCCGCCGTCGGCGGTCGCCGCATCGACGGTGACCAGCCAGTGGCTGGGACCCCGCGGCGGCCCGATGCGTTACGGCCCGGCCGGAACGGCCGCCGATCTCGGCCCCGCATCGCCCGCGATCGATCAGGCCGGGCGCTTCTTCGCTTATCCCAATCCGGTCACCGAGGGAACGGCGACCTTCCGTTTCCATGCCGAATCCGACGGCGTGGCCACCGTGAGCGTCTACAATCTCGAGGGCGAGCAGGTGGATCGATTCTCCATGTCGGTTGTCGGCGGCGTCATGAACGAATACCCGTGGAGGCTGGACGGTCTCGCCTCCGGCGTCTACCTGTGCCGTCTGCGGATCGAAGGCGACGGCGAAACGCGGACCCGGATGCTGCGTCTGGCGGTCGAACGATAGCGGCGGATTTTCCGTCGCCGGAGGTCATCATGTCCCGAAAGATCAGCCTGATCCTGCTGGCCGCCGCTCTCTGCGTCGTGCCGGCGATCGCCGCCGGCGGCGTTTCCGACGACGGCCGGGCCGGCTGGATCCTAGCCAGGGCCGAAGCGGGCGAGGCCACCGTCCAACTCGCATCTTTGCCGGTGGGCGCGGACGATGATTTCGCCGCCCCGGAGATCGGCGAGAAACGCGGCGGGGTCGGCAAGGCCGTGCCCATGCTGATGTCCCTGGTGCTGCCAGGCCTGGGCGAGGCCTATCTCGGGCACAAGCGCGGCTACGTGATGATGGCCGCCGACGTGGCCGGCTGGATCGGCGTCAAGCATTACGACGACAAGGGCGACGATCTCGAAACGCAGTACAAGGCCTACGCGGACGTGCACTGGAGCGAGACGCGCCTTGACGAGAGCTTCAACATCCTGAACGATCCCGCGTGGGGGCATCATTTCTTCCCGGACGTCAATTCGATGGAGGAGCTGCCGCTCTGGGTCTCGCGGATCGAAGATGAGCGGGAGTACTACGAAAACCTGGGCAAGTGGGACCAGTTCGTCTTCGGATGGGACGATTTCATCGCGCCGGCGGATCTGGGTCTCGGCCTGGAGGCCGACATCCAGTACCTGAAGGATCCGCGCGTTTCGGCCAATCGCGAGATCTACCGCTCGATGCGCCGCGATTCCAACGATCAGTTTACAAAACGCGACAATCTTCTGTATTTTAATATGTTGCTGCGCGTGTTCAGCATCTTCCAGGTCGCTTGGCTGCAGGGGATGTTCGGGGACGGGGACCAGCCCGGCGCCAGCATCGCCGGATACGATGTCGCCCTGGTGGCGGAGCCTGTCGGGATGACCGGCAGCCGTCTCGGATTCACCGTGAGCTACTGACCAACGCCGTCGAGGAGAAGCCTCTTGTCGAGATCGAAGCACAAGCCCATCAGCGTTCCGGTCGTCGCGGCGGTGCTGCTCCTTTGCGCGGCCGCGGCCGGAGCCCAGTCTTCCGCACCCTCGCCGGACGGATTCCTGATCGACAGGCCGGTCCCGGATCTCATGTCGGCCGAGCTGGAGGTCTTCGGCCGGGGCGCCTCGGCGCTCTGGCAGGTGGGCGACGTCGGCGGGTCCGGCATCGGCGGCGTCGACGAATCGGATATCGACGGCGGCCCCCGCGATCTGGGACGCAAGTTCACCGCGGGCCTGCTGTCGCTGGTGCTGCCCGGCGCCGGCCAGTACTACAACGGCGACCACCGGAAGGCGGCGATCTTCGCCGGAGCCGAGGCCGCTGTCTGGACCGGTTTCGTCGTCTTCGACAAGCAGGGCGACGGCTACGAGGAGGACTATCGCGAGTATGCGACGTCCTTCGCCGGGGTCTCCGGCTCGCATTCCGACGACTACTGGCGCGAACTCGGGCGCTACATGGACAGCGACGCCTACAACGAGGCCCTGTTGCGCGACGCCCGCGCCGACGGCCTGACCGATCCGGTGCTGGTCGGCGAGGAGGCGTCCTGGCAGTGGCGCAACGAGCAGTATCAGACGAACTATCGCAAGATCCGCGCGGACGCCAATCGGGCCAACGATCGCCGCGATTTCATGACCGCGTTCGCGATCATCAACCGCGTCGTTTCGGTCGTCGACGCCGTCCGCAGCGCCGGCGACGACCTGTTGAGCACCGAGATCGCCGGATTCTCCGTCGATTTCGAGGTTTCCTCCTCCTTCGACAATCCGGGAACGGGATGGATCGCATCACGCGCATTCTAGGGAAATTGATCGCGCCACGGGGCGCCTTCCCGACGGCCGTCGTCATCCTGGCGGCCGTCTTGGCGTCGATCTGCGGCTGCGCCGGCGATCGCGTGCGCTCCGCGGCCGACGAGGCCGTTCCGCCCGGCGTCGCCGCCATGCCCGTGGCCTCGGACCTCGAGTTCCTGGCCGTTTACGAGAACGAGCGCAACGCGCCTTACGCGCCGATCGAGGGCATCGGCGGCGTGGCCTTCGGCGGCGACGGCGCCTTGTATTTCTGCGACGCCAAGGGCGGCCGCGTCTTCGGGCTCGAGCCGGTCCACGGCGAGTGGTTCCAGTTCGATCTGCCCGGCACGCGGTTCTTCCGGCCGGTCGACGTGAGGGTGGACGGCTTCAACGTGCTGGTCCTGGACATGGACGCCCAGGCGCTGCTGCGCTACGAGGTCGGCGGCGCGTATCTCGACCGCCTTCTGAACTTCATCCATCTCGATCCGGGCTACAACCGCTACCCGGTCGCCTTCGACGTCGATCTCGACGGCCGGATGGTCTTCGCCGATCCCGCCGAGGATCAGATCCTGACGCTCGACACCTTCCTGCAGCCCCAGGACGTGCTCGGCGAACCGGGATCCCATCCCGAGCAGTTCGACGATCCGAGCGGCGTGGCCTATCTGCCCGACGGCGGTTTCGTCGTCGCCGACCGCACCAACCGGCGTCTCCAGTTCTACAACCGTCTCGGCTTCCATACCGGGATCTTCGGCGGCGAGTTCGACGTCGAAAATCCCTTGCTGACGCCGCAGGGGCTGGACGTCGACGACTACGGCAACATCTTCGTGGCCGATCCCGCCGGCGGCGCGGTTCACGCGATCGCGCCCGACCGCACGCTTTCCTTCTCCCTGGGGTCCGAGCTGGGACTGCTGGCCTCGCCGGTCTCGCCGATCGATGTCGCCGTCGGGCCGGACGATCTGCTGGCGGTCACCGATCGCAGCCGCGAAGCGATCCTGCTCTACCGGATCCTTTACCGTTAGGGCGGGGCCGTGATGAGGATCCGTCCTCGATCCCCCTGGCCCGGACCCGCGACGGCGCTGACCGTGCTGGCATTGGCGGCCGCTGCGCTTCCGGCCCTCGCCTCCGATGCGGCTCCCGATTCCGCCGCGACCGTTCTTTCCCGCATCGAGACCGAATACCTGCTGGTTCCCGCCGGCACGACCAGGGTGCTGATGGCCCACGGGTTCGTCGAGCCCGGTTCGGTGGCCGCGGTGGTCGACGGCGATCCCTGGCGCGAGGGTGTCGATTTCCGCGTGGCCGGTCCGGCCGGCGTCTGGATCCCCATGCTCCCTCTCGGGCGGGTCGGCGACAAGCCTCGCCAGGTCCGGCTCACCTATCGTTTCCGGCCGATACCCCTGGAGTTCCGTGTCGATCTGCACACTCCGGCGCCCGCCCCGGCCCCGGGGGAGGCGACGCGCGCGCCGTCGCGGGGCGGTCTGCCCGAAGCCCCGGCGGCGCTGACCTCGACCGGCCAGCTCGATGTCCGCGGCTCCAAGACCGTCCGGATGAGTTCCGGCAACCGTCGCGAGATGACCGTCGACCAGACCCTGCGCCTGGCGATCAATGGACATCTGACCGACGACATCCGGGTCCGGGCGAGCCTCAGCGACGACAACCTGCCGGTGGTGCCCGAGGGCAACACCGAGCAGCTGCGGGACGTCGACCAGATCCGCGTCGAACTCGACGCCGAGCGGTGGCGGGCGGTGCTCGGGGATTTCGTCGCCGTTCGCGAGGGCTTCGCGCTCGGCGGCTACCGGCGCAAGCTCCAGGGACTGACCCTGGCGGCCGCGGGAGCGACGCGCGGCGTCGACATCCTGGCGGGTTCGCCGCGGGGCGATTACCGCACCGTCCAGCTGCGCGGCCAGGAGGCGAACCAGGGGCCGTATTTCCTGGGCGCGGGCGATGCGGGCGAAGAGCTGTTCATCGTCGCCGGCTCCGAACGCGTGCGGCTCGACGGCAGCCCGCTGACCCGCGGCTCCGACAAGGATTACGTCATCGACTACGTGCGCGGCACGGTCACCTTCACCTACCGCAACCTGATCACCGCCGATTCCGAGATCACCGTCGAATTCGAGCAGGGCGAGGGGCCCTATGCGCGGACGGTCGCCGGCGGGGGCGGCTGGGGCGAGTTCCATCTGCCCGGCATCGCGGCGCCCGGCACCCTGACCGTCCGGGTGATCCGCGAAAAGGACGACCCCGACCGGCTGCGCAGCGGAGAGCTTTCGGCCGAGAACCGCGATATCCTGGCGGCCGCGGGCGACGATCCGGACGCCGCCCTGGCCGACGGCGTCGTCGAGCGCGAGCCGGGCGAGGGATCCTACCGCCGCGGCGTGATCGACGGCCTGGAGATCTGGATCCACGACCCGCAGGCCGGCGACCACGACGTCTACTTCAACTATGTGGGGCCGGGGGCGGGCGATTACGGCGTGGATTCGCTGACCGTCGCCGGCGAGGTCGTCTACGGCTGGCGGGGTTCCGGCAGCGGCGCCTATCGGGTCGGACAGCCGCTCGCGGTGCCGGTCAGCCAGTCGCTGGCCGGGGCGGTCCTGCGCTTCGGGGCCGTCGAGGGCGCCGGCGCCGGGGTCACGCTCGAGGGCGATCTGACGACGATGGACCGGAACATCCTTTCCGGCTTCGACGACGGCGACAACGACGGCCTCGCCTGGCGGGCCGCGGTCGACATCGGAAGCGGCAGGCCGCGACTGCTCGGGGCCGGACTCGGCGAGGCCGGCCTGACCCTGAAGCACGAGCAGCGCGACGCCCGGTTCCGTCCCTTCCTGCTGAGGCGCGACATCTTCGCCTACGATCGTTGGGGACTGGGCGATCGCTCCCGCCGGACCGGATTCCTCGATCAGAGGGACGCCGAATCCGAGGTCGCCGCCACGCTGGTTCGCGAGGGCCGGACCGGGGCCTACGATCTGCAGGCTCAATGGGGCCGGCTGCGGCACGGCGAGAATCTCGAGGCCGAGCGCCGCGATCTTCGCGGCAAATGGCGGCTGGGCTCCTTGCGCGGAGAGACGACCTGGGGCGAGGCCACGGGCGAGGATGAGCTCGATCCGCTGGATGTCTTCCGCAAGCACCAGGATCACCGGATCGTCCTGGCGGCCGGGCCGGCGCAGCCCTCGGTCGGCTACGCGCGCGAACAGTACGCCGACGACGCTGCGGCCGATTCGACCGGCGGGGGATACCGGACCCGCGCCTGGCGGGCCGGGCTGGCCGCCGCGCCGCTGCGCGCCTTCGACTGGAAGCTCGGATTCGTCCGGCAGCGGGCCGACTCCCTGCGCGGCGGCTCTTGGAAGCAGGAGCGGGACAGCCGCACCGGCACCATCCATCTCGGAACGCCAGCCTGGGCCGGAATGAGGCTGACCGCCGACGCCACCATCCGCGAGGTGAAGGTGCCGGGCGGCGCGGATCGGCGGACCCGGCTCGCCAAGGCGTATCTGTCGGGCGCCTGGCCGGGCATGGGCAGCGACTGGAGCCTGCAGTACGGCGTGGACAACAGCCGGACCGAGGTGCTCGACCGGCAGGTCGTCTTCGTGGGGGAGCGTCAGGGCGACTACAACCAGGACGGCGATTTCGTGGGGCGCAACCTGGGCGATTACAACGTGCGGACGGTGGGCACCGACAGCCTGGTCGCGACCACCGAGGTGACCGCCGATCTCGCCTGGCGGCAGGATTTCGCCCGGCTCGGCCGCGACAGGCTCTGGGGCGCCTGGAACACCTACACCCGGCTGTCCGTGCGCTCCCGCAGCCGCGATCCCGACGAGACGCGGCTGATGCGTTTCGAGCCCGGCTCGATCTTCGATCCCGATTTCACCGTCCTGGGCGAGGTGACGCTGCGGCAGGAGGTCCAACTGCTGCGCCATCTGCGCCGCTGGGACCTGCGGCTGAACTACGACTTCGACCAGGCCCTGGACAAGCAGTACGCCACGCGGCCCGAGGATCGTCTGGGACGCTCGTACGAGGTCAGCCTGACCGTCGGGCTGAATTCGCGGTTGAACCTCCGTCTCAGGGGCGTCCTGGACGACGAGAAACGCATGACGGCCGAGAGCGGGGGCAGCAACCGCAGCTACGATTCGCGGACCCGCCGGGCCGAGAGCGAGCTCTCGTGGCGGCCGGGCGCGAACAACCGGCTGGCGCTTGCCGGGGAATTCATCACCCGCGAGGACGAGGTCACGGGCGTTTCGCAGGATGAGCTGGCGATCGGACCCTCGGCCCGGATCAAGGTCGCCCGGCGCTGGACCGCGCTGGTGAACCTGCGGCTGGCGACCGTAGACGGCGACGAGCCGGCCGCTGTGGTGCGTCCCTATTTCTATTCCATCCCGGGCGCCAACCACGAGATCACCGCCCGGCTCGGCTGGGATCCCACCAGCCGGCTGTCCGCGTCGCTTTCGTGGTTCGGCCGCCGTCGCGGCGAAGGGGGGTGGCAGCATGACGTCCGGCTCGAATCGACGGCCCGTTTCTAGTCCCATGCCGATGCTCCGGGTCGTGGCGGCCGCGATCCTGCTGTTGTTCGCTCCCGGCGGCGCGATCGCTGCGTCGTCCGCGTCGGCGCCGGTGCTGGAATTCGAGGGCGCCGACGTCGGGGATTGGCTGGATGAACTGACCGCCGACCGGATCTGGCTGGAGCGCCTGCCTTCGGGCCTGTTGACGCTCTCGGATTCCGATACCGGCGGCGTCTTTCCCGGCTGGATCGGCGCGGCGGTCGTCGGCCGGGGAGATCTTTCCGCCTACGAAGCCGCGCCGGGACGCGAAGAAGCCGGGGGCGTGGTCTCGGCCGAGTCGCTGCTGCGATCCCGATGGCTGGGCCGGGGCTGTCTCGGGGCGCTGGTCGTCCGCGCGGACGGGAAGGGCGCTGCGCCCGACACCTTCCGCGTGCGGCCCGGTCCCCGTTACCGAGTCGGCGAGGTGCGGGTCGAGGGGCAGGATTTTCCGGCCCGCGATCGGATCCTGGAACGGTACCTGCCGCGGGAAGGGGATGCGTTCCGTCCCGAAGATTGGCGGGCGGCTTCGCGCCGGATCCTGGCGGCCGCCGGCGACGCGGGGCATCCCTATGCGCGGTGGGTGGTGCGCGAGGCCGTCGCCGATTCGTCACGTTCGCAGGTGGATCTGTCGATCGCCCTTTACACCGGTCGCCCCGCAGTCATCGGTCCTCAGACCTCGTCGTTGCCGAACGGACGCGGCGAGGGATTCCTGCTGCGCGCCGCGGGATTGCGCACCGGCGATCCCTTCCGCGAGACGGAATTGCGGGCCGCGCGGGAACGCCTGTTGCAGAGGGATGTCTATGCCGCGGTCGCGGATCCCCTGATCTACTCCACGGCGGCCGCCGGAACGGTCGGGGTCCATTGGCCGGTGACGCCGATTCCGCATCCGAGCCGTTTGGCGGTGGTTCTCGGTTTGAGCCGGGCCGCCGCGGACCAGCCGTCGCGTCTCAGCGGCCAGGTCGATCTGCAGCTGGTGAATCTGGCCGGCACGGGCCGCCGCCTGGATCTCGCCTGGAGCGACGACGGGAAGGATCGCTCGCATTTCGGATTCCTGTGGGGGGAGCCCCTGGCCTTCGGGACCCCTCTGGACGCCGATTTCTCGGTGGATCACGAGGTGCTGGAGGAAACCTACACCCGTTTCCGGACAGATGTCGTGCTCGACCTGCCGGTCGTCGGCCGCTGGGGCGTCGAGATCGGCGCGGGCTGGGATCGCAGCACCTATCCGGCGGGTGATTACTTGCGCTCGTCACGCATCAGGACCCGGGCCGGATTCCGGCACCGGAGGGCCGGCCGCGCAACCTCCGGCTGGGAGGGCGTATTCGCCATCGAGTCGGCGCGCCGCTGGGCGGATCTGCGCGAGCAGCAGGACGCCGGCGCCGCCCTCGAGAGCGAGGACCGCCAGACGCTGCTGGAGGTCTCGCTGGCGGGCGAACAGTGGATCGGTCCGGCGCTCAGCCTCGCGGGCCGCGGTTCTTTCCGGGATGTTTCCGGCGAAGGCGTCGACATCCCGCTTTCCGAGCAATACCGCTTCGGCGGGGCCCGGACGGTCCGGGGCTATCTCGAGCAGCAGTTCCACGGCGAGAGGGTGACCTGGGGCGGAATCGAGCTGCGCATCGGCCGTCCCGGGGGGTCGCGTCTTTACACCTTCTTCGACATGGGATACTTTCGCTTCGCGGCCGCTGGGGACGGGGATTCCGGCGGCGGCGATCGCAGCGACACCGTGCGCGGCTACGGCATCGGGATCGAGACCCGCGCCGCCGGGGGGGATGTCTCGCTGGCCATCGGGCTGCCCGACGGCGTCGACTTCGACCGGGCCAAGCTGCATGTCTCCCTGTTGCAGGCCTTCTGATCAACCGCGCGCCGCGATCACCGGCGCCTCCGGAGCAACGAAGTGAAAAAGGATCTTTCCGTTCTGCGCGAAGAGGTTTCCCGGCTGCGTTCGGAGATCGCCCGGCATGACGACCTCTATTACCGCCGCGCCGAACCCGAGATCTCCGACCAGCAGTACGACGCCCTGGTCCGGCGCCTGCGGGAGATCGAGAGCGGACATCCCGAGCTCGTGACCCGGGACAG
Source organism: uncultured Fibrobacteraceae bacterium (assembly GCA_964384825.1). Classification (GTDB taxonomy): domain Bacteria; phylum Krumholzibacteriota; class Krumholzibacteriia; order LZORAL124-64-63; family LZORAL124-64-63; genus CAYLMM01. Next base: position 17,005 of record CAYLMM010000056.1, read on the forward strand.
CCCGACGCTGCGGGTGGGTTCGGATTCCGACGAACGCTTTCCCAGCGTCGCGCACAGCCGGCGCATGATCAGTCTGCAGAACAGCTACGATCCTGACGATGTGGCGGCCTTCGTGGATTCGATCGCCAAGGATCTGGGCGGTCGCGAGGTACTGTTCACCGTCGAGCCCAAGATCGACGGCGTGGCCGTGGCTGCGCGGTACAGGCGCGGCGAGCT
>CAYLMM010000057.1:0-17140 GCA_964384825.1 uncultured Fibrobacteraceae bacterium
ATGCGGGCGAAGCCGCAGACCAGGGTCGAGCCGTAGCGGGGCTTGAACTCGTGCATCCTGCTGCCGTCGACGATCCGCGCGATCACCTCGCGGATGTCGAAGGCCTGGCGGGTATCGACCGGCACGACGCCGTAGAGTTCCTCGGGGTCGTAATGCGGATCCTCGGGCGCGGCGCGCGGGATGGTCTCGCGGTGCGCCGGCCCCAGGTTCTCCACGATGTCGCGCACCAGCCGCAGGGCTTGCGCGTCGTCGTCGGCCAGATGGTCGGCCACCCCGGAGATGCGCGTGTGCACGTCGCCGCCGCCGAGCTGTTCGGCGGTCACGTCCTCGCCGGTGGCGGCCTTCACCAGGGGCGGCCCGCCCAGAAATATCGTCCCCTGTTCCTTGACGATCACGACCTCGTCGCTCATCGCCGGCACGTAGGCCCCGCCGGCAGTGCAGCTGCCCAGCACCGCGCTGATCTGCGGGATGCCCAGGCCCGACATCCGCGCCTGGTTGTAGAAGATCCGCCCGAAATGCTCGCGGTCGGGGAAGACCTCGGCCTGCATGGGCAGGAACGCCCCGCCCGAATCGACCAGGTACACGCAGGGCAGGCGGTTCTCCAGGGCGATCTCCTGGGCCCGCAGATGCTTCTTCACCGTCAGGGGATAGTAGGTGCCGCCCTTGACCGTGGCGTCGTTGGCCACGATCATCACGGGCCGTCCGTGGATCGGGCCCACGCCGGTGATCAGACCCGCGGCCGGCACCGGTTCGCCGTAGACCTCGTGCGCGGCCAGCGGCGATAGTTCCAGAAAGGGGGATGCGGGGTCGAGCAGCCGCTCGATGCGCTCGCGCACCGGCAGCTTGCCCTGGGCCACGTGGCGCTCGCGGGCCCGCGCCGAGCCACCCTCGCGGATCGCGGCCAGCAGCTCGGCCAGTCGCCGCGCGGCGGCGCGCTGATCTTCGGCGTTGCGCAGGAACGCCGGGTCGTCGGTCCTGATCCGCGAGACGATCCTCTTCATGCCCTCTCCCTCCCGGCTCCCCCCTGAGCGGTCGCGATCACGACAGCGGCAGTATACCCGCGAACCCGCCTGCGGTCCACAAAGGCTGCGAAGATGGTTGACGATCGCAGGCCCGGCAGCGCCGATCATCGGCCCTTGAGTCGCCGCGCCCCCGGCGCTAGGCTATCCCCATGAGCCCAACAGAATTCTGGATCCGCAACGCCACCCTGGCGACCGGCGACGGCCCGCGCGACGCCGACGTGCGCGTCGCGGGCGAAACCGTCGCCGAGGTGCGTGACAGGCCCGCCGGATCCGAAGCGTCCCCCGCGGACGCCTCCTCCGCCGACATCGACGCCCGCGGCCTGTGGCTGATGCCCGGCGGCGTCGACGTGCACACCCATTTCGGCATGCCTCTGGCAGGCGGCGTCCGCAGCCTGGGCTGGAGCGCGAGTTCGGCCGCCGCGCTGCTCGGCGGCACCACAACGATCATCGACTTCGCCAATCCCGCCCGGGGCGAACCGATCGCCGCCGCGGTCGCCCGCTGGAAGGAGGCCGCCGGACGCTGCCTCTGCGACTGGTCCCTGCACGCGACGGTCAGCGACGCCGCCGCAGAACGTCTGGCCGAGATCCCCGGCCTGGTCGCCGACGGCCTGCCCACCTTCAAGGCGTTCCTGGCCTACAAGGACCGTCTGATGCTCACGCCCGCGGAACTGGAAGATCTGATGAGGGCGGTCCGCGCCGCCGGCGGGCGCCTGCTGCTGCACGCGGAGATGGGCGAGCTCAACGCCTCCTGCGAAGCGGCGCTGCTGCACACCGGCCGCACCGGCCCGCAATGGCATCCCGCCGCACATCCGGCCGATTCGGAAGTCGAGGCGGTGCGCCTGGCGCTCGGCCTGGCCCGGCGCACCGGCTGCCCCCTGTCGGTGGTGCACGTCTCGACCGCCGGCGCGCTGGCCGACATCGCCGCCGCCCGGGCCGAGGGCCTGGACGTGACCGCCGAGGCCTGCATCCATCATCTGTACCGGGACGAATCCGAATACGCCCGGGGCTACGACCAGGCCCTGGCCGCGGTGCTCTCGCCGCCCCTGCGTCCGGCGACCGACGCGGCGGCGCTGCGCGACGGACTCGCTTCGGGAACCGTCTCGCACATCGCCACCGACCACTGCGCCTTCCCGCTGGAGATCAAACGACGGGCGGCGGCCGCGGGCGGATTCGTCGCGGTGCCCAACGGAGCAGGCGGCGTGGGCGCCAGGCTGCTGGTCGTCTACACCGAGTCGGTCGTCCCCGGCGCGATCCCCCCCTGCGCCTGGGTCCGACTCTGCTGCGAGGCGCCGGCGGACCTGATGGGCCTCGGCGGCCGCAAGGGCCGCATCGCCCCGGGATGGGACGCGGACCTGGTGCTCTTCGATCCCGACGCCGACCGGACATCCCTGCCGGTAGCCGGCGACGGCTCACTCTGGAAGGGCGCGAACTGGCAGGGAGCCGTCCGCGACGTTTGGCGTCGCGGAGAGTCGGCGGTGCGGAAAGGGAAATTGATCGACGATATCCAGCCCGGCCGCCGGATCCCCCGGCAATTCACGCTCTGATTCTTCTTTATGATTGATTCTTAGATCGGGATTTGTGGTATAATCACATCTGCAACCCAGCGGTTTCCGGTTTCGAGAAGACTCACTCGCCCGCAAGGCGATTCTCGGCTCCGGACGGGTCGCCGGCCCGGCCCTTCACCCATGTTGATGGGGCGGTCGGGCCGAGACATCTCCAACATCTCGGAGAGCGGGTGGATCAGCCCCCGCAGAACCGGCCCCGGCGGATTCGCCCGCCGATCGGACAGCCGCCGGGCCGGACTCCGAAAGAGAAGGAACGACAACGGCTCGCGCCCCTTCCGGCGCTCGCAGGACAAGCTGACGCTCGAAAGCCGGAGACTCGCCTGAAGCGACCGGCAACCCGCTGCGCAGACACAGGAAGGGGCGCCGATTCATCCTCGGTCGCCGTCGGCAACCCGGTCTCCCCCCGAGCCGGACCCGGCGGCGGCCGTTTTTTCTCCCGGATTCAGGAACCGTCCTTCGTGGCGTTCCCGGTGCTGCCGGTCACCCGCTCGATCAGCGTGTCGCATTCGATCGGCTCATCGAGGATCTCCTGCAAGGTCGTTTCGGCGAATGCCTCCTCGACAGAGGCGATCGCCGCATCCAGACGCCGGTGCAAGGGACAGAGATTGGGATTGTGACTCTCGATCCCGAGCGGGCAGGATTCGATCCTCTTGATCGGATCGACCGCGTTGACGATCTCCAGCAGGCTCTGGTCGGCGGGTTCGTTGACCAGCACGAACCCGCCGCGCAAACCGCGCTGGGAAGTGACCAGCCCCTGTCGCACCAACCCCTGCATCACTTTGGCCAGATAGCTCTGAGGTATGGACATGGTTTCTGCGATGTACTGCGCGGTTCGGGGTTCGCCCGGCGTATGGGCCAGGCAAAGCACTGCACGTAAAGCATATTCTACGGTCTGAGAAAACATCATCATTCCTCCAACTGGTACCAGCCCCCACAACTGTTCCAGCATAACAAATATTTAGACCTTGATCTCTTATTATAGGGTGTTAAAGTTGCAACACCAAACAGGACATGATTGTCTTTTTATCCTTTTACTCTGGGAGACGCTTTCATGGAGATGTTCTGCTACCAGTGCGAACAAGCCGCCAAGGGCACCGGATGCGACGCGTTCGGCATCTGCGGCAAGAGCCCCGAAGTCGCCGCCCTGCAGGATCTGCTGCTGGCCGCCGCCCAGGGAATCAGCATGAACGCCGCTGCCGCGGGACGCAGCGATCACGATATGGACATCTTCGTGATCGAAGCCCTGTTCACCACCGTGACCAACGTCGACTTCGATCCCGACCGTCTGGACGCGCTGCTGGACCGGGGCGCCCTGCTGTTGGAACGCAGCCGCGAATTCGCCGCGAGCGCCGGCGAGCCCCAGGGCGCCGCGGCTCTGGTGCCCGTCTCCACGCGCGAAGGGCGCGTCGCCCAGGCCGCCACCCACGGCGTCCAGGCGCATATCGCCTCCTACGGCGCCGACGCCTCCGGCCTGATCGACATGATCGTCTACGGATTGAAGGGCGCCGCCTCCTACGCGGACCACGCCAGTATCCTTGGCAAGGAGGATCCCGCGGTCTACGCCGAGTTCCACCGCCTGCTGGCAATCACCGGCAAGACCGATCACCGGGGCGACGACCTGCTGGACGTCGCGATGCAGACCGGCGCGCTGAGCCTGCGCGTGATGGAGCTGCTGGACTCGGCCAACACCGGCGCCTACGGACACCCCGAGCCGACGCGCGTCAACACCGAGGCCGTCGCGGGCAAGTGCGTATTGATCTCGGGCCACGACCTGCGCGATCTCGACGCCCTGCTCGATCAGACCGCCGGCAAGGGCATCAACGTCTACACCCACGGCGAGATGCTGCCCTGCCACGCCTATCCCGGGTTGAAGAAGCATCCCCACCTGGCGGGCAACTGGGGCGGCGCCTGGCAGGACCAGGCCAAGGACTTCGCCGCGTTCCCCGGCGCGATCCTGATGACCACCAACTGCATCCAGAAGCCGCGCGAATCCTACAACGAACGGATCTTCACCTGCGGCCTGGTGGGCTGGCCCGGCGTGACGCACATCGCCGACCGGAACTTCGGGCCGGTGATCGCCGCGGCGCTGGCCGCGCCCGGATTCGCCGAGAGCGCGGCTCCCCGCGAGATCACCGTCGGCTTCGGCCGCAACGCGGTGCTCGGGGTCGCGGACACGGTCATCGACGCGGTCAAGAGCGGCGCCATCCGCCACTTCTTCCTGATCGGCGGCTGCGACGGGATCAAGCCCGGCCGCAGCTACTACACCGAGCTGGCGACCAAGGTCCCCGAGGACTGCGTCGTGATGACCCTGGCCTGCGGCAAGTTCCGCTTCAACAAGCTGGAGTTCGGCGAGATCGGCGGGCTGCCGCGGCTGCTGGACATCGGCCAGTGCAACGACGCCTATTCGGCGATCCGCATCGCCGGCGCCCTGGCCGAGGCCTTCGGCTGCGGCGTGAACGATCTGCCGCTGTCTCTGGTGCTGAGCTGGTACGAGCAGAAGGCGATCACCGTCCTGCTGGCGCTGCTGCACCTGGGCGTGTCGGGCATCCGCATCGGACCGAGCCTGCCGGCGTTCCTGACCCCGAACGTGATCGACGTGCTGGTCGAGAAGTTCGACGTGAAGCCGATCACCACCGCCGACCAGGATCTGGCCGACATGCTGGGCGAAACGGTCGGCGCCGCGGACCGACGCCGGGCATCCCGGCCGACGCGATAGCGTTCGGATGGGCTGCGATTGGAAAGAAGCGAGGCCCGGCAGCCGCCGGGCCTCGTTTTTCGTCGGGATGCAAAATCGCGCGGGGCGGGTTCAGAAGACCCGGCGGCTGAGAAAGACCCGGCCGCCGGCGCGGACGGCCACCCCCTCGATCATCTCGCTGCCCACGGGCCTCCCCGCCGCGTCGATCAGCTCGACCCGCAGATCGTGGACCCCGGGCGGCAGGCTCAGACGGGCCATGGCCACCTCGTGGGGCAGGGTCAGCCAGCTGCGGGTGTCGGCCTGCTCGGTCGCGGCGCCGAAGATATTGGCCAGGAAACCGGCCAGGGCGCTTTCGTTTTCCGCCTTCTCGGTCAACGCGTACTTGGCCAGGCCGCGGGCGATGGTCTTGATCATCACGCCGCCCAGGGCGTGGTCGAACTCGTGTCCGACCCGGCCCGCCACGTCCGAGACGACCACCGTCCGGGCGTGGGAGGCGCCGACCTCCGCGCTGACGTTGGCCCCCGCGACCGCGGGCGGATGATCGACCAGCTCCGGCACGGCGATCCGCAGCCAGTATTCGATGTCCGCGCCCGAGGACCAGCCGTGGATCGCGCGGCCGTGCAGATCCGTCGCCCAGACATTGCGATCGTCGTAATCGTCGTCCGCGAAGATGGGGATGTCGATCGGGCGCGAGACCTTCATCGGGGCGTAGCCCAGTTCGAGCAGCAGCACCACCTCGCCGCGGCCGGTCGTCGGCGGCGGCGTTTCTTCCGGCAGCAGGTCCGGATGGCCTTGGCGGATCTCGGCCAGCTGCTCGGCGAATCCCAGCCGGGCGCCGGTGCGGGCCAGATCGGCTCCCAGCCACGGGGGCGTGGCCTGGGAGAGTTCGCCGGCCGCCGCCGCGTAGGCCTCGGCCGCCGCGCGATAGGCGATGAAGGCGTCGTTGAGCTCGCCGCCCCACTCGAAGATCAACCCCGCGAAATAGGCCAGAAAGGCGTTCTGATCCAGGGCCTCGGCCTCGTCCGATTCGATCCGCGACCGGATCTCGCCGAGCAGCAGGCCGGCCTTGCGGGCCTCGACCAGCGCCCCGTCGCGCTGGCCGAGATAGACGTAGTTCAGGGCGCGGAAGTACGGCACCATCGCCATCTCGTTCGGGGTGGCGCGGTAGGAGATGGAGTTGTCGTTGGAGACGAGCGAGAAGACGCCCTCGCTGATGCTCTTGGTGTAGAGATCGGCCGCCAGCTGCTCGGCCTCGGCGAAGACGGCGTTGCTCTCTTCCCAGCGATCGGCGTAGTGCAGCACCAGCCCCTGCTCGAGCAGGTTCAGCAGGCGGTCCTTGCCGCGCGACCCCTTCTCGATGCCGGCCAGCGCCTTGTCGAAGGCGCCGTCGGCCAGATCGGCGCGCAGCATCGCGTGGCGGTCGACGTAGGTCGAGCAGCCCCCGAGCAGGATCAGCAGCGCCAGCCCCGCCAGCAGGCCGGCGCTCCTGTTTCGAACCCGCAGGATCACGGCCGGTATCCGCTGCGGGTGACGTACTTCTTGATCTTCTTGAAGCCGGCCCAGGCCTTGGTGTTGTCCTCGAGGTCGACCAGGTAGACGTCGACCTGGTAGAACTTCACCTCGTCGCCCTCTTCACGGTCGATCACGGTGTTGAGCTCGCCCAGCAGCATGAAGTCGGCGCCGCGCTCGCGGCCCCATTTCTTCATGGTCGCCTCGCTCGAGAACTCCTGCTGGTCGGCCCGCTCGGCGCGCAGTTCCTCGCGTTCCTCGGACGAGGCCACGACCTTCACCCGGCCGGAATTGGTGAACGAGCGCTCGAGATCGGCCATGAAGGTGCCGACCGGGATGTGCTCGGCCGACTTGTTGCGGATGGTGCCGACGATGACCGTCGCGCGGCGGCCGTTGCGCTCGAGATAGTCCTCGGCCCAGGGACGCGCCACCGCCTGGGAGATGAGCTCCTCGGCGACCAGGCGGCTGTCGGTGTCGTTCCAGTTGCCGGAAAGATCGATGACCGTGTCGGTCTCGACGCGATGCACCTGCTTGCCGCTGCAGCCGGCCAGCAGGACGGCGGCCCCCAACAGGACCACGCACGGGATCAGGAAACGGTTCCGCAAGGCGTCCTCCTTGTGAATCGTGGTTAGGCTCCCCGGCCGCCGGCGCTGGCTGGCGGGCCGCTCATGGAAACGCGACGGGACACCGAAAGTGCCCGATAATCTTCGCCCCCCCTCTCGAGCATGATAGCGGCTCCCCCGCCGCTGTCCACCATCTTCGATCCCGTTCACGCGCGGGCTTGGCTCCGCAACCGGTCGGCGTTAAGGTAGAGGAGCCTTCAAACCGAGGAGAAATCGACACATGGCATCCCCTTCGCTGTTCCTGCTGGAGAACGCCGCCCCCCTGGTGACCATGGATTCCGAGCGGCGCGTCCTGGCCGACGGCTGGGTCGCTGCCCGCGATGGGATGATCGTCGCGGTCGGATCCGGTCCCGCGCCCGCGGAGATCGACGGCGTGCCGCGCGAACGCTGGGCCCGCCACGACGCCGGCGGCTGCGTGGTGCTGCCCGGACTGGTCAACACCCACCATCACCTGTACCAGACCCGGACCAGGGCCTGGCCGGGGGCGGTCGACGCCGAGCTCTTCGACTGGCTGACCACCCTGTATCCGGTATGGGCGAAGCTGAGCGATGAGGATTTCCACCGGGCGGCGCTGGTCGGCTGCCGCGAGCTGATGCGCTCGGGATGCACCACCACGACCGACCACCACTACCTCTTCCCGCGCGACGCCTCGCCCGAGCTGATCGACATCACCATCGCCGCGGCGGGCGAGGCCGGCATCCGCTTCCATCCGACCCGCGGTTCGATGTCCCGGTCGCGGAAGGACGGCGGGCTGCCGCCCGATTCGGTGGTGCAGGACCACGAGACGATCCTGCGCGACAGCGAGCGGGTGATCGCCGCGCACCACGATCCGCGGCCCGGCGCGATGGTGCGGATCGCCCTGGCGCCCTGCTCGCCGTTTTCGGTCACCGCCGAGCTGATGCGCGACACCGCCGAGCTGGCCCGCGCCCACGGCGTGCGGCTGCACACCCATCTCTGCGAGACGATCGACGAGCAGGAATTCTGCCTCGAGGTCTACGGCAAGCGGCCGGTGGACATGCTCGAGAGCGTGGGCTGGCTGGGCGACGACGTGTGGCTGGCCCACGGGATCCACTTCGACGACGGCGAGATCGCGCGGCTGGGCAAGGCCGGCGTCGCGATCGCGCACTGCCCGACATCGAACATGCGGCTGGGCTCGGGCATCTGTCGGGTGCGCGACCTGCGCGCGGCCGGCTGCCCGGTCGGCCTGGCGGTCGACGGATCGGCCAGCAACGACAGCTCGAACATGCTGGCCGAGCTGCGCCAGACCCTGCTGCTGCACCGGGTGCTGGGCGGGGCGGCGGCGATGACCGTCGGCGAGGTGCTGGAGATGGCGACCTTGGGCGGAGCGGCCTGCCTCGGTCGCGACGACATCGGGGCGCTCGAGCCCGGCCGCGCCTGCGACCTGGCGGTCTTCGACCTGGCCGACCGCGGTTACGAGAACGTGGGCGACCGGGTGGCCGCCCTGCTGCTCTGCCACCCGGCCCCGGCGCGCGAGGTCGTGGTCGGGGGCGAAGTGATCGCGACCGAAGCGGACTGACCGGCCGGGCATGGAACTGGCTGGAAAGTTTGCCGCAGTCCGGCCTCGTGAGTTGATTATGACCTGCAGCCTCGAGGCCGACCGTCGATCCGGCGGCGGCGGGCGCCGCATCCGGAACGGAATCATCGTCGCTCCCGGCGCCGAGATGATCGCCGCCCCCCGACAGCAACAGGGAGATCTGCAATGAAGAACCTGCCGCTTGCACTGCTGATTTGCTGCCTGCTGGCCTTGGCCGCGGGCTGTTCCGATTCCGATTCGGTCTCTCCCGCCGCCGATGGCGATGGACAGCTGCGGATCGAACTGATCGACGCTCCGGCCGCCTTCGACGCGGTCGAGATCGAAATCGTCGGCGTCTCGGTCCATCTCGCGGACGAGGACTCGCTCGGCGGCTGGTTCGATGTCGCGATCGCCGACACCATGAGCGTCGACCTGCTGACCCTGGTCAACGGCACCGCGATGGCCCTTGCCGACGCCGATCTTCCGGCCGGACGATACACCCAGATCCGTCTGCTGCTCGGCGGCGGCAACAGCGTGGTCGTCGACGGCGTCGGGCACCCTCTGGAGATTCCCAGCGGCATGACCAGCGGGCTGAAGATCCAGTTCCCCTTCACCATCGAGCCGGGCGTGCTCTATGAGATGACCCTCGATTTCGACGCCTCGCGCTCGATCCACGCCACCGGCAACGGCCGCTGGCTGATGCGGCCGGTGGTCCGGGCCTCCGCCAAGGGCGTATCCGGCACCATCTCCGGCAGCATCCTTCCGATCGAGGCGCTGGCCCTGGTGACCGCCGCGTCGGCCACCGACACCGCCGGCACCTACGCAGACCCCGAAACCGGCGGGTTCGCCCTGATGGCGCTGCCCGCAGGCCTGTACGACGTGAGCGTGTCCGCCACCGCGGGCTCCTACGCCGACACGACGTTGACCGGAATCCAGGTCTTCGCCCTGCAGGACGCCGGGCTCGGCATCATCGAACTGGAAGAAATCGTGGTCGAGCCGCCGATCTCGACCGCCGGCTTCTGATCTCCGTCGATCCTCCGCATTCCGGACTCGCCCCGCCCCTCCGGCATCCCGGGGGGGCGTTCCGTCTTGGGAGCCGCCCGGATCCGTGATATTTTCTAAGCGTTGGGACAAGAACAGCGTCGTCCCACCACGCGATGACAATCCTCACAACCCTATCGGATCGACTGGAGCCCTCCGTGAAGCGCACCCTTGCCCTGACCTGCTTCTTCCTGTCGGGTTTCGCCGGCCTGGTCTACGAGATCTGCTGGATCCGCCAGTCCGCCCTGGTCTTCGGCTCGACCACCCTGGCGCTGAGCACCGTGCTGGCGATCTACTTCGCCGGCCTGGCGCTGGGCAGCTGGCGGCTCGGACGGATCGCGGTGCGTCTGCGCCGGCCGCTGCGGCTCTACGCGGCCTTCGAGATCGCGCTGGCGGTGGTGGCGGCCGCCACGCCCCTGCTCTTCGCGATGGTCGACGGCGCCTACGGCGGGATGGTGCGGTCATTCGGCGACCGGACGACGCTGCTGATCGGCGCCCGGGTGCTGCTGATCGCGGCGGTGCTGCTGCCGCCGACGATCCTGATGGGAGCGACCCTGCCCCTGTTCTGCCGCCAGTTCGTCGACCGCCGGGCGCGGATCGCCGGGCGGGTGGGCTTTCTGTACGGGCTGAACACCCTGGGCGCGGCCTTCGGCGCGGCCGCGGCGGGATTCTGGCTGATGCCCCGGCTCGGCCTGCACGGTTCGATCATGCTGGCCGCCGCGCTCGACCTGATCGTCGGCCTGGTCGCCTGGTCGCTGCGCGTCGAGGCGCCCGCTCCGGCGCCGGCTCCGGCTCAGGGCGCCGCGGCCGAACCCGCCTCCGCGGCTGCGATCGACCGCCGTCGCGCGGCCCTGGTGGCCGGCCTGTTCTTCGTCACCGGCCTGGTGGCCCTCGGCGGCGAGGTGCTGTGGTCGCGATTCCTGGCCCTGATCGTGCGCAACACGGTGCTGACCTACACCATCACCCTGTCGGTGGTGCTCGCGGGCATCGTGCTGGGCAGCTGGATCGCCGGCCGCATCTTCGACCGCGATCTGCCGCGCGCGGACTGGTTCGCCGCCCTGCAGGCCGCGGGCGCGCTCTCGATGATGGTTCTGATGCTGCTGCCGCCGTCGGTCTGGCGCGGGATGTCCGAGGGCCTCTGGCCCTACCTGGTGCTGATGCTGCTGCCGGCGACCCTGTCGGGGATGCTCTATCCGCTGGCGATGCGGATGGTGCTGGACGATCCTCGCGTGGCGGCCGCGGGCGTGGGCCGGATGACGGCCCTGAACACCTTCGGCGGGATCTGCGGCTCGCTGATCGCCGGGTTCGCCCTGCTGCCGGTCGTCGGGATGTCGGCGGCGCTGCGGATCCTGACCGGGCTGGGCATCGCCGGAGCCGCGGTCGCCTGGATCGGCGTGGCCCGCGGCCGGCGGGGCCCGCGCGTGGCGGCGGCGGTCGTCGCGGCCGCCTTGTGGCTGCTGCTGCCGGCGGCGATGGGCGTGCGCCTGCCCGCCGATCTGCTGGCGCCGCGCGACCGGCTGGTCGATTTCGCCGAGGGCGCGACGGCCACCCTGGCGGTCGTCCGCGGCGAGCAGACCCTGAACCTGGAGATCGACCGCCACTGGCAGGGCCAGGACGAGATCTGCCACCAGATCATGGCCGCCCACGTGCCGATGCTCGCCCATCCCGACCCGAAGCGCGTGCTGGTGGTCGGCGTCGGCGTGGGCCAGACGGCCGCCCGCTTCCTGATGTACGACATCGACGCGCTGGACTGCGTGGACATCGAACCGGCCATCTACCCCTTCGTGCAACGGCATTTCGATTCCGAATGGATGGATGATCCGCGCGTGCGTTTGCTGGACGACGACGGCCGCTCCTTCGTCGCCCACGCCCGCGGCGCCTACGACATGGTCTCGGTCGAGGTGGGACAGGTCTTCCGTCCGGGCGTCGACGCCTTCTACACCCGCGAGTTCTACGAGCAGGCCCGCGACCGGCTCGCCCCGGGCGGACTGCTGTCGCAGTTCGTCCCCCTGCCGTTTCTGGGCGAAGCCGAGTTCCGCAGCGTGCTGCGGACCTTCCTGGAGGTCTTCCCCGAAAGCTACCTCTGGTACAACACGGCCGAGCTGCTGCTGGTGGGCGTCAACGGCCCGCGGGCCTGGTTCCCGGTCGACCGCCTGCAGCTGCTGAACCGCGAGGGCCCGGTGCGCGACGACCTGCGCTTCAGCCACTGGGGCGGCCCCGAGCAATGGCAGATGCGGCCGGTGCCGCTGCTGGGCGGCTTCCTCTGCGGACCGAAGGGGCTGGCGGAACTGGCCCGCGGCGGGGACGTCTACGACGACGACCGTCCGGTCCTGGCCTACGGCACCCGCGGCGCGATGATCGGGCAGCAGCGCGAGATCCCCCTGGCGCGGCTGATCGCCCGCCATCTCGACCCGGTCAACGATCTGCTCGACCGCCCGGTCGACGCCCGCAGCGCCCAGGCGATCGCGGAATTCCGCGACCGCAACCTCGCCGACATCGCCGCCTCCTGCCTGCTGCGCGACGCGGCCACGTCCCAGCACGCGACGCCGCCGGCGCAGTTGGCCCGCCGCCTGCGCGAAGCCGTCGCCCTCAATCCGGGCAGCGCCCTGGGCCACAGGATGCTGGGCTGGGCCGAGGTCCGCCGGGGCGACGTCGAGGCCGCGGAAACCAGCTACCGGACCGCCCTGGGGATCCGGCCCGACGACCGCACGGCCCGGCGCGAACTGGCCGCGGTGCTGATCGAGAAGGGCGTCTTCGCCGAGGCCGCATCCCTGCTGCGCGGCCTGCTGCGCGCCCATCCCGACGACGCGCGCCTGCGCAACTCGCTGGGCGTGGCCCTGGCCGGAGCGGGCGACCTGGCCGGTGCCGAAAGGGCCTTCGCCGAAGCCGTGCGCCTGGCGCCCGACGACCTGGACGCCCGCCGCAATCTCGAACGCGCCCGGCGGGACCGGGGCCGATGAGAATCAACGTCCTGTCCGCAACCGCAGACCACCCCGACCGTAGGGAACGGATGCGCCGTCCCCGTCGAAAACCCTGTCCCCCATTACGGAGGAATCCGATCATGCGTCAGTCCGCAAAAACGCGAGCTCTCGTCTGCACGGTACTCGCGGCCGCCGTCCTGCTGGCCTGCGGTGTCGCCATGGCCAAGCCCGACACCCTGAACCGCGACGAGATCGCCGACAAGTACAAGTGGGACCTCGGCGACATCTACCGGAGCTGGGACGAATGGGAAGCCGACATGCAGAAGATGGAGGGCCTGATGGAGCGGTACGCCGGCTTCGAGGGCTCTCTCGACCAGGGACCGGAGCGGCTGCTGGAGGTCTTCGAGCTGGACGACGAGATGGGCCAGCTCTCCTACAAGCTCTACCGCTTCCCCGCGCTGACCAGTTCGCTCGACACCCGCGACAACGAGGTCGCCGCCCGGCTGCAGCGCGTGCGCACCATGTTCGCCCGCTTCGGCACCGCGACGGCCTGGTTCAGCCCCGAGATGCTGCGCATCCCCTGGGAGACGATGAAGGGCTGGCTCGACGGGACGCCCGAACTCGCGCCCTACCGCTTCGGCGTCGAGGACCTGTACCGCCAGCAGGCGCACGTGCTGAGCGAGGACAAGGAGACGCTGCTGTCCTACTTCAGCCCCCTGTCGGGCGCGCCGAACGAGGCCTACTCGCAGCTCTCGACCTCGGACATCGAGTACCCGCAGGTGACGCTGGCCGACGGCGAGGAGATCACCGCCACCCCCGGCGGCTACTACCACGTGCTGTCGACCGACCGCAACCAGCAGAACCGGGCCAAGGCCTTCGCGGCCTTCTACGGCATCTTCAACGCCAAGGCCAACACCTACGCCGCCATCTACAACGGCGTGCTGCAGCGCGACTGGGCCTACACCCAGGCCCGCGGCTACGAGACGACGCTCGCGGCCGAACTCGACGGCAACAACATCCCGACGGCCGTCTACGAGAACCTGGTCGAATGCGTGCGCAACGGCGCCGAACCGCTGCACCGCTACAACGCCCTGCGCAAGAAGGCCCTGGGCCTGGACGAGTACCACGGCTACGACGGATCGGCCACGCTGGTGGACTTCGACAAGGAGTACCCCTTCGACGAGATCGCCGACGACATCGTCGCCTCGGTCGCGCCGCTGGGCGAGGACTACCAGAAGCAGATGAAGCGGATCTTCTCGGGCGGCTGGATCGACGTCTACGAGAACGAGGGCAAGCGCTCGGGCGCGTTCTCCGCGGGCGTCTACGGCGTGCATCCGTACATCCTGCTGAACTACAACGACACCCTGGACAACTTCTTCACCGCCGCCCACGAGGCCGGCCACTCGATGCACACCCGGCTGGCCAACCAGACCCAGCCCTTCTCCACCTCGAGCTACACGATCTTCGTGGCCGAGGTCGCCTCGACGCTGAACGAGCGGCTGCTGCTGGACTACATGCTGCAGCGGACCGACGACCCGGTCGAGCGCGCGGCCCTGCTGACCCACGCCATCGACGACATCGTCTCGACCTTCTACTCGCAGGTGATGTTCGCCGACTTCGAGTGGCAGGCGCACCGGATGGTCGAGCGGGGCGAGCCGATCACCGCCGATTCGCTGAGCGAGCTCTACACCTCGCTGTGGAAACGTCAGCAGGGACCGGCGGCGACCTTCGACGAGCCGTACCGGGCCACCTGGACGCGCATCGGCCACTTCTTCCGCACGCCCTACTACGTGTACCAGTACGCCACCTGCTACGCGTCCTCGGCGAAGCTCTTCCAGGACATCACCACCGGCGACAAGGAGCAGCGCGAGGCCGCGACCGAGCGTTACCTCGACCTGCTGCGGGCCGGCGGCAGCGACTATCCGATGGAACTGCTGAAGGACGCCGGCGTCGACCTTTCCGATCCCGCGGCGTTCCAGGCCGTGGTCGACAACCTGGGCGAACTGGTCGACCGGCTGGAGAAGGAACTCGAGAAGATGGAAAGGATCTAGGCGGCTTTCGCCCCCCCTTTTCCCGACCGCGATCCGGGGGCCGCTCGCGCGGCCCCCGGTCTTATTTCCGAAGCGCCCGCCGCAAGCCGGACTTCACGCATCCTGTTTTCCCGAAAAATACCTTACGCGGGCCGCCGGTTTCCGTTGACCTTCTTGTTTGTTCCAACCATGTTCTCCTCTTGAAGCCGGGTGGCTCGCCCGGCCAATCGGACCCAGAACCGGCGCCGGTCAGGGCGCCAAAGAGGGAGGGCCATGAGCATCAGCCTGATAGCCCGGACCATCGGGGAATCGGTCACCCTGAAACTGAACGAGAAGGCCGCGATCCTGCGCGCCAAGGGCGACCCCGTAATCCATCTGGGCGGAGGCGAACCGAAGGGCAAGGCGCCCATCGACGCCATCGTCGCGGCATCCGCCCTGCTCAACTCCGGCGAGGTGCGCTACACGCCGGCCTACGGCACGCAGGACATGAAGGCGGCCATCATCCGCTACACGCGCGATTTCTACGGACGCAAGGTGACTCCCGAGGAGGTCATGGCCTCCAGCGGCGCCAAGCAGGCCATCATGTGCTGCCTGCAGGCGATCCTCGATCCCCAGGACGAGGTCATCTTCCCCGCTCCCTACTGGGTCAGCTATCCCGAGATGATCAAGCTCTGCGGCGCCGTGCCGGTGCCGGCGGTGCCCGAGGACGGAACGTTCTACCCCCGCCTCGAGGACATCACGCAGCGCGTGAGCAGCTACACCAAGGCCGTGATCATCAACAGCCCGAACAACCCATCGGGCGCGGTCTACTCGCGCGAGTTCATCAAGGACATCGTCGAGTTCTGCGAGCAGAAGAACATCTACCTGATCATGGACGACATCTACCATCGTCTGATCTTCGGCGACACCAAGTGGACCAACCCCTGCGAGTTCGCCAAGGACCTGGGCGACAAGTCCAAGATGCTGATCGTCAACGGCGTGTCGAAGCAGT
The DNA here is from genome assembly GCA_964384825.1 of uncultured Fibrobacteraceae bacterium. GTDB lineage: Bacteria > Krumholzibacteriota > Krumholzibacteriia > LZORAL124-64-63 > LZORAL124-64-63 > CAYLMM01. The sequence continues at coordinate 15,932 of CAYLMM010000057.1, forward strand.
ACGCGATGACCGGTTTCCGGATCGGCTGGGCGGTCGGCAACAAGAAGCTGATCGAGGTGATGTCGAACATCCAGTCGCACCAGACGTCCGGCCCGGCCGGCGTGCTGCAGAAGGCGTCGGTGGCCGCGATCAACGGCCCCCAGAGCCACGTCGAGAACCTGCGGATGACCCTCGAGAACAACCGCAACGTGATGGTCGACCAGCTGAAGGGCTTCGAAGGCGTCAGGCTCTCGCCGCCCGACGGCACCTTCTACTCGTTCGCGGACTTCAGCCACTACGACAAGGATTCGACCCGGCTGGCCAACTTCCTGGTCGACAAGGTGCAGGTCGTGACCGTCCCGGGCGTGGAGTTCGGCATGGAGGGCTTCCTGCGGCTGAGCTACTGCGGCACGATCAAGGACATCACCGAGGGCATCGAGCGCATCAAGTGGGCGCTGGATCCCAATTCCCCGAACGAACTCTACATCGGCGACCGCAAGCTGGTTAGGGACTGGACCTAGAGGAGGCGAGCCATGTCGAAGTACTTGAAGATCAAGTCGCCGGCGCAGAAGCAGGCTTCCGAACTGGCCAGCGAATTCGGGCTCGAGAACCACGGCCTGAAGCACCTGAAGCGCGTCTACTGGAACCTGCCGACCGAGGCTCTCTACGAGGAGTTCATCTTCCGCGGCGAGGGCCACATCACCGCCCAGGGCCCGCTGCAGGTCAACACCGGCAAGTGGAGCGCGCGCGCGGCGAACGACAAGTTCATCGCCCGCGAACACCAGACCGAGGAGAAGGTCTGGTGGGGCGAGTACAACCGGCCGATCGCGCCGGACAAGTTCGCCAGCCTTCTGACCCGCATGCAGTCGTACCTGCAGGGCGAGGAAGTCTTCGTGCAGGACTGCTACGCCGGGCACGACCCCGAGCACAAGCTCGCGGTGCGGATCATCACCGAGGACGCCTGGCAGAGCCAGTTCGTCCGCAACATGTTCATCCTGCCCGAGTCGCGCGAGGAGTATCAGGAATTCGTTCCCGAATTCACCCTGATCGCGCTGCCGAAGTTCAAGGCCGATCCGATCGTCGACGGCACGCGCAGCGACACCGCGATCATCGTCAACTTCGCCGAGCGGCTGGCCCTGGTGGCCGGTTCGAGCTACGGCGGCGAGGTGAAGAAGACCATCTTCTCGGTGATGAACTTCCTGATGCCCAACAAGGGCGTGCTGTCGATGC
>CAYLMM010000058.1:0-15889 GCA_964384825.1 uncultured Fibrobacteraceae bacterium
CGCCCATCGGATTCGATGCGGCGGAGTTCTGGTGGAGGATCCTCAGATTCAGCTGCTCCGGCCACCAGTCGTAGTTCGACCGGCCGCCCGCCGCCGTGTGCCGGTGCGTCACCGGACATCTGCCCTTGTCGTTCATTTCATTCTCCTCCCCGTTGCCGGAGCCCCTCATCGCGACGAACCCGTTCGAATCGCGCCGTCCTCCGTTCGACTTCACTTTTGCCCGCTCAGGCCAAGCCCTCCCGATGGCAATGTATTCCCGTCCGAAAGGTATACATTATACGAAGGATGTACGTCAAAGGGTGGCGGACGGGCGGCGACCCCATCGCCACCGCCCGCCCCCGATGCTCGGCAGCCCGCTCCTCGCGCCGGCCGCCCCCTGTCAGGAAGGCCAGCTGTCGAAGGCCTGCTTTTCCAGTTTCATGGCGCCGTCGGCTCCCCGGCGGATGTTGATCCACGCCCGCCAGTTGTCATCGTCGACCTTCGGATAGTCCAGTCGGTAATGGCTGCAGCGGCTCTCCTTGCGCAGCAGCGATGCCCTGAGCTTCATCTCGGCGTTGACGATCATGTTGGCGGTCTCGTGCGCGAGGCGCAGCTCGTGCATGTCGGCGGCCCGCAGCATCGGGACATGGTGATCCCGCAGTTCCTCGACATAGGCCAGGGCCGCCCGCAGGATGCTCTCCTTCTTGATGTAGAGCACGAAATTGGGAATCATGACGCCCTGGAGCGTCCGGGTCACCCACCCCGGGCCGTACCCCGCATCGCGCTTCAGGGGAGCCAGGATCTCGCCGCCGATCCTGTCGATCTCGGCCTGCGGGATTTCCGGCATGCGGAGGTCCCGGCAATACTCCGCCGCGGCTTCCGCGGCGACGGCGCCCTGCACGGCCGACCCCGCCAGCGAGGAGCCGACCTGGGTGTAGATCGCGCCGGCCATGTAGGAGCCCAGGGCGTCCCCGGCCGCGTAGAGGCCGGGAATGTTCGACTCGCAACGGTCGTTGATCGGCACCAGCCCTTCCGACTTGTGGATCGACAGGCCGGCCGAGGCTCCGCCCATCACATCGCCGCCGAATCCGGGCGGGCCTCCCTCGCCGTCCTTGCCGCCGGGAGGAGGGCCGCCCCGGCCGCCGTCCCCTCCCGGGGGCGGACCGTCCGGACGCCCGCTGCGCTGGAATTCCTCCGGCGTGTAGGGACCGCCGTCGATCTGATCGCCGCCGCCCGAACCGGGAGGTCCCATCGAGACGGGATTGCCGCTCCGGTAGGCGATGTAGTTGACGTCGACCCCCAGATCGTGATGAACCTCCGGGCCGGTCGTGCCCGGCTTCTGCACGAGCACGTGCCGCCAGCCGTCGTAGCAGGCGGCCGGATTGTCCGCCCGGCCGCCGTGGCCGTCGTTCCACTCCTTGCCCGTCACCTTGGCGCCGATCGCGTAGGCCATGACCGTGCCGTCGTGGGTCAGATCGCAGATGGGGAATCCATTGGGCTTGAAGCCCCCCGCACCGGTGCAGAGGATCACGCTCCTGGCCCGGAAGAACAGGACCTTCCGCTCGTCCAGGCTGAATCCGGCCGCGCCGGCGATGCGCCCGTCCTCCTTGATCAGATGCGTGACCATGATGCGTTCCATGACCGCGATGTTCCGCTCCGCGATCGGCCTGCTGAACGAATCGTGATAGAGAGGCGACTCGAAGAATCCCCATCCCCGCAGCTCCTCGACCCGCTCCTTGGAATGCTCCACCATCTGCCGGGTGTAGACCGGGTTGTTGGTGCCCAGGGCCGAACGCGAGATCTTCGCCAACAGCTCGTCGATGCTCATATTCGCGGTGGCGGAGTCGTAGCTGAAGATGCCGCGGGCGAAGGGCGTCTGCCCCGAGGTTCCCAGCCGGCCCTTGGAGACCATCAGCACCCGGGCGCCTGCGTCGTGGGCCTTGACCGCGGCGAACAGTCCGGCGATCCCGCCGCCCAGGACCAGGACGTCCGCCTCGCGATCCCCGAGCTCGACATCGCCGGCCGCGGCCGCGGACGGGTTGGCAGCCCAGCCGTCGGCCAGTCCCATCGATGCCATGGCGGCCAGCCCCGCCGCGCCGCCGGCCAGGGCGAGGAATTCCCGTCTCGAGACTCCGCCGCGGTCTCTCGCGTCACTCATCGGTCTTCTCCTTCGGATGCGGCCCGGGGAAATGGCTCTTGAGAAGAAGAACCATTCCGGCGGCCGCGAAAACGATCAACATGGCCGACATGGCCGTATCGGTATGCCGCCCCAGGTCCACGGCGTGCCAGGTCGCCAGGATGACGAACAATCCCGACAGCGCTCCATGGAAGATCCGCCAGGTCTTCGGGCGCATCGGCAAACTGCCGCGGACCAGCGAGGTGACGCCCAGGATCAGCATCAGACACCAGGCCGCCATCCCCAGCAGAACGCCGGCGCTGTCGAACTCGGTGACCAGAACGGCCAGCGCGTCCAGGGGTTCGATGCCGGCTTCGAAACGGCGCGGCAGCACGATCATCAACGGGTGGACCAGCAGCACCGCCACGACGGCGTAACCGATGATCTTGTGGTACCGGACGACGCGGGCCGCACCGAGAGCCCTTACGGCGTCCCCGTTGATCCTGGCGAGAGGGAACTGCCCGAGCGTCAAGCTGAAAGTCACCAGCGTCAGGACGGACAGGCTTTCCTTCAGCAGGGTCCGTCGCGGAAAATCCCCCATCGCCCAGAGAAGCAGCGGCAGGCCGATGAATATCATCACTGCGGGAACGAGATGGATCCGAGCATCATGCGTCTTCATCGCCTACCCCCAAGAGACGGAAACGGGGATGGATTTGTCGGGCGAGATCGTGATCGCATCGACCGGACAGTAGAGGCTGCACAGATGGCAGATCTGGCAGTCCGCCGGATAGGCGATGACCGCTTTCCCGGTCCTGTAGTCGAGACGGATCACATCGGTGGGACAGGTCTTGACGCATGTTCCGCAGCCGATGCAGCCGCCGATCCGCGAGATCACCATTGGTATTTCCTCTCTATCCGTTGGAAGAAGCTTCGGTGTGCTTGCCCAACAGAATCCCCGACATGGGGATTCCTTTCGGTAAATATTCGTCGGGAGGTACCGGATCGCGGGCTATCCCCGGAATGAATGTCCGAGACACGGATCGAAGCGCCCGGGATTGCTCAGAAGGAGACCTCGAACCGCTCCCCCGGCATCGCTTTCAGAGAATCGGGCAGGGAGATCCGGACGGCGAGACCCCAGCCGGGCACGGCGGCGGCGGGATCGAGCCGCAGCGGCAAGCGCTCGACGCTCGCGCCCACCGAGGCCACGGCGCCGGCCAAGCCCGGTCCGGCGGTCCCGGCGCGCCGCAAGGCGACCTCGTCGCCGGCCACGATGTCCGCCGCGGCGCGGATCCTGGTTTCCGGCAGGTAGGCCACCACGGCGCCGGAGCGCGGTTCGACGATCGAGGCCACCGGTTCGCCGGCGGCCACGACCTCTCCGTCGCGGTGGAAGATCGCCGCCAAAGCGCCGGCGGCCGGAGCGCGCAGGACCAGCCGCCCGATCGCCAGCTGCACCTTCTCGATCCGGACCTCCTGGACGGTCATGGCGCTCTCCAGTGGCCGCAACAGCACCTCCGCCTCCGGGATCTCGGCGAGGTAGCGGGCCTCGTATTCCCGGTACCGCGCTTCGGCCTTCGTCTTCGCCTCGCGCAGGGCGGCGACGGCGACTTCCCCGCCGGCGACCGATTCGCGCAACGTTTCGAAGGCGTAGCGGTCGTCGTCGAGGGTCGCCCGGGAGGTCAGATCACCTTCGGTCAGCGCCCGCGTCCTGCCGAGGGTCGTCTCCAGGCCCTGCAGTTCGATACGGTCTGCGGCCAGTGAGGCCGCGGCCTGCAGGTAGTCGATGCGCGCGTTCTCGGCGTCACGGGCGAAACGCCGCAGGTTTGTCTGCTGCTCGACCTGCTGGCCGGACGCGTCCAGGTCCCACATGGCCCCCTCGCGTTCCAGTTCGCAGGCCAGGCGATCCAGTTCGGCCCTCGCCTCGCGCAGGTCCAGCATCAGATCTTCGCCCGCGAAGGAGGCGATGACCTGGCCGCGGACGACGTTCTGGTTGATGTCGACGGCGAGGGTTTCCAGACGTCCGGCGGTCTCGCCGGCGACATCGTAACGGGTCTCGACGGCGAATCCGGTCACGGCCGCGCCATGGCGGCGGTGCTGGAACAGCATCACCGTCACGATCAGGACCGCCGCCCACACCAGCAGGGAAGAATGCCGCCGCAGCCGCCGGAGCAGGCGTTCGCGATTCGATTCGGAAAACGGCAGCGAGCCGCCGGGCGAGGATTGCTTGCTCACGGGGTCACCTCCGCATCCTGCATCAGCAACGAAAGGTTGCTGACCCCGGGGCGGCCCTCGATCTCGGCCACCATCCCGGGGCAGTGACGGCTGTCGATCATCCGGATCTGGAACGCGAGTTCCATCGAACCGTCCTCTTCGGTCTCGCGCAGGTGCAACAGCCTGAACCCGTCGCAATAGCGATCGAGGATTCCGCGGATGGCCGGCTGTTGGCCGCTTCCCGCCGGCAACCGCAGCCGCAGCAATCCGTCGTGATCCAGACGGCTGCCGAAACCGCTGCGCGCCAGGTAGGAGATGGCGGCGCAGATCACCACCGTGCCGCAGACCGCGGCGGTCAGGTTGCCGGTGCCGGTGGCGATGCCGACGGCCACGGCCAGGAACAGGAACACCGTGTCGCCGGCGTCCTTGACCGGGGTGCGGAAACGGATCAGGGCCAGGGCGCCGAACAGCCCGAAGGCGCGGGCGAGGTTGCTGCCGACCACGAGCATCACCAGGGTCACGATCAACGCCAGGGCGACGAGCGCGCGGGCCAGCGAGCCCGCGTACGAGACGCCGCGGTGGGTCCAGACGTAGACCCAGGCCACGATCTGGCCCAGCAGGAAAGCGGTCAGCAGGGAGATCAGGATCGTGTCCACGCTCAAGGCGCTGAATTCGTCGGAGAATTCGAGCAATCTGTCCAGCGCTTCCATCACGATGCTCCCTTCATGGTGCGCGGCACGGACCAGGCGTCGATCGGCGAAAGAACCTCGGGATCCAGACCCCGGCACACGGACCGGCAGTACTTCGAATAGGACCGCCGCTGGAGTTCGAAGCGCCGTACTAGCCGGGCCATCCAACTGGGATATGAGTTGTCGAACTTCAGCTCGAGGACTACGCGCCGCTCCTCGACCGAGCGCCAGCGTCCGAAATCGTCGGAGAAATCCGGATCGCCGCGCATCTCGTCGGCCGGAGCGCAGACCAGGCGGCGATCCATGGTCACGCGCACGCCCGGATGGTAGGCGCCGACGTAGGCCTCGCGCCGGTAACGCACCCAGACCGCGGGCCGGGCCATCCAGCGGTCCATGTGGCCGGTGAACTCCTCGTAGCAGGCCCTCTGGTCCCCGCGCAGGCCGGAAACGTCGGGGCAGCCGCCGGCCAGGATCACCGCGATCGCCGCGCGGGGCAGCCGGGCCCGGCCCTTCAGAACGAGGCGGTCACGCCGCCGCTTGATTTCCAGGAACGCGGAATCGACCTCGTGGTAGTACCGGATGCGCAGCTTCACGCGCCGGCACAATCCCTCCTGGCTCTCCCAGAACAGCTTCAGGTCGGGAGCGTCGAGATAGAGGCTGGCGATGTCGTAGGCCCCGTCCGGCGATCCGGCCGTGTGGGGATCGGGGTCCACGAACGGCCGCATGGAGGCGCGGACCTTGGCGGCCAGATCCTCGGTGATCACGTACTTGCATTCGTGGCGGCGGAACTGGCTCACGCCGGACCGGGTGTATGATTGCATCGCTGCCATCGGACTTTCCGTTTCCCGGGGTGTGTTCTGATCGATCCCTCGTTCCCATGCCGTTCAGCGAACCAGCGTCAGCGTTCCGGAACGCTGCTCGCCGCCGAAGTCCAGCCGCGAGAAGTAGACCCCCGAGGGAACCTGGCGGCCCTGCTGGTCGCGCCCCTCCCATACGACTTCGTGGTAGCCGGCGAGGCAGGCTTCATCCTGCAGCCGGCGCACCAGACGCCCCCGGGAATCGTACAATTCGAGCAGCACCCTGCCCGCCTCGGGCAGATCGAAGCGAACGGTCGTGCGGGGGTTGAAGGGATTGGGATAGCAGGGCAGCAGCCGCAGCGCGCCCACGGCCGGCACCGGGGTCGAGCTCTGGTTGCTCGCCCCGGGCGTGGGTTCGCTGAAGCTGACCCACGCGCCCGCGCCGTCCACGTCCCGCCCCTCGCTGACGTCGGCGGTCTGGGCGGCGAAGACATGGCTGTCGATCGGTTCGTTGCCCGCCGCGAGCCGGCCGAACAGTCCGATCGCCTCGCCGTCCGCGCTCAGCTTGAAGGACGCGTGCAGAGAGCCGTCCTCCGGATCGCTGTCGCACCACACGACCATGAAACCGCCGGCGGCGATCTGGGTGTCGGGGAGGGCCCACCGGGTGGTCAGCGACAGGTCGTCGGTCAGGTACAGGCCGCCCAGCTCGACGGCTTCGGCGCCGGGGTTGTAGATCTCGACCCAGTCCTCGTACTGGCCGGCCTCGTCCCGGATGCCCGCCGTGTTCTGCGCGACGAACTCGTTGAGATAGAGCACGACGGTCTCGGGCACGACGGGATTCATGTTCCCGGCGCCGGGCGTGGCCACCGATAGGGATGCCCAATCACCTGTCCCGTCGGGCCAGCGGCCCCAGGGAACGTCCGTGCCCAGTTCGGGGAAACTCACCTGGTCGACGATCACCCCGCCCTGGGTCAGGTACACGTCCTCGCCCGATCCGTCGAGCTTGAAGGGAGCGTGCAGCGCGCCCTCCGAGATCTCCTCGTCCGCCCAGACGACCAGGTACTCTCCGGGCGCCAGGGTCACGTCGGGAAACACGAAGTCCGCCGTCCCCTCGAAATGGTCGGTCAGGCCCATGCCCTGCAGGTCGATGCTCGCGGTACCCGTGTTGGCGATCTCGATCCAGTCGCCGTAGTCGCCGGCTTCGTCGGCGATGGTCGAGCCGTTGCGGGGCATCAGCTCGTTCAGGACCAGGCCCTCGACCGGGGCCCACGAACCGATCGTCGACTGCAGATAGCTGTGCCGGGCTTCGATGAAGGTCTCCAGCGCGGGGATCACCCGCCCCGGCGGCGGCCCGCCCGAGGCGTAGATGTTGTTGGTCATGCAGTTCTCGAACTGGGTCGAGGTGAACATGGAGTTCGTATCGTCCTGGACCCAGGGCCGGATCATGTCGCGCAGCTCCTCCATCCGCGCCACCAGCGTGGTCGGATCGGCGGCGGTGGCCATCAGCTTCTTCATGTGGCCCACGTAGACATCCTGGTACTCGGAAACCTGCAGCAGGCGTTCGGCCAGGGGCCGTTCCTCGCCGTACTTCGGATTGGTCCACCAGGGGCTGAGCTGCTGGAGGTCGGTGGTGGACAGGTTGAACTCGTTGTAGATGCCCCACGATTCGTTCTGGTCCCACTTGGTGAAAACGAAGCGGTCGTCCAGGTCGCGGTGGTACATGTAGTAGTTCGCGCACCGGCCGATGTAGCTGTCCAGGTTCACCGCGAAGTTGTCGATCGCGAGCATGGCCAGGGCCGAGTTCACGTCCAGCCGGTTGTGCAGGCTGTCCGGCAGGTCGGCCAGCGCCGTGTTGTTCAGGATGTCGATGAAGTCGACCAGGTCGGACCAGTCGTTCTCGGTCTCGTTGGTCTTCAGCTCGTAGCTGTCGTAGTAGGCCGACTCGACGGTGCCGAGGTCCTCCAGGGTGCCGTAGGGCTCGCCCTTCCACAGGTTGCCGTCCTCGCCCGCGCCCCATCGCGATTCGATGAACTCCTGATCCTGCTGCTCGACCAGCAGGTAGAGGCCCCAGTAGGTGCCGTTGATGTACAGCGCGGCGTAGTTGGTGCGCCCGGCGGCCATGCCCATGGCGTCGCACAGCTCGTAGACGCATTTCTCGCGCACATAGCTGGGATCGAGATAGCAGTTGTTGAGGTTCAGCTTGTCCAGGCCGTAGAGCTCCTGGCCGGACACGAACTCGTCGAGGTCCAGCTTGAACGACTTCTTCACGCCGTAGTAGCCTATGTAGCTGCTGTTCCCCTTGAAGCGCACGCCGATGCTGGGCAGGGCGTTCGAATCCCAGGCGAAGTCGGCCTCGATATACGGCGGATCGTCGCTGCTCTCGAAGTTCGTCGTCAGCTGGTCGTACCAGTCGCTCTGGCTGAAGGTCAGATGGATCTCGTGCACCGCGTCGCCGTCGAACAGCGGGTGGACCGCCGGTTCGAGGGCGCCGGAGGCTGCGGCGGGAAGCAGCGCGGTCAGGAAGAGGGCGGCCGTCAGGATGCGGAAATTCATGGAATTCTCCCTTTGTTGGCTCGGGTCATGCCAAGCCAAACGAGGGAATTCCGAATCCCTTTCGCATTTTTTCACGAATTTTTCAGAATTATTCGCGCGGGATTCGCCGGCGGACGCCCGGGGCATCACCGGAATCACTTCCCGTAGTAGAACTCCTTGGTGATCTCCTCGATGCCGGCGAAATCATTCATCAGCAGGAGATCCTCGAGGGACCAGATGATTTTGGCCGTGATCTCCTTGCCGGGCAGAAGTTCGCTGCGCGTCGCATACGCGCCCGCCACGCAGCCGGAATGCGGAATCGGCTTCCCCTGCGAATCGACCGCCATGAAGTAGACGCTGAACTTGTCCTCGGGCGTCTTGCCGCGGTATCCCCTGCCGAATCCGCGCTTCAGCCAGCTTTCCTTGCGTGTCCCGTCCGACAGATCCTCGACCATGGTCAGGGTGACATCGACCCCCACCTGCCTGTTGCTCGCGCCGGAGATCACAGCCTTGGCCGCCCTGTAGGGCCGTCCGTCCAGACCCGTGACGGGCAGTTCCCTGTCGACCAGGGCTTTCTCGGCCACGTGCCTCTCGACCTCGGCCTTCCAGCGGGCCTCTGTCTGCTCCATCTCTTCCGCGACCTCCGCGGCCTGGGCGTACTGCTCGGGATCCGCATAGTCGAAGCTCTTGTACTCGGCCTTCAGGGATTCGATCGCTTCGGTGTAATGCTTTGTGATCGCGGGGATGCCGCCCAGATAGGAGTTTTCGGGCCAATCGACGTCTTCCGCGCCGGCGTCGAACGAAACGAGAGCGACCATCAGACACAGCAGCGAACCGGCCATCAGCTTCTTCATCCTGATTCCCCCTCGAGTGCGGCGGGCGTCGATCGACGGCGGGACGGCCTCCGCCCTCCGCGAAATCAAGAAAACGGTATGGTCTGCAATCCGGGCCGATAAACAGACGGGAAACATCGGGAATCAGGGTGACATGAACAGCCGCTTGGTTCAAGAGGCGAACCAAGGCAGGGGAAGGCCCCTCCACCGATCCGGGCGGCGCCCAACCGCGCATCACGGGCGAGGACCTAATCCAGATAGCGACTCTTGAGCTCGCCCCAGCTGCAATCCCCGTTGGGCAACTCGGCGTGGCACATCGCGCACGACGTGATGCCGGCCCCGTTGTGGAAGTTGACCATCGCGCCGGCTCCGTGACAGGCCGAGCAGTTGGACGTCGCCGGAACGTCCCCCGAAGTGACGACGTGACAGACCAGGCAGTTCGAGGTGTTGTGCGCGTCCATGACCACGCTGCCGACATGGCACGCGGCGCAGTTGTTGTCCGCGCCGTCGTTGAACACTCCCCAGCCCAGAGCCGCGCTGCTCACCGCCAGAACCGCCACGAGAAAAACGAACAGGAACTTCTTCACGATCCCTCCCCCCCCTCGACACCGGGCGCTCGCGGAATTACGAGTCCCGGTGTCTGAAATCCTACCATATTTCTCGAGGAACCGTCAATTTCGCGGACAATTCCGACGCTTCCGCATCATTCCCCGGGGTAGTATTCGAACAGCGCCTCGATGCGATCCGCCAGCTCTGCGGCCGCCTCGGTCGACACGCTCTGCTTGGCCTTCATCGCCGCCAGGATGACCGCGTGGTGCCTCTGCAGCCGCTGCGCGTAGTCGTCCTGGTCCGGCTTGACCCGCTGGGTCAGGAAGTAGTCGCTGATCGTGCCGATGATGTTCTGGGCGTGCCGTTCCTTGTTCATGACCCAGCGGACCAGTTGCTGCTGCGATTGGGCGTCGGATGCGGCGGACAGCTCGTTGATCAGCCGCGCCGCCTTGGCGACCGTGGCGGCGTCCTCGCGCATCGCGTCCACGCGCGCATGGTCGTCGTAGATCCCGCAGGGGATCTGGCAGTGGGCGCTCGCCTGGCCCGGCGCGAGCAGCAGCCCGAGCGTCAGCGTCAGGGCGGAAAGCAGGGGAATTCTCTTCGCATCGATCATCTTGGGCACCTCCTGATTGGCCATGACTTTCCTCTCCCGCCTGCGCGCCGCCATCATGCTGGCATGCCTCGTCTTGCTGGCTCGGATCCACCATCGGATTGCCCGGATCGGCGGCCCATTCCTGGAGCGAGGCCGTATAGACGGCGACGTCCTCGAAGCCGAGCCTGACCTCGACGAACGCGTTTCCGTCGCCGGCCCGCATGCAGACGGTCCCTGTCGGTTCGACGCGATCTAGCGGAAGAAGCCTTTGACCTCGCCCCAGGACTTCGTTTCGGACGGCACCACGGACTCTCCCTGGAACTGGAAGCCGTCCCATTCGACCAGCACATCGGCTTCGGGATCGCCGGGCTGCATGAACATCATCGCATAGCCGCCGATGCGGGCATCGTTCAGGCAGCCCCAGAGCCCGTACGGAGGATCCTCCATCGGATTGCCTTCATCGAAAGGCAGCGGTCCGCTCGTGTACTCGCCGCCGTAGACGACCTTGTACTCGACCGTCGCGGGATCGGCCGCCGACGTGCCGTGGGCGAGATACTCGATCTCCAGGTAGATCCGGTCGCCCTTCGCGTAGGTCAGTCCGTGACTGGCCGTGAAGGAATAATACGGCAACCGGCCGCCGAAACAGACGATCTCGCCGTTCTCCGTTCTGACGGAGATCCCGCCATCGACCAGCTGCGCCCACCACGGCGCGAGTTGAATCCCGCCTTCGCCGTCGGCCGATCCGCTGATCGTGAGCCAGGCGCCGAAGCGGAAGGAATCGGAATTGTCGACCACCGCGTCCGTGAGGCCGCCGTCCTCCGAAAAACGCCAGGCGTGCCGGTTGGCGTATCCGCCGCAGTCGAGCTGCGCGTCGTGGAACGAGATGGATGTCGGATAGGAATTCACGGTCGTCAGGACCGAAGCGGAACAGTCGTTGAAGACGCGCTCGTGGATCACGACGCCGTTCGGGTCGGGCGCCGCGGCGGTGAAGGCCGCAGGCAGCAGCAACGTCGCCATCGCCAAACACGCCATCAGCAGGTTGCCGTTGGATTTCATGACATTCTCCCCCCTTGGAAGTCCCCTGGCTTCTCTCCCTATTTCATAGTACCACACCGGGAGTTGGGATACGGACCTGATCGACATCCTGGCGGGTGGAATGCTCCTCGGAATTCGGGCAGAGAAAAGGGCCGCCCCCCGGCAAGGAGGCGGCCCCGGGTGCGGGACCACGGAACGGTTACTTGACCAGCATCATCCGCCGGGTCTGCGACCATTCCCCGGCGTCGATCCGGTAGAAGTAGACCGAGGCCGGCGCCTGACGGCCGGATGCATCCCTGCCGTTCCACACCGCCTCGTGGCTTCCCGGTTCATGCGGCGAGTCCTCGAACAGCGTCTGCACCAGACGCCCGGACACGTCATAGATCCGCAGCGAAACCCTCGACTCTTCCGGAAGATTGAACCTGATCCTTGTGCGTGGATTGAAGGGATTCGGCGCGTTCTGGTGCAGCACGAACTCGAGCGGAACCACGCCCACCTCCGTCAATTCCTCCGGCATCGCGGCCGGGCTTTCGTTCCCCGCGAAATCCACCACCGACACCTTGTAGAAGGCCTTGAAGTCGCCAGCCCCATCGGCCCAGGCCCTGGCCGTGGTCGTGTGCGCCGGATTCTCCGGATCCACGATGAAATCCGGCATATCGCCGCGGTAGATCTTGAAATAGCAGAAATCCTCGGCATCCGATTCGAGCCATTCGAGCGCGTTGCCGTCGAAAGCGTAGGCCACCATCACCCCCGCGGGCATGTTCGGCGCAATGTTGTCCACCGAGTAATTGCTGTCCGGATCGCTCGCGAACCAGATCGAGGGGGTCGTGGTGTGAGCGCTCACAACGTACACGGACCACGGCTGTTCCATTGCACCGGCGTCGGCGAGAGTCGGCACGACGGTCCAATAGTCGGGCGCCTGGGCCGCGGCGAAACTACCGACGACCTCCCACAAGCCGGCGGGCAACTCGGAGGCTCCGGCGTCGGCCGCGGCGCCGGTCGCGAACACCCTGCCTTCCCATTCCAGCGCCGCATCCGGCAGGGCTGTCTTTGTCGGCACTCGCCGTCCCTCGGCAAGGACCTTACCGGCCAGAGGCGCTTCGTCCAGCCGCCGCCAGATGTTGTAGCTGGCTATCGGATAATCCGGCACGGTCGCGGCGTCCAGGTCCGAGGCCCGGATCCGCAGACGAAGACGACCGCCCTGGTCTTCGGGGACATCCTCCACCGATGTCAGCATCGGCATGTAGAGAATCGAGTCCACGGGCGCGAATGACGATCCCATATGCCCGTGATCGATGGTCTGCACGCTCCAGTACCAGGCGCGCTGCAGGCCTTCCATCTGCCAGTCGGCGGAACCGCCGCGGTTGCCGATCCCGACCACCTGCCGGTAGCCCGTGTCGAGGTCGGCCATCGGCACGACTATCTCCGAACCCGCGCGGCTCGTTCCGACGCGCAGATTGTAGCTGAGCGCCGCGGCCGCGGTTTCGAGATCGCCGCCCGGGCCCCAGGAGAAACTCATGGTCTCGCCGCTGCGCACGGCGTCCAGGCCGGAAGGCGCCGTCGGAGCCGTGTTGAACACCATGCCGTCGTTGCGGTAGATGGCGGTGAAATATCCGTTGCCCGTGATGATCACGTCCAGATCACCGTCGTTGTCGCAGTCGCCCCAGGCTACGTTCCCGCCCTGCACCCCGTGGAAATCGTCTCCCCAATAGTCCGAGAAGGTCCCGTCGCCGTCGTTGACATAGATCTCGGCGACCGGATCGTAGCCGTCCTGTTCGCCGCAGTAGACGATGTCCAGATCGCCGTCGTTGTCGAAATCGCCCCAGTCGACCGAGCTTCTCTCCATGGGGCGGAATCCCCAGTTGGCCGTGAACGTACCGTCGCCCTGGTTCTTGTAGATCCGGTTTATCTGGCTCGATTCGCCTTGGCCGGTGATCACGATGTCGAGATCGCCGTCGTCGTCGTAATCGCCGAAGTCCGCGTCGCTGTAATAGACTCCGTCCAGACCCGCCGTCGACGCGCTGAACACGCCGCTGCCGTCGTTGGTGTACAGCAACCCCCAGAGAGCGTAGCCCGATGTTCCGGTCAGGATGAAATCCAGGTCTCCATCGTTGTCGCAGTCTCCCCAATCGACCGAGCCGTAATAGGACAGAGCCAGCAGGCCCACGCCGGTATCCCTGGTGAAGGTTCCCGCGCCGTCGTTGCGGAAAATTCCCGTGAAGGGCGTTGTCGTGGTCCGTCCCGACGCGATGAAATCGAGATCGCCGTCGCCGTCGTAGTCGCCCCAGGCGACATCGCCGCCCCACAGGCCGCCCGGCCCTCCGGTCACGGTGGCCGCTGTGAAGGTGCCGTCGCCGTTGTTCTCGTAGACCCGCAGGATGTGTCCCGAATCCGCGCCCCCCTCGATCACCAGATCCAGATCACCGTCGCCGTCGTAATCGCCCCAGTCGGCGGCCGCGTCGATGACACCTTCGAGACCGGCGGCGAGGTTCTCGGTGAACCCTCCGCTGCCGTCGTTGTCGTAGATCGTGGCGATGCGCACACCGAGCGACGAGCCGATCAGCAGGAAGTCCAGATCGCCGTCGCCGTCGTAGTCGCCCCACTCCGCCTCGCCGGCGATCACCAGGGGGAAGTCGGCGTGGAGGTCGTGGAATGCGGCGCGGGCGAGATTCGCGGGAAAGAAGAGGAAGATGACGAAGATCGACAGCAGGATGAACTGCACCCGGTTCCCGGGATGCGACAGGGATACGTTGGGCGTCATCTGTGAAACCTCCGATCGAGTCAGGGAGCCGTCGCCATGCCACAAGCGAGGCCGATGTGAACGAGCGGGCGATCGAGGTTTCGGATTCGGCGACGGCAGCTTCCCGGCCCACGGGCCGGCCGATTGGGGGTTTCTCGTTCTCATCATGCAGCTATGGTTGGGGGATCATAGCATATGTCAAAGCTCGGGATTGTTTTGTTTTGACCTGCGGACGTCCAGACGACGCACCGTCACACTCAACCGCTTATCCGGCGGGAACATCACATCTGAATTCAAAGCATTCCCTGCACAACGCAGAAAAAAGATCCCCACGAGCCATGGCCCGTGGGGATCCGCCGCCGAGATCTCTTGAGATCGGCGTCGACTCGTAACCGCCGATTACTTCACGAACGGTTCGTAGAACAGGTTCAAACGCCACTCGTTCAGCGTTCCCGCCTGCTGATAGGAATAGTCGTAGCAGTGCAGTTTCCAGTCGCCACGCACGCTCTTGCCGTCCAGCAAGGCGAAGTCCTGCTTCGGCGTGAAGTCGTCCGGATACCACCCCACGGGATTGGTGTTCGGCTCGCCACCCTCGCCGATCCAGAAGACATTGTGCAGCGTACCGTCGGGGGCCTCCAGCTTGATGATCAGATCGCTTGAGTAGGCATGAGTGATGTCCACGTAGACACGAATATCATCGACAATACCGGCCGGGACGACATTGATGGTGCTCGTCGCAACGAGGCCCGGACCGCCACCGTTCGGACCGTCCGGAATCGCCAGGGCCGGCGTTGCCGACAGCGTGATATCCACTATTGCTACGCCGGGCAGCGGCGCCGTGACGCAGAATTGCGACAGGTGGTCGATATCCGCCTCGGCCTCATCCTGATCGTCGACGATCGAGGTCACCACCGGAACCCATCCGGCACCTTCATCGGTATAGATCACGAGATCGGCTTCGCTCTGGGTGGTCAACACCGATTCGTCGTATTTGATGACCAGATCGGCCGGTGACGAGAACGTCGTCTCCGCGGGACCGATCTCCCACACTGACGAAACGAGTATGCGGTCGGCCGGCATGGCCGTGTAACCGTTTTCCAATTCATCGATGGTGAAATCGACGTCGGCGGTCAGGGCATTCTGCGGAATTTCGAGTGAGATCATATTGACGATGCTGATCTCGCCGCCGGCAACGCCGATGGTCTCGGTGGCGTCGTGGGTCACGGGAGGCGAGACCGGATCATCGTCGTCGCTGCAACCGACACAGAAGGCCAACGCCACGACGGCCACGGTTATCATCCACAGAGAGGTGCGAAATTTCATTGTGGTCTCCATTGTTTTGGCCGGGAAGTCGGCGCTATATCCCAGTTGTAGAGCGGGATACGCAGTGATCATTTTCACAGCATATCATAGTCGATCGTTGTGACTACCGTTTATTCCGTCCTAATTGTTATCATGGCAGGTACACCGCAGTGGTTCTGGCATATATCTGCTCGAATTCATCCTGATCGCATTCGTATCGGCCTTCAAATTCCTGTAGCTGTAAGATCCGATCCGGGAAGTGCTCTATCCGGCCGAGCAGGCGCGGATCATCCATCTGCGTTAAACATTGTGGTGGGATTCGTTCGCGGACAGAAAACCGGCTCAGCGGGTAGGACTCGCTGCGAACTTTGAGCCGTGAGTCCCCTGAGATTGATATCCTCAAACACGCCCGGCCCACCTCCATCAATCCCTGCGTCCGTGGGATGAACTCATCTCGACACCTCCCGGCTACCCATGAGCAGCCTTCTCGAGGTTCCGTGAAAAGTCGGCCAGGACC
>CAYLMM010000059.1:0-15625 GCA_964384825.1 uncultured Fibrobacteraceae bacterium
GGAAGGGCCTCTGGCGCCCTTCCGTTTTTTTTGTACACTGACGCTTCGTATCAGCGTATCCTCCGCAAAAGTTCGGCAACCGAGCGTTCGCCCGGGAGGTGACATGCCCCGATCGTCCATCAATGGGTTCCAGGCCATTCCGCCGGAGCGCTTTTCCATCATCATGGATTCGATCAGCGACGGCGTGTTCACCATCGATCTCGATTTCAAGATCACGTCGTTCAATCGGTCCGCCGAGTCGATCACGGGCGTGCCCCGGGACGAGGCGATCGGTCGTTCCTGCTGCGATGTCTTCAAGGCCGAAGTCTGCGAGACGAGCTGCCCGCTGCGTCACACGCTGGACACCGGGGAACCGGTTCTCAATCGCGCCGTCTACATCGACACCCATCGCGGCGAGCGCATCCCCATCAGCATTTCCACGGCCCTGCTCAAGGACGGGCCCGGCGGCCTGGTCATCGGCGGCGTCGAGACCTTCAGGGATCTGAGCGTCGTCCAGCAGCTGCGCCAGGAACTCGAGGGCCGCTACACCTGCGGCGACATCGTCAGCAAGAGCCACAAGATGCTCAAGCTCTTCGAGATCATGCCCCAGATCGCCGAAAGCGACGCCACGGTGCTTGTCGAAGGGGAGAGCGGGACGGGCAAGGAGCTCTTCGCCCGGGCCCTGCATGATCTGAGCCGCCGCAAGGACAAGCCCTTCGTGGCGGTCAACTGCGCCGCACTGCCGGATACGCTGCTGGAGTCCGAACTCTTCGGATACCGGGCCGGCGCCTTCACTGACGCGCGCACCGACAAGCCCGGCCGTTTCGCGATGGCCGAGGGCGGCACCCTGTTCCTCGACGAGATCGGCGACATTTCGCCCGCCCTGCAGGTGCGGCTGCTGCGGGTGTTGCAGGAACGCGTCTACGAGCCCCTCGGATCCGACGGCCCGGTCCACGCCGACGTGAGGATCCTGACCGCGACCAACCGCAGCCTGGCCGATCTGGTCGCCGCCGGCGAATTCCGCGAGGATCTCTTCTACCGCATCAACGTCATCCGGCTCGACCTGCCGTCCCTGCGGGAGCGCATGGAGGACGTGCCGCTGCTGGTGGATCATTTCCTGGCGCGCTTCAACCGGCGCTTCGGGAAGGATATCGCCGGCGTTTCCAGCGCCGCGTTGTCGATCCTGATGGAGCACGATTTCCCGGGCAACGTCCGCGAGCTCGAGAACATCATCGAGCATGTCTTCGTGCTCTGCAGCGGCGGTATGGTCAAGCCCGAGCATCTGCCCGAATCCCTGCGCAGCGGCAAGGGGGATTCGGCCGGCCTGCCCGGGCCCGGCACCACGCTGCAGCAGGTCGAGAAATGGATGATCCTCGAAGCCCTGCGCCGCAACGGCTGGAACCGTCTGGCCGCGGCCTCCGATCTGGGCATCCACAAGAGCACTCTCTACCGCAAGATCGAACGTTACGGCATCGTCCTGCCCGATACAGACGGACGCAGCAGCATGTGAACGTCGCTTCGGAGCGACGCTGACCTGCCTGCGGGGGCGTGGCCTGCGACTGTAAACAGCGATGACGGACTCTCCTATTGTCTCACTATGCGTTTGACAACTCTTTATCGGCATGCTAGTTGATTGAATAGTAGGCGCTAACCTGGGAATTGGCATAGCCGATGCTGTCAAGCGTATCCGGAGGTATCCCTGATGCGCGTGGCGATTCCGGTATGGTCGGGACGAATCTCTCCGGTGCTGGACTCGGCCCAGCACCTGGTCTGCATAGATTTCGATTCCTCCGGTGAACAGAAACGCGAATTCCATGATTGGCGCAGATGCAGTTTCTGCGGCCGGATGCTGGCCGTGGTCGATCTCGGGATCGACGTCATGCTCTGCGGCTCCCTGTCCCGCCCCTGTCTGTGGATGCTGAAGGCCCGCGGAGTCGAGGTGCGGCCGTTCCTCTGCGGGGACTACGAGGCTGTCGTGGACGTCTGGCGCGATCATCCCGAGTCGATGGCGCTGTTCAACATGCCCGGTGCGGCGGACCTTTTCAACGAGGCCGCCGACCGTTGCTGGATAAACTGGTTTTCCGATACCGATAACCGCTGAGGAAGGATGGCTCGATGGACCGCAGGAATTTCCTGAAAACCATGGGGACGGCCGGCGCGATGGCGGCCGGGGCGTCGACCGCCCGGGCGTCGGAGGGACATCACGTGCCGGAGAATCCCTACGGCGTGCTGGTGGATACGACCCTCTGCGTCGGATGCCGCAAGTGCGAGTGGGCTTGCAACCAGTCCAACAATCTGCCCGTGCAGTCCCTGGAGAGCTTCGAGGACAAGTCGGTTTTCGAGCGGATGCGCCGTCCCGACGCCGGGAATTACACGGTCGTCAACCGGTACGGCGGGGAGGGGGAGAAGCCGGTATGGGCCAAGGTCCAGTGCATGCACTGCCAGGATCCCGCATGCGCTTCGGCCTGCCTGGTGACCGCCCTGACCAAGGACGAGCAGGGCCCGGTCGATTATGACCCCTGGCGCTGCATGGGCTGCCGCTACTGCATGGTGGCCTGCCCCTTCCAGATTCCCGCATACGAATACGACAACGCCCTGAATCCGGTCGTCCGCAAGTGCACCTTCTGCTTCGAGCGCCTGGAGGAGGGCCGCGTGCCGGCCTGCGTCGAGATCTGTCCGGTCGAATGCCTGACCTTCGGTCGCCGCGACGATCTGCTCGCCCTGGCCCACGGCAAGATCGCGTCGCGCCCGGGAAGCTACGTCGATCACGTCTACGGCGAACACGAGGTGGGAGGAACCTGCTGGCTCTATCTAGCGGACCGGCCCTTCACCGAACTCGGCTTCCCCGAACTGGGCGAAGCCGCGCCGCCGCGCATGACCGAGAAGATCCAGCACGGGATCTTCAAGCACTTCATCCCGCCGATCGCGCTCTACGCCGCCCTGGGCCAGATCATGTGGCTCGGCAAGCGCAAGCAGGAGGCCGCCGAGGCAGAACAGGAGAGCGACCATGAGTGACGCCGTCCACGCGGCCCCGCTGGGCCGGCGGTTCTTCACCCGCGGAGTCTGGATCCTGATCGCGCTGATGGCCTGCGGCACCTTCTTCGCCGCCCGTCGGTTCATCTTCGGCATCGGGTCGATCTCCAACCTCGACACCCAGTATCCCTGGGGGATCTGGATCGCCGTCGACGTCGCCTGCGGCGTCGCGCTCGCGGCCGGCGGGTTCACGTCGGCCGCCCTGGCCCACATCTTCCACCGCGAGGACTACGAAGCCGTTACCCGGCCGGCCCTGCTGACCGCGGTGCTCGGCTACACCTTCGTCGTGCTGGGCCTGATGGTGGACCTGGGGCGCTTCTACAATCTGTGGCATCCGATGGTCCCGTCGATGTGGTCGGGACATTCCGGCCTCTTCGAGGTCGGCATGTGCGTGGCCACCTACCTGACCGTGCTGTACATCGAGTTCCTGCCGCTGGTGGTGGAGCGCTTCATGGGCAGGGTGAACCTGCCGGGGATCCTGCGGAGCTTCAACGGCCTCTGCGAATTCCTGCTGCGCCTGTTCGACCGCACCCTCGGCCGGGTGATGTTCATCTTCATCATCCTCGGGGTGGTGCTCTCCTGCATGCACCAGTCGTCGCTCGGCGTGCTGCTGGTGCTCGCGCCCTACAAGATGCACCCGCTCTGGATGACGCCGATCCTGCCGCTGCTGTTCTTGATCTCGGCCTTCGCGGTCGGACTGTCGATGGTCGTCTTCGAGGGCTACTTCTCCGCCCGTTCGTTCCAACTGAAGCAGGAGACCTCGATCTTCCGCAAGATGGCCGGCATCATCCCGGTTCTGCTGTTCGTCTACCTGGCGGTGAAGGTGACCGACCTGGCCGTTCGCGGCGGGTTCTCGGGGATGGCTTCCGGCGGCATCGAACCCTGGTTCTTCTCGGTCGAGATGCTGGCCGGGGTCGTGGCGCCGATGGTCCTTTTCCTGCTCGACTGGACCCGGCGCAAACCGGGCCGGATGGCGTTAGCCGCAGCGCTGGTGATCTTCGGCGTCGTGGCCAACCGCATCAACGTGTACCTGGTGGCCTACAAGCCCGTCTACATGGAGAACCGCTATTTCCCGGCCATCGGTGAAATCGCGGTGACCGCGGGACTGGTCGCCGGCCTGATCTTCGTCTACCGGTTCCTGGTGATCAACCTGCCGGTCCTGCATCCGGTTTCCGCCGACGACGCGGAGAAGCGAACGGAGAAGCGGCATGCGTAGGATGATACCCCTGTTGCTCGTGGTCACGGCCGTCGCGGCGATGTCCCCGGTCGCCGGAGCCTATCCGGCGCGGCAGCAGACGCAGTCCACGCTGGATTGCGCCCTCTGCCACGTCTGTTCCAATCCGTCGGCGGCCGATCCCTGCCTGAAGATGGAGGTCTGTCCCCGGCACGCGGTGAGCGAAGCCCTCGACCCGGAGTCCGGGCCCGACGAGGTCGTCCTCGATCAGCTCGAGAACCTCTACGTGCCGGTTCTCTTCGATCACGCCGCCCATGCGCGGATGGTGGAGATGGATCAGGGCTGCGAGACGTGCCATCACTTCACGCCGCCCAACACGCCGCATCCGTCCTGCCGTGAATGCCATCCGGTCAGCATCCAGCACGAGGACCTGGCCCAGCCCGGCCTCAAGGGCGCCTATCACCGCCAGTGCATGGGATGCCACACGGATTGGGATCACGATACCAAGTGCGAGATCTGCCACGCCAAGAAGGCCGGCGGCGCCCTGCAGGGCACCGCGACCACCTTCACCCACGACCGCCATTACCAGCAGATCGAGATGAAGGATCTAATCGTCTTCGAGACCGAGTACGACGAGGGCGACAAGGTTCCGTTCCATCACCGCAACCACGCCGAGAAGTACGAGATGAACTGCGCGCTCTGCCATCAGCAGCAGAGCTGTGCGCAATGCCATGTCCATGGCGCGGAGTCCCATCCGATGGGCGAGCTGCAGGATGTCGACATGCACGACACCTGCTACATCTGCCACCAGGACAACGAGTGCGAGGAATGCCACGGCCGCGATCCGGACGATCTCTTCGAGCATGCCGACACCGGCTGGCCGCTGAAGCCCTATCACGCCGATCTGCATTGCCGTGCCTGCCACGGCAGCACCGGTCCGTTCAACAAGCCGGAGCCGGAATGCCGTTCCTGCCATGCCGGGGGATGGGGCGCCGATTTCGATCACGCGGCGACGGGCATCGATCTCGGCGAGGTCCACGGCGAAGCCGAATGCAGCGACTGCCACGGAGCGGGTCCCGGGACGCGTCCGACCTGCGACGCGTGTCATGACGACGACCGGTCCTATGACGCGCGGAGCGGTTTCGGAGAGGGTTGAGCATCCGTCATCGCCATCCGGCCGCGCCTGTTTCGGGGCGCGGCCGGATGGAGCGTCAAGCCAGCCTTGACAGCCGGGCCGATCACGATCATTCTTATGCCCGTGAGGCGGCATAGCCAAGTGGCTAAGGCGACGGACTGCAAATCCGTTATCCCCGGTTCGAGTCCGGGTGCCGCCTCCAGTTCCCCCCTTCGAATCCCCCTGCGGCGTCTCCTGTTGACTCGTTGACAAGTTCCCGCGACTTGCGCATCATGACGCCGTCGCCGGGGTGGCGAAATTGGTAGACGCAAGGGACTTAAAATCCCTCGGAGCGTTGCTCCATGCCGGTTCGAGCCCGGCCCCCGGCACCAGATCGGCCCCGGCTCCGTGTGGGCGGTCGGGGCCCTCCATTCTCCAGGCCCGGGAGAACATCTCTTGCGACTTGCTTTCCTCTCCATCGGCCGGCACATCCATACCGAGCGCTGGATCCGCTGGTTCGCCGAGCGCGGCCACCAATGCCATCTGCTGACCGTCCAGCCCGGCGATATCCCCGGTGTCGAAGTCCACGACATCCGGGCCGGTTTCGGACCCAAACCCCTGCGGTACTGGTTCTCCCTGCGGGTCGTACGCAGATTGCTCGCCAGGATCCGTCCCGATCTGCTGAATACGCATTTCCTGACGGGCTACGGCTATTGGGGACATTTCTCGGGTTTCCATCCGAACGTGCTGACCGTCTGGGGCGACGACATCTACGTCACGCCCTACGAAAACGGCTTGAAGAACCGGCTGGCCCGCCGCGCCCTGGAATCCTGCGACGCGTTGACCGGCGATTCCGCGGACATCCTCGCCGAGGCCGTCGAACTGGGGGCGGATCCCCGGCGAGCCTTCCGCGTTCTGTGGGGCGTCGATCTGGAGCGTTTCGACGCTCGGCCGGAATCGAAGATCCGGCGCGAGGCCGGATTCGGCGATGAGCATGTGGTCTTCTTCTCGCCGCGCAGCTTCACTCAGCCTTACTACAACATCGACACTGTCATCGCAGCGGCGGCGATGGTCGCCGAGCGCGAGCCTCGCGCGCGTTTCCTCTTCGCCGGATACGAGGGCGATCCGGCTCCGTTCTGGGAGATGGCCGAAGCGGCCGGCATCGGCGAGGTCAGCCGTTTCCTGGGCCGCATCCCCCACGAGGATTTCGCGGATGCGCTGAACGCGGGCGACGTGTTCCTGTCGGTGCCCTCGGTCGACGCCACGGCGGTCAGCCTTCTCGAAGCCATGGCCTGTCGGCGGGCGATCGTGGTCTCGAGCCTCGCCTCGTCGCTGGAGTGGGTGCGGGACGGCGAGTCGGCGCTGGTGGTCGAGCCCCGCGACGTCGAGGGATTGGCCGGGGCCATGCTGCGCTTCGCCGCCGATCCCGACCTGCGCGGCCGTTGCGGCGAAGCGGCGAGGACCCGGGCCGTCGAGGTGGCCGGTTTCGAATCCAACATGGAGATCGTCGGCGAGATCTTCGAGCGGTTGGCCGCCGGGCGGGGCGCCTGGCCCGACCGGGTCGCGCTGCCGACGCTCGCGGCCGGGGAGGAATAGGCCGTGGATCTGAGCGTGGTCATTCCCACCCGCGACAAGGCGTCCCTGCTGGCGCGCACCCTCGCGGCGCTGGCGGCGCAGGACGTTCCCGGCGCTCAATGGGAAGTCGTGGTCGTGGACGATGCTTCCGGCGATGGAACCGCCGGGCTGCTCGACGGGCTCGTCGCCGAGTGGGGCGGCAGGCTGATCCGGGAGCGGCCCTTGGCGAACGTGGGCCGCGCCCGGGCGCGCAACATCGGCGCCCGCCGGGCCGGCGGCCGTTGGCTGCTGTTCCTGGACGACGACATCCTGGCACCGCCGGGTCTGCTGGCCGCTCATCTCGAGACGGTCGCCGGCCGGCAGCGGGTCGGAACGATCGGTCTGGTGCGCACCCTGCCCGAGATCGTCGACGCTCCCCATTTCCACTACATCGATACCCGGGGAGGGGCGAAGATCGACGGCGGCCTTGTGCCGGCCCGATATTTCGTGACCCAGAACGCCATGGTCCCGCGCGAGGATTTCCTTGCCGTCGGCGGCTTCGACGAGGATTTCTCGGCCTACGGCTTCGAAGACATGGAAGTGGCCTTCCGTCTCGCCGACGAGCGGGGGCTGCGGTTCCTGCCGGTGCGTTCGCCGGTGCCTCATCACGCGCATCACCATACCCTGCACCAGTGGCTGGCCAAGAAGATCGAGGTCGGATCCGGATCCCTTCGCCTGATGGCGCGGCGTCATCCCGGCCGGATCCGCGAGATGAGGCTCGACCTGGTGATGGGATCCGCCTTCGGGCATCCTGTCGCCATGGCGGTTCGGCTGCTGGCGCGGCGGCTCTGTCTGCGTCTGCTCGAAATGACGGCCCGCGGCTGGCCCGTCCGGGCCGGTCATGTTCCCCGTTGCGCAGCCGCCCATCATCGCCTGCTGGATCTGATGGTTCTTGTCTGCTATCGGATCGGATATCAGTCCGACATGAACGGCGGAGCCGACTGACATATTCCGCCATTATGGCAGTCCCGCTGTCGTGTCGGCGCTTTGCGGTCAGTTTCATCTTCCTCGGGATACTTCATAAACGTCGGACCGACAATAATTTAGATATTGTTGGCGTGCGTCTGCATCTCGGCACGCGATTTGTTAAGGCGATCATGAGTCTGTTGCAAGACATGGTATTCAGCGAAGAAAGGCACGAGTCATGGGGAAGATCATCGGTATCGACCTGGGAACCACCAACAGCGTGGTCAGCGTCATGGAGGGCGGAGAGCCCAAGGTCATCCAGAATAAAGAGGGCAACCGGACGACGCCTTCGGTCGTCGCCTGGAACAAGAACGGCGAGAGGTTGGTGGGACTGCTGGCCAAGCGCCAGGCGGTCACCAATCCGTCGAACACCGTCTATTCCATCAAGCGTTTCATGGGGCGGAAGTTCGACGAGGTCGCCAGCGAGATCTCCGAGGTTCCCTACAAGGTCGTGAGCGGTCCCAACGGCGACGCGCGGGTCAAGACCGACAACGGCGAGTTCGCGCCGCCGGAGATCTCGGCCATCGTGCTGCAGGCCCTGCGCCAGACCGCCGAGGAGTATCTGGGCGAGACGGTCACCGAGGCCGTGGTCACGGTGCCCGCCTACTTCAACGACAGCCAGCGCCAGGCCACCAAGGACGCCGGCCGCATCGCGGGCCTGGACGTCAAGCGGATCATCAACGAACCCACCGCGGCCGCCCTGGCCTACGGGCTGGACAAGAAGAAGGAAGAGACCGTGGTGGTCTTCGACCTCGGCGGCGGCACCTTCGACGTCTCGATCATGGAGATCGGCGACGACGTCTTCTCCGTCCTGGCCACCAACGGCGACACCCATCTCGGCGGCGACGATTTCGACCAGAAGATCGTCGACCATCTCGTCGAGACCTTCATCAAGGACGAGGGGATCGACCTGAGCAAGGACGCGATGGCCATCCAGCGGCTGAAGGAAGCCGCCGAGCGCGCCAAGTGCGAGCTCAGCTCGTCGACCCAGACCGAGATCAACCTGCCGTTCATCACCGCGGACCAGTCGGGGCCGAAGCATCTGGCGATCACCCTGACCCGCGCCAAGTTCGACGCCCTGACCGAGGATCTCGTGGCCCGCACCATCGAGCCCTGCCGCAAGTGCCTGAAGGATGCCGGGCTGTCGGCGTCGGACATCAACGAAGTCATCCTGGTCGGCGGTTCGACCCGGATTCCCGCGGTGCAGGAGATCGTGAAGAAGAGCTTCGGCAAGGATCCCAACCGTTCGGTCAACCCGGACGAGGTCGTGGCCATGGGCGCCGCCATCCAGGGCGGCGTACTCGGCGGCGACGATCTGGGCATCGTGCTGCTCGACGTGACGCCCCTGAGCCTGGGCATCGAGACCCTCGGCGGCGTCGACACGCATCTGATCGAGCGCAACACCACCATCCCGACCAAGAAGAGCCAGATCTTCTCGACCGCCGCGGACAACCAGGACACCGTGGAGATCCACGTCCTGCAGGGGGAGAGGCAGATGGCGGTGGACAACAAGACCATCGGCAAGTTCCAGCTGACGGGCATTCCGGCCGCGCCGCGGGGCATCCCGCAGATCGAGGTCACCTTCGACATCGACGCGAACGGCATCCTTTCGGTCTCCGCGGTCGACAAGGCCACGGGCAAGGAGCAGTCGATCAAGATCCACGCCTCGAGCGGACTGAACGAGGAAGAGATCAAGAAGATGGTCGACGACGCCGAGGCCAACGCCGAGGCCGATACGCAGAAGCGCGATCTGATCGATGCGCGCAACTCGGCCGACGCCGCCATTCACAGCGTCAACAACAGCCTGAAGGAACTCGGCGACGACGTGGACGCCGCCCTGAAGGACGAGGTCGAGACCAAGGTCAAGGCCCTGGAAGAGACCATGAAGGGCGACGACGCCGCGATCATCAAGACCGCCACCGAGGCGCTGATGGGAACGATGCAGCAGCTGGCGCAGAAGGCCTACGAGAAGGCCTCCGCCCAGCAGGCCGCCGAACAGCCCCAGCCCGAGGCTAAGACCGAGGGATCCGCCGGCTCGAAAACCGACGATGAATCCGTCGATGCGGATTACGAAGTCGTCGACGATTAAATCACCATAAATCAATTAATTAACCAGGGTGCCTGTTTTCAGGCACCTTGGTTGATATAAGGCAGAGAAAAAAGATGGTTTTTGAATTTATTCCTTTACAATCGTTCTCGCATTGGATAGAATCATGAAAGATCCCATTTGAGAACGGTTATCATTAGTAGAATGGCCCGCAGGGGGATCGATGAAAAATCGCAATGAAAGCGGAACATTCCACTCCGCTTTACGTAGTACCAAATTCACGGGAATTGCCTGAAACTTTTCGGGCCGAAGTGAATTCCATAGATGCACCGAGGAATACCAAGGCCGCAGGTCGGCTTTGCCATAACGAGGATGGGGAGGCGTTCCCATGTACGAGATCGAACTGAGCAGCGACCGCCGCGAGAACTCCAGCCTGCAGCATTATCTGCAGACCATCGGCAAATACAAGCTGTTGACCAAGGAGCAGGAATTCGCATTGGCGCGAAGAATCCGCAGCGGCGACAAGATCGCCCTCGATCACCTCGTGAACGCCAATCTGCGTTTCGTGGTCAGCGTCGCCAAGAAGTTCCTCAATCAGGGTCTGAGCTACATGGACCTGATCGCCGAGGGGAATATCGGGCTGATCACCGCAGCCAAGCGTTTCGACGAGCGGCGTGATTTCCGGTTCATCTCCTACGCCGTCTGGTGGATCCGCCAGGCGATCCAGAAGGCCATCGCCGAGCAGACCAACACGGTCCGCCTGCCGATCAATCGGACGCAGCAGGCCCAGAAGATGAAGAAGATCTCGCAAAAGCTCGAGCAGAAATATCAGCGTCGGATCGATGAGGACGAGGTCGCCGAGAAGCTGAACCTGACCATCCGCAAGATGGGTCAGATCCGCGCCGCCAGCCGTCCCTTGCTGAGCCTCGACGAGAGCGTGTACGGCGACGACAACGCCACCACGCTGGCCGAAACCATCGCCGACGAGGACCAGACCACGCCCGAAGAGCACTTCGTCGCCGACGAGCTGCTGAACGAGATGGGCGAGGCCCTCGACCTGCTCAGCCATCGCGAGAAGGACATCGTGGTGCGCTATTACGGATTGGGCGACGAGGATCCCGCTTCGCTCGAAACCATCGGGCAGGACATCAATTTGTCCCGTGAACGGGTCCGTCAGATCCGCAATCAGGCCTTGAACCGGATCCGGCAGGCTGTTTCCGGCGGTCGCCTGGTGGATTACCTCTCTTAGGTACTTGACAGGCGGGGGAGACAGAGGTTAATTTTCCGGCGCCTCGGGGGCGATTAGCTCAGCTTGGTTAGAGCGCTTGCTCGACACGCAAGAGGTCACTGGTTCGAGTCCAGTATCGCCCACCATGACGAATGCAATGGATGAGGTGGAGCCGTCGAGGCCCACCTCATCTTTGCTTAAGGCAAGAGCGGCGGTCGAGAATCCTGGAGTAGAGACATGGCACAAGTCGAATTGATCCTTCCGGACGGGACTCCTCTGGCGATCGATCATGGACAGACCTTCGCCGAGGCGATCGCTTCCCTGGGAGAGGGGTTGCGCCGGGCCGCGCTCGCCGCGAGCCTCGACGGCGTCAATTACGCCCTGACCGACATCGTGCCCGGCCCCGGTGAATTGAAGGTGATCACGCGCAATTCGGAAGAGGGGCTCGACGCCCTGCGCCATTCCACGGCCCATCTGATGGCCTGGGCCGTCCAGGAGCTCTTTCCCGGAACCCGATTCGCCTTCGGCCCCCCCGTGGAGAACGGTTTCTACTACGATTTCGATCGCGAGGAGCCCTTCACCGAGGCCGATCTCGAGCGCATCGAAGCGAAGATGCGCGAACTGGCCGGCCGCAAGGTCGCCATCGAGCGCGACGAGATCACCCCGGCGCAGGGCCGCGAGATCTTCGCCGCCCAGCCCTACAAGCTCGATCAGATCGAGAATCTCGGTGAGCAGCAGCTCTCGACCTTCCAGATGGGCGATTTCATCGATCTCTGCGAAGGCCCCCACGTACCCACAACCGCCGACCTGAAGGCCTTCAAGCTGCTGAGCCTGGCCGGGGCCTACTGGCGCGGCGACAGCAGCCAGACGATGCTGCAGCGCATCTACGGCACGGTGTTCTGGAAGAAGAAGGATCTCGACGCCCACCTCGAGATGCTCGAGGAAGCCAAGAAGCGCGACCACCGGAAGCTGGGCCGCGAACTGGACCTCTTCGGCATCTTCCAGGACGAGGCGGGCCCCGGCCTGTCTTTCTGGTATCCGAAGGGCGACATCCTGCGCGACGAGATCATCTCGTTCTGGAAGAACCTGCACCGGCGCGACGGCTACATGACCGTCACCACGCCGCATATCTCGCAGGCCGATCTCTGGGAGACCTCGGGACACATGGAATTCTACAAGGAGAACATGTACGTCTTCGAGCAGGACGACCGGCCCTACGTCGTCAAGCCGATGAACTGTCCCGGCCACATCCTGATCTACAAGCGCAAGAAGCGCAGCTATCGGAGTCTGCCGGTACGCTACGCGGAACTCGGCACGGTCTACCGGGCCGAGTTGAAGGGCACCCTGCACGGATTGATGCGGGTGCGCGGCTTCACCCAGGACGACGCCCACATCTTCTGTTCGCCGGATCAGCTCGAAGACGAAGTCTGCGGCGTTCTCGATCTGACCCGCGAGATCCTCGAGACCTTCGGCTTCCGCGACTTCAAGGTCGAGCTCTCGGTCCGCGACCCCGAGAACAAGCAGAAGTACGCCGGCACCGACGAGGAATGGGCGGCGGCCGAGCAGTCGCTGATCCGGGCCCTGGGCAAGCACGACCTCGAGTACACCCGCGAAGAGGGCGAGGCCGTGTTCTACGGACCGAAGATCGACATCAAGCTGATCGACGCCCTGGGCCGCAAGTGGCAGGCCAGCACCGTCCAGTTCGACTTCAACCTGCCGCGGCGCTTCGGCGTGACCTACGTCGACACCGACGGCGAGGAGAAGTACGTCTACATGGTCCACCGGGCCATCATGGGTTCGCTCGAGAGGTTTTTGGGCATCCTGACCGAGCATTACGCCGGCGATTTCCCTCTCTGGCTGGCGCCAGAGCAGGCCCGCGTCCTGTCGGTGAGCCGCGACCAGCATGAATACGCCGAACAGGTGGCCGCACGGATGCGCGCCGCCGGCCTGCGCGTCGCCGCGGACATCCGAGAGGAGAAGATCGGGTACAAGATCCGCGAGGCCGAGACCTCGCGCGTTCCGTTCATGCTGATCGTGGGCGGCAAGGAGCAGGAATCCGGCACCGTCGCGGTCCGTATCCGGCATTCCGGAGACCAGGGCGGACGGGATCCGCAGGAACTGATCACGGAGTTGCTTGACGAAATCGCTCGGAAAGAGTAGATTTTCCCGGTCGGACGATTCAGAAAATTCGAGGACAAGTAGAGGGTCCGCCTCTCACCATGAACGGTCCGGTCAGAACCGGAACGAAATGGTTGATCGAGAGATACAAGCGGGCCCATGCGCCCGCTTTTCTTTTTGGGTGGCGGCGGGCGGCTTCGCAACCTGTCTCAGGAGGTGTGCAACCATCAAGGACAACAAGACACTTCGGGTCAATCGCATGATCCGCATTCCCCGGGTTCTCGTCGTGGACGAGGAAGGGGAGCAGTTGGGCGTCATGGAGACGCGGGCGGCGCTCGAACTGGCCGAGACCCGGGGTCTCGACCTGGTAGAAGTCGCTCCGACGGCGCGTCCGCCCGTCTGTCGCATCATGGACTACGGCAAGTACAAGTACGAGCTGAGCAAGAAGGCCCGCAAGGCGAAGCAAACGGCGCACACCCAGAAGATCAAGACCGTGAAGTTCCGGCCCAAGACCGATCAGCACGACTATGACTTCAAGAAGAAGCACATCGTCACCTTCCTCGAGCAGGGCAACAAGGTGAAGGTGATCATGCAGTTCCGAGGCCGCGAGATGTCGCATATCGATCTCGGCCTCGACTTCCTGCGGCAGCTCGTGGAGGAGGTCTCCGAAGTCGGAACTCCGGAGTCCCGGCCGGCTCAGGAAGGACGGACGGTCACGTTCGTGCTGGCTCCCAGGAAATCCTGAACGTCGATCGAACCGCGGGGATCGCAGGATCGCGATGCGTCGCGGCGCGGATGAGACAACAC
This sequence comes from uncultured Fibrobacteraceae bacterium, assembly GCA_964384825.1. GTDB lineage: Bacteria > Krumholzibacteriota > Krumholzibacteriia > LZORAL124-64-63 > LZORAL124-64-63 > CAYLMM01. The sequence continues at coordinate 14,081 of CAYLMM010000059.1, forward strand.
GGAAAGGTGCAACCATGAAGGGACCGAAGCAGAAGACCAATCGGGCGGCAGCCAAGCGCTTCAAGCGCACCGGCTCCGGTCGCGTCAAGCGGAACAAGGCCTACCACGGCCATCTGTTCACCGCCAAGAGCCCGAAGCGCAAGCGGAATCTGCGTACCGCCACGATGCTGGCCCCCGCGGATGAATCGCGCGTCAACAAGATGCTCGGCGGAAGCTGACCGTAGACCCGAATCCAGCCTAAATAGGAGGCACGAACAATGCCCAGAGCACGCAATAATGCTGCCGCCAGGCAGAAGCGCAATCGAGTCATGAAGCAGGCCCGCGGCTACGTCGCCGGCAAGAGTCGCCAGTTCCGCGCCGCCCGTGAGCAGGTCGAGCGTTCGGGCGTCTACGAGTATCGCGATCGCCGCAACAAGAAGCGCGATTTCCGTCGTCTGTGGATCGTGCGGATCAACGCCGCGGCCCGCATCAACGGTCTGAGCTACAGCCATCTGATCAACGGTCTGAAGAAGGCCGAGATCGATATCGACCGCAGGCAGCTGGCCGATCTCGCCGTCCGGGACGCCGCCGGCTTCGCCAAGCTGGCCGAACTCGCCAAGAACGCGCTCTAGGACGCGGGCCTCGCCCGCACCGAGGCGGCAAGGAGGATCCGCAGCGATGCAAGAGACCATCGAACGCCTGCGCGTCGAAGGGTTGGCCCTTATCGAAGCCGCCGGCAGCGAGGAAGATCTCGACGCCGCGCGCGTGGCGCTTTTCGGCCGCAAGGGAAAGCTCACGCTGGAACTGCGCGGCCTGAAGGACGTGCCGGCCGCCGAAAGGCCGGCCGCCGGGGCCGCGCTCAACAGCCTGAAGACCGAACTGACCGAACGCATGCGTGATCGGACGACGGCCCTGGTCGCCGCGTCCGATTCCGCGGCGGTCGGTTCCTGCGATCTCACGCTGCCCGGGACCCCGCCGGCGCCGGCCGGGTCGAAGCATCCCCTGCTGACGGTCGTCGAGGAGATCTGCGACATATTCCACAGCCTCGGCTTCACCCGCGAGGAGGGGCCGGACGTGGAGTTGGACTACTACAATTTCACGGCGCTGAACTTCCCGGACAACCATCCCGCCCGCGATACGCAGGACACCTTCTATCTCGATCAGAAGCGACTGCTGCGCACCCAGACCTCGCCGGCCCAGGTGAGGATCATGGAGCAGCGGCAGCCTCCGCTGGCGGTCGTGGTTCCCGGGCGCGTCTACCGCAACGAGGCTCTCGACGCCTCCCACGCGGCGGAGTTCTTCCAGATCGAGGGCCTGTACGTCGATCGGAACGTCAGCCTGGCCGACCTCAAGACGACCGTCCGGCAGTTCATCGATCTGCTCTTCGGCGGCGATATCGGCATCCGCTTCCGCCCTCATTTCTTCCCCTTCACCGAGCCCTCGGTGGAGGTCGATATGGAATGCTTCGTCTGCGGGGGCAAGGGCTGCGCCGTCTGCGGAAAAACCGGCTGGATCGAGATCATGGGCGCCGGCATGGTGCATCCCAACGTCTTCGCGGCCGCGGGG
>CAYLMM010000060.1:0-5386 GCA_964384825.1 uncultured Fibrobacteraceae bacterium
GGATCTGGGCCTGCTGCTGACCTTGTTCATGGCCGGGATGCCCACCGGCGCGCTGTACTGCGGACGCAAAGCGGCGACGGCGCCCGCGGCAGACCGGCGCGACCCCTCGACCACCCTGCTGCTGGGCGGCGGCGCTGCCGGCGCGGTGCTGCTCTTCCTGTGGATGGAATCGTCGCGCGGCGGCCTGCCGGAGACCGGCGCCTGGCTGCTCGGGGCCGGGTTCTGGACAGCCGCCCTGTTCGCCGCCGCGGCCAACCCGCCGGCCGGCGACCCCGACCCGGTGGTAGGCCCGGTCTACGCGGCCGATCTGGCCGGCGGCTGCGCCGGCGCCTGGCTCGGCGGCCTGATGCTGGTGCCGCTGCTCGGCCTGCCGGCTGCCGCGCTGGCGGTCGCGGTGCTGGCAGCGGCAGCGCTTCCGGCCAGGTGATGCCACCGGTCGCCCCGCGGCCGAGCTCATATCGCCTGAAGCATTAGATAATGAAATGCCCCGAGACCAAGGATGTCTCGGGGCATGGCCAAGTCGGCTAAGTTCGAACTACTGGTACGTGACCTCGATCCGCCATTCGTTCAGGACGCCCGCCGCCCCGTTCGAATAGTCGTTGCAGACCAGGGTCCAGGTGCCTCCTGCGGTATCGCCGACGAACCCGGCAAGATCGTCCTTGGGCGTGTAGTCGTCGGGATACCAGCCCGCTATGCGACCGTCCGTCTCGCCGCCCTCGCCGATGAACAGCACGCGCAGTTCGGTACCGTCGGGCGAACGCAGCTTGCAGATCAGGTCGCTCATCCATGTGTGCGTGATGTCCAGGTACACCCGGATTCCCTGAACAGTGCCCGTGACCGGCACGTTGACCGGAGCGTTCAGCGTGACGCCGGCGCCGCCGCCGCTCGGCCCGTCGGGAATCGTCTGGCCTGGATACGAGGTCACCGTGGTCGTCTGGGGCTCTCCCCCGCCCGCGCTGGTGAAGATCACGGGGACCGTATGGCTGGTCTCGTAGAACGTCCGGCTGGCATCAAGGTATCCTTCACCGGGCAGCGGGGTCTGGAACTCCCACACCAGCCGCATCTCGCCCTCGCCCGCCGCCAGGGGGGCGAGATCCACATCCGTGAAGGTGTAGCTGCCGTCCTGGGAGTCGACGGTCCTGGTGATCGATGTGCCGCCAGATTCGGCGAGGATCTCGACCTGGCCTCCCTGGTCGGTCCCGTCCCAGGTCACGGTGAACCCCTCGAGGGCCAGTTCGTCGTCGTCGGACAGTCCATCGAAAACCGGCGACGGCGCCATGGTCGCGATCGCCAGCGTGAGCGGCGTCACTTCGAGGCTGCCCTCGATGACCAGGTCGTAATTCGTCCCGAAGTCGAAGAACGTCGACGACTCGTCGCTGGAGTAGTAGTACGAATCCATCCCATAGACCAGATCCCACTCGCCATAGGAGACGCTGCCCGCATACAGGCTGTTGTCCACCTTCAACGGAGCGCTGCTCGTGAACCGGGCGTCCAGGGAGTCGTAGGCTTCGAACGTCGAACCGTCGAAGCCGCCCGTGGCGTGACGCTCGATCTCGAACTCGAGGTACACGTCGGCCGCCGGGTCGGGATCCTGGCACGCCACCACGAAGGTGGACAGGTGGCTGATGCCGACGTCGATGGAATTGGCGTTCTCGTCGATGGGCCCGCCCAGATCGTTCCAACCGGTCCCGTCGTGGGCGTAGACCTCGACCATGTCCTCTGTGATGAATTGTGGAATGAGGGCATCGTCGTAGAACATGGTCAGGGTCACGGTCTCGGAGAACGTGGTCCCCGACGGTTCGATGTCGAAGAAGTCCGACAGCGCGACCATTCCGTCGGGCAGGGCCGGCGGGGTCTCGGCGACTTCCGCGTGGAATTCCACGTCGGAGGTCAGGGCGCTGGCCGGAACCGACATGATCAGCTCGTCGGACATGGTGAGCGTACCGCCGGTCGAACCGATCGTCTCGCTCACTCCCGGATCGGGCGGCGGGGTCACGGGATCATCGTCATCGCTGCAGCCGACGAAGATCAGCAGAGCCGGAATCGCCATCAGGAACAGGTGTCGGAACCAGGATGTTTTTGTGAGCGTCATGCAGTCTCCCCCAGGAAATGGAACAGGTATTAATCCCGCCCCCGCAACGGATTTCAAAGGACTGTCATGACTTTTATTGCATAACACCTAGTGCCCAACAAGATGTTTTTGACAACTAGATCTCGCTGTGAATCCGGATGCCAGTTGGTTTTACCAAACTGTCAAGAATGAGTGGCAACATTCACGGTTCGTTTCGGTGGACATGTGTCAGGGGAATACTGTCACTAATCAGACAGCCGAAAACATCCAACGCAGACCCGGAGGATTCCGGGCGCAGGACGGTTCGGTCGGGGCGTGAGTCCCGGGTGGCGAGGCGTCGCGCAGGCGGCGGGAGGCAGGATGCCGGAGCCGCCGGAGCGCCGAGGCTCGGCCGCACAGGAAGTGCGGCCGAGCCGCCCTCGCCACCCGGGACTCACGCCCCGACCGAATCCCTCCTACCCCGAAATCGTCTCCAACGTCGAGTAATCCAGGGTCGACCCATGCATGCTGTGCGGAATCATGTACACCGCCAGCACCACCAGCGCCGCGATGATCGCCGTCGCCCGCCCCCAGCGTGAACCCTTGCGCCAGGCCGCCCACACCCAAGCCAGCACCGCGACGGCCAGCTTGTTGTCGGTCAGGTCGCCGCCCGAAGGCCAGCCGGTCCAGAAGGCTCCGAAGGCGTATTTCTGCACGATGGGCCCGAGCACCAGCCCGCCCAGAACCAGCAGCCCCAGGGTCCACAGCGCCAACCGGGCGCGGCCCGGCCCGCCGAACACCGCCTCCAGGCCGGTGCGGTTCGACCACAGCATCGCCAGGAACATCAGCAGGATGTGGGGCGCCAGGGCCCACGCGGGCACGTCGCCCTTGAAGCGGGCCACCACGGCCTCCGGGCCGGTCACTTCGCAGGATTCGCCGCCGCGGGTCAGGTGAACAGCGTACTCCAGCTTCCCGGCCGAAGGCTGGGCCGGCAGATGCGCGACCAGGGCTCCGGATCCGTCGCGGGTCATCGGAATCTCGACCCAGGGCTCGGCGGTGGGAAAGCGCCGCCAGCGGACCACGCCCGCAGCGTCCGCGCAATCGACGTCCAACTCGACCGTCAGGTCGCCGCCGGTCGAATGCGAGCGCGGCAGTTCGCCCTCGACGCGGCAACCCGCGAACTCCGCATCCACGTTCACCGGATAGGTCGGGCCGCTCAGCCGCTGGTAGACGGCCGAGGCCAGGGTCATCGCGATCGCCAGCAGCCACAGCGCGGCGCTTCTGAGCATGGTCGGTCTCCTTGGTCGAGGCGTAAGGATTTCGCAGACGCCAACCTACAACCGCGGCCCCGGACCGGGCAACGTCTGATTGACCCCCGCGGCGGGTTCCCTTACCTTTCCCTGGTTGTGTTCCCGCCGGGCCCGGCGTCCGTCGCCCGCCCACGCCTTCGTCCCTTACGCCAACCGGGGAGGCTTCATGGCCGTCAACGCCGAGAAACCGCGCCATCCCAAAGGTCTGGCCGTCCTGTTCTTCACCGAGATGTGGGAACGATTCGGCTTCTACACGATGCTCGGGATCTTCACCCTGTACCTCGACGAGTACTTCCACTTCACGAACAAGGGCGAGATCTACGGCAACTACCTGATGTTCGTCTACTTCACCCCCATCCTCGGGGGCTGGATCGCCGACCGCATGGGCTTCCGCCGCACGATCCTGACCGGAGCGGTGCTGATGGCCATCGGCTACACGTTGATCGCGGTGCCGTTGCCCGAGAAGCCGGATATCGAGGCCCGGGTCGCCGCCGCCGAGCAGATCCACGAGCAGAACGTGGCCGACTACGAGGCCCGTTACGAATCCGAACAGCAGCTGGCCCAGGAAAACGGCGACAAGTTCGACTGGCACGAGCGCCGTCCCGAATACGAGGGCCCCGGCCGCACAACGCGCCGCGCCCTGTTCTTCGCCGCCCTGGTGGTGCTGGTGGCCGGCAACGGCCTGTTCAAGCCGAACATCTCGGTGATGGTGGGCAACCTCTATCCCGAGGGCAGCCCGCTGAAGGATTCGGCGTTCAACATCTTCTACATGGGGATCAACATCGGGGCCTGGGCGGCGCCGCTGACCGCCGCCTACCTGCGCAACACGGTGGGATGGAGCTGGGCCTTCGGCTCGGCCGCGGTCGGGATGCTGATCTCGATCATCATCTTCCAGGCCTTCCGCAAGCACATCCTGCAGGCCGAGATCGGCCGCGGCGCCGACTCCACCGTCCAGCACGAGGAGCTGGATCCCAAGGAGAGCCGGGCCCGGATCGGCGCCCTGATCACCATCTTCGTGATCGTGATCGTCTTCTGGATGAGCTTCCACCAGAACGGCTTCACGATGACGCTGCTGGCCCGCGACAACATGGGCTCGCTCTTCGGCTGGGACATTCCGGCCGAGGTCTACGCGGCCTTCAACCCCTTCTTCGTGGTCACGCTGACCCCGCTGGTGGTGCTGTTCTGGAAGAAGCAGCGCGAGAAGGGCCGCGAGCCCTCGACGCCGGGCAAGATGGGCATCGGCATGCTGCTGACCGCGGCCGCGTTCGCGGTGCTGGCGATCGCCAGCCTGCTGGGCGCCAACTACATCAAGGTCAATCCGATGTGGCTGATCTCCAGCTACGCGGTCGTGACCCTCGGCGAGCTCTGCCTCTCGCCCATGGGCCTGTCGTTCGTCTCGAAGGTCGCCCCGCCGAAGGTGCGCGGCCTGATGATGGGCTGCTGGTTCGGCGCGACGGCCATCGGCAACAAGCTCGCCGGCGCCATCGAGCCCCTGTGGGAGGACTGGCTGCACTCGAGCTTCTTCTTCTTCCTGGTGGCGATGTGCGTGATCATGGCCCTGGTGCTGCGCATGTTCCTCGGCAGGCTGAAGGAGGCCACCGCCGGCCACTAGAAGCCGACCGCGGACCGAAAGCACGAGCGGCGGGGGCCCGAAGGCTCCCGCCGCTTTTCGTTGCGCCGCGGCCGGACCGGAAACCGGGATCAGAAGTAGAAGAAGACCCCGACCTGCGGATAGATCCGCATGTCTTCCTCGTCGCCGCGATAGGTGAAGTTCAACTCCGCCTGCAGCGAGATCCGGTCGGTCCGCAGATGCTCCAGGCCCACCCCGAAACCGGTGTTGAGGTTGTCCTTCGTCACGCCGTGGTCCTTGTGGTAGTAGTGCCCGATGCCGGTGGCCAGGAACAGGCGGTAGGTCGAATCCTGGCGCAGGATGTACTGGGCCTCGAATCCGATGTTGTGCCGCTTGTCGCTGTCGGTGTTCCAGATGCCGCCGGCCACCTGGCCGTAGAGCCACCACTTCACCGGG
>CAYLMM010000060.1:5396-15087 GCA_964384825.1 uncultured Fibrobacteraceae bacterium
AGAAAGCTTTGACGTCGTTCATGGACGGGTTGCTGGTGCCGGTGGTGCCGCTCATCAGGCCGGCGTGGACGCCGATGGCCTCGCAGAGGGGATCGTCCATCCGGTTCCAGTCGCGGCCCTGGGCCGCGGCGCCGGCCGGAAGCAGCGTCGGCACGAAGAATCCCATGAGCATGACGAAGATGACGGCGCCGAGACGTTTGGATACGCGCAAGATCGACCTCCCTGTCGGTGCCGGCGGAGATGCCGGCTGGCGCCGCCCTTCCCTGGGGACGCCGGAGCGCTGGCCGCGGACGGCGATCCGTCCGCACGCCGCAAGGATAACATCTCCCTGCCGATCGGCAACGTCCAGCACAAAAAAACGGGGCCGGACGTGAATCCGGCCCCGCGTGCGACCCGGGGTCTCCCCGGGGTCCTTCCCTAGGAGCAGCCGCTGGTGGCCGCGCAGTTGCAGCACTTGTAGCAGGCCCCGTTGCGCACCATGATCGTCCCGCATTCCGGGCAAGGAGGCGCGTCGGACTGGTTGGTGATCGTGCTGTTGTCCTTCGCTTCCTCGTCCATGGTGATGTTGCCGGCCGGTCGGTCCTCCAGGCCCGTCTCGTTCAGGCCGGTCTGCATGCCGCCCGATACGATGTCCGGCGTCTCGGTGGGCAGGCCTTCCCCGAACTTCATCTCCATCCAGCGGAAGATGTAGTCCATGATCGACTTGGCCGTCGGCATGTCGGGGTTGGTGGTGAAACCGCTGGGCTCGAAGCGGGTGTGGCTGAACTTGCTGGTCAGCACCTTCATCGGCACGCCGTACTGAAGCATGATCGAGCAGGCGGTGGCGAAGCTGTCCATCAGGCCCGAGACGACCGAGCCCTCCTTGGCCATCGAGATGAACATCTCGCCGGGCTGGCCGTTGGGATAGAGCCCGATGGTGAGATAGCCCTCGTGGCCGCCGATGCTGAACTTGTGCGTGACCGCGCGGCGCTCGTCCGGCAGCCGCACGCGCTGCGGGGACGGGGGCGCCGAGTGGTCCTCGACCGGCGTCTTGGCCCCGGTGTTCAGCGGCTGGGTCCGCTTGCTGCCGTCGCGGTAGATGGCGATCGACTTGAGCCCCATCTTCCAGGCCTCGATGTAGGTCTGGGCGACGTCCTCGACGGTCGCCTCGTTGGGCATGTTGACCGTCTTGCTGATCGCGCCGGAGATGAAGGGCTGCACCGCGGCCATCATCCGCACGTGGCCCATGTGCTGGATGCAGCGCGAGCCGTTGGCGGGCTTGAAGGCGCAGTCGAAGACCGGCAGATGCTCGTCCTTCAGGCCCGGCGCTCCCTCGATGGTCTCGTTCTGCTGGACCCACTGCAGGATCGCCTGGGCTTCCGACTCGGTGTAGCCCAGCCGGTCGAGCGCCTCGGCGACCGTGTTGTTGATGATCTTCAACTCGCCGCCGCCGACCAGCTTCTTGTACTTCACCAACGCGATGTCGGGCTCCACGCCGGTCGTGTCGCAGTCCATCATGAAGCCGATGGTGCCGGTCGGGGCCAGCACGGTGGCCTGGGCGTTGCGGTAGCCGTAGTCGTAGCCCACGGTGTAGGCCTCGCTCCAGACGTCCTTGATCGCCTGCAGCATCTCCTCGGGCACCCGGTGGGGGTTGATCCCGTTGATGTGCGACCGGTGCTTCTGGATCACCCCGAGCATCGACTCGCGGTTCTCGAAGTACCCGGCGAAGGGTCCGAAGCGGCGCGCCATGTCGGCCGAGGCCCGGTACGCCTCGCCGCAGAGCAGGGCGGTGACCGCGGCGGCGTAGTCGCGTCCCTCGTCGCTGTCGTAGGGCAGGCCGCGGGCCATCAGCAGGGCGCCCAGGTTGGCGTAGCCCAGGCCCAGCGGGCGGAAGCGGCGGCTGTTCTCGCCGATCTCCGGCCGCGGGTAGCTGCTGTTGTCGACGATGATCTCGGTCGCGAACAGCGTCAGGTACACGGCGTAGCGAAAGGCCTCGACGTCGAACTCGCCGTCGGGCCGGCGGAACTTCATCAGGTTCAGCGACGCCAGGTTGCAGGCCGAGTTGTCCAGGAACATGAACTCCGAGCAGGGATTCGAGGCGTTGATCCGCGCCGTGCCCTTGCAGGTGTGCCAGTCGTTGATCGTGGTGTCGAACTGCATGCCGGGATCGCCGCAGACGTGGGTGCCCTCGGCGATCTTGTCCATCAGCACGCGGGCCCGATAGGTGTCGACCGGCTCGCCGGTGCTGACCGCGCGGGTGATCCATTCGCCGTCCTCGACCACCGCCTGCATGAAGGCGTCGGAGGCGCGCACCGAGTTGTTGCTGTTCTGGAAGAAGACCGAGCCGTAGGCCTCGCCGTTGAACGAGCCGTCGTACCCCTTCTCGATCAGCGCCCAGGCCTTGCGCTCCTCGTTCACCTTGCAGTCGATGAAGTCCTCGATGTCCGGGTGCTCGGCGTCGAGGATGACCATCTTCGCCGCGCGCCGGGTCTTGCCGCCCGACTTGATCACGCCGGCGAAGGCGTCGAAGCCCTTCATGAACGAGACCGGGCCGGAGGCGTCGCCGCCGCTGCTGAGCTTCTCGCGGCTCGAACGCAGGGGCGAGAGGTTGCTGCCGGTGCCGCTGCCGTACTTGAAGAGCATGCCCTCGGTCTTGGCCAGATCCAGGATCGAGCTCATCGAGTCGTCGACCGAGTTGATGAAGCAGGCCGAGCACTGCGGCGCCTCCTCCACCCCGACGTTGAACCACACCGGCGAGTTGAAGGCCATCTTCTGGTGGGCCAGCAGCCAGGCCAGCTCGGCGCGGAAGGTGTCGGCGTCCTCGGGCGTGGCGAAATAGCCGTCCTTGCGGCCCCAGGCGGTGATGGTGTCGGCGACCCGCTCGACGAGCTGGCGGACCGAGCGCTCGCGTTCGGGCGTGCCGACGCCGCCGCGGAAGTATTTCGAGACCACGACGTTGGTCGCCATCTGCGACCACGACTTGGGCACCTCGACATCCCGCTGCTCGAAGATGACCTTGCCGCCGCCGGCGATCGTCGCGGTGCGGCGCTCCCATTCGATCTCGTCGAGAGGATCGGTCCCGGGAGTCGTGTTGCGGCGGACGAATCGCATGCCTTCGGGGCTGGGGCCGGTCGACTGGGGCGCGGGAGCCGGTTCGGGCCGGGCCTCGAGGGAGGCCAGGACTTCGTCGTCCAGCCGGGGCTCGGCACCGTCCACGGTGTCGAGCTTGAATTCGAGTTCCGTCTCAGCCCTCATGGCTTCCTGCTTCTCCGTGCGATCCTTCATGGAGAACCTGCTCCTTGGCCTATGGTGCTCACGGTGCCGGCGAGGCTGCATCCCGCCGCGATCTTCGATTTTGGGCGAAAGTCCCCCATCGACCTCAAACGTATTTTGAGGTTTCATTCTCCACGGCCGCTCCTGGAGCGACCCCCAAGATGTTGGGGAGAGACCAGACTTTAACCACAACCCATGGCGAGGCCAAGCAAGATTTCCGGCCTGAAAGATGCCAGGAAATATCCTCTTAGCGACAAGGGTTTCGGGATTCCCGCACAAAGCCATCCTCCGGCCCCTTTTCCCCCCCGATCGAAGCCCCCGGCCCCCGCATCCGGGCCGAGATTTTTTTTTCCCATCTATGCCGCACGAGCCCCGCGGGGAACCCTGCCGGACGATCCGGCATCCCGCGACCGAGATTTCATCGATTATCAATCAACTCAAAACAATGGATTTACGCGTCCGGACCGTGGATGACGAAACGGGGAAGGAGAGGGCCGGCGGGCCCAGGGGGAAAATCGTCGATCAGGGGCGGGAGAATTCGGCGACCAGGCCGGCGACCACCGCTGCGATCGCGTCGCGCGCGGCGGCGAACGCGGCCGAAAGCTCGGCCTCCGATCCGGTCGCGGCCATCGGATCGTCCAGGGGATGGTGGCGATGGCGCTCGGGGCGGGCCAGCGCGGGCAGGAACCTGCGGGCCTCGTCGCTGAAGGTGACCACCAGGTCGAATTCGTCCAGATCGAAGCGGTCGAGGGATTTCGAAGCCTGCCCCTCCATCCCGACGCCCGCGGCCGCCATGGCCTCGCGGGTGCGCCCGGTGATCGGATAGGTCACCAGGCCGGCGCTCGCCACGCTCCAATCGGCGGGGAAGAGCCGGCGGGCCCAGGCCTCGGCCATCTGGCTGCGGCAGGAATTGGCCGTGCAGAGAAAGATCACCCGCATCTTCGCATCTCCGAGGGTCTCGCCGCGGCGGCCGCCCATCTCGGTGACCAGCACGGCGGCCAGGATCAATCCGCCTCCGGCCAATCCCCCGCCGCCCAGCTTCTCGCCGAGCGACATCCAGGAGAAGATCGCCGCGAAAACGGGCTCGGCGGCGAAGATCAGGGCCGCCCGGGTCGGAGTCGTGAACCGCTGGTAACGGTTCTGCAAATACAGGGCCAGGATGGTCGAGAGCAGCGTCGTGACCAGCAGGGAAACGCCCAGGGCGGCCGTCGGTTCCGGCGCCGTCCGCTCCACCGCGAAGGCCCAGACGGCGTTGATCCCCGCGCAGACGGCCATCGTGATCCACAGGATCGCCTGGTAGGGGGCCCGCGCCAGGGCGTCGTTCAGGTAGATGAGATAGAAGGCGTACGAGACGGCGCAGCCCAGGGTCCACAGGTCTCCGGGGGCGAGACGGCCCAGGTCCGGGCGGGTCATCAGCGCCAGGCCGCAGACCGCCAGCACGACCGCCGCGGCCACCTTGGGCTCGGGCCGCACCCCGCGCAGGATCAGCAGGAAGACCGGCACCATCACCACGCTCAGGCTGGTGATGAAGGCGCTGTTGTTGGCGCTGGTGGTGTGCAGGCCGATCGTCTGGGTGGTGTAGCCGATCGCGACCAGCACGCCGAGCAGCCCGCCCCAGCGCCAGGCCGTCCGGTCGCGCAGCAGGCGGTAGGGACGGGCGCGGGTCGCGGCGGGAAGGTCGCGGCAGACGGCGGGCCAGATCGCCAGCAGCAGCAGCGAGGCCAGCACGAAGCGGATGGTCACGAACATCGCCGGGGTCACGTACGGCGTGGCGGCCTTGATCGCCGGGAAGGACATCCCCCAGCAGACGGTCACCACCAGCAGCATCAGTTCGGCGCGGCGGATCGACGTCATCTCCGGTCGGCCTCCGCGGTGGCATCCCAGGCGGCCAAGGCTTCGCGGGCCGCGGCCGCGCCGGCCGCGATGATCTCCTCGGAGCGCCGGAAATCCTCGATGTTGATCGCCGGCAGCGCGGGGCGGATCGTCATGTCCGGCCGATGGCCGTCGAGCTGCCGCGCGCACATTTCGCTCTGCATGATGTCGACCGCCTTGAGCAGGATGTCGGCGGCCAGGGCGCGGCGGCTGAAGGTCAGGCTGCGCCAGAAGCTTTCCCACGCCCGACGCGGTTCGCGGCTTTCCGGCCGGACCACGCGCCGGTCCCGCGGCGGATTGAAATCGCAGGCCACGACCAGGTCGAAGTCTTCGGGATCCGGATCCAGCGCCGCCACCGGCACGGTGACCAGCAGCCCGCCGTCGACCAGGTTGCGCCCGGCGTGCTGGACCGGGGCGAAGGCGCCGGGAAACGCGCAGGTGGCGCGGATGGCGGGGATCAGTTCGCCCTCGCGCAGCAGAATCAGCTCGCCGGTGTCGATGTCGGTCGCGGTGACCGTCAGCGGGAATGCGAGATCCTCGAACCGGCTCGGCAGGTTGGCCTCGAGCCAGCGTCCGAAACGCTCGCCGCGGATGATCCCGCCGCGGGTCGAGATGTCCAGCACGTCGGTCCAGCGCAGCTTCGAGACGAAGGAGTGGATCCTCTCGGGCGTGTGGCCCGCGGCCAGGAAGGCCCCGAGCAGCGCGCCCATCGAAGTGCCCGCGACCGCGGCGGGACGGCATCCCGCCTCGTGCAGCACCTCCATCACGCCCACGCCGGCCAGACCGCGGGCGCCGCCGCCGCCGAAGACCATGCCGCAACGGCGGGCGCCGGCGAAAGGCGGACGGGCGCCGGCGGCCGGCAGGCCGGTTCCGGATTCGCGGACGTCGGGGGACTGGTCCGGATGCACGGGATTCACTCTCCGTTCTCGGGTTCGGGCGGCGCGGCGGATCCTTCGCCGGGCTCGATCTCGATCAGCAGGTCGCCGAGGCCGGCCGCCCGCCCGGCGGCGCAGCGGATCGCGGCGACCCTTCCGGCGACCGGGGTGGCGATCTCGGTCTCCATCTTCATCGCCTCGAACAGCAGCAGTGGTTCGCCGCGGTCGACCGCGGCGCCGACATCGACCAGCACGCGCACGACCTTGCCCGGCATCGGGGCGACGATGCGCGGCCCGCCGGCCGATTCGTCCGCGGCCGCATCCCCTTCCTCGGAGAAGAGATGCAAGGTCACCACCCGGCCGTCCAGGAAAACGTGGCGCCGGTCGCCCCGGCCGGCGATCCAGGCCCGGCGGCGGCGCCCGTCGAGCACGAAATCCGCCTCGCCCGGCCCGACCGACAGGACGTCCAGATCCAGGGGGCTCTCGTCGAGCAGCGCCTCGCGGACATCGCCCCGGCGGCGGATCACCAGGTCGCGGCAGCCATCGGGTTCATCGAAACGCAGATGCAGCACCAAGGTTTCCTTTCAGTCCAGGCCGCGCAAGCGGAAACGGCCGATGCGGCTCCAGGCCGACGCCGGCCGTCCCGCGGCCGGACCCGCGAACGCGTCCTCCGCAGGTCCCGCCGCCCTTTGCTCGTCGTGCAGTCCGGCGGCGACCATCGCGGCCGTCCTCTCCGGCGCCCCGCTCCCGCCGGCGGCCGGCGCCCAGCCGGCGAGATGCTCGGCCAGGAAAGCCGTGTCGGTCTGCCCCGCCCGGAAAGCGGGATGATCCAGCACGTCGGCCAGGTATTCGCCGTTGGTCGCCACGCCCAGCACCGCGAATTCCCGCAGGGCGTCGCGGGCCCGGTCGATGGCCGCGTCGCGGTCGGCCGCGTGGACGATCAGCTTGGCCAGCAAGGGATCGTAGTGGGCGCCGACCTCGTCCCCCTCGGCGATGCCGCTGTCGACCCGCACGCCCGGCCCGGACGGCTCGCGGTACAGCAGCACCGGCCCCACCGCGGGACGGAAACCATGCTGGGGCTCCTCGGCGCAGATGCGGCATTCGATCGCCCAGCCCCGCGGCGCGATCCCGGCCTGCGTCCACGGCAGCGGCCGCCCGGCCGCGATCTCGATCTGCGCGCGCACCAGGTCCAGGCCGGTCGCCATCTCGGTCACCGGATGCTCGACCTGCAGCCGGGTGTTCATCTCCAGGAAGTAGAAGGCCCCGTCCGGGTCGAGCAGGAACTCGACCGTGCCCGCCCCGACGTAGCCGCAGGCCTTCGCGGCGGCCACCGCGGCGTTGCCCATCTCCTCGCGCAGGGCGGCGTCCAGCGCGGGCGAGGGCGTCTCCTCGATGATCTTCTGGTGACGGCGCTGGATCGAGCATTCCCGCTCGCCCAGATGCACGACCGCGCCGGCGGCGTCGGCCAGGATCTGGAACTCGACGTGCCGCGGGCGGCTCAGGCAGCGTTCGATGTAGACGCGGCCGTCGCCGAAGGCCTGGCGGGCCTCGCGGGCCGCCGCGGCCGCCGCGTCGGGAGCCTCTTCGACGCTCCCGACCAGCCGCATCCCCTTGCCCCCGCCGCCGCAGACGGCCTTGACCAGCAGCGGCGCCCCGACCTCGCGCGCGACCGCGAGCACGGTTTCTGGATCGAAGCCTTCGCCGCCGCCGGAATCCCCGCCCCCGGCGCCGGGATCGGGCAGCTCCGCCCCCGGCACCACCGGCACCCCGGCCGCGGACATCATCCGTCGCGCGGCGGTCTTCTCGCCCATCGCCTCGATCACATCGGGCGGCGGGCCGATGAACACCAGCCCGGCCTCGGCGCAGGCGCGGGCGAAATCGGCGTTCTCGGCCAGGAATCCGTAGCCCGGATGGACGGCCTCGGCGCCGGCTGCGACGGCCGCCGCCACGATGCGGTCGGCTCGCAGATACGATTCGCCGGCCGCGGCCGGTCCGATCGCCACCACCTCGTCGGCCAGGTGGGCATGGCGGCTGCGGCGGTCGGGCTCCGAGACCACGGCCACCGAGGCGATTCCCATCTCGCGGCAGCAGCGCAGCACCCGCACGGCGATCTCGCCGCGGTTGGCCACCAGGATCTTCGCGAACGGCGGCGCCATCTCACTCCCCTTCCCAGGAGTCGGATTCGGCGGCCCAGGGCGCGGGCAGACGGTCGGCGAAGGCGGCCATCGCGGCCTGGGCCTCGCCGGTGGTGCGCGCCTCGGCGATCATCCGGGCGGTGAAGTCGAGGGAATCGGCGAAGGTCCGTTCGGCGACGCCGTCGACCAGAGTCTTGACCCGGGCCTGGGCCGCCGGGCCGCCCTTCAGCAGCGAGCGGACGACCAGATCGACCACGTCGTCGAGCTTGCCCTCGTCGGCCAGCCGGTCGACCAGCCCCAGCCGCAGCGAGGTCTCGCGGCTCAGGGGACTTCCGGTCAGGAAACACGTCCGGGCCGCGGCGGCGCCGATCCTCTCGATCACCAGCGGCGAGATCACCCCGGCCACCAGCCCCAGCCGCACCTCGCTGAAGGCGAAGCGCGCGTCGACCCCGGCCACGACCACGTCGCAGGCGCAGGCCAGCCCCACTCCGCCGCCGAAGGCCGGCCCCTGCACGCGGGCCACCACCGGCGCCGGACAGGCCCGGACCGCCCGGAACATCGCGGCCATCGCCCTGGCCGCTGTCAGATTCTCGTCGAAGCCCGCCTCGCCAAGATCCCGCATCTGCTGCAGATCGGCGCCGGCGCAGAAGGTCGGCCCGCTCGAGGCCAGCAGCACGACATGGGGGCGCAGCCGCGGTTCGGCGGCGAGCTCGACCGCCCCGGCCGGACGTTCGGGCATCCGCGCCACCTCGTCGAAGACGCCGCCCAGGGCGCGGATCATGTCCGCGTCGAAGGCGTTGTGGGCCTCGGGCCGATCCAGGGTCACCACCAGGACCGGTCCGCGGCGTTCGGTCAGGATGTTGCCGGTGGTCATGGTCATCCCTCCGGAAAAGGCCTACATCCGATGGATCCCGTACCGCGCCTCGGTGATCGGCGCCTGCAGGCTCATCGCGATGCCCAGGCCCAGGACGTCGCGCGTCTGGACCGGATCGATCACCCCGTCGTCCCACAGCCGGGCGCTGCTGTAGTACGCGTGGCCCTCGGCGCGGTACTTCGCGAGGATGGGATCGACGATCGCGGCCTCGGCCGCGGCGTCCAGCTCTTCGCCGCGACGGGCCAGCTGGTCCTTCTTCACCTGCAGCAGCACGCCGGCCGCCTGCTCGCCCCCCATCACCGAGATCTTGGCCTGCGGCCACATCAGCAGCAGCCGCGGCTGGTACGCCCGGCCGCACATGCCGTAGTTGCCCGCCCCGAAGCTGCCGCCGACGATCACGGTGAACTTCGGCACGGTGCTGTTGCTGACCGCGTTGACCATCTTGGCCCCGTCCTTGGCGATGCCCCCGTGCTCGTAATCGCGGCCCACCATGAAACCGGTGATGTTCTGCAGGAAGACCAGCGGCGTGCGCCGCGCGTTGCACAGTTCGATGAAGTGGGTCGCCTTGAGGGCCGACTCGCTGAACAGGATGCCGTTGTTGGCCAGGATCCCCACCTGGTGGCCGTGGATGCGGGCGAAGCCGCAGACCAGGGTCGAGCCGTAGCGGGGCTTGAACTCGTGCA
>CAYLMM010000061.1:0-7226 GCA_964384825.1 uncultured Fibrobacteraceae bacterium
TGCTGCTCGGACCGCCCTCGCTGCTCGAAGGGATCGCCGACGATCCGCACCGGGGCGTGATCCGCCGGATCGACCCCGACGTTCCCGGCGAGGAGTTGAAGCTGGTCGTCGAGCGCCTGCTGCGGCTCAGATCGGTGCGTCAGCGCAGCGGCATCGTCGGGCGCAGCCGGGCGGTCTCCGAGATGATCGCCATGATCGCCCAGGCGGCGCCCCTGGACGTGAACATCCTGATCCAGGGCGAGAGCGGCACCGGCAAGGAGCTCGTGGCCCAGGCGATCCATCATCATTCCGCGCGCAGTTCCGGGCCCTTCCTGAGCCTGAACTGCGGGGCGATGAGCGAGGGCGTGCTCGAGAGCGAGCTCTTCGGCCACGCGCGCGGAGCCTTCACCGGCGCGGTCAGCCGGCACGAGGGGGTTTTCCAGAGGGCCGACGGCGGGACCCTGTTCCTCGACGAGGTGGGGGAGATGCCGCTCGGCATGCAGACCCGTTTCCTGCGCGCGATCGAGACGGGCGAATTCGTGCCGGTGGGGGGCAGCGAGACCCTGCGCAGCGATATCCGGCTCGTGGCCGCCTCCCATCGCGATCTCGGGGCCGAGGTCGCCGCGGGACGCTTCCGGCAGGATCTCTACTACCGGTTGCGGGTGGTTGTCATCCCCACGCCGCCGCTGCGCGACCGGCGAGAGGACATCCCGGTGCTGGCCGAGTTCTTCCTCGATCTCGAGAACCGCAAGCACGGCCTGGCGATCCGCGGGATCTCGCGGCCGACGCTGGAGATGCTGCAGGCGGCCCCGTGGCCGGGCAACGTGCGCGAGCTGCGCAACGTGATCAGTTCGATGGCGATCCTCAAGCAGCGCGGCATGCTCGAGGCCGACGATCTGCCGGACGAGATCCACGCTGGAGCCGTCGGTCCGCAGCGGTCCAATCTGCCCGTGCCTGTGGGCCGGGTTCCTCGTGAAGGGCTGGAGATCGAACTGCTGACCACGACCCTGCTCGAGCTGCGCGAGGACATCAAGGAGATCAAGGCGATGCTGGCCGGCCACCGGCCCATCCCCGGCGACGCGGCGATCCCCTACGGCGAATCCCTGGTCGAGACCTACGGGGGCGACACCGGCTATTCGACCGAACCGGCCGTCGAGGGCGGGGATCTCCAGAGCGCCGAGCGCGGCCTGATCGAGGCGGCCCTGCGCTCGACCGGCGGACGGCGCCGCGAGGCCGCCGACCGGCTGGGGATCAGCGAGCGGACCCTGTACCGGAAGCTGCGCAAGTACGGATTGAAATGAGCCTTCCCCGCTGGCTCCGACCGGGAGGATCACGTATAATGGAAAAAGCGGAACCGGCCCGTGTCCGACGCCCGAACAACCCCTGGAATGTGAGGATCGCTTCCATGACGAGACCCCGTTCCCGTTGCCGCCTTCCTGCGGCCGCCGCCCGCGCGGCCACGATCGTCTGCGCGCTTCTGGGCCTGTCGCTGACGGCTCCGGACGCGATGGCGGCGAAATACGCCGGCGCCTTCATGGACGACGGCGGCGGCGCCCGCGCCCTGGGCATGGGCGGCGCCTTCGTCGCGGTGGCCTCCGATCCTTCGGCCGCCTACTGGAATCCGGCCGGCCTTTCGGGCATCGGTTCGCGCCAGCTGATGCTGATGCATTCCGAACGCTTCGGCGACCTGATCGACCGCGACTTCGCGGCCTACGTGCAGCCGGTCGACTGGAATCTGCTCGGCGGGACGGAATCCGGTTTCGGCGTCTCGGTGATCCGGCTGGGCATCGACGACATCCCGTTCACCGATCATCTCTACGAGCAGCTCGACCGCGACGGCGACGGCCAGGTATCGGACGAGGAATTGCTCGGCATCGACGAGTTCGACGGTCCCACGCCCAGCATCTTCGATCTGCAGGATCAGATCCGGTACAAGAGCGATTCGGAGTTCGCGCTGTTTCTCAGCTACGCGGAACGGAAGGGCGACTGGCGGCTGGGCGGATCGTTGAAGCTGATCCGGCAGAGCATCGGCGACTACAACAGCATCGGCGTGGGCTTCGACTTCGCGCTGCTGCGGCCGCGGCTGTGGCGGGGGCTGGACTTCGGCGTGAAGTTCCAGGACATCACCACCACCTATCTCTCCTGGAACACCGCCGACGGCACCAACGAGACCATCTACCCGGTGATCACGCCGGGCTTCGCCTACCGGGCGCCGATCCCGTCCTGGGACGCCTCGGTGACCGTGGCCACCAGCCTCGAGAACCGTTTCGACGACCGCCGCGGTGCCGATCAGTTCTGGGGCGGCTCCTACAGCGCGAACCTGAAGCTCGGGGTCGAGGTCGGGTTCCGCGAACGCGTCTTCTTGCGCAGCGGCTTCGACAGCGGATTCGAGGGGGAGAACCTCACCGCCGGCGCCGGGTTCCGGCTCGACTGGCTGGTCGTGGACTACGCCTACGCCGGCGACATCCTGGATATCGACCAGGACACGCATCGGGTCTCGATCACCGCCGCCTTCTAGCGCCGGTCATCTGCCCGGGCGGTAGGCGTAGAGACGCTGCCCCGGTTTGATGAAGCTCGTGCCGTGGATGTTGTTGACCCGCCGCAGATGATTCAGAGTCACGCCCAGCTTGTGGGCGATGCCCCCCAGGGTGTCGCCCTTTTTCACGCGGTAGCTCACCCGGTCGTAGCCCGAGGGCGGGACGTAGTATCCCTTCTCGGCGATGCGCTTCTGCGATCTGTCGGCCAACTCGGCGGGCATCGGGATCAGCAGCTTGTCGCCCGGCCGGATCAGCGAGACGTTGCGGATGTCGTTCAGCCGCGTCAGGTCCTCGACCGAGGTCCCGTAGGAATGCGCGATGCCGCCGAGGGTTTCGCCCGGCGAGACGACGTGCCGTCGCCAGGTCAGGCGCTCGGAGAACGGGATCGAACGCAGCTTGCGCTGCGCCTGCCGGCCTTTCCCCTCGGGAACGCGCACCGGATAGTCGTCGCGGCGCCCGGGCGGGGTGGCCCCGCGCAGCAGGGCGGGATTGAGACGGGCCAGGGTCCTGGAATCGGTGCCGGCGCAGTCGGCGATCAGGTTCAGATCGGTGGCGTCGGTCACCTGGATGACGTCGTAGGCCAGGGGCTCGCGATGATTCTCGACGAAACCGAAGGCGGCGGGATCGGCGCCGATGCGCGCCGCGGCGATGAACTTCGGGATGTGGTTGCGGGTCTGCCAGGGCAGGTGCATGGTCCAGAAGTCGTCTTTGCCGGCGAGCTTGATCGCCCGGTCCACGCGGCCCTCGCCGGCGTTGTAGGCGGCCAGCACCAGGGCCCAGTCGTCGAACTGGGCGTAGAGTTGGCTGAGGTAGACGGTCGCCGCCTCGGTGGCCATCGCCAGATCGCGGCGCTCGTCGACCCACCAGTCGCAGCGCAGCCGGAAATGGCGGGCGGTGCCGGGCATGAACTGCCAGGGTCCGACCGCGCCCACGTTGGATCGGGCGCGCGAGGAGAGGCCGCTCTCGATCATGGCCAGATAGATCAGTTCGCGGGGCAGGCCGGCTTCGTCGAGCAGGGGATAGATGATCGATTCGACCTCGGACTTGCGATCGAGCCAGGTCTGCATCTGGCGCCGTCCGTTGCCGATGTAATAATCGATCCAGCCCGAAACCCGGTCGTTCTCGACCGCCAGCAGATCGGCTTCGATGGCGCGGCGGGCGGGCAGGGAAACCGGCACCAGCGAATCGGGGAACGAGAGACCGCGGATGTCGGCGAAGGCCCGGTCGAGCAGCGAATCGGCGCCGGCCGGTCCCTGGCGCATCGCGTTCTGCTCGGCCAGGACTCCGGCCAGCAGCGACGAGCGCCGCCGCAGCGAGGCGAGGAAATCCGCCGCCAGGCTGTCGCCGTGGGCAGGATCGAAGGCACGGGTCTCGCCATCGAGCAGGAAAAGCGTGTCGCGAGCCGGTTCCAGCCGGCCTTCGGCCATCAGATGCAGGCAGGAGCGGTAGACATCGTCGAGATGGGCCAGTTCGGGCCGGTCCTCGAGGAAGGCGCGCAGGGCGGTTTCGGGTTCCTCGACCGGAGCCTTCGCGGCCGGGGCCTCAGTTTCGAGCGAAGCTCCGGAGCCGGGATCCAGGGCCGTCGAGTCGAGTGCGGCGGTCGCGGCGGCGGGAGTCGCGGCGATCGCCATGGCGCCGTCGGCCGCGGAACCGCGATCCAGCAGGGCGCAGCCGGCGGTCGAAACGAGCAGCGCGAACAGCGCGCAGCCGGCGATTCGACGGCATGACGCCGAACGCGGCGTGATCTGATTCGAAGGGCGGGTCGGCATGATTTCATGTCTCCTGTCGTTTTCGTCGGCCCTGGAATGTGTTTTTATTGCAACTAAAATAACCATGTGTCATAATTGACATTCCGGAACCGGAAGGCGAGACAGGCAATATACATTCCTGGTCTGGGCGGGGGAAGCGCTCATTCTTCAGAACGGATGGTCAGCGTGCGGAATCTGCTGCAACAATTGCTGTTGACGGCTGATATCGGGCCCGTGTTGCGGCGTGCCGCCCGTTCGGCGCTCGCCGATGGTTCCCAGCAAAGAATGCGCCAGGTCGGACGGACGATCATCGGCGAGCTGATTCGCCGCGGCGATCTGTCCCGGGTCCTGGCCAGCGGCGATGGCGGGCGTCATCGATCCCTTTTCGTGCTGAAAGGGAGCGAAGACATGCTCGATCTCTCGGTTTTCCTGGAGGTGGCCCCGGAATCGGCGCCGGAACGGTCCGAATCCAAGTCGGAATCTCCACCCGAAGAGCAGCGGGGGGGCGAGCCCGATCCGCTGGCCAGCTACGACCTCGTGGCGCATGAAAAGCTGCTGAGCGCCATGGAATCGGCGCAGAAGCTCCAGATCGATCACCCGGGCAACGGAGGCGTGGCGGGGATCCTCGATTCGGTCCTGGGGATGGTGGGGCCCTTCCTCGGCGAGGCGACCCTGTATCTCGAACTCCATACCAGTCCCGATCCTCTGGAGGATCAGCAACGGATCTTCGAGGCGCAATCCCGCGGGCGTCCCTTCTGGGCGTCGAGCCGGGTCCAGGGAGAGGCGATCTGGATCACCGACTGGAGCGAACTGCCCGACTATCTGAAAAAGCGGACGATTCCACGGGCAGAAGTCACGCCGGCCGATACGCGCCGGCCTTTCGCCTGCGGCGCCGTGGTGCCGCTGTTCTCGCCCGCAGACGAGGATGAGGCCGATGCGGGCCGGGGCGCCGAGGTCGGATTGCTGTATCTGCTCTCGCCGCGGGAAGTCGGGCGCGACCAGCTGATGCGTCTGGGATTCCGGCTTTCCCGCTTCGTCCTCCATTGTTGGCGCCAGCGCAGGATGATGAGCCATCTGGTTCACACCGACAACCTGACCGGCGTCCGCAACCGGGCCTTCTTCGACGAGCAGTTCAGCCTCGAGATCGAACGCGCCCGGCGCAACGAATCGCCTCTGGTGCTGCTTCTGGGCGATATCGATCATTTCAAGCTGGTGAACGACCGCTATGGACATCAGGTGGGGGACCGGGTCCTGCAGACGGTGGCCCGCGAGATGCTCCACGGCCTGCGTCGGATCGATATGGTCTGCAGGGTCGGCGGCGAGGAATTCGCGCTGGTGCTGCCCGAGACCGGGCTGGAAGCGGCCATGGAGGTCATCAACCGGATCCAGGTCCGCATCGGGAACCTGCGGCTGAGCGATCCCAGTTCTCCCGAACCCATCCGGGTGACGATATCCTTCGGTGGAGTGCCGTTTCCCGAGGGCGGAACCGAACCCGCGGAGCTGTACAGGCACGCCGACCAGATGCTCTACCTCTCCAAGGAACGCGGCAGGAACCGGTGCCATTTCTGGAATCCCGAAGGCGAGCCGCTGCTGACGTTGCCCGGCTACCATTCTTCCTGAAGCTGTTCTCGCAAGTCTCTTCATCTGTGATATTTGAGAAGTCGGCGAAATGCTGGCCCGCGGTGTGGGCTCTCTGCTGGCTGCTCGGAACGACCGCCGGCGGGCATTTCGGTCCGATCGGCCACGCTCCCTGGAGCGGCGACCGCTCGGCGCGGAACTGGCAAAGCGGCTGCACCCGGGTCGCGGCCCTGCTGCCCGCCCTGCTGGCACGCGGCGCGGGCGCGGGAACATCGCTGCTGGTCTGGGGAGCATCCCTGGGGGCGGCCTGGGAGGCCGGGGCCGCGGGCGCAGCGGCCGTCGCCTCGATTCCCCGGGTCGTCGTCGACGATCCCTGGGGCCCTTCGCGACGCCCGCGGTGGCAGGCGCCGCTGGCGGTGCGGATCACCTCGTGGCCCCGGATCAAATCGGGCCGTTGGTCGGCGTCGGCGGTCGTGGCGACCGTCGGTTCGGGAACGGTCTGCGACGGGATCGGTGGGCCCAGGCGCGGGGACGGGTTGATGCTGCGCGGCAAGGGACCTCCGCCTTCGCTCTGGCAGATCGTCGCCGGGCCTGTGGACGGCGAGCCCCCGTCGCCGGTCGCGGTGCCCGACGGTTTCTCCATGGCCCGCTTCACCGCGGGGAGGGGGTTGAAGTGGATCGCCCGGATGTCGGACGCGCATCCGGCTGCGCCATCGGACCCGCCGGCCTGGGTCGGTATCCGCGTGCTCGGGCCGATCCGCGCCGCCGCCGTGGCCGCCATGGACCGCGCGATGCCGCGCCGCGAGGCCCTGCTGCTGCGCTCGGTGCTGCTCGGCGACAGGGATCACGCCCTGGCCGAGCAGAAGGGGGCCTTCGCACAGCTGGGGCTCGCGCACCTGTTCGCGGTCTCGGGGCTGCACGTCGGCATCCTGGCCGCTGTCGTGCTGGCGGGGATGCGGCCCATGTTCAGGGGACCGGGATCGCGCCTGCTGGGACCGGCGGCGGTATTGCCCCTCTACGTGGTGCTGACCGGGATGGCGGGGTCGACGCTGCGGGCGGCCGGATTGTTCCTGATGGTCGCGGCCGGTCCGGTCGTCGGCCGTCGGGGCGACGGGTTGCGCACCCTGGGCATCCTGTTCTGGCTCGCGGTCCAGTGGCAGCCTTTCGCGGTGGCCGATACCGGTCTGCGCCTGTCGTATCTCGCGGCCGCGGGGATCGTGCTGAGCCAGCGCCTGATCGGTCCGGTGCTGCGCGAACGGAAGACGGCGGTGCGCTGGGCCGCATCGGGTTTGATGGTCAGCTGCGGCGCCGCCTGGTTCACGATGCCCGAGACCGCGGCTTCCTTCGGATGGTGGCATCCGCTGTCGCCGCTGCTGAACCTGGC
>CAYLMM010000061.1:7236-14362 GCA_964384825.1 uncultured Fibrobacteraceae bacterium
AAAGCGGCAACGACTGGAGTATTGCTCAGGCCGACCCTGAAGCGACCGCCGCCGAAATCGAACGTCTGGCCGGCGTGCCGGTCTTCACCCTGGCGATCTGGCTGGCGGTGCCGGGTCTGCTGCTGGCCGGGGCGCCCTTGCTCGGCTGGGCGGGGGAGAGCCTGTTGGCCTGGTCGTGGCTCCTGCTGCGCGGGTTGGAGGCCGGGGCTTCCGCCGGGGCGGCGCACGGCCCGCCGCCGCTCGGACTGACCGGATGGGGCCCGCTGCGGTTGGCGGCGTTCCTGGGATTCTCGGTGCTGCTGATCTTCGGACTGTATCGGGCGGGCGCCCGGCGGCGCGGGGGATGGCCGCTGGCGGCGGCGGCCGTCGTCGGCATCCTGGCCCTGCTGCCGCTCGGACGCCGGACCGGAAACGGGGGGATGGACGTCGTCCAGTTCGCCGTGGGCCAGGGAGACGCCGCGATCTTCCGGTTTCCCGACCGGTCCCTTGTGGCGGTGGACGCCGGCGATCGCTGGCGCGGGGGCGGGTCGCCATGGGCGCGTTCGGTGGCGCCCTGGTTGCGGCGCGAGGGCTGCGGCCGCTTCTGCGCGGTGGTGCTGACCCACGGCCACGCCGATCACACCGGCGGTGCGGCGGATCTGGCCCGTGGCGCCGCGGTTGGAAAATGGTGGATCGGCGGCCGGGCCGAGGCTCCGCCGGATGTTCCGTCGTCCGATGTCGGGCGGGCCGTTCGCGGCGACATCGTCCACCGGGCGGGCGGATGGTCGCTGGTCTGCCTTTATCCGCCGCCGGGGATGCCGCCGCCCGACAACGAGAACGACGCCTCGATCGTGCTGGCGCTGCGCCGCGGGGAGAGGACTGTCGGGCTGTGGACCGGCGACCTCGAAATCGAAGGCGAATCGGTGCTCGCGGAAACCGTCGATCTGGAGGCCCTGGCGCCCCTGCCGGTGCTGAAGGCGGGCCATCACGGCAGCCGGACCTCCTCCGCGCCGGAGTTTCTGCGGGCCCTGGAGCCGGAAATGATCATGGTTTCCTGCGGCCTCGAGAACCGGCACGATCATCCGAGCCACGGACCGTTCGTGACCGGCGGGGATACCCTGAACGTCCTGCGGACGGATTTGCGGGGAACCATCCTTCTGCACTGGGACGCGGGCGGTACAATGAGGATGCGTACTGTGCGGAATGCTCGGTGGTGGGCGCCTTGACACTGCCTGGACCGGATCGTACCATGCCGCCGTCGGCGTCATCCCCGCCGATCGTTTCTTGCCGTGAATGCCTTCAATGACCTGGGAGAGCCATGAAAGCGTTGCGCAGCACGGTCGACCTCGGCCTGCGGCCGGATCGGACCGGCAAGGTGCGCGAGATCTTCGATCTGGGCGGTGAATTGCTGATCGTCGCCACCGATCGCATCTCGGCCTTCGACGTCGTGATGGATCAGACGGTGCCCGGACGGGGAATCGTCCTGACGGTGATGACCCTGGCCTGGCTCGATCGATTCTCCGACGTTCCCAACCATCTGGTGACCGCCGATCCCGCTCTGTTTCCCGCTCCCTTCTGCGATCACGCCGAGGCGCTGGCCGGCCGCACGATGCTGGTGCGCAAGGCCGAAGCCTTTCCGGTCGAGTGCATCGTGCGCGGGTACATCACCGGATCGGGCTGGAAGAACTACGAGGCCGACGGCACGATCTGCGGCCACCGGCTGCCCGTCGGCCTGCTCAAGAGCCAGAAGCTCGAGCGGCCGCTGTTCACGCCTTCGACCAAGGCCGACGAGGGGCACGACGAGAACATCTCCTTCGACCGGATGGTCGAGATCGTCGGAGCGGACGCGGCCGGCGAACTGCGCGACCTGACCTTGCGGCTCTACACCGAGGCGCGCCTGCACGCCGAGGAGCGCGGCGTCCTGATCGCCGACACCAAGTTCGAGTTCGGGCTGGTCGACGGCAGGCTGACGCTGATCGACGAGGTGCTGACACCCGATTCGAGCCGCTTCTGGCCCGCGGTCGAGCACCGGCCCGGCGAGGAGCCGCCGAGCTGGGACAAGCAGATCCTGCGCAATCATCTCGAGGGGCTGGATTGGGACAAGACCCCGCCGCCGCCCGTTCTGCCCGACGCGGTTCTCGAACGGACCGCGCAGCGATATCTGGAAGTGTTGCGGATTCTCTTTCCCGCGGAGGTCGAGCGATGGCGAGCGGTTCTGAGCTGAGACGGAATCGGCGGGCCCTGTTCAGCGTCACCGACAAGAGCGGCCTGTCCGACGTGGCCGCCGTCCTGCAGTCCTATGATTACGAGATGCTCGCCAGCGGCGGAACGGCCGCCCATCTGCGCGAACACGGATTCGAAGTGACCGACGTCGGCGATCTGACCGGATTCCCGGAGATCTTCGGCGGCCGCGTCAAGACGCTCCACCCGAAGATCTTCGGCGGCATTCTCGGGGCCCGCGAGGAGGATTTCGCGGATGTCGCAGATCTGGGCGTCGTCCCGATCGACCTCGTGGTCTGCAATCTCTACGATTTCGCCGAGACGGTCGCCTCGGGCGCGGATCCCGCCGCGGTGATCGAGAAGATCGACATCGGCGGTCCGTCGCTGCTGCGCGCGGCGGCCAAGAACCACGCCCGGGTCTGCGTGCTGCCCGGCCCGGAGTTCTACGACGAGTTCATCTTCGAATGCCGGAAATACGACGGCCATCCCGGCGACGAATTCCGCGAGCGGATGGCGGCGGCGACCTTCGCGCTGGTGACCGACTACGACGCCCAGATCGCCGAGTGGTTCTACCGCGAAGAGACCGACGACCTGGCGGTGACCCTGCGTTACGGCGAGAATCCCCACCAGGACGCCGAGCTGATCCTGCCGGCGGGCGAGGAGCGGGAGAATCCCCTGGACGGCATGGGCCTGCGCCAGTGGAACGGCAAGGAGCTCTCGTACAACAACCTGGTCGACGTGATCGCGGCCCTGAAGCTGGCCAACGATCTAGAGGGCGTCTGCTGCGTGGCCATGAAGCATACCAACCCCTGCGGGGTCGGGACGGGCGTGACGTCGTCCGAGGCTCTCGAAAGGGCCCTGCGCTGCGATCCCGAGTCGGCCTACGGCGGCATCTTCGCCTTCACGACCGAACTGGATCTGCCCGCGGCCGAGGTGCTGGCCAAGCGTTTTTGCGAGGTGATCCTGGCTCCGGATTACACCGCCGAGGCTCTCGCGCGGCTGCAGAAGAAGAAGAACCTGCGGGTGTTGACCTACGATCCGGAGACCTTCCGGGTCGTGACCGTCGGCCAGGAGAAGGTCTTCGGCGCGGTTGTGCTGCGCCAGGACGAGGACAACGGTTTCCCCGAGCTCGAGGACTGGCGGCACGTGGCCGGTCCGAAGCCCGACAAGGAACTCGAAGCGACGCTGGCGTTCCTGTGGCGGGTCTGCAAGCACGTCAAGAGCAACGCCGTGGTTCTGGGCGACGGCACCGGGACCTTCGGCGTCGGCGCGGGACAGATGAGCCGCGTCGATTCCACGCGGATCGCCGTGCGCAAGGCGGGCGACCAGGGGATCGAACTGGCCGGCTGCGCCTGCGCGTCGGACGCATTCTTCCCCTTCGCCGACAGCATCGAGCAATTGCATGCGGCCGGGGTGGCGGCGGTGGTCGCTCCCGGCGGATCGATCCGAGACGACGAGGTGATCGCCGCGGCCGACAAGCTGGGCGTGACCCTGGTCCACACCAACCGGCGGCACTTCCGCCACTAGAGACGGAGGCGCGGATGTCCGGCAATCAGAACCGGCAGGGCCAGCCCGAGGTGGCCGTCCTCGATTTCGGATCCCAGTACACGCAGCTGATCGCGCGCCGTCTGCGCGAGCTGGGCGTGTTCAGCGAGATCTATCCCTTCACCCGGGCGGCGGAGATGATGGCGCGGCCCGAGGTCGAGGGGGTCATCCTCTCGGGCGGGCCGGCCTCGGTCTACGCCGCCGGCGCGCCGGACATCGACGCGGGGATCTTCGCCGCCGGCAAGCCCATCCTGGGCATCTGCTACGGCATGCAGCTGATGTGCCGCAAGCTCGGCGGCGCGCTGGAGCCCGAGGCCCAGCGCGAGTACGGTCCGGCAGCGGTCACGGTGATCGACGACTCGCCGCTGATGGCCGATACGCCCGCCGACGGCCAGCGCGTCTGGATGAGCCACGGCGACCGCGTCGGCGCTTTGCCCGACGGCTTCCGGGCCCTCGCGAAATCCGAGTCGATCCCCTTCGCCGCCTGCGGCGACGCCGAGCGCCGTCTCTACGGCGTGCAGTTCCATCCGGAGGTCGTGCATACCGAGCACGGCATGCGGATCCTGGAGAACTTCACGCGCCGGATCTGCGGCATCACCGCCCGTTGGTCGGCCGCCGCCTTCGCCGAGGAGGCGATCGCCGCGATCCGCGAGCAGGTGGGCGACGCCAAGGTCCTGTGCGGGGTCTCGGGCGGAGTCGATTCGACGGTCGTCGCGACGCTGATCGACCGCGCGGTCGGCGATCGGCTGCACTCGGTCTTCGTCGACAACGGCGTGCTGCGGCTGGGCGAGGCCGACGAGGTCGAGCGCAACCTGAACGCTTTCCTGCATCGGCCGGTGATGCGGGTCGACGCGGCCAACATCTTCCTCAACCGTCTCGCCGGGGTGGCCGAGCCCGAGAAGAAGCGCGTGATCATCGGCAACACCTTCATCGAGACCTTCGAGAACGCCACGCGCGATCTGGGCCCCTTCGGATTCCTGGCCCAGGGGACGCTCTATCCCGACCGGATCGAGTCGGTGACCGTGGCGGGGCCCTCGAGCACCATCAAGACCCATCACAACGTGGGCGGACTGCCGGCGAAGCTGGGTTTCGAACTGATCGAACCGCTGCGGGATCTGTTCAAGGACGAGGTCCGGCGCGTCGGGCGGCAGCTGGAGATTCCCGATTCGCTGCTGATGCGGCATCCGTTCCCCGGGCCGGGCCTGGCGGTGCGGATCCTCGGCGAGGTGAATCGCGAAAAGGTTCGCCTGTTGCAGGCCGCGGACCATATCTTCATCCAGGAATTGCGGAGCGCGGGCGAGTACGACCGCATCTGGCAGGCCGGCGCCGTGCTGCTGCCGGTCCGGACCGTGGGCGTGATGGGGGACCAGCGCACCTACGAATCGGTCGTGGCTCTGCGCGCTGTGACCAGCCAGGACGGCATGACCGCCGACTGGGCGCGCATCCCGGACGAGGTGCTGGCGCGGGTCAGCAACCGCATCATCAACGAAGTGCCCGGAGTCAATCGTGTGGTCTACGACATCAGCAGCAAGCCTCCCAGCACCATCGAGTGGGAGTAGGATGGGAAGCGTCCCGCGGTCCGGTCGCTCCGCCTCGGCCTGGCGCCGTCTGCTGCTGCTGGGCGCCGGATTTGTCCTGATGTCGGGTGCCGCGACGGTCGCGGCGGCTGCGGTCGATGCCGACGCCGGCCTGGACCTGCTGCGCAGCCGGCGCCGCGAGGGCGTGCGCAGGGCCGTCGTCGCCGCCGCCGAACAGGGAGCGGCGGCGCCTTTCGGCCTGCTGGTCGTTCCGGTGGATTTCGCCGACGCGCGCTTGCCTGCGGGCTGGAATCCGGCCATCGAGATCGGTCCCCGCCTCTTTCCGGTCGACGATCCCGCATCGCTGGCCGCCTACTACGCCGCCGCCTCGGGCTCGCGCAGCCGACTGGAGATCCTGCTGGCCCCGGTCGTGCACCTGCCCGGCACGCGGCGCGACTATTCCGATCTCGACCTCAACGGCTTCACCCGCACGCGCCGGCTGGCCGCCGAATCGATCGAGGCGGTCGCCGCGACCGGCGTCGATTTCCGCCTGCTCGACATCGACGGACCCGACGGCGCTCCGGGCAGCGGCGACGACGACGGGGAAGTCGACGGCGTGCTGATCCTGCACGCGGCTCCCGGCATCGAGAACGACCCCGAAGACGGTCTGGTGATGCCGCTGGCCTTCTACCTGGATGAACCCGTGTTCCAGCGGGGAGTGGCCGCGAGCAGCTACGCGGTGGCTTCGATCTCCTCGGGCCTCGGGATCTGGGCCCACGAGACCGGGCATCTCTTCGGTCTCGACGATCGATACGATCCTTATTTTCCGGTTGCGGGCAACGATCTGGCGGGCCGCGGCGGACTGGGGATCTTCAGCCTGATGGCGGCCGGGGCCTGGGGCGAGGGCGAAGCCCTGCGGCCATCGCTGCCCGACGCCTACAGCTGCGCCCGGCTCGGCTGGCTGGACGTCGCCGACTGGCCCGGGTCGGCGTCCGGGATGCTGCTCGAACCGTCCTCGGTTTCGCGCAGGGCCTGGCGGGTGTGGGAGCCTGGCGTCGATGAGCCGGAGTATTTCCTGATGGAGGTCCGCGGCGGCGTTGCGCCCTACGATCCGCTGCTGCCCGAGCCGCAGCTGCTGGTCTATCACATCGACGAATCGGTGCCGGAGGGGGCCCAGTCCTCGACCGTGCCCGAGGATCGTCATCTGCGGGTGCGGCTGGTCGAGGCCGACGGCGACGGCGCCCTGGCGGCCGCGATCGACCGCGGCGGCGACGCGGACACGTTCCCCGGATCCCTGGGCGTCGATTCCTGGACGCCGACGACCGATCCTTCGACCGCCGGCTACGAACGCCTGACCGAGATCCGCCTGATTTCCATCTCCGCGACGGCGGCGGGGGTGACGGTGGCCGGGAGCGTTCTGGACGGCCCGCGCTTCGACCTCGACTTCGGCTTCGGCGCAGCGGCCGACACCCTGCTGGAACTGGCCGCCCGCGCATACGGGCCGGAACCTGCGGTCCTGACCGCGACGGTCGCGGTGACGACGCCCGCCACCGGCACCTTCCTCGAGGGCGACAGCGTCGAGCTCGAACTTCTGCGGGATTCCGGCGGCGCGTGGCGGCCCGTCGATTCTCCGCGCTGGATTCCCGATCCCGCCGCGGACCCCGAGACCCTCACCGAATTCCGGATCGTTCTGAACGCCGACGGCGAGGCCGCCGGCATCGAGAACCGGCTGTGGCTGTGGAGCGACATCCTCGATCCTCTCGATTTCGTCGTTTCCTGGCCCGGCGTCTGGACCGTACGGAACGACGGCGATCCCGGGACCGATTGGCATCGCTGGCCGGCCGATGGCGGATACGAACTGGTCT
>CAYLMM010000062.1:0-13274 GCA_964384825.1 uncultured Fibrobacteraceae bacterium
CACGTTCGCGCCGTGCAGTTCCAGCTGGGCCAGCTTGGCCTTCGGCGCGGCCGCGGGCACGAAGATGGTGGTGCGCACGCCGGCCCGGGCCGCGAGCGTGGCCATGCTGGCCGCGGCGTTGCCGGTGCTGGCGCAGGCGATGTGGTCGACGCCCAGGCGCGCGGCGTCGGCCAGGGCCATCGCCGAGGCCCGGTCCTTCAGGCTGCAGGAGGGCAGGCAGGTGTCATCTTTCAGGTACAGTTTCGCAAGCCCTAGCACAGACTCTAGCTGCGCGGGGCGATGCAGCGGAGTGCCGCCCAGCGACCAGCAGGAATGCCATCCCGAGGGCCGCAGGGGCAGCAGCGGGGCGAAGCGCCACAGGTCGGGCCGGCCGGCCGGGGGCGCGTAGGAGGCGTCGACGGGGAAGGGTCCGTCCGGCCCGGCGGCGGGCGCCGCCAGATCGGCGCGGATCGCTTCCTCGTCGTAGATGACGTCCAGGATCCCGTCGGCGCCGCAGTCGGCGCAGACGAAACCGTCCCAGTCGGTGCCGTACTCCCGTCCGCAGAGCAGGCAGCGGTACCCGGTCCAATGCGGATTCTGCGCGACGGGCGGCAGCGGCGTCATCTTCAGGCCTCCGTTTTCGGCGCGTGCTTCATGATCAGGTGCATCACGGCCTTGCCGGTGTGCAGCCGGTTCTCGGCCTCGTCCCAGACGGCGCTCTGCGGACCGTCGATCACCGCGTCGGTCACCTCCTGGCCCCGGGTCGCGGGCAGCGGATGCATGTAGATCGCCTCGGGGTCGGCCAGCTTCATCCGGCGCTCGTCGCAGATCCAGCCGGGATGCTTCTCGATGTGGGCGACCGCGGCCTCGCGCACCGGTTCGGTCACCAGGCAGCCCCACGACTTCGGATAGACCACGTGGGCGCCCTCGAAGGCCGCGTCCATGTCGTCGACGATCTCGAAGCTGCCGCCCGACTTCGCCGCGTTGGCCTTGGCCTGGTCGAGGATATCGGGCATCAGCGAGAACTCGGGCGGATGGGCCAGGGTCACGTCCATGCCCATGCGGCTCATGATCAGGATCTCCGACTGCGGCACCGAGATCGGCCGCACGTAGCTCGGCGCGTAGGTCCAGCTGACTGTGATCTTGCGGCCGCGCAGGTCGTTTCCGAAGCGCTCGCGAACGGTCATCAGGTCGGCCGCCGCCTGGCAGGGATGGTACCTGTCGCACTGCAGGTTGATCACCGGCGCGTCGCTGACGCCCGCCACCCCGTTCATGAACTCGTTGCCCACGCCCCAGTCGCAGTTGCGGATGGCGATGCCGTGCCCGTAGCGGCCCAGCACCTTGCCGGTGTCCAGGATCGTTTCGCCGTGGCTGACCTGCAGCTTGTCCGGCGACAGGAAGTGCGCATGGCCGCCGAGCTGGGTCATGCCGGCCTCCATCGAGTTGCGCGTGCGCGTGCTCTGCTCGAAGAACAGCAGAAACAGCGTGCGGTCGCGCAGCACGGCGTGCGGGATGTCGGCGTGGAATTCCCGCTTCAGCCGCGCGGCGGTGCTCATCAGCAGCTCGAGTTCCTCGTCGTTCCAGTCCTGGGTCGAGATGTAGTTCTTTCCGGTCAGCAGCTTTTCCATGTGTTCTCCCATGATGCCGGGGACCGCGGGCCCCCGACGGTCGTCGATTCTAGAGCGGGGACGCTTCGCACCAGGCCGCCGGGAAGGCGGCGTAGAAGGCGCAGGCGGTGATCAGGTGCTCCACCGGGACGCTCTCGTTCGGGGCGTGGGCCAGGGCCTCGTCGCCCGGGCCGAAGCCCACGCAGGGCACCCCGTGCAGCCCGTTGATCGCCACGCCGTTGGTGCTGAAGATCCAGCGGCTGATCTCGGGCTCGTGCCCGAAGAGATCGATGTGGGCGGCGCGGCCGGCGGCCACCGCGGGGTGGTCCTCGGGCATCGTCCAGGTGGGGTAGTACTTCTCCATCGGATAGACCAGGCCGGTCCACGATTCGCGCTCGTAGCCGAGGATGCGGACGGCGGCCTCGACCCCGGCTTCGCGCAGGGCGTCTTCGACCTCGGCCACGGCCGATTCCTTCGTCTCGCCCGCGGTCAGGCGGCGGTCGATGTGCAGTTCGGCGGTGTCGGCGACCGCGCAGAGGCTCGGGCCCTCGCCGTGGAACCAGGTCACGCAGCAGGTGCCCTTGCCCAGGAAGTCGTCGTTCTTCAGCCGGTCGTTCAGCTCGTCGATGGCGGCGCAGGCGGGCGCCAGCTTGGTGATGGCGTTCTCGCCGCGTTCGGGGGCCGAGCCGTGGCACGACAGGCCCCGGGAGGCCGCGCGGATCTCCATCCGCCCGCGGTGTCCGCGCAGCAGGCGCAGGTTGGTCGGTTCGGTCGAGACCACGACCTCGGGCTTCAGCACGCCCTCGCTCAGGATGTAGTGCCAGCACAGGCCGTCGCAGTCCTCCTCCATGACCGAGCCCACCATCCACACGGTGCAGCCTTCGGCCAGGCCCAGCTCCTTGATCAGCTTGCCGGCGTAGACCATCGCGGCCATGCCGCCCTTCTGATCGACGGTGCCGCGGCCCCAGATGCGCGCGTCGGCGACCTTCCCGGCGAAGGGGTCGAAATCCCAGGCCTCGGGATCGCCCACGTCGACCGTGTCGATGTGGGCGTCGAAGGCCACCACGCGCGGCCCGTCGCCGATCCGCCCGAGCACGTTGCCCAGGCCGTCGAAGATCACCTCGTCGAAGCCGACGCTCTGCATCTCCTCGCGGATGCGGTGGACGACGTCCTTCTCGCCTCCGGAAAGGCTGGGGATGGCCACGATGTCGCGCAGGAACCGGCTCATCGGGTGGCTGAGGCTGCGGGCTGCGGCGGTCAGGGCGGAGGGAGATGTCATGTTTCCTTCTTTCGCTGCCGGCCGCAAGAAGCCCCGTCGGGTTCCCTGCGGCCGGCCCGTATCGTTATTCCGCGGTCATGGCGTTCCAGATCCGGCGGGCGGTGTCGCGGCAGGCCTTGCCGTCGTAGGGTTCCGCGTCGCCCTCGGCGTAGACCCGTCGCCCGTCGCAATAGACGCACTCGATATCCCAGGGATGGAATCCGAACATCGTCAGGCTCAGCCAGTTGTCGCTCGTCAGTGGGGTGCGCTGGCCTGCGTGAAGAACAATGAAGTCCGCGGGAGCGCCCTTGTCCAGCGATCCGAACGGTTCGCCGAAGATTTTGCGCGCCAACCGGTAGCCGCCGATCCACATCCGGGCCGCGGCGTGGAAGCCCAATTGCCCGCGGCCGGTCTCGCAGCCGCGGAAGAAGGTGGTGCGCATCTCGCCCCACATGTTGCCGTCCATGCCGTCGGTGCCGAAGGCGGCGTTCTCGGGGAAGTTGTCGACCGGGGCGCGGCCGACGCTGTTGTTCATGTTCGACCGGCCGTTGTGCACCAGCCATGAACCGCGCTCGCCGATCAGCAGCAGTTCGTCCGGGGTCAGGTCGACGCCGTGGGCCAGGATCGAGTTCGGGCGCAGCAGGCCGTGGGCGTCGAGGCGGGCCACCGGTTCGGGCCAGCCGCGCTCGCGGCAGAGCTCGCGGTCGGCCGCGCCCTCGCAGAGATGGATGTGCACCCCGGCGTCGAATTCGTCGCAGAGCTCGCCCAGGCGCATCAGGGTGCGGTCCTCGAGCGTGAAGCTGGCGTGGGCCCCGACGTGGGCCCGGCAGAAGGGGACGCGGCCTTCGGGCGTCGCCGCGTCGCGGATCTTCTCCAGGTAGCGGCGCGATTCGGCCAGGGTGGTGTCGCGGCTGCCGGGGCCGCCGCGGTCGGTCACCTCGTAGCAGAGGCTGCCGCGGATGCCGACCTCGGCCAGGCCGCGTTCGACCGCGTCGAGCGAGCCGCCGACCGCCGTCAGGCTGGAATGGTGGTCGAAGACCAGCGTGGTGCCGCAGCGGGCCGAATTCCAGGCGCCGGCGATCGCGCTCATGTAGATGCTCTGCTCGTCGAGCGTGCGGTCGAGCTTCCACCAGATCTCGGTCAGGATGTCCTGGAAGTTCCGCGGGGTGCGGCCCGGAGCGGGCATGCCCGGCGCCAGGGTCGAGTACAGGTGGTGGTGGGCGTTGATCAGCCCCGGCAGCACCGAACGGCCGTCGATGTCGATCACCGTCTCGCCGGTCGCGTGGGCCAGATCGGGCCCGCGTTCGACGATCCGGCCGCCGCTGATGCGCAGATCGACCAGCTCGACCCGCGGGGCGGGCGCCGCGTCCATCGCCGTCGGGAGATAGTCCAGCGTCTTGGCGTTCTTCAGCAGCAGGGGCTCCGCGTCGGGGACGGGACGGGGTTTCCGTATCGCGCTCATGATCGTGCCTCCGGGCCGGGGGATGGGGCCGGCTACGTGTCGTTTCGTGACTGCCTAGCATCCACCCGGACGGTCGAAAGTTCAAGTCTTTCGCATTGCCCCCGGGTGGGATCTGGAGTCGTTCCCGCTCCGGACGCGCCGCGCCCGGACACCGTGGGCGTCCGGGCGCGGCCGGGAACGACGGCCCTGCCGATGCTGCGATCGCAGGGCGCAAACGTCGGCGGGGATCACTCCTCGGGCAGCAGATCCTCGGTCTTCTTGAAGATCTGGTCGACGACGCCCTTGCGCACGACCCAGACGGTGCGGTCGGCCGAGGTCATCATGTACACGCCTTCGGGGCTTCCGGCCGACGCCTCGCGCTCGTTTCCGAAGCGCATCTCGAAGACCGATCCGTCGGCCATCCTGGCCTCGACGCGTTTCGCGGCCCGCCACAGTCCGTAGCCCCGCAGGTCGGCGTCGGGATCGTCGATGTCCACGGCCCGGACTTTGGCCAGCGCGCCGAGCACGACGTCGCACTTGGTCTTGGCGGCCGCCCGCCGCTCGGGCTCGGTGATCCGCCATTCCCAGGTCGAACGGTCGACCGGCGCGATCGCGGTGTCGCCCGCGGCCGCTTCGGGCTGCGGGTAGATCTTCTCGATGGCGGTCGCCTCGCCGTCGATCCAGGTGGTGATCGCCTCGATGTCCGCGCGGTCCGTCTCGCGCACCGCGAGATCCATGAAGTGCGTGGCCTTCGGATCGGTCGCGCCGCCGTACATCCCGAGCCGGCCGAGCACGTCGGCGCGGGTCAGGAACACGGCGTCGCCGGCCGGGGAACGGACGAAGACGCCGGTCCCGCGCGAGGGCTTCTTGCCGATCTCTATCGAGAAGACTTCCTGCCAATCCTTGCCGTAGATCGAGACGCGCAGGGCGTCGTCGCCGCCCAGTCCGTAGTCCGCGAGCACCGCCGGATCATCGGAGCGGAATTCGCCCCGGATATCCTGCAGGACCTCGATCAGGGCGTCGATGCGCTTGGCGTCGGCCCGGTGGCTCCAGCTGTTGCGCAGGACCCACTGGTCGGGCAGGCGCTCGATCACCACGTCGCTCGAATCGGGCTCGCCGCGGGCCACGACCACGCGGTTGACGTCCTCGGGCGCGAACTCCGCGTTGAGCACCGGCTCGGTGTCCGGCTGCGAGGCGGCGTGGTTGCGGCCGGCCTTCTGGACCACGCTGATGGTGATCAGCAGGGCCAGGACCACCGCCAGGATGATCAGGTTGCGGTTCCTCATGTGCCGTCCTCCCTTCCTACCGCCGCCGGCGGAGAGTTTCGCGATAAAGGGCGGCCTCCTTGCGGCGGACGCCGGCCCGGAAGATGCCGTAGGCGATCAGCAGCAGCGGCACCAGCACCACCGCGAACAGGCGGTAGCCCAGCTTCGTGCTGTCGCTGACCTGCTTGATCGACCGTTCGCTCAGGATCTTCGACCGGATGGACACCAGGGCGTCGCCGTGGGCCAGCGAATCCACGATGTTCATCAGCAGCAGGGCGTTCTGGTGGCCCGACTGAAGGACCATGTCCTCGAACATCTTCGAGCAGCCGATCACGACCAGCTCCGCGGGCTGCGGATCCAGCGCCGCGGCGGAATCCTGCCCGGACGGTTCGGCGGCCGGATCCTCGCCCTCGGCCGTCGGCCAGGGGGGAAGGGTCCCGCCCTGGAAGGCGTCGGGGAATTCGCCCTCGATGCTCACCGCCAGCGGCAGCCGTCCGGTGAACTCGGCGTTGGCCGCCTCGAACATCGATCCGGGCACCGGACCCTCGTCGAAGGGCTCGGTCCACGAGCGGTCGCTCGACGTGAACAGGGTGGTGGCGGTCAGTCCGTTCTGGGCCAGCTTCGTCGGATCGATCTCCAGCGGTCCGCCCCACAGGTAGAGCAGGCTGCCGATGCGGTTGGTGATCGCGACGTCGGGGTTCATCTGGTCGGCCGAGATCTGCACCTGGATCGGCAGGCGCACCGGCTCGTTGGTCTGGAACCGCAGCCCGCCCACGTTCTGGGTTCGCGGCACGCTCAGCACCACCAGGCTCTCGTCCATGTAGTGGTCGGTCGAGGCGGTCGCGCCGGTCGCCGCGAGCAGCTTCTCGACCCCGGTCGTGTTGCTCACGCCGCTGACGGTGAAGCCGCCGCGCGCGCCCGGCTGGTAGTCGTAGACGTGGTTCTGCACGGCCATCAGCACGTTCATGCCGTTGCTCAGGGCCCGGTTGATCTCCCATGCCTGACGATCGTTCAGCTCGGTGGGGTTGAGCACCAGCAGCACGTCGGCGTCGGCGGGGATCGGCGACTCGCGGGTCAGCTCGATCCGGCGCACGTCGTAATGCTCCTGCTGCAGCAACTGGGGCAGGGCCGCGAACCGGTCGGGCGGCTCGGGCGGCTGCATCCCCTGCTGGATGTACATCATGGCGATCTGGGGGCTGATCTTCTCGCGCGGTGCGAAGACCGCCACCACCGGCTCGCGTTCGCGGGTCAGGCGGTAGACGCGCGAGATCAGTTCGTACTCCAGGCTCGAGAGCGACTGGGGCAGGATCTGCGGCATGACCTCTTCGGGATAGTCCTTGTAGGCCACGGTCATCGCGCTCCAGATCAGCTTCACGCCGATCTCGTCGCGGTCGATCGACTGCACCTGGAAGGGCCGGATGCCGCGCGCGGTCAGCGAGTTCTGCAGCTCCTCGTCGTCCTGGGGATGGTAGACCGAATACTGCAGCATCCCGCCCGAGGCGTTCTGGTAGTCGTGCAGCTTGTCCGAGATGTCGCGCTCGAGGTTCTTCAGCTCGGTCGGCATGTCGCCCGAGGAGGTGATGTAGAACTTCACCTGCACCGGCACCTTCAGGTCGCCCAGGATGTCGGCGGCCGAAGGCGACATGGTGAACAGCTTGTCGGCGGTCAGGTCGACCCGGGCGCCGGAGAAGTCGCCGAGGATCGAGGACAGGAATATCGCGATGGCGATCAGCAGCACCGTGGTGACCGCGAAGGTGATGCGGAAGTTGGTTCGCTTGTGGCTCATCAGTACTTCCTCCCTTCCAGCCAGAGGGTGTTGAGCGCCAGGAAGACGCCGGTCAGGGTCAGGAAGTAGGCCAGGTTGCCCAGGTCGACGACGCCCCGCAGCAAGGCCTCGTAGTGGGGCAGCATCCCCAGCGAGCCCTGCAGGAAGGTGCCCACGCCGGGCAGCCAGCCGTCGACGGTCGCGGCGATGCCGCCGTCGCCGGCCAGGAACAGGAAGAAGCAGGCCAGCACGCCCAGGATGAAGGCGGTGATCTGGTCGCGCAGCAGTCCGCTGACGAAGATCCCCACGCTCATGTACAGGGCGCCGAGCAACAGCGCGCCGATGTAGCCGCCGGCCACCGCGCCCATGTCCGGGCTGCCGAGCATGGCCAGGGTGATCGGGATCGGCAGGGTGCCCAGCAGCGCCACGCCGTAGAAGGCCAGGGCGGCCAGGTACTTGCCCATCATCACGCGGCTGGCGCCCATCGGCAGGGTCATCAGCAGCTCGAAGGTGCCGCTGCGGCGGTCCTCGGCCCACAGCCGCATCGTCACCGCCGGGATGAAGATGCTCAGAAACAGCGGCAGGATGCCGAAGTAGCCGCGCATCTCGGCCTGGCCCTGCAGGAAGAACCCGGTCATGAACAGGCCGCAGGTCAGCGCCAGGAAGACGATGATGAAGATGTAGGCGATCGGGCTGTTGAAGTACGCGGAGAATTCGCGTTTGAAAATGGTGCCGACATCAGGCATGGCCGACCACCTCCTTCCGGTCCTCGGTCTGTCGGGTCAGGGCGATGAAGGTGTCCTCCAGCGTGTAGCGCGATTCGTGCAGCTCGGCCAGCTCCCAGCCCTTCTCGCGGGCCAGCCCGGCGATCGATCCGGCGAGGTCGGTCCCGAAATCGCCCCGCACCTCGAAACGCGCGCCGTCGTCATCCGGTTCGACCCGCGCGACGCCCGGCATCGCGCCCAGGGCCTCGGCCTGGCCGGGATCGGACCCGCGGAAGCGCACGAAGACGCGGTTGGTGCCCATCGCCCGCTGCTCGAGATCGCCGATCATGCCGTCGGCCACCACGCGGCCGTCGTTGATGATCACCACGCGGTCGGTCACCGGCCGCACCTCCTGCAGGATGTGGGTCGAGAAGATGATCGTCTTCTCCTCGGCCAGGCTCTGCAGCAGCTCGCGGATGCCGATGATCTGCAGGGGGTCCAGACCGCTGGTGGGCTCGTCCAGGATCAGCACGTCCGGGTCGTGGATCAGCGCCTGGGCCAGGCCCGTCCGCTGCCGGTACCCCTTGGAGAGCTCGTTGATGGTCTGCTTGTAGACCTCGGGCAGGCCGCAGGCGTCCACGACCCAGTCCAGGCGCCGGCGCAGCGCGGCCGAGTCGAGTCCGCGGGCGCGGCCCACGAAATCCAGGTATTCGTGGACGCGCATGTCCACGTACAGGGGATTGTTCTCGGGCAGATACCCGATGCGCGACCGGACCGCCAGCGGATCGGCCATCACGTCGATGCCGTCGACGGTGATCTCGCCCTCGTCGGGGGCCAAAAACGTCGTGATGATCTTCATCGCGGTGCTTTTGCCCGCCCCGTTAGGCCCGAGGAAACCGAGAATCCCCCCGCGGTCGAGGCGGAAGGAAACCCCGTCGAGGGCCACGGTCGTCCCGAACCGCTTCGTGACGTTACGTACCTCGATCATCCTGAGACTCCTTCGAGACTCGTGAAATTGTTGAAATTACGGAGAAAATGCGCTGCCGGGCGCAGCGGTGTCCCGCGGGGCCCCGGATGCGCCGACCGGTAATATACAACATCCGGGGCGCGGGGTTCCAGTTTCCATCTCCGTGCCGGGGGCGGGCGAAATCGGGCCGCGGACCGGCGGGAATGTCGTATATTGAAGGCATGAATGGCATCGAACGCGAGGTGGAGATCATGGACGAGACCAGCACGTTCCAATGCCCGCACTGCGGGGCGCCGGTCGTGGTGATGGTCGATATTTCCGGCGGCCGGCACCAGGAATACGTCGAGGACTGCCAGGTCTGTTGCCAGCCCTGCCTGCTGAACGTCGAGTTCGACGACGAGGGCGCGGTTACCGTGATCGCCGAACAGGAGTGATGCGCATGGATGCGAATCGCGGGTTCCGCAGGGGACCGGCTCCGTTGCAGGTCTGGGAATACGTGTTGCCCGGCGGTTGGACGGTGCTCGCCGGCAAGACCGAGGCCGACAACGATCGCCTGAGCCTCAAGGAGGCCCGCCCCGACGATTGGTGGTTCCATCTGAAGGGCCGGCCGGGCAGCCACGTGCTGCTGAGGGCCCGCGAGGGCCTCGAACCCGATCGCGAGACGATCCGCGGGGCCGCCGCCGTCGCCGCCTGGCACAGCAAGGCCCGCACCGCCCGGATCGCCGCGGTGACCTGCACGCGGGCCCGCCACGTGACCAAGCCGCGGGGGGCCAAGCCCGGCAGCGTCGCCGTCCGGCGCGAGAAGGTGATCAAAGTCCCGCCCGGTCTGCCGGAAAGCTGAACGACCGGCCGGATGTCAGCGTCCTCTCGCCCGGAAAAAGGGGGGATCGTCATGGAAGAGCGCTTCATCCGCCTCGAGAGCAAGATGGCCGACCAGGATCGGATCATCGAGGAGCTCAACTCGGTCATCGTCCAGCAGCAGCACCAGATCGACACCATCGAGGAGAAGGTCCGCCTGCTGCTGGCCCAGATGGAGATCGGCGATCCCCTGGCCGGCACCCGGCACCGCACCGAGCCGACGTCGTACTAGCCGGAATCGGTTTCTGCGCCGCGGGCGCCTGGAGCCGGGGATGTCCGGCGCGCCCGATTTCCCGCGGGCATGAAAAGGGGGAGGCTTTCGCCTCCCCCTGTCTTCATGTCCGGAATCTTCGCCGGCCTACCAGCTGTCGCAGGTCACGACGTTCGCTCCGGCGTCGTAGCTCATGTCCGTTCCCGACACGTCGTCCACGCAGAAGGTGTACGAGAGGCCGACCTTGCCGCCCTTGGCGCTGTCCAGCACCGCGGTCCCGTCCGCCGCGGTCGTCGCGACGGCGGTGCCGCTGGTGCCGCCGGTGAAGGTGCCGGTGACCGTCGCTCCGGCGACCGGCGCGCCCTGATCGTCGACGATCGTCACCACGGCCCGGCCGTATTCCTTCGGCCCGGCTGAGAACACTCCCAGCGAGATCGCCGCCACGTGCACCGCGGTCGAGGCGCCGCCTCCGGCCGGCGTGGCCGAGACCTCGGCGCTGTAGGCGCTCTCGTTGCCGGTCAGGTCGACGGCGGTGGCCACGTACCAGTAGGTGGTCCCGTTGTTCGCCGCGGCGTCGGAGTAGAGGCTGGCCGCCAGCGGCGATCCGTTCAGCTGCGAGTACGGACCGCCGGCGGATGCGGCCCGGTACACGTTGTAGCCGTCGAGGTCGCTCTCGCCGTTGTCGTTCCAGTCCAGGTCGACCACCGAGTCGCCGGCGGTCGCGTCCAGGCCGGCGGGCGCCGCCGGCGCCGTGACGTCCCCGCCGCCGGAACCGAGGGTCTGGTTCTCGTTGACCGCCCCGTCGGTCTTGCCCAGCGGGCCCTGCCACCAGAAGTCGGCGTAGGCGGTGCCCGCGCCGGCCAGCTGCAGGGATGTGCGCCGCGGCGCGTCGACGGGCTCGTAGATGCCGATGTCCTCGCTGGCCAAGCCGGCGGCGGGGCCGTCGGCCGCGGTGAACGATCCCTCGTAGCTGAGGAACTGAACCACCGCGCCGGCGCCGTCGACCAGGGCCAGGCCGTCGGGGCTGCCGTTCTGCATCCCGACCATCGCGAAGGCCAGCACGCCGTAGCCGCCCTGCATGTCCGCGATCACGCCGGACAGCGCGACGGTGTCGTAGACGGTGCCGTCGGCGCCGTTGTAGCCGTAGACGTGCCAGCCGCCGAGGTCGGTGCCGGCCGGAGCGGCGACCTCGACGAACTCGTTCTTGTCGGCGCCGTCGTTGTCGTAGTG
Organism: uncultured Fibrobacteraceae bacterium; assembly: GCA_964384825.1. GTDB lineage: Bacteria > Krumholzibacteriota > Krumholzibacteriia > LZORAL124-64-63 > LZORAL124-64-63 > CAYLMM01. The sequence goes on from CAYLMM010000062.1 coordinate 11,286, forward strand.
GAACTCGTTGATCCAGGCGTCGCCGCCGGTGACCGGGGCGGTCGGGGTGGCCGAGACCTCGGCGCCGACGTCGCCCTCGTTGCCGGTCCGGTCGATTGCGGTGACCACGTAGTGATAGGTCACGTCGTTGGTCACGGTGTCGTCGGTGAACGCGCTGGCGGTCAGGACCGACGGGTTGATCTGGTCGTACGGCCCGCCGGATGTCGTCGAACGGTAGACGAAGTAGCCTTCGAGATCTGCCTCTCCGTTGTCGTTCCAGTCCAGATCGACGCTGCCGTTGCCCGCCGCGGCCGACAGGCCGGTCGGGGCGGCCGGCGGGGTCGTGTCGATGATGTTCGCGGCGGCGGTGTCCTCCCCGGTGGCGTCCATGTCGTCGGTGACCGTCAGGGTGACGGTGTAGCTGCCGGCTTCGTCGAAGACGTGGCTGGGATTCTGCTCGGTGCTGGTGGCGCCGTCGCCGAAGTCCCAGTGCCAGCCGCTGATCGTCCCGTCCGGATCGTACGAGCCGGACGACGAGAAGGTCACCGCGGTTCCGGCCGAGCCGGAATAGGGCCCGTTGGCCTCGGCGACCGGGGCCTGGTTCGCCGGGCCGGTTCCCTCGAAGCTCTGGCCGGCGTTCACCGCGCCGCGGGTCTCGGCCTGGGGAGCCTGCCAGGCGAAGTCCGCAGCGGCCGATCCGTCGCCGGCCAGCTGCAGCGACCAGCCCACCGGCGAATCGGCCGGCTCGCTGACCCCGATGTCGGTCGAGGCTGTCCCGGCGGCCGGACCGTCGGTGGCGTTGATCACGCCCTCGTAACTGATGAACTGCACCACGCCGCCGCCGTCGTCGACCAGCGCCAGCCCGTCGGGGCTGCCGTTCTGCATGCCGGCCATGGCGAAGTCGAGCACGCCGAAGCCGTTCTGCAGGTCGGGCAGGGTTCCCGAAAGGGTCTCGGTGTCGTAGACCACGCCGCCGTTGCCGTTGTAGCCGTAGATCTTCCAGCCCGTCAGATCCAGGCCGGCGGTGCCGGCAATCTCGAAGAATTCGCCGGTGTCGGTGCCGTCGTTGTCGTAGTGGAACTCGTTGATCCAGGCGGCCGGATCGCCGCCGGAGCCGCCGGTCGGGGTGGCCGAGGCCTCCGCGCTCTGGGCCGACTCGTTGTTCGAGGTGTCGGAGGCGGTCACCACGTAGTAGTAGGTCACGCCGCCGGCCACGCCGCCGTCGACGAAGTCGCTCGACGTCAAGGTCGAAGCGTTGATCTTGCTGTAGCTGCCGCCCGAAACGGTCGCGCGGTAGACGTCGTAGCCGGCCAGATCGCTCTCGCCGTTGTCGTCCCAGTCCAGGGTCACGACGTTCTCGCCGCCGACGGCCGCGAGGCCGGCCGGAGCCGCGGGCGGCGTGGTGTCGCCGCCGCCGCAGTCTCCCTGGAAGACGCAGGCCACCCACTCGGGATGGTCGATGAACGGGTTGCGGTTGCCCTGCTCGGCGTAGACCGCGTCGTTGCGGGCCATCTCCTTGGCGTCGACCGGATCCTGCTGATGCCATTCCAGGAGCACCGAGAGCATGCCCATGTAGGCGATCGACTCGTTGCTGCCGGTGTTGCTGGCGGCGATCAGGCCCTGGTCGTCGGTCAGGATCAGGTCGGGCTCCTCGTAGCCGGTCACTCCGTGGTCGCCGCCCTCGTAGCGCACGTCCATGTAGAACAGGGCGCGGGCCACGTCGCCGCGGCGGCCTGTCCAGACTTCCCAGGTGCCGTCGGTCAGCTGGCCGGAGGTCCAGTTGGAGTTGCCGGGGTAGACGCCGGTGCCGCCCCCGGCGCCGTCGTTGACCTCGGTCGGTTTCTCGTCGCAACCCGAAGCGCAGTAGCGGAAGGGCTTGTTGCTGCGCGACGTGTTGTAGCTGTCGTTGCACAGGAACAGGTGGTGGCAGTCGGTGTAGGGATAATTCGAGGAACCGTCGTTGGGGAAGCCGTAGCTCTTGGCCCAGGCGTGCTCGCGGTTGTAGTCGGT
>CAYLMM010000063.1:0-12890 GCA_964384825.1 uncultured Fibrobacteraceae bacterium
TGAAGCCCGGCGTGAAGGGGCCGAAGCCGTCCTTGTACTGGTCCTCGGTCGAGAACCCGACGATCGTCGTGGTGCGGCCGTGGAAGTTGTCGGCGCTGACGATGATCTCGGCCTTGTCCTTGGGGATGCCCTTGACCTTGTAGCCCCACTTGCGGGCGGCCTTGACGGCGGTCTCGACGGCCTCGGCGCCCGAGTTCATCGGCAGCACCTTCTCGAAGCCGGTGAGCTCGGTCAGTTCCTTGTAGAACGCCGGCAGCTGATCGTTGCGGAAGGCGCGGCTGGTCAGGGTGCACTTCGCGGCCTGGCGGCGGACGACCTTCAGCAGGCGCGGGTGGCAGTGGCCCTGGTTGACGGCGCTGTAGGCGGCCAGACAGTCCATGTAACGCTTGCCGTCGACATCCTCGACCCAGATGTCTTCGGCCTTCTTGATCACCAGGTCCAGCGGGTGGTAGTTGTGCGCCCCGTACTGGTCTTCCATGGTGATGAACTTCTCGGTCTTCATCCGGCTCACCTCCAGCGTGAAAAGTGACGTATCTATGGCGCGGCTCGTGGCCGGCGTGGGTCCCGGCGGGTTCTCGCTCCGCCGGCGCGCTCTAACATAGGCTTTTCGCCGAACTTTTCCAACCCCGGCATTCGCCGATTAGGGGCCCTCTCGGGGCTTTCCGGGCTCGACCCCGACCGGGCGTGAAAAAAATTCCATCGAACACGTTTTTTTACTTGAACAAGTGAAGCACTTGAATTTATAAAGGACGCACCCAGGAGGTGGCCAAGGAGGGTCGCCTGGCAAAGATTCGGAAACATGGCCGCTTGGGTCTGATCCGAGGGATGTCGCCGGGTCCGGATGGAGCACTGGTGAAGGCCGAGGAGCTCCGCGAAAGCGGAGTCGGGGAAGGAACCCCGACCGGCATTCCCTGGGGGCGGTTCGATCCTGGGTGCAGAACCGCCCCTCATGTCCGCGGTTCCCCGCAGCGCTGGCCCGGGGGCCGCGGACGCGCAGATCCGATTCGACTCCGCGCCGGGGCGCTCCGTTTCCGGCAGGAGAATCATCGCCGAAGCGGGCAAGGAGGCCCTGGAGGCGTGAGAAAGAATCCCGCCACCCCCGAGGGGGGCGGGCAGCCGCTGCCGCCGCTGATCCACGGGCGGGCCCGGCTGCTCATCCTCTCGCATCTGATCCGGGTCGGTCCGACCCCGTTCACCGAACTGCGCGTATTGCTGGGGATGACCGACGGCACGCTGTCGGTCCACCTGAGCCGTCTGGCCGAGGGCGGAGTGGTGGAGGTTCAGAAGAGCTTCGTGAAGAACCGGCCCCGCACGACGGTCAAGGTGACCGCGGCGGGGCGTCGTCGTTTCCGCGCCTACGTGGGGGAACTGCGCCGGATCGTGCCCGGCCTGGAATCCTGAGCGTCGTCACGGCCCGCCGTCCCGGCCGCGATCAGCCGCCGGTTCCGGCCCCGCGGCAGGGGGCGTACATCATCCGCTGGTAGTCCGCGACCATCCTGTCGGTGCCGAATCCCTCGTTCGCCACGTCCATCGCGGCGATCATCTTTCCGATCCAGCCCTGCGGCAGGTTCCGTTCGTCGCGATCGTAGAACAGCGGCACGACCTCGTTCTCCAGCAGATGGTAGAGCGATTCGGCGTCTTCGCTGTCCTGCTGCTCGCGGTCGGCGTAGTCCTGCTCCTTGCCGATCACCCAGCCGTTGTCGCCGCGGTAGCCCTCGCACCACCAGCCGTCGGCCACCGAGAGGTTCAGCACGCCGTTGGCCGCGGCCTTCATGCCCGAGGTGCCGCTGGCCTCGAGCGGGCGGCGGGGGTTGTTCAGCCAGACGTCGACCCCGCGCACCATCCGGCGGGCCACGTTCAGGTCGTAATCCTCCAGGAAGATCAGCCGGCCGCGGAAGGGCGCGACGGTCGAAAGGCGCACCACCTCGCGGATCAGGCCCTTGCCGACCTCGTTGGCCGGATGGGCCTTGCCGGCGAAGATCAGCTGCAGCGGACGGTCGGTGTCGCCGAGCAGGCGGGCCAGGCGGTCGGGATCGCTGAACAGCAGCAGGGCGCGCTTGTAGGCGGCGAAGCGGCGGGCGAAGCCGATGGTCAGCACCGACGGATCGAGCGCCGCGCGGGCCTCGCGCACCTCGCTTCCGGTGGCGCCGACGCGGATCAGGCGGTCGCCGTTGCGGCCGCGGGCGAAGCTCACCAGTTCGGCCCGCAGCTCTTCGTGGGCGCGCCACAGGGCGGCCGGCGCGCGGTCGGCCAGCCGGGGATCGGTCCACGAGGGCAGATGCACGCCGTTGGTCACGTGGCCGATCGGGACCGCGTCCTCTACCAGCTCGGGCCACAGGCGGTGCCACATCCGCCGCGAAACCCGGCCGTGCAGTTCGCTGACGCCGTTGGCCCGGCACGAGAGCCGCAGGGCCAGCACCGTCATGTTGAACCGGTCCTTCTCGTCGGGCCGGTCGACCACCCCGAAGGGCAGCAGGTCGGCCGCCTCGACGCCGATGTGCGGCGCGAGCGCGTCCATGTAGAAGCGCACGTGGTCCAGGGGGAAGACGTCGTTGCCCGCCGCCACCGGGGTGTGGGTTGTGAAGACCGAGGTCTCGCGCACGGCGGCGGCCGCGCCGGCGACATCCATCCCCGAGGCGATCAGCGGCCGCATCCTCTCGAGGTTCAGGAACGCGGAATGCCCCTCGTTCAGATGGCAGACCGCGGGCGCGACGCCCATCGCCGCCAGGGCCCGCACTCCGCCGACGCCCAGCAGCAGCTCCTGGCGGATGCGCATGTCGTCGTCGCCGCCGTAGAGCTGGGCCGTGGTCCCGCGGTCGACCGGGTCGTTCTCCGGGATGTCGGCGTCCAGCAGGAACAGGGGCACCCGGCCGACCTGCAGCCGCAGGATGCGCGTCCACACCGTCCGGCCCGGCATCGGCACGTCCACCAGCAGGGGCTCGCCTCCGGCGCCGGTCATCACGGCCAGGGGCATGTGGCTGAAGTCGTTGCGGTGGTCGTGCTCGGTCTGGGTTCCGGCGGCGTCCAGGCGCTGGTGGACGTATCCGTAGCGGTAGGCCAGCCCCACCGCGACCAGGGGCAGCCCGAGGTCGCTGGCGGCCTTCAGGTGATCGCCCGAGAGCACGCCCAGTCCGCCCGCGTAGATCGGCACGCTCTGGTGCAGGCCGAATTCCGCCGAGAAATAGGCGGTCGGGCCGCCCGGGACCTGCAGCGGATCCGCGGCGCCGGCCAGATACGATTCCAGATCCGCGGCCACCCCGGCCACGTCGGCGCAGAAGGCCTCGTCGTGGGCCAGGGCCGCGAGCCGGGGGCTGGAGAGCTGGTTGATCACCGCGAGCGGATCGTGGTTCAGGGCCTCCCACTTGTCGGGGTCGAGGCGTCGCAGCAGGGCGACGGCGTCGGCGTTCCATGTCCACCACAGGTTGCGCGCGATGGTCGTCAGCGGGCGCAGGGGGGCGGGCAGGTCGGGCGCCTGGCCGTGATGGGCGGCGATCGTGTCAGCCGGCATGTCCTGGGGCTCCTTGGGCGGGTTTGCTGCGGCGCGCGGCTCGTTCGGGCTCAGGAAGGATCATCGATCGGAATGCCGCCGCCTTGAGTCGAATGACCGGGTATGATAATGGAAAGGACTGGGATGGGCCAATCCGGATACGATCGTCAGAAGAGCCGCGGCGCGACGATCCGCTCCGATCCCTCCAGGGTATGCCCTTCGAGGCGCAGCAGCTGGGCCTTGACCGACATCCCGCCCGCGAAGCCGACCAGCTCGCCCCCGGCGCCGACCACGCGGTGGCAGGGCACGATGATGGGGATGGGGTTCTGGCCCGCGGCCTGGCCGACCGCCCGGGTGGCGGTGGGGCGGTTGATCTCGGCGGCCACCTGCTTGTAGGTGCGCAGCTTGGCGTAGGGGATGGCCAGCAGGCGTTTCCAGACCGCCAGCTGGAATTCCGATCCGCGCAGGTCGACCGGGATGTCGAAGCGCTGCCGGGTGCCGGTGAAGTATTCCGCCAGCTGGACGCGCAGGTTCCGGAAACTCGCGGTATCTTCGGCCAGGGAGATGTCCTGGCCGGTGGCCTTGCCCAGGGAGCGGGCATAGGCGTACGCCTGGGGCTTGTACTCGTAGGCCTCGCTCAGGAAATCGATCCTCATCAGGCCGTTGTCGCCGGAGATGACCAGCATCGGCTCGAGGATGTTCAGCAACAGGGCGTATTTCAGGCGCATGGATCCCCTCGGAGTGAAGCCCGAGCGCAACGTGACAAGACTACCAGAACCCGGAGGCCAGGGGAAGGGCATGGAGCCTCGAAATTCTGATCTTTGGCGGAAACTCGTCGACGGCCCGGCCGGACGCCTGGGCAACGTGCTGGATATCCGCGCGCCCGAGAGCTTCGCCGCCGGGCATTTGGCCGGAGCGGTGAACATGCCCCTGGCCGCGGACGATGTCGCCGACGCGGAGCGTCTGGCCGAACTTTTGCCCGGTTTCCTGCTGCCGCCGCGCCACGAGCCGATGCTGGTCTGCGGTCCCGCGGACGCAGCCGCGGCGGTGGCCGGTTTCCTGGCCGGCCGCGGGCGCCCGGGCGTCGAGCCGGTCTCGCTGACCGCCGATTCCGTGGACGCCCTGCCGCGCGAATGTCTCGAGAAGGGCCGGTCGCGGCGCCGGCTCTGGCGGCCGCCGCCCTTCCTTGCCGGGCATTATCCGTTGCTGGCGGCGCGGGGGCCGGGGGCCGCGGTCGATCTGGGGTCGGGCAGCGGCCGGGCCTCGGTCTGGCTCGCCGAGAGGGGATGGCGCGTGACCGCGGTCGACCGCCATCCCAAGGCCCTGGCGATGGCCGGCCGGCTGGCCGCCGACGCCGCGGTCGACCTGACGACCCTGCGGGCCGACCTGACCGATCCCGCCCAGGTTCCGCCGGGGCCCTGGGACGCGACGCTGGCGCTGCGCTTCCTCGACCGCCCGCTGCTCGGGAGGATGGCCGGTCTGCTCGCGCCCGGCGGCGTGGCCCTGGTCCGCACCTATCGCTGGCGCGAGGAATTCGCCCGGCGCCTGCCGGCGCGGCAGCATTGCCTGGAGCCGGGGGAGTTGCCCGGCTTCTTCCCCGCGGCCGACTTCGAGGTGCTGGTGGCCGTCGAGGACGAGGATCCCGACGGCGCGCCCGCGGCCGGCGTCGTGGCGCGCCGGCTCTGACCGGCCGCCCCGACCGGCCGCTTTGTCCCCGGCGCGTCCAGGGGCTATACTGCCCGCAGCGGCGGGCGCCGCGACGCATCAACCATCCGGGAGGAAACCGTGCAGATCGGCATCATCGGCTTGAAATTCACCGGCAAGACGACCCTCTTCAACGCCGTCACCGGAGCGGGCGCTGCGACCGGGCAGGGCGGGGTCGATCCCCACCTCGCGGTCGGCCGGATCCCCGACCCGCGCCTCGATCGCCTGACCGGGATGTTCGATCCCAAGCGGCAGGTCAACGCCACGGTGGAGTGGGTCGACATTCCGGGCTTCGCGGCCGGCGATTCCGGGGGCGAGCGCGAGAGCATCCGCTTCCTCGAGCACGGCCGCCGGGTCGACGCCCTGGCGCAGGTGGTGCGCTGCTTCGACAACGGCATCACGCCGCCCGATCCGGTCGGCGAGATCGAGGAACTGGCCCTCGAGCTGGCCATCGCCGACCTGCAGATCGTCGAACGCCGCATCGAGCGCCTGACCAAGGACAAGCAGCGGATGGGCAAGGTCGAGAACGCCTTCGAGCCCCCGCTGATGGAGCGTTTCCGCGAGCGCCTGGAACAGGGCCTGCCCCTGCGCGACCTCGAGCTGACCTCCGACGAGATGAAGCTGGTCAGCGGCTTCTCCTTCCTGACCCTCAAGCCCCTGATGCTGGTGCTGAACGGTTCCGAGGACGGGGTCGACGCCGGCATCGCGGCCGCCGCGGCCGCCGGCGGGGCCGAGGTCGTGACCCTCTGCGCCAAGGTCGAAGAGGAGATCGCCGAGCTGCCCGACGAGGAGAAGACCGAATTCCTGACCGGGCTGGGCATCGACGAGCCGGCCGCCAACAAGATGGTCCGGGCCGCCTACGCCGCCCTGGGCCTGATCAGCTTCTTCACCGTCGGCGACGACGAATGCCGGGCCTGGGCGGTCCGCAGCGGGGCCCTGGCCCCGGAGGCCGCCGGCGCGATCCATTCCGATCTGCAGCGCGGCTTCATCCGGGCCGAGACCTGCGCCTACGACGACCTGATCGCCGCCGGCGGGATGTCCGAGGCCAAGCAGGCCAACAAGGTGCGTCTCGAGGGCAAGGCCTACGAGGTGCAGGACGGCGACATCCTCAACATCCGCTTCAGCGTCTAGGGGGAGTCCCGCAAGATGACCCGCCCGACGAACCGGACCCTGCTGCGCGTGATCCTGCCCCTGGGGCTCGCCTGTCTGACGGCGGCGGTCTGGTGGGGCGCGGTCTGGCGGGATGTCGACCGGTCGGTGCTCGGCCGGGTGCCCATCCTGGACGAGGCCTACTACCTGCAGGCCGCGGCCGAGATCGCCGGCGGCCGCCTGCTTCCGCCGCACGCCTTCACCATGTCTCCGCTCTATCCCTATCTGGTGGCGCTGGCCGGTTCCGGCAGCGCGCTCTCCGAACACGGCGTGGTCCAGGGCGGCGGCCCGCTGGGGATCCGGGTGCTGCAGGCCTTGATGTGGGCCGCCGTCGGCCTTCTGCTGTGGCGGACGGCGCGGCGACTGCTGCCGCGGCGCCGGGCCTGGCTGCCGCCGGCGCTGTTCCTGCTCTACCGGCCCGCCGCGGTGATGGCTTCGTCGGTCATGCTGGAGATGAGCCTGACCCTGGCCGCGACCGCCCTGCTCTGCCTGCTGACGACGGTGCGGGAACGCGGCGCGCGTCCGGGCGATGCGGTCGCGATGGGGGTCCTGGCCGGGCTGGCGACCCTGCTGCGGGCCAACGCGGCCCTGCTGATCCTGGTCTGTCTCTGGGAACTGCGTCCCCGCGGCCGGCGCGAGGATTCCCGGAAAAAGAAAACGGAGCGCCCCGGCCGGGCGGCCGGCTGGGCGCCGGCGCTGATCCTGCTCGCGACGGCGGTCGCGGTGGTCTCGCCCGCGGTGATCTTCAACAGCGTTCGCTCGGGCCGCCTCGTCGGACCCAGCCTCAACGGCGGCATCAACCTCTACATCGGCAACTTCTCCGAGGCCAACGGTCACTTCCAGTCGTTCCCCGGCTTCGACGCGACCACCGATCCGGCCGGCATCGATTTCCTCTCGCGGCGCCTCGGGCGCGAGACGATGGACGAGGCCGAAGCCGACCGCGTCTGGATGCGCGAGGGCTGGGATCACATCCGTTCCGAACCCTGGCGGGCGATGAAGCTCTGGCTGCACAAGGCGAGGCTGCATTTCTCGGCCGCCGAGATTCCGCAGATCACGCCGCTGGAGTCATGGGCCGACCGCGCCCCCTGGCTGCGCGTGATGGTGGTTCCCTACGGCCTGATCGCGGCCCTGGGGTTGCTCGGCGCCGTCCTGGCGGGCCTGCGCGACCGTCGGCTGCGGCCGTGGGTGCTGGCGCTGGTCCTGCTGGTGGCCTCGCAGAGCGTATTCTTCGTGGTCAGCCGCTACCGCCTGGTCCTGACCCCGATGCTGGCCCTGCTCGGCGGCGCGGGGATCGCCGATCTGGCGTCGCGGCGAGGGGGGCGGAATCTGGGAATCGGTCTCGCGGCGGCCGTGCTGGCCGTCGTCGCGGTCATCCCCTGGGGACAGTCCGGAACCACGGGCCAGTTGCGGGCCGCGGGGCTGGTCAACGAGGCCGGACGCTGGCAGTCGCTGGTCCTCGACCGGCGCGACGCGGGGGATGTCGCCGGCGCCGATGCCGCGCTGGCCGAGTCCGAGACCCTGCTGCGCGAGGCCCTGGCCATGCGCCCCGATCTGACGTTGGGATACCGGGCCCTGTCGCGTACGCTCTATCTGGACCGGAGGATGGACGAGGCCGAGGATGTTCTGCGGCGGGGAGTCGGGGCGGCGAACAAGCCCCGGATCCTGCGCGAGGACCTGGTCCGCCTGCTGCTCGGCCGCAACGACGGCGCCGCCGCCCTGCCGGTGATGCGCGACTACCTGGCGGAGCGGCCCGACGACATGGACATGCTGCACAACTACGCCGTGGCCCTGGCCGGAACCGGCGATTTCGCCGCCGCTCTGGCCGCCGCCGACCGCATGATCGCGATCGTGCCCGGCGACCCGCGGGGCCATTCCGACAAGGGCGTGGTGCTGGCCCGGGCGGGACGCCTGGCCGAGGCGGTCGCCGCCTTCGGCAGAGGCCTCGAAAGCGTTCCGGGCGACCGCTCCCTGCTGGCGAACTACCGCCGCGCCCGCGAGCAGCTGGCCGCGGCAGAGGCCGCCGAGGGGGCCGGCGAGAACGCCGCCGGAACGTCCCCGGCCGGACGCTGATTTTTTTCCGCTGGATTCCGCCCGTCCGCGCGTTGGGGTTTGCGAGGGCCTTTCGAGGCCGGCGTGGGAAGACATTCATCGCTAGGAGGCGATCATGAATCGGAAACGAAGCATCACCATCATCATGACCCTGGCTCTGGCGGCGCTGACGATCGCGTCGGTCGCCGGCGCGGCCGACGCCCGGCCCCGCCGCGGGAACTGCGCCGTCGCCGCCGGAGCGGGCGGGCCCGGAACCGGCGGTTTCGGCGGAGGCGCCCGCTGCGACGGGCCTCGGGCGGAACTGCGCGCCGAGCGCATGGCGCAGATCCTCGATCTGACCGAGCAGCAGCAGGCGGACATCGAGCAGCTGCGTGAACAGCATCGCGAAAAGGTCGGCGACACGCGCAGGGAGATCCAGAAGCTGCGCCTCGAAATGGGCCTGCTGCGTCTCGAGGACCAGCCGGACAAGACCAAGATGGAGCGGATCGTGCGCCGGATGGGAGAGCTGAAGACCGATATCCAGCTCGAGCGGCTCGACCACCGGTTCGAGATGCGGAAGCTGCTGACCCCTGAACAGATCGAGAAATTCGACCGGATGCGCCCGATGCGCGGCCGTGACGGCATGCGCTGCGGCTCCGGCTGCCGGGGCGACCGCGGCGGTTTCGACGGACGGGGCGGCCGCGGCGGTTCCGGCCGGTCCGGCGGAATGTTCCAGCCCGGCGACGACGACCAGATCTAGACCGTGGGACGGACCGAATCCAGGAGCGTGACCGGCATTGGCCCCGGACCTGAACGACGATCGTTTGATGGCGCTATCGGCCGCCGGCGACCAGGAGGCTTTCGGCCTTCTGGTCGCCCGCTGGGAGACCCAGGTCCGGACGTTCCTCTGGCGGATGACGGGCTCGTCCGAGGACGCGCGCGATCTCTGCCAGGAGACCTTCATCAAGGTCTTCGCCGAGGCCGGGCGCTACCGCGGGGGCGGCCGTTTCAAGAGCTGGCTCTTCCGCATCGCCGGCAACGCCGCCCGCAGCCATCTGCGGCGGGCGCGGATCCTGAGCTGGGTGCGGTTCGACATCGGAACCCACGATCGTCCGGCCTCGGGCGAGGATCCCGAAAGGCGGATGGAGCGCGACCGGACCCGCGAAGCCGTCCGCCGGGCGATCATGGAGCTGCCGGTGCGGCAGCGTGAGGCGATCCTGCTGAGCCGCTTCCACGAGATGAGCCAGCGCGACATCGCCGCCGCCATGAAGACGACCGAGGCGGCCGTGGAATCGCTGCTGCGAAGGGCCGGGGAATCCTTGAGACGCAAGCTGGCAGGGGAGGTGATCCCGTCATGACCAACCAGAAGGATCAGGATCGGCTGCACGATCTGCTGGGGCAGGATCGGGCGCCCGAGTTCGAGGATTCGGTGTGGCCCGGAGTCCGCGCCGCGATCCGTCCGCGGCCCCGCCGGCCGCTGCTGTCGCGGTTGGCGCTGGCCGGCGGCGGCTGCGCCGTCACGGCCTGCGGACTGCTGCTCGGCCTTGGCCTCGGAGGCGGCTCCGGCGCCGGCGCGTCGAACGGAGCGACGGCGGCCTGGGAAAACGGATCGCTCGTCACCGACGACGCGGCCGTGACCATCGATGCTCTCTACGGCGACCTGTTCCTGGACCAGGCCTCGCGGGAGGAATGATGAGGATGCGCAACGTACTGTGGTTTCTCCTGCTGCTGTCGCTGGGGCTGAACATCGGGCAGGGGATCGCCGCCTGGCGTTACCGTCAGGCCCGCGACGAGGCCCGGCCCGCTCTGCTGTCGGCGCCCGCCGGCGGGGACAGCGCCGGGTTCGAAGGCCGCGGCCGGGGCCTGACCGCCGGGCGATCCGATCCCGATTCCTTCGCCAGGCTCCGGTCGCGCAGGCTGGGACGGCGGCTGGGTCTGGAGCCGGAGCAGTGCGAGATCCTGCGCCAGGCCCAGCGCGAAGCCCAGCCCCGGATCAGGGAACTGCGCGGCGAGGTCGAAGCCTTCCGCTGCGAACTGCACCGGGCCCTGCAGGACGATCCCGTCGATTCGAGCGTCGTCTGGAGCCACGCCCGCGCCATGCGCCTCGCCCAGGCCCGTCTCGATTCGGTGGTCCTGGCCACGATGCTCGAGGAGATCCGCGGGATGTCGACCGGGCAGCGCGCCATGTATTTCGAGCGGCGGCCGCGGTCGATGCGGAGGCCGGCCGGGGATCCGTCGCCGCGGCCGCGGGACTGAAACGGTCTCCCTTGCGCGGCGCCCGGCGCCGTCCGGGGCTATCTGCGGGCTTGACACCGGGCTCGTGGTGTCATTTAATTCTAAGTGCTTACCGTTGTCGCGCGTCCATCCCTCCCATTTTGTCCCTGCAAGCTGCCGGGGGGAGGGCGTCGATGAATCCAACCCCACTCTGGCAGAGAATCCCGGTCGTTTCTGCCTTGTCGCGTGTTCCCGAGGGGGATTCTGCATGACCAGGAAGGCTTCGATTCTGCTGGCTGGACTGACGGTCCTCGTCGTTTTTGCCGGTTGTCGCTCCGCCCATGTGACGAGCGCCATCCTCTATCTGGACCAGAATCAGTTCGACAAGGCCGTCAACGTTCTCCACGAGGGTCTGGACTACAATCCGGAAGAGCCCGAGGCCTTCTTCTATCTCGGCGAGGCCCACACGAAGATCGCCGAGGAGGCCGTCGCCCGCGAGAACGACTATCTCAAGGCTCGCGACAACTACAAGATGGCGTACGAGTACTACGTCCAGGCCCGGGATCTCGATCCGGTGAACCTGACCGAGCGGGTCGGCGAGGCCCTGCGCTACAGCTACGTCCGCTGCACCAACGATGCCAGCCGCGAGCTGCGCGAGGACTTCTACGAGTCGGCCGAGGGCTACTTCCGGCTGGCCTACGCGGCCCTGCCGGATTCCACCGGGCCGATCAAGAACATCGCCCGCATGAAGATCATCCAGGCCAACAAGCCCGAGACCGAGAATCCTGACGCCTTGCTGAACGAGGCCCTCGATCTGCTCGACGACGTCCTGGTCCACGATCCCGACGCCTACGGGCTGCAGGCCGACAAGGCGAACGTGCTGGCCAAGCTCGGGCGCTCGGACGAGGCCAACGCCATCTACACCGAACTGATGGCCGAGCATCCCGACGACGCCGCGCTGCTGATCGACATCGCCTCGCTCGCCCAGGACAACCAGGAATACGAGCGCGCCGCCGATCTCTACGTCCGGGTCATCGACATCTACGAAGAGGACGAGGACACCCAGAACGACGAGCAGATCTACGAACTGGCGCTGCAGGCCGCGACCTTCTACATCGACTCGAGCGTCGGGCGCTACGCCGACGCGCTGGTCTACTACGACCGGGCGCTGCGGCTCGAGGACAATCCGAAGGAATCGACCATGCTGCCGAAGCTCCAGACCCACTACAAGTACGGGAAAGAGCTTTCCGAAGCGGCCGCGGCCGAGACCGATCCGGTCCGCAAAGCCGAGCTCGAGCAGCAGGCCAAGGAGCAGTTCACGATCGGCGTCAACGTCGGCAACGCCCTGGTGAACACTTATTTCGAAAGCCAGAACGGCTTTTTCTATCTCGCCCTTTGCCACAACGAGCTGGGTGACGAGGCCGCCTTCAAGGTCAACATGGACAGGTACCAGTCGCTCAGCGGCGGCCTTTAATACCGGAATTCCGCGCCGGGAGCGGGGCGCGGCGGGTAGAGAACCCCGCGCATCGCTCCCCGGCCTCTAACTTGGATTCTCTTGACAGTGTTCGGCGTTTAGGCAAGCCTCTTGCATGGGGACGGTCCGAAACGCCGGACATCGCCGGGAGTCGAAACGACGCCGCACCACCTCTCGAATACCACGACGACAGAGATTCAACCCTTTCTTCCCGAGCCCGTGCAAGCGGGTTCTTGGAGCGTTCGATGGACATCAAGGATCTACAAGAGAAGAGCATCACCGAGCTGGTCGAGATCGCGAAGGATTTCAACGTCGAGGGACTGAGCACCCTGCGCAAATCCGAGTTGATCTTCAAGATCCTCGAGCATCAGACCGAGAAGAACGGGTTGATCTACGCGGAGGGCGTGCTGCAGGTCCTGGCCGAGGGCTACGGATTCCTGCGGTCGGTGAAGTACAACTACCTGCCCGGCCCCGACGACATCTATCTGTCACCCTCCCAGATCAAGAAATTCGACCTCAAGACCGGCGACACCGTTTCCGGCCAGGTCCGCCCCCCCAAGGACAACGAACGCTACTTCGCGCTGCTGAAGGTGGAGTCGGTCAACTACGAGGATCCCGAAAAGGCGAAGCTGATGACCCTTTTCGACAACCTCACGCCGCTCTATCCCGACGAGCTGCTGAATCTTGAATGCGAGAACGGCGATATCACCACGCGGCTGATCAACCTGATGGCGCCGATCGGCAAGGGCCAGCGCGGCCTGATCGTCTCGCCCCCGCGGGCGGGCAAGACCATCATCCTGCAGAAGATCGCCAACGCCATCTCCGAGAACAATC
>CAYLMM010000064.1:0-12570 GCA_964384825.1 uncultured Fibrobacteraceae bacterium
ATGAACTTCCTCTACGTGCTGGCCCCCCATGCGATGACCGTCGTGGCGATCGTCGGGGCCGCCACCGCGCTGCTGGCCGCCACGATCGCCATGGCGCAGAACGATATCAAGAAGGTGCTGGCCTACTCGACGGTCAGCCAGCTGGGCTACATGATGCTCGCCTGCGGCGTCGGGGCCTTCGCCGCCGGCATCTTCCACGTGATGACCCACGCCTTCTTCAAGGCCCTGCTGTTCCTCGGCTCCGGCTCGGTGATCCACGCCATGAGCGACGAGCAGGACATGCGCGTGATGGGCGGGCTGCGCTTCCGGCTGCCGGTGACCTACTGGACGTTTTTGGCCGGCACCTTCGCCATCGCCGGCGTCTTCCCGCTGGCCGGATTCTTCAGCAAGGACGAGATCCTCTGGAAGGCCTTCTCCCAGGGCTCGGTCTGGCTGTGGGTGGTGGGTTTCGCGGTGGCCGGCCTGACCGCCTTCTACATGATGCGCCTGGTGACGCTGACCTTCTTCGGCGAGAACCGCGCCTCCGAGGAGGTGCGCTCGCACATCCACGAGTCGCCGGCCACGATGACCGCGCCGCTGGTCGTTCTGGCGGTGCTGTCGATCGCGGGCGGCTGGATCGGCTGGCCCCACTTCCTGGGCGGCGTCAACCGCTTCGAGAACTTCCTCGAGCCCGTCTTCCATCAGAGCCCGGCCGTGGTCCGGACGATCGAGACGCAGGCGGCGCCGCTGACCGATGTCGTGAACGCCGCCTCGCAGATGGCGACCGGCGAAGCGGATCTGGAGACCGCCGCGATGGTCGCGCATGTCGCGGCCGCGGTCGAAGGGGCCGGCCACCCCGCCGACCCGCGCGATGTCCACGCGTCTCCGGAGGCCCATGCCGCCCACGAGACCCATGCCGCCCACGAGACCCATGCCGCCCACGAGGCCCACGCCGCCCACGGGGACGAGCGGATGGAATGGACCCTGGCCGGAGCCTCGCTGCTGCTGGCGCTGGTCGGCCTGGTCGCCGGCGGGATCGTCTACGGCCGCCGCATCGATCTGGCCACGACCCTGCAGCGGTCGGTCCGCGGCGTGCCGCACCGGATCCTGGTGAACAAGTACTACGTCGACGAATTCTACGAGGCGACCCTGGTCCGCCCGGGCTACAACCTGTCCGCGAAGGGCTTGTGGCGGGCGGTCGACGTCGGTCTGATCGACGGCCTGCTGGTCAACGGATCGGCGGTCCTGGTCTCGGTCATCAGTTCGTTGCTGCGGCTGTTCCAGAACGGCAGGCTGAGGTTCTACGCCTACGTCTTCGCCCTGGGCGCGGCGGCCTTCGTCCTGTTCCTCTTTTTCTCGAGCTAGGAGGCGGACGATCTTGTCGTTCATCACCGACCATATCCTCTCCTGGGTCACGTTCCTGCCGCTGGCGGGTGCCTGCGGCATCTTTCTGGCGGTCCGCAGGCCCAACGCGGCCCGGATCGCGGCCCTGGTCGTGGCCCTGGCCGATTTCGTGCTCTCGCTGCATCTGTACTTCCATTTCGACGTCGCGATGGCGGGGGACCAGTTCGTCGAGCGCGTCGCCTGGATCGCCGGCGGGCGGATCAGCTATCATCTCGCCCTGGACGGCATCTCGCTGTTCCTGGTGCTGCTGACCACCTTCCTCGGTCCCCTGGTGATCCTGAGCACCTGGAGCGCCGTGCGCGATCGCGTGACCGAGTTCATGGGATTTTTGCTGCTGCTGCAGACCGCGATGATCGGGACCTTCCTGGCCCGCGACATGCTGCTGTTCTACTTCTTCTGGGAAGCGATGCTGGTGCCGATGTACTTCCTGATCGGCATCTGGGGCGGCGAGCGGCGGATCTACGCCACGGTGAAGTTCTTCATCTACACCATGGTCGGATCGGTCTTCATGCTGGTCGGCATCCTGTACTGCTACTTCCAGGCCGGCAGCATGGACCTGGCCGAGTTCATGACCCTCGACCTGGCCCGCGGTCCGCAGACGCTGCTGTTCGCGGCCTTCGCCCTGGCGTTCGCGATCAAGGTGCCGCTGTTCCCCTTCCACACCTGGCTGCCCGACGCCCACGTCGAGGCGCCGACCGCCGGATCGGTCATCCTGGCCGGCATCCTGCTGAAGATGGGCACCTACGGCCTGCTGCGCTTCGCGATCCCGCTGTTCCCGGCCGGAGCCGCCGTCCTCGGGCCCTGGATCGCCGCGCTGGCGGTGATCGGGATAATCTACGGCGCGCTGGTCGCGATGGTTCAGCCCGACGTCAAGAAGCTGGTGGCCTATTCCTCGGTCAGCCATCTGGGCTTCGTCGTGCTCGGCCTGTTCAGCCTGACGACCGCCGGCGTGGTCGGCGGCATCTACCAGATGCTCGCGCACGGCCTGACGACCGGCGCCCTGTTCCTGCTGGTCGGGATGATCTACGAGCGGCGCCACACCCGGCAGATCGCCGAATTCGGCGGCCTGGCCCACGTGATGCCGATCTACGCTGCGGTGTTCATGTTCGTGACCCTCGGCAGCATCGGCCTGCCCTCGCTCTGCGGCTTCACCGGCGAGTTCATGATCCTGCTGGGCAGCTTCACATCGGTCCTGCTGCCGCACGCCAAGCTGCTGACCGTCCTGGCCGCCACCGGCGTGGTCCTGGGCGCCATCTACATGCTGTGGATGTACCAGCGCGTCTTCTTCGGCCGGTTGGCCCACGAGCAGAACCGCGGCCTGGCCGACATGAACCTGCGCGAGATCGTTGTGCTGGTGCCGATCCTGGTGATGATCGTCCTGCTCGGGGTGAGGCCTGCGCCGCTGGTCGACCGGATGCAGCCCGCGGTCGAGAAGCTGCTCGAACCCCTGGCGCGCGAGATGGTCGCCGACGCCGAAGCCTCGCCGGCGGTCCTGTCGGTCGCCGCGGTCCCCGAAGTTCTTCCCGTGCCGCCGGAGGGTGAGTGATGGATCTCTCGAGCCTGGGCGCCGGTTTCGATCTGGCCCGTCAGATGCCGGCCCTGCTGCCTTATCTCGTGCTGGCCGGCGGCGGCCTGCTGGTGATGCTGGTCGACGCCTTCGTAAAGAGCCGGCGCAAGGATCATCTCTACATGCTGACCCTGCTGGTGCTGCTGGCGGTCGTGGTGACCCAGTTCACCGGCGGGGGCGTGCGCGAGCAGGACCTGCTCGGCGGGATGCTGGCCAGCGAGGCCTACACGCGGTTCTTCACCCTGCTGTTCGCGGCGATCGCGCTGCTGACCGCCACCTTCGCGACCGCGGCCTTCGACCGCGACGGCGATTTCCGGGCCGAGTTCTATCCCCTGCTGCTGTTCGCGACGCTGGGGATGATGATCCTCTCGGCCGCCACCGACCTGCTGCCCCTGTATCTGGGGCTCGAGACGATGAGCTTCGCGGTCTACGTCATGGTCGCCGGCGTGCGCGGTTCGGCCCGCAGCGCCGAGGCCGGATTCAAGTACCTGATCCTCGGCGCCTTCGCCTCGGCCTTCCTGCTCTTCGGCATGGCTCTGCTCTACGGCCAGGTCGGATCCACGGGATTCGCGGAGATCGGCGAGTCGGTCGCCGCCGGTTCGGTCGACGTGCTGATGCTTTCGCTGGCCGCCGGCCTGATGCTGGTCGGCTTCGGCTTCAAGGTGGCGATGGTGCCGTTCCACATGTGGACGCCCGACGTCTACCACGGGGCGCCGGCCTACATGACCGGCTTCATGGCCACCGGAGTGAAGGCCGCCGGCTTCGCCGTCCTCGCCCGCTTCGTCTGGCTGCTGCTGCCCCTGCTGGCCGACGTCTGGTTCCCTCTGCTGGCGGTCCTGGCCGTCCTGACGATGACCCTGGGCAACCTGGTCGCCCTGAGCCAGACCTCCATCAAGCGCATGCTGGCCTGGTCCAGCATCGCCCACGCCGGCTATCTGCTGCTGGCGGTGCTGGCGATCCTGCACACCGCGCGCGGGGAGGGGCTGGCCACGCGCATGGAGGCGGTGGTCACCGCGGCCGGCGGCGGTCTGCTGTTCTACCTGACGGGTTACGCCGTGATGAACCTGGGCGCGTTCGGGATCGTCAACTACCTCGGCCGCGGACGGTTGGACGAGGCCGACTCCATCTCCGGATACGCGGGCCTGTCGGGGCGCCAGCCGATCGCCGCGGCGGCGATGGCCGTGTTCATGTTCTCGCTGGCCGGCATCCCGCCGACGGTCGGGTTCATCGGGAAGTTCTACATCTTCGACGCCGTGGTGAAGGCGGGCCTGATCCCGCTGGCGGTCTGGGGCGTGGTCAACTCGCTGCTGTCGGTCTACTACTACCTGCGGGTCGTGGTCGTGATGTACATGCGTCCGGCCGGCGAGGACGCCTACGACGGCCGCAGCTGGGAATCGACCTTCGCCGCCGGAGTGCTGGCGCTGATCGTGCTGTTCTTGGGGACCTTCCCCGGAGTGCTGCACCGGCTGGCGGCGGCCACCTTCCACATGCTGGCCTTCTGAGCGAGCCTGTCGGTCCGGAACGCGAGGGGCGGGAGCCGCAGCTCCCGCCCCTCTTGCGTCGTGCGTCCCGCCGCGTCATCCGATCCCGGGCTCAGCGGTACGCCGGAATGCCGGTGATGTCGGCCCCGATGATCAGGGTGTGGATGTCGTGGGTCCCCTCGTAGGTGTAGACCGACTCCAGGTTGGTCAGATGGCGGCCGACGGGATGCTCGTCGGTGATGCCGGCCGCGCCCAGGATGTCCCTCGCCGCGCGGGCGCAGTCCAGCGCCATCGCCACGTTGTTGCGCTTGGCCAGCGAGACCAGCGGCGTCTCGTTCACCCCGCCGTCCTTCAGCCGGCCGAGCTGGTGGACCAGGGCCTGGGCCGCGGTGATCGCGGTCAGCATCCGCACCAGCTTGCGCTGCACCAGCTGGAACGACGCGATCGGCTTGCCGAACTGCTCCCTCTCCGCGGCGTACCGGCGGGCCGTGTCGTAGCAGGCCGCCGCCGCGCCGACCGCGCCCCAGGCGATGCCGTAGCGGGCCTCGTTCAGGCAGGCCAGCGGCGCGCCCAGTCCGGCCGCCCCGGGCAGGCGGGCCGAGTCCGGCAGCCGCACGTCGTCCAGCACCAGTTCGCCGGTGTCGCTGGCGCGCAGGCTGTACTTGCCCCGGATCTTCTGGGCCGAGAAGCCGTCGACATCCCTTTCGACCAGGAACCCGAGCACCCTCTCCGGCCCCCGGGCCCAGACCACCGCCACGTCCGCCGAGACCGCGTTGGTGATCCACATCTTGCCGCCGTTCAGGATCCAGCCGTCGCCGTCGCGTTCGGCGCGCGTCTCCATCCCGCCGGGATCCGAGCCGTGCCCCGCCTCGGTCAGGCCGAAGCAGCCGATGCTGCGGCCGGCGGCCAGCTCGGGCAGCCAGCGCCGTTTCTGCTCCTCGCTGCCGAATTCCGCGATCGGCCACATCACCAGGCTGCCCTGGACCGAGGCGAAGCTGCGCAGGCCGCTGTCTCCGCGTTCGAGTTCCTGGCAGATCAGGCCGTAGATCGTCGAGGAAAGGCCGGGGCATCCCGGCCCCTCGATGCTCGCGCCCAGCAGCCCCAGCGCGCCGAGTTCGGGCACGACCTCCAGGGGGAAGGTGCCGGCCGCGTGATGCTCGCGCAGCAGGGGCAGGTAGCGGTCCTCGACCCAGGTCCGGACGGTGTCGCGGACCGAACGCTCCTCGGACGGCAGTCCTCGTTCGAGTTGGTAGTAATCGCAGCCGGCGTAGGGACGCATCGAATTCCTCCGGAATGACGGATCAGGGATCGGCTCACCGCTCAAATGTGCAGCAACGTCGGCTTGACCGCCACCGGGTTTTTGTCTAGAAACAACAGATGCGATCGTTCCGGAGCACCATCGGACCGGAGGAGGGGCGATGAATTTGTTGCGCTGGCTGCGGACATGGCCGGCCGCCGTTCTGTGGGCCTTCGTGCTGGCCGGTTGCGTCGGCATGTTCGAGGGCCTGTACATGTGGGTGCGTTACGGCAGCGCGGCAGCCGCGCAGGACGGCCATGGCTTCGTGGCCGCGATGGCGCCCTACGTGACGCTCTACGGTTGGGGCGGGGCCATGATCGCCGCGGCGGCTTTCCCGATCGCCGCCTTCTTCACGCAGCGGGCCAGCCGGCCGCGCCACGACGCCTTCGTGCTGGCGGTCGCGGCGGCTCTCGGCGCGCTGGTCGCGGTCTATTGCGCCTATCTCTTCCGCGCGCATCTGATGCCCGGATGGTGGGGCGATCACGTCGACGGCCAGGGACGGATCCTGCTGGCTGTGATCTGGGGGGTTTCGTTGGCCCTGCTGCGGGTGCCCGGCCGCCGGGTCGCCGGTTTCCTGGTCCGCAGCCCCGGCAAGGGCGTGATCTTTCCGCTGGCCCTGATGATCGTCAGCTCGGCCCTGCTGCCGAACTGGCGCGAGGAGGGGGCGATCCTGCGCACCGCCCATCTGGGCCCGCAGCCCGAGGCCGTCGCGGCCGGCGCCGGCCGGCCCGACATCGTCCTGATCTCGATCGACACCTGGCGGCCGGACATGCTTTCGAGCCGCAACCCCGCCTCGCCGCCGACCCCGGCGCTGGACGCCCTGGCCGCCGAAGGGATCGATTACCGCAACGTCTGGTCGCCCAGCTGCTGGACGATGCCCGGGATGGCCGCCCTGATGACCGGCTGGCCGCCGCGGGCGCTCGGCATCGGGCGGCGCACGCCGATGCCGCAGACCGTCCCCACCCTGCCGGAGATGGCCTGGCGGAACGGCTACCGCACCGCCGCCTTCATCTGCAATCCCTACCTGTCGCCGGGGAACGGCTTCGACCGCGGCTTCGTCGACTTCGATCACGCGATGTTCGTCGATCCGCTGGAGCCGGCAAAGGACTCCATCCTGGCGCGCGAGATCGCCGTCTACACCATGCGCCGCCTGCAGCCGGACGACGCCTCGACGATCTTCGGCAAGGCGATCCGCTGGGTCCGCCGCCGGCCGCAGGAGCGTCCCTGGCTGCTGTGGATCCATCTGATGAATCCCCATCTGCCGTACCAGTGGCGTGACATGCCCGGTTTCGCCGATCCCACCCCGGCTGCGGGCGTGGAGCCGGATCCGTCGCGGATCCCCGACCGTCCCGAGTTCGCCGGCCGGCGCTTCGAGGTGCTGGAGGACATGGACGAACTGCGCGCCGCCGGCGGGGTGGAGGATTGGATGTGGGAGGGCATGCGCACCCTCTACGCTCGCGAGGTCCAGTACACCGACGCCTGGGTCGGCCGTTTCCTGGCCGCCTTGCGCGAGGAAGGCGTCTACGACGACGCCTTGCTGGTCGTGGTGGCCGATCACGGCGAGGAGTTCAACGACCACGGCGGCTACGAGCACGGTCACAGCTTGATGCCCGAGGTCAGCTCCGTCCCGTTGCTGGTCCGTCTGCCCGGCGGCGATGGGGGCGGCGTGATCCGCACCGATCCGGTCTCGACGCTCGATCTGCTGCCGTCGCTCTGCGCCGAAATGGGATGGGAGACCGAGGGCCTGCCCGGACGCTCCGATCTGTGGGCGCCGGCCGGCGACGCGGCGGAGCCGCGGACCGCCCGGGTGCAGCGCCTGGAGAACATGCTCTACGGGCCCGAGCGGACGGCGTTGATGGCCTGGCCGTGGTTCCGTGTCGAAACCCCGGGCGAAGGCCCGCCCCGTTGGTTCGACATGCGGTCCGATCCGTTGCTGAAGACTCCGGCGGCGGCGCCGGCGTCGGCGGCGGGGATCGAGGCGGCCGGCGACAGTCTGCGCGCGGCCTGGGACGCGGTGGCCGCCGCCTGGGATCGTTCCGGCGGCGACGCGCCTCGAGAAGTCGACGCCGCGACCGAAGCGCGGCTGCGCAGCCTCGGCTACTGATCGCCGGCGGGAACCGGACAGCAGAAAGCCCGCGGTGCGAGCCGCGGGCTTTCTGCGTAGGAGGATCGTCGCGTCAGATCGCTTCGACCGACTTGACCTCGGGCACGGCTTCCCTGACCCGGGCCTCGATGCCGTGCTTGAGTGTCATGGTGGCCATCGGGCAGGTGCCGCAGGCCCCCTTGAGACGTACGGTCACGATGCCGTCGTTGTAGTCGATGTACTCCACATCGCCGCCGTCGGCCTGCAGAGCGGGGCGGACTTTGTCGATGATGGCCTTGATCTTATCTTCCATCTTCGTTCCTTTCGGGCGGCGGGGGGGGTGCGGTGGATTCAGGACAAAAAGCTAGGTCAATCCGCCCGGGTGTCAAGGGTTCAAAGCGGCCTTGTCCGGCCCGGAGGCTGCGCCTATGATCGGCGCTGGACGGAAATCGCGGGCCGCCGCGGGACGCCGAAGGGAGCGCGATGGAAAGCGGTATCGAAAGGGATCTGGCCGCGGCGAGGGAGATCGCCCTGTACGCCGGAACCGAACTGGAGTCCGAGACCGGAAAGCTCCGGACCATCGATCACAAATCGGCCACCGACATGGTCACCGATCTCGACCGGCGCGTCGAGCGGAGGATCTGCGCGGAACTGGCGCGCCGCTTTCCCGACGACGGCATCCTGGCCGAGGAGGGCGGACGCCGCGAAGGCCGCCGCCGCTGGATCGTGGATCCGCTCGACGGCACGACCAACTACGTCCACGGCCATCCCTTCTATGCGGTTTCGCTGGCCCGCGTCGATGAAGACGGGCCGCAGATCGCCGCGGTCTACGCGCCGGCCCTGGATGAGCTCTACACGGCCTCGCGCGGCGGCGGCGCCCTGCTCGAACGCCCCGCAGCGGGAACGAAGCGGCGTCTGGGCCCCCGGACCGAAGTGTCCCTGTCGCGGGCCCTGCTGGCCACCGGTTTCCCCTATGTACGCGACGGCGTCGTCTCGTTGAACTGCCGGCTGGTCGAGGCCTTCCTGCTGGAGGAATGCCACGGCGTGCGCCGGGGCGGCAGCGCGGCGATCGATCTCTGCCACGTCGCCGCCGGGCGTCTGGACGGCTACTGGGAGATGAAATTGAAGCCCTGGGACGTGGCCGGCGGCGCGTTGATGGTACGCGAAACCGGCGCCGCGGTCACCGATTTCGAGGGCGACCCCGCGGCCCTGGAGGGCCATTCCATCCTGGCCGCCGCGCCCGGCCTGCACGAAACGATGCGCGCGATGATCGCCGCGGTTCGTGCCCGGGAGGGATCCTGATGGATGCGGGCTGGCTGTCGATCCTGCCGCCGTTGCTGGCCATCGGACTGGCCCTGCTGGCCCGTCCGGTGGTGCTGGCGCTGCTGCTGGGCGTCTGGCTCGGGGCGACCATTCTCGAGGGCGGCAATCCGGTCTCGGCGTTCCTGCGCGTCGGGGATCGCTACCTGATCGACGCCCTGGCCGACCGCTCCCACGCCGCGATCGTCCTGTTCTCCACCACCCTGGGCGGGATGGTGGGCATCCTTTCGCGATCGGGCGCGACCGAGGGCGTGGTCAGGTTGCTGACCCGCCGCGTGAAATCTCGTTCCAGGGGGCAGGCCGCGACCGCCCTGATGGGCACGGCGATCTTCTTCGACGATTACGCGAACACGCTGCTGGTGGGCAACACCATGCGGCCCTTCACCGACCGCCTGCGCATCTCGCGCGAGAAGCTGGCCTATCTGGTCGACAGCACGGCCGCTCCGGTGGCCACCGTCGCGGTCATCTCGACCTGGGTGGGCTTCGAGGTGGGGCTGATCCAGGACGCCCTGGCCCGGCAGGGGATGCCGGGCTCGGGATACGCCTTCTTCCTGCGCTCGCTGCCCTACAACTTCTATCCCTTCCTGACGTTGGCGTTCGTCTATCTGGTCGCCGCCACGGGACGTGATTTCGGGCCGATGCGGCGGGCCGAGATCCGCGCCGTCGAGCGCGGCGAGGTCCTGCGCCCGGGCGCCCAGCCCGCCCTGGACACCACCGGTCTGGCTCCGGTCGAATCGCGGCGCGGGGCGGCATCGCCCTGGCTCGCGGCCGGACCGATCCTGCTGGTCATCGCCGCGACGATCGGCGGCCTGCTATGGAGCGGCAGCCGCGCCGTTCTGGCCGCCGGCGACCAGCCCACGCTGCGCGCGATCCTGAACTCGGCCGACAGCCTCTCGGTCTTGATGTGGGCCTCGCTGGCCGGATCGCTCTTCGCGGCCCTGCTCGCAGCCGGCCTGCGCCGCCTGACGCTTGTCGGCACGGTCGAGGCCTGGCTCGAAGGGGCGCGGGCGATGCTTATCGCCATGGTGATCCTGGTGCTGGCCTGGTCCCTTGGCGACGTCTGCGAGGATCTCGGCACCGGCCCCTGGCTGGTCGACGTCAGCCGCGGAGTCCTCTCGGCCCGCCTGCTGCCGACCTTCACCTTCCTGGTCGCCGCCGCGGTCAGCTTCGCCACCGGCACGTCCTGGGGCACGATGGCCATCCTGATGCCGATCATCGTGCCGCTGGGAGCCGCCCTGCCGGTCGCCGAGAATCTCGGGGCCGGCTCGTCGGAGACCGTCCTGCTGGCCGCGGCCAGCGCCGTCCTGGCCGGCGCGGTTTTCGGCGATCACTGCTCGCCTCTGTCGGACACCACGATCATGTCCTCGATGGCCTCGGGATCGGATCACGTCGATCATGTCCGCACCCAGCTGCCCTACGCGGCGACGGTGGCGGCGGCCGCGATCCTCGCCGGCTACCTGCCGGCAGGTTTCGGTTTTTCGCCCTGGCTGTCGCTGCCGGCCGGGATCCTCCTGCTCGGGGCGGTCCTGCGCTGGGCGGGACGGCGGACCGGACCCCGCTCGGAGGCGTCATGATCGCGCCCTGCGTCACCTTGACGACCGACTTCGGCCTGGCCGATCCCTACGTGGCCGAGATGAAGGCCCGGCTGCTGACCGAGTGGGCGCGTTTCCCCGGCGGCCTGCCGCAGCCTCATCCGGCGATCGTCGATCTGAGCCACGCGGTGCCGCCCGGAGACATCGCGGCCGGCTGCTGGCTGTTGCGGCGCTCCTGCCGGCGCTTCCCCGCCGGCTCGGTGCATCTGGCGGTGGTGGATCCGGGCGTCGGCTCCGATCGTCCCGCGATCGCGGCGATGTCCGGCGGGCAGGTCTTCGTCGGACCCGGCAACGGCCTGTTTGCTTTCCTGGCCTCGTCGGCGGATCTTGAAGTGTACGTCCTGGACTCGCCCCTCTATCACCGCGGCGACCCGGGACCGGCGCCCACGTTCCACGGCCGCGACATCTTCGCGGTCGCCGCCGCCCATCTCGCGTTCGGCGCACCGGCGGCGCAGGTCGGCCGACGGGTCGGCGCCGATCGGCTCGGCGCGGATCCTCTGGACATTACGCCGCCCGCAGGCGGGTTGGGGCGCGTGGTCTGGATCGACAGATTCGGAAACGCCGTGACCGACCTCGAGCGCGACGGCTCCATCGGAAGGGAACTCTCCGCAGGGGCGGTGGTATCGATCGGCGGCGTCCTGGCCCGCGGACCCTTCGCCACCTTCGCCGCCGGACCGGCCGGAGAGCTTTTCTGGTACTGGGGGAGCGGCGGCACGCTCGAGGCGGGGCTGCGCGACGGCAGCGCCGCGGACGTTTTCGGGATCCTGAACGGTCAAGCCGTGCTTTCGGCTTCAGCGGCGGACGCCGATTCCGCATCCGACAAGGAGAATCGATGAATTCGCGTACAACCCTGCGCCTTCTGCGTCCGCTCGCGGCCGCCGCCGCGCTGCTGCTGCTGGCCCTTACCGCCTCGTGCAGCCGGCAGATGGTCGACTTCCGTTATCCGGCCGAGAAGCTGGTCTTCCCCGAACTCGGCGAGCGGCTGCCGCGCTTGCACATCGGTTCGATCCTGGATCTGCGGCCCGAGGAGCAGCATCGCGGTTCGGGCCATCTGGTCGGGCTGACCTATCCCGCGGACAAGAACTGGATGGCGCCGGTCGACGCGATGTATCGCGACGCCCTGTCGCGCGACATCGCCCAGACGGCGCTGGCCGAGCTGACCCCCGTCGCCGACGGAGCCGATTTCGTGCTCGAGGCGGAGATCTATTCCTTCCACGGCCGTCTCGAGCGCAACGCAGGGTCCTTCCTGCTGCCGCTGGGGCTGGGCATGACCGCGGGCCTGGTGTGGGGAGAGGACAGCTCCGACAAGCTCAAGCGCGGCGCGGCTCTCGGCGTTGTCGGGCTGCTGGCCCTGCCGATGCCGGCATCGAACCGGGCCGAATGCGAGGTGCGGCTGATCCTGCGCGATCCAGCCGGCGAGGAGGTCTGGCGGCAGACCTGCATCGGCGAGGTCGACACGCGCGTCTACGAGGAGGCCACCGCGCGGCCTGACAAGGGCCTGGCCGAAAAGTATCTGCCCCAGGCCGTCAAGCGTTGCAACGCTTGCCTGCTGGGGCAGCTGCGCCAGTTCCTGAACCCGCCCGCGGGGCAGGGCTAGAGCAGTTCCGCGGCCAGGCTGGCCAGTTTGCTCCGCTCGCTCTTGGCCAGGGTGATGTGGCCGAAGATCGGGTGTCCCCGGAATTTCTCCACGACGTACGTCAGTCCGTTGCTCGAGGCGTCGAGGTAAGGGTTGTCGATCTGCCACGGGTCGCCGGTCAGGATGACCTTGGTGTCGCGGCCGGCGCGGCTGACAGCGGTCTTGATCTCGTGCGGCGTCAGGTTCTGCGCCTCGTCGATGATGATGTACA
>CAYLMM010000065.1:0-12390 GCA_964384825.1 uncultured Fibrobacteraceae bacterium
GGGGGGGGGGGGGGGGGGGGGGGGGGGGGGGGGGGGGGGGGGGGGGGGGGGGGCCGGATTTCTTGCTCCGGGCGCATGATCGGACTTATGATGCGCACGTGGACCATCCAACCCCGGAAGTGAAGCGTGCGACCCACAATACTGCGACCCGATTTCCTGCTGTTCCCCTTCCCCGGCTCCGCCCGCGGCTACGGCGCCAACGTCACCGCCGCGCTTGACGGGCCGCGGGCCCTGCTGATCGATCCCGGTTCGCCGGAGCAGGCCGCCGAGGTGCGCGACGAGCTGGCCGCGCACGGCGCGAAGGTGGAGGCCATCCTGCTGACCCACGGGCACCGCGACCACGCGGGCGGCTGCGCCGTCTTCCCGCGGACGCCGGTGCATTGCGGCGACGTCGAAAAGATCCTGGCCGAGCGGCACGGCCCGGTGCGGCGGCTGGCCGAGGGCGACGTCGTCGAATGGGGCCGGCGGCGGATCGGCGTCTACGGAACGCCGGGCCACACGGCGGGACATCTGGCGATCCGGATCGACGCCGACCTGCTGCTGATCGGGTGTCTGATGATCTACGCCGGCGACGGCCGGCCGGCGCTGCCGCATCAGGACGGAACCGGCGACGCGGCGGCTCTGGCGGCCGATCTGCGGCGTCTGCTGGAGGCTCCCGGGGGAACGGTGCTGCCCTTCCACGGCGCGCCGATCGAGACCGGACCGCGCCTGGAGGCCGAGATCGCCGCCCGTCTGGGCTACCTCGACCGCCTGGCCGAACTCGGGCCGGGCGCGAAGCTCTCCGAATGCCTCGCCGATCGCGGCGCCTTCACCCACCTCCATCTGCACCGGCTGAACGGCGGGCGCGGCGGTTGAGCGCGCGTCGCGGGCCGGAGACGGCCGCCGCGAGTTGACGCGCCCGGCCGGTACCCTCATCATGGACGCAAATGACGATTCACGCCTGATGGGAGCGGAACCATGTCCTGGATGTTCTTCGCGCCGTCGCCGAGTTCGCCGCGCGCCCGCAAGCTGGCCAAATCGCTGGTCGACGTGATCGACGCCGCCCGGGCCGCCGACCCTCGCCTGAAGGACCGCGACGTCTCGACGGCCCTGCGCATCGCCGGGTCCTCCCGCGGCCGCGGCGGGCCGGGCATGCTGATCGCCTTCGGCCTGATGATGTTCGTCATCGGGCTGCTGGTTTTCCTGATGATCCGGATGCCGGGGAACTGACATGCGCCACGCCGAACGCCTGACCCGCGATCCCGCCGTCATCGGGGACATCCTGAATCGGGCCGTGGTCTGCCGCCTGGGGCTCTGCGACGGCGGCCGGCCCTACGTGGTGCCGGTGTCCTTCGGCTTCGACGACGGGGCGCTGTATTTCCACACCGCGCCCGACGGACGCAAGATCGACATCATGCGGCGCAATCCTCGGGTCTGCTTCGAGGTCGACGTCGACGTGAAGCTGGTGACCCATCCGCGGAAGGCCTGCCGCTGGACCTTCCTCTACGGTTCGGTGATCGGCGAGGGAAGCGCTTCGGAGCTGAGCGGCGACGACGAGCGCCGCCGCGGCATGAACGCCGTCATGCGCCGGTATTCGGGCCGCGACTGGGAGTATCCCGCGCCCGCGCTGGCCGAGACCGCGGTCTGGCGGGTGGATGTCGAAAGCCTCTGCGCCAAACGCTACACCGGCAAGCGGGGCGCCGCGGCGACCGGAGGCGTGAACGGCGGCGCGGACGAGGATCCGCGGGTGGAGATCCGTCCCGCGACCAGCGGCGACATCGACCGGCTGCTGGTCTTCGCCAACGAGCTGTTCGCCGAACGATTGGAAACCCTGCCGCGCCGCGACGGTCCCTTCACCCGCGCGATGGAGGCCGATTTCGTGGCGGAGTACGCCGACGATCCGAACGCCCTGCTGCTGCTCGCGACGGCGGAGGACTCGGTGGTCGGCGTGGTGAACTTCAAGCCCTGCGAGCGGCCCGAGGAGGCCCACGGCGGGATCTTCGGCGTCTCGACGGCCAAGGCGTGGCGGGGACGCGGCGTGGGGACGCGGCTGATCCGGGCCCTGATCGCGTGGGCGCCTGAGCGTGGGTTCCGCCGCATCGCCCTGGAGGTCTTCGCCAACAATCCCGACGCGGTCCGTCTCTACGAGCGTCTGGGATTCGAGCACGAGGGCGTCCGGCGCGAGGGGGCTCTGATCGGCGGCGAGCCGGTGGACATCCTGCAGATGGCCCTGCTGCTGGAGACCGGGAGGATCGACCGTGCGCCGTGAGTTCCGGGTATGGCTGGTGCTGGCGGCGGTGGTGGCGTTTTTGGCCGTGATGGTCGTCATGGGCGTCAACTGCGAGCCGAAGCGCGAACGTTCGGAGGTGGGCGCGCGGCTGGGCGCCGATCTGCTGGCGCTGGTCGACGGCTGTTCGCGCATCGAAAGCTATCGGGTCTCGCCCTATCAGCGGTTCCTGGCCGAGGATTCGCTCGACGAGATCGACCGCATCCGCTTCATTCCGACCCTGCCGCCGGGGGCCGGCCGCCGCAGCGGCTTCGTCATCAAGGACAAGGCGAACGATCTGACGCCGCGGCAGGCGGGCATGCTCATCGAATGGATCGACGATCCCTACAGCTACGACCGCCACGATCCGATCTGCGCGGAATTCCGGCCCAGCCTCTGCTTCCGCTTCGTACGGGGGCGGGAGAAGGCCGATCTGCTGATCGACGTCGACTGCGCGGCGTGGGTCTTCCTGTACCAGGAGCGCTGGGTCTCGGTCGGATGCAGCCGCCTGAAGCACAAGCTCAAGGATTTCGGCGCCGAGTTCTTCCCCGACTACTTCGACTGATCCTGGCGGATGCCGCCGCCGCAGCAGCCGTCGCGCTGTCCGGTTCGCGACCGCGTCACGTCGGTATGATCTCCACCAGCTTCCCGGTCTCGCGCAGCTTCTCCGCGATCAGCGGCGCCAGGGTGCCCCGCTGCAGGATCCCCTGCTGGCGGTAGTCGATCGACAGGCTGGCCGGATTGACCGTCGTGCCCAGGAAGATCCGCACCCGGTCGGCGGATTTCAGCAGGGCGTGCAGGTCGGCGACCGGGGTGTTGCGGCCCAGCTCGCGGGAATCCGCGTCCAGGACGTTGTAGAGCTGGTTGAGGGTCACCGCGCCCTCGGTCACCAGGTCGATGCCCTCGATCTCGTATCCCGGCGGCGAGAACGGTCCGGCCGGCTCCTGGGCGACCGACAGCGAACGGCCGGTCTCGCGGGCCAGGATCTTGGCCGTCGTGGCGCCGCAGACCACTGTCACTCCCCCCGATTCCAGGAAGCGATGCACGACGTCGGAGTCGCGTTCCGGCGACGCCGGCGGGCCGCTCATCAGGGAGACCGTCCGTCCGCGGCGGCACCAGGCGGCCACCGCGGTGCAGTCGTCGCCGGCCTTTTCCCACAGGGCCAGGGCGCGGTGGCGGATCAATTCCGGCAGCTCCGAATAGGTGGAGCCGTCCTCCAGGCTGAGGGCCGTTTCGCGGGCCACGCCGTCCAGCGTCCAGCCCTGCGGCATGCCCGCCAGACGGCGGCCGAGCCCCGCCTGGGTGATCCCGTCCGACACCAGCAGCAGTCCATCGCCCGGCCGCAGTTGCACGTGCCCTTCGCGCAGCATAGGCGGCGCGGCGGGCACCGGGCGCAAGGGCAGCGGCATGGGCCGCAGGCTGCTGAGCAGAAGCGGCTCGGGGGATTCGTAGGAAAGGATGGTCGCGTCGCCGCCGGGCAGGATCCGCGCCAGGGTGATCGCCGCCCACAGGCGGTCGCGGCCGCGGCTGCGCTCGAGTTCGTTGACGACCGTCGCGAACGCGTGGCGCGGCGATCCGCCGTGGAGGATCCGCTCGCGCAGCCGGGCGGTCACGAACCTGGCCGCCAGATGGGCGTGGATCCCCGATCCCAGGCCGTCGGCCAGCAGCAGCAGGGTGCCGTCGACGCCGCGGTCCACGGTGAAATGGTCGCCGCAGGCGGCTCCGGCGCGCTTGGAACTCTGGCTCGAGGCCACGTCGACGTGCAGGTATTCCACGGCCGGTCTCCTAGCGTCCGCCGCCGCCGCGTCCGCGACGGGGCTCCCGCTCCCGTTCGATCAGGGACATCAGGTTCTCGACCAGCTCCTCGCCCCGGGCCGTGTTCTCGCCCAGGAACCCGACCATCTGGCGGGCCATGCTGGTCTGATGCTCGAGCAGCTCGTTCGCCTGTGCCAGGGCCTCGGCCCGCAGCCGCTCGATCTCGGCGGCCTGGCGGGTTGCGTCGGTCACGTTGACGAAGATGCCCACCATCTGGCGTTCGCGGCGCAGCTGGTAGATGATCTGCCGGCAGATCAGGTGGTACTGCGGGTGCTCGCTGGTCTGCTCGGACAGATCCTCGTCGCGGGCCTGGAGCCGTTCGAAGGGCTCGGCGTCCATCAGGTAGGAGACGTGTTTGCCGAGGATGGCGTCGGTGCACTGGAAGAGCCGCCGGAAGGCCGGGTTCGCGCTCATCATCTTCAGGTGCTCGTCCAGGATCAGGATCCCGTTGGGACTGGTCTCGAGGATGCGGTCGGTGCGGCTCTCCGAGAGGCGCCGCATGTACGGAAGGCAGATCTCGGGCTCGGCCAGGCCGCGCACCACCGCGATGGCCTTGTCGCGGCAGGTGGGGTAGCCGCAGGCCCCGCAGTCGAGCTGGTTCTCCGCGTCGATCTTGCCCGTGCGCTCGAGTTCGCGCCGGACGGCCCGCTCATCCACCGGCTCGGGGTCCACCGGCCGGGAAGCGAAGACCGCCGCCGGCGACGGAACGGCGGGCGGGGAGGCGTCCTCGCTGTCGGCGGCGCTCAGCATGTGTTCGCGGATGTGCCTGCGGCGGACGAACACGTTCTCGTCGCTCGGCATCCCGGGGCCGCCAACGCAGCCGCCGGGACAGAACAGGGGCTCGATCAGCTGGATTCCGGCCTCGTCCTGCGCATCGAGGGCCGCGGAAAAAGGCTGGAAACCGTCGACCGCGAGGGTGTCGATTCCGGTATCCGGCCCCAGGTCCATCGTGCCCAGGCAGCCGCCGGAGACCGGATAGCCGCGGGCCCGGCGGCCGGGAGCGTCGTCGAAGCTGCTCTCCTCGAGCAGACCCAGCTCGATCCGCTCGTCATGCAGCCATCGCGACAGCTCGGTGAAGGTCAGCACCGCGTCCACCAGGCCGGCGTTGGCGGGCCTTTCCGCTTCCGCCTTCTTCGCGATGCAGGGGCCGAAGAACACGATCCTCGCGCCGGGGCCCAGCTTCTCGCGAAGCAGCCGGGCATGGAAGAGCATCGGCGATTCCACCGGCGCCAGGTCCTGCGCGCGGTCGGGCCGGTACTTCTCGATGTAGGCCACGACCGACGGGCAGCTGGATTCGATCCAGGGTCCGACGTGCGGCTGCGAGCACGCGGCGGCCACGGCCTGGGCCGAATGCCAGGCTCCGGTGGCGGTCTCGCCGACCAGCGAGAAACCGAGCCGGCGCAGCGCCGAGGGCAGCCGCCGGCGTTCCGATGGGTTCAGCCAGGCGGCGAACGAAGGGGCGACCGAGGCCGCGACCGTGTCGCCCCGGCGGAAGAATTCGCGGACCCGCTCGGTGTCGTCGCGGAAGCTCTTGGCGTTCTGCGGGCATTCCCGGATGCAGTTGCCGCAGGCGATGCACCGGTCCGGATCGACCTGGGCCTGCCCGCCTTCCATGCGGATGGCCTTGACCGGGCAGACCCGGACGCACTTGGCGCAATCCCGGCAGCGGGCGGGATTGGTGAACACGATCGGACTTCGTTCGGCTGGTTCTCTCATCGTTCTTCGCCCGTCATTGGCCGGCGCCGACCGGGGCGGCGCCGATTCTTCCGGCGACCGGCAGCCCCAGCTTCTCGCAGATGGCGGCGATCACCGTGTTCGCGTCGCAGGACTCGATCATCCGGTCGCCGACCCGGGCGTTGGGGCTGTGGCCGCAGTTCTCGAAGCAGAAGGTCGCGCCGACCTCGACGCTGTCCTGCAGCTGCTGCTCCTCGACCCAGTTCATCACCCGGATCAGGATGTCCTGCGATCCGCGCAGATAGCAGTTGGTGCCCACGCAGACCCGCACCGCCAGCCGTTCGGCCTCGTCGTCGCCGCCCACCAGCGAGATGGCCTCGTCGGCGATGCGGCGGCGGCTGTGATAGCCGGTGTGCAGCAGGGCGTGCGCCTCGGGGCTGCCCGGGCCGTCCAGGTGGCGCTCGTAGCATTCGGCGACCATGTGGTTGTCCTGGGCCGCGTGCATCTGCAGGGTGCGGTCGGCCTCGTACAGGCCGCGCGCCCGCTCGCTGCGTGTCTCGATTCCGGTCGGCAGGGGCTGGCCCGCGCCGCCGACGCAGCCGCCGGGGCAGGCCATGACCTCGATCATGTCGTAGTCCGTTTCGCCCGCCAGCACCTTCTCGCACAGGGCGCGGGTGTTGGCCAGACCGTGGACCACGGCGATGCGCAGGGTCTCGCCGCCCACGGTCACGCTCGCCTCGCGGACGCTCTTCTCGCCGCGGACCTCGCGGAACTCGAGATCGCCGCCGCGCACTCCGCCCAGGGCCTGGGCCGCGTAGCGCAGCACAGCCTCGCTGACCCCGCCGCTGGCGCCGAAGATGACTCCGGCGCCGGTCTTGTAGCCCAGCGGCATGTCCAGCGATTCGGCCTCCAGCCGGTTGAAGACCACGCCGTGCTCCTTGATCATCCGCGTCAGCTCCTGGGTGGTGATCACGTGATCCACATCCGCTCCGGCCGGGCCGGCGAACTCGGGACGCTTCGCTTCGAACTTCTTCGCCGTGCAGGGCATGATCGAAACGACGCGCAGGTTCTCCGGGGTGACGCCCAGCCGTTCGGGCAGGATCCGCTTGGCCACCGATCCGAACATCTGCTGGGGGGAGCGGCAGGTGCTCAGATGGGGGAGCAGGTCGGGGAAGAACTGTTCTGCGAACTTGACCCAGGCGGGGCAGCAGGACGTGAACATCGGCAGCGAGCCGCCCTTGCCGCGGCGCTCGAGGAATTCGGTCGCCTCCTCGATGACGGTCATGTCGGCG
The DNA here is from genome assembly GCA_964384825.1 of uncultured Fibrobacteraceae bacterium. Lineage (GTDB taxonomy): Bacteria > Krumholzibacteriota > Krumholzibacteriia > LZORAL124-64-63 > LZORAL124-64-63 > CAYLMM01. The sequence goes on from CAYLMM010000065.1 coordinate 7,027, forward strand.
GCGAAGGAGGTGTCGTAGACGGCATGAAAACCGATCCGGCGCAGGGCGGCGGCGATCAGGCCGGTGGTGACCGTGCCGGGCTCCAGGCCGAAGTCCTCGCCCAGGGCGACGCGCACCGCCGGCGCGATCTGGGCGACGACCGTCACGTCGGGATCGTCCAGGTCGCTCCAGACCGACTCGACCTCGCTGTGCGGGGTGATCGCGCCGGTGGGGCAGACCGTGGCGCAGAGCCCGCAGCCGACGCATTCGACCTCCGACAGCTTCTTGTTGAAGGCGGGCGCGACCCGGCAGGATGCTCCGCGGTCGACGAAATCGAGGGCGCCGACGCTCTGGATCTCGCGGCAGGCGCGAACGCAGTCGCCGCAAAGGACGCAGCGGTTGGGGTCGATGACGATCGCCGGCGACGAATCGTCGACCGGCAGGCGGGGCCGGTTCCGCGGATAGCGCACCTCGGTCACGCCGAGGCGGCGGGCCAGATCCTGCAGCTTGCAGGTGGCGCTCTTGGAGCAGGTCGGGCAGTCGTGGTCGTGGCTGGCCAGCAGCAGTTCCACGCCGATCCGCCGCATCTTGCGGATCTCCTCGGTGGTCGTGCGGATGCGCATGCCGGGCTCGGGCTTGGTGGTGCAGGAGGTCACGATGCCGCGGCCCTCGATGTCCACCAGGCAGAGGCGGCAGGCGCCGAAGACGCTCAGCTCGGAGTGGTAGCAGAAGGAAGGGATGTCGATTCCGGCGTTCCGGCAGAGCTCCAGAACGTTCCGCTCGCCGCGGATGGGGATCTCGCGACCGTCGACGAACATGGTCTTGGACTCGGTCATGGGCGTTCCTCGCTTTTTCGCTGCTCCGGTGTTTCGGTTCAGAATCCGATGATCGCGTCGAACTTGCAGGCTTCGGCGCAGGCGCCGCAGCGGATGCAGGCGACCGGATTGATGCGATGCGGCTGTTTCTTCTCGCCGGTGATCGCGCCAACCGGGCAGCAGCGGGCGCAAACGGTGCAGCCGCGGCATTTCTCCGGATCGATCTCGGGAACGGCCAGGGCCTTGCAACGGCCGGCCGGACAGCGTTTCTGGATCACGTGGGCCTCGTACTCGGGCCGGAAATAGCGCAGGGTCGACAGCACCGGATTGGGCGCCGTCTTGCCCAGGCCGCAGAGCGAGCCCTTCTTCACGGCCAGGGCCAGCTCCTCGAGCCGGTCGAGGGTGTCCATGGTCGCCTTGCCCTCGCAGATGTCGTCGAGCATGGCCAGCATCTGGCGGGTGCCCTCGCGGCAGAGGACGCACTTGCCGCAGGACTCGTTCTGGGCGAACTCCATGAAGAAGCGGGCCATCTGGACGACGCAGGTCGTCTGGTTCATGACCACCAGCCCGCCCGAGCCCACCATCGCGCCGACTCCCGACAGGCTGTCGAAATCCAGCGGCATATCGAGATGCTCGCCGACCAGGCAGCCGCCCGAGGGCCCGCCGATCTGCACCAGCTTGAACGATTCCTCGGTGATCTCGCCCTTGTCGTCGGTCACCCCGCCGCCGATCTGGTAGACGACCTCGCGCAGGGTGGTGCCGAAGGGGACCTCGATCAGCCCGGTGTTGGCCACGTGGCCGGTCAGGGCGAAGGTCTTGGTGCCGGGCGAGTTGCCGGTGCCGATGCCGCGGAAGTCGTCGGCGCCGTGGAGCAGGATCAACGGCGCCGAGGCCAGGGTCTCGACGTTGTTGATGACCGTCGGCTTGCCGCCGAGGCCGCATTCCGAAGGGAAGGGCGGCTTGGGCATCGGCATGCCGCGGCGGCCCATGATCGAGGCCATCAGGGCGGTCTCCTCGCCGCAGACGAAGGCGCCGGCGCCTTCCATCACCTCGAGGGAGAAACGGCGGCCGGTGCCGAAGACGTCCTCGCCCAGCAGGCCCAGCTTCTCGGCGTCGGCCACGGCCTTGCGCATGCGGCCGACCGCCAGGGGATACTCGGCGCGGACGTAGACGTAGCCGGCGTCGGCGTCGACGGCCCTGGCCGCGATGAGCATGCCCTCGACGACGCTGTGGGGATTGCCCTCCATGACCGAGCGGTCCATGAACGCGCCGGGATCGCCCTCGTCGCCGTTGCAGACCACGAACTTGCCGGGGCCGGGCTGCTGCAGGGTCAGCCGCCACTTGCGGCCGGTGGGGAAGCCGCCGCCGCCGCGGCCGCGCAGGCCGCTCGATTCGATCTCGTCGCAGACGCCCTCGGCCGACATCGCGGTCCAGGCCTTGCGGGCGGCCTTGTAGCCGTCGCGGGCGATGTACTCGCGGACGTCCTCGGGGTCGAGATGCCCGCAGGCGGCCAGCACGTGCCGTTGCTGGCGCTTGTAGAAGGGGATCTCGTCGGGGCCGTGGCAGTGGCGGCCGGTCGTGGGGTCGACGTACAGCAGCCGCTCGATCGCCCGGTCCGCGATCAGCGTCTCGGCCACGATCTCCTCGGCGTCCTCTGGCTTGACCTTCACGTACAGCAGCCCGTCGGGCTCGATCGCCAGCAACGGTCCCATCTGGCAGAAGCCCTGGCAGCCGCTGTGCGAGAGGTGCAGATGCTCGCCGCCGTCGTCGCCGGAATCGTGGTCCTTCAACTCGACCTCGAGATCCAGTCCGGCCGCGGCGACGGCCTCGACCAGCGCCGCGTGGACCTTCAGGGCCCCGTTGGCGATGCAGCCGGTGCCGGCGCAGAGGATGATCCGGCGGGTGGTCCGCTCGGCGCGCCGCTTGTAGGCGGCCGCGATGCCCTCGAGCGTGGGGATCGTCGCGGTCTCGATGATGGTGCTCATGCCCGGCCCTCCTTCTCGCAGATCTCGTCCACCAGGGCCACGGCCGCGTCGGGATCCATCAGGCCGTGCACCTCGTCGTTGATCACGATCGCCGGCGCGAGGCCGCAGGCCCCGAGGCAGGATACCGTCTCGACGGTGAACATCATGTCGTCGGTGGTCTTCTTCTCGGCGGTCAGTTCCAGCCGCTTGCGCAGCGCGTCGAGGATGGCGCGCGAGCCGCGGACGTTGCAGGCGGTCCCGTCGCAGAGGCGGATCACGTACTTGCCCTTCGGCGCGAGCGTGAAGTGGGCGTAGAAGGTCGCCACGCCGTAGACGTGGGCCGGCGGCAGCCCGAGCGAGGTGGCGATGAACGACAACACCCTTTCCGGCAGATAGCGGTATTCCTCCTGCACCGCCTGCAGGATCGGGATCAGCCTGTTGGGATCTCGGTCGTGACGATCGATGATCTCGCAGACGCTCTGGAACTGGCGGGTCCGTTCGGCGGTGGCCGTAGTGGCGGCGGTCATGTCTATCGGTCTCCCGTTGGTGGTCCAGGCCGGCGGAGCCCCCGACTCCGCGCCGTTGTCCGAATCGTCTCTAGATTCCGATCGCCTTCAGCCTGGAGGACAGGGCGGCCAGGCTCGATCGCAGGTCCACGTTCTCGACCACGATCTGCGGCGGCGCGTCCAGCCGCGTCGGCGAGAAGTTCCAGACGGCCTTCACGCCGGCCAGGATCAGCTGGTTGCAGACCTCCTGGGCGGGCTCCGCGGGCGTTGTGATGATGCCGATGTGCACATGCATCCGCAGGGCGAGATCGCTCAGGGCCTCCATGTCCAGAACCTCGCGGCCGTGGATGACCGTTCCGATCTTGGCCGGATCCTTGTCGAAGGCGGCCACGATGCGGATGCCGGGATTCTGGGTCTCGTCGAAGCCGAGCAGGGCGGTCCCCATGTGCCCCGCGCCGACCAGGAAGGCGTCGGTCGTGTTCTTCCAGCCCAGGAACTCCTCGATCGCGTCGATCAGCGCCTCGACCGGATAGCCGATCCGGGGCTGGCCGCTGATGCCGGTGATGGCCAGATCCTTGCGGACCTGGGTGGAGTCCAATCCCAGATCGCGGGCGATGTGCGGGCACGAGATGTACTCGCGCTCCCGGGCCCGCATCTCCTGCAGCAGCCTCAGATACAGGGGCAGCCGCTTGACCGAGGGCAGCGGGGGCGGGGTGTCGGGCTTGCTCATGGCGCGCTCCTTGAAGGAATTTTCCATGATTAAAGCAATCTTTCTCGATAACTAATTCTCTATATAAAATTCCTTATTGCCCCCGTCAAATCTTTTTTCTCACTTCAGACCGGATGGTGGGGCATATTGGGGGGCGGAGGTCGAATCGATGGAATACAGAGAACACGGCGCCTACTTCGCCCAGACCCCGCCGGGGCTGGAAAAGGCGGCCGCCGAGGAATTGCAGGAGCTCGGAGCGGACAACGTCCGTCCCGGATACATGGGCGTATCGTTCACCGCGGACAAGGCGATGCTCTACCGCGTCAACCTGCGGAGCCGCCTCTGCACCCACGTGCTGGCGCCTTTGCTGACCTTCGCCTGCCATTCCGACAAATACCTGCACCGCACCGCCATGCAGCAGATCGACTGGTCGCGGCTGATGAAGGTCGACGGCTCGCTGGCGATCGCGGCGAACGTCTCGCAGAGCAACATCCGCCATTCCCAGTTCGCGGCCCAGCGGCTGAAGGACGCGATCTGCGACCAGTTCCGCGAGCGCACCGGCCGCCGGCCGAACGTCGACCGCCGCGATCCGGACCTGCAGCTCAACCTGAAGATCCACCGCAACCGGGCGGTGATCAGCGTCGACACCTCGGGCGGATCGCTGCACCGGCGCGGCTACCGCGTCGAAAGCGTGGCCGCCCCGCTGCAGGAGACCGTCGCCGCGGGGATCATCCGCCTCAGCGGCTGGACCGGCCTGACGCCGCTCTACGATCCGATGTGCGGCTCGGGCACCCTGCTGGCCGAGGCCTGGATGGTGGCGGCCGGGCTGCCGCCGGCGATGCTGCGCGAGCGCTTCGGTTTCCGGAACCTGCCCGATTTCGACGCCGGCCTGTGGGAAGCCGAGAAGAATGCGGCCCGCGCCGGCAAGAGGCACGTGCCGGCGGGGCTGGTGGCCGGCTCGGACATCGACCGCGAGGCCGTGGCCGCGTCGGTCGCGAACCTGGGACGGCTGCCCGGCGGCCGCAGCATCAAGGTCGCGCGGCGCGACTTCCGCCAGCTCGAGGGCTTGCCCGATGCGACCATCGTCTGCAATCCTCCCTACGGCCAGCGCCTGGGGAAAAGGGAGGCGGTCGGCGAGCTGTACCGCGACCTGGGGAATTTCCTGAAGCGCAAGTGCGAGGGCGCGACGGCCTGGATCCTCTGCGGCGACAAGGAACTGGTGGGGCATCTGGGGCTGAAGCCTCAGAAACGGATTCCGTTCTTCAACGGCGGGATCGAGTGTCGGTTGGTTCGGGTTGATGTTTACTAGGGGGGCTTCGGCGGGCCGCTCCGCGCATATGGGCCCTCCCTCGACTTAGTTGTGCGCGATGCGCTCGGGGGGGCGCATATGG
>CAYLMM010000066.1:0-7803 GCA_964384825.1 uncultured Fibrobacteraceae bacterium
AGGCCAGGCTCAGCGAGAAGAAGATCTGCCCGTAGGCCCGCAGCCAGATGTTCGGGTCGGCCAGCTTGGCGAAGTCCGGCGTCAGGTAGTAGCGGATGCCGTCCATCGCGCCCGGCAGGGTCACGCCGCGCACCAGCAGCACCGCCAGCAGGATCAAGGGCAGCGGCACGGTCACCATCACCACCTTGCCCACCTGCCGCACGCCGCGGCGCAGGATCAGCCAGATGGCGCCCCAGGTCAGGGCCATTCCCACGACCAGGTACCAGATCGGCGCGCCGTTCTCGCCGGGTCCGCCCGAGCGCTGCAGCACCTGGCCGACGAAGAATCCCGCGGCGTCGGCGCCCCAGGCCGACGACAGCGCGTGCCACAGGTAGACCCAGGCCCACGAGAGGATCGTCGAGTAGTAGATCACGATGCCGGCGCTGAGTCCGGCCGCCCACCAGCCGAACCACTCCCACTTCGGGCGGATGGCGGCGAAGGCCCCGGGCGCGCCCTTCTGCATGCGCTGGCCGAGTCCCATCTCCAAAATCAGCATCGGGATGCCGGCGGTGAAAAGGGCGGTGAAGTAGGGGATCAGGAAGGCGCCGCCGCCGCTCTGGTAGGCGACGTAGGGGAAGCGCCAGACGTTGCCAAGCCCGACGGCCGAGCCGACCGCGGCCATGATGAAGGCCGCCCGGCTGTTCCAGCGTTCGCGGATGGGTGCCAAGGAATCCTCCCGGAGTCGGGTCGCGTCGATGTCGAGGCGCGATCATACTCCAGGGGAGGCGGGCGGACAACGGGCGAGGTCAGGGCAGCAGCGTGATCAGCAGCTGCGTGGCGACGGTCACCATGATCAGCGCCACCGGATACGATGCGGCGTAGCTCACGGCCGGGATCTCCGATTCGGTCTTCTCGGTGATCGCGCCCATGCCCGGGGTCGAGGTCATGCCGCCGCAGATGCCGCCGAGCAGCTGCAGCAGGTCGAGCTTCAGCACCCGCGAGGCGAAGAGGTAGCCCGTCGTCAGGGGCACGACCGCCACCGCGGCCGCCATCGCCAGCAGCGAGGGGCCGAATTCCTGCAGCACGCCGAGGAACCGTCCGCCGGCCGCGACGCCGGCCTGGGCAAGAAAGAGGCTCAGACCGATCTCGGTCAGCACCAGGCGCGCCGGCCGCGGCAGGTGGCCCTTGAGTTTGCCGACGCCGCCGAAATGCCCGAGGAAAAGAGCGGTCAGCAGGGGGCCGCCGGCCAGGCCCAGGGTGATGCGGGCGCCGCCTGGCAGCGGGATCGGCAGCGAGCCCAGGGCGATGCCCAGCAGGATGCCCACCGACAGCGAGATCAGGTCGGTCTCGTCGAGCAGACGCATCCGGTGGCCGGCGAATTCGGTGAAGCGCTGCAGGTTCTCGGGCTGGCCCACGACGTAGAGCAGGTCGGCCTTGTGGATGCGCGTGTCGAGGCTGGGCACGAAGCCCACGTCGTGCCGCACCACCCGGGTCACGATCACCCCGAAGCGGTTGGGCAGGGCGAGCTCGGCCAGCGACAGGCCCACCATCTCCTTCGCGGTCACGACCACGCGCCGGCGCTGCGATTCGGTGTCCATGGTGTAGGGCAGGTCGCTGGGCCGTCCGAGGAATTCCACGATGTCCGGCAGATGCTCGTTGTCGCCGATCACCAGCAGGTGCTGGCCCTTTTCGAGCGGGGCCTCGCCGTCCAGCGGCAGCAGCAGGCCGCCCTTCAGCACGCGCGAGATCTGGCCGCGGGCGTGGCGCAGGAAGTGGATGTCGGCGATGCGGCGCCCGAAGACGGCCGGGTTCATCACCTCGACCAGGGCGCGGCGGATCTCGCGGCGGTCCTGCTCGGCGGATTCGATCCGTCCGGCCTCGGCGTCCAGATCGCGTCCCAGCAGGCGCGGCAGCAACTGCACGAACAGCACCACGCCCACCACGCCGAAGGGATAGGCCAGGCCGTAGCCGATGGTCACCACCGATCCGGCCGGCAGGTTCTGGGTGGCCGCGGCCAGGGCGGGCGTCGAGGTCAGGGCGCCGGCGAAGATCCCGGTCGCCAGGTCCTCGGGCACGTTCAGCAGCCGGGCCAGGATCGCCGCTGTGGCCGCGCCGACGATCGTCAAAAAGATCGCCAGTTGAGCCAAGCGCGATCCCTGGCGCATGAAGGCCCGGAAGAATCCCGGTCCCGCGCCCAGGCCCACGCAGTACACGAACAGCACCAGCCCCAGCGAACCGATGGCCTTGGGCAGATCCGCGCCCATCGCGCCGAGGGCCAGCGACGAGAAGATGATGCCGCTGGTGCCCAGGGAGACGCAGTTGATCCGGATCCTGCCGATCAGCAGGCCGAATCCGATGATCAGGAAGAGGACGACGACGGGATTCTCGAGCATCGGGGTTCCTTCCGGCGCCGGAGATGAAAAGCGGCGCCGAAAGGGAACTTGATAGCCGGAAGGGCGGAAATCAAAGTCGAATCGACCGCCGGGGCGGTCGCCGGCCTATTCGCGCCGCAGGGCCTCGATCGGATCGAGCATCGCCGCCTTGCGGGCCGGATAGAACCCGAAGAACACGCCCACCGCCGCCGCGAAGCCGAAGGCCAGCAGCGTCACCTCGGGACGCATCTCGGTGGCCACGCCCGCGAAGCGCTCCAGCCCCCAGTCGATGATCGCCGCCAACGCGATGCCGATCAGCCCCCCGATCAGGCTCAAAGCCATCGCCTCGGCCAGGAACTGCGCCAGGATGTCCTTTCCGCGCGCGCCGACCGAGAGCCGGATGCCGATCTCGCGCGTCCGCTCGGTCACCGACACCAGCATGATGTTCATGATGCCGATGCCGCCGACCAGCAGAGAGACGCCGGCGATCGAGCCCAGCAGCAGGGTCAGCACCCGCGAAGTCTCGGAAAACGCCTCGATGATCTCGGCCTGGGTGCGGACGGTGAAGTCGTCCTCTTCGCCGTAGTCGATCCCGTGGGCCTCGCGCATCAGGATCGTGACGTCGTCCCGGGCGGGCTCGACCGTCGCCTCGTCCGGGGCGCTGGCGTTGATCAGGTTGATGTGGGTGCCGCCCTTGAGGCGGTGCAGGACCGTCGAGGCCGGCGCGATGATCAGATCGTCCTGATCCTGGCCCCTGGCGTCCTGGCCCTTCTCCTCGAGCACGCCGACGACGGTGAACGGAGTGGTGTCGATCCGGATGCGCGCGCCGACCGGATCGGAGCCCGGGAACAGCTCGTCGGCGATCGTCTTGCCCAGCAGCGCCACCTTGGCCCGCGCCCGCTCGTCGCGCCAGGTGAAGTTCGCGCCCGCGGCCAGGTCCCAGTCGCGGATGTCCAGGTATTCGGGCCAGACGCCGAAGATCTGGGTGCTCCAGTTGCCGACGCCGCCGATCACCTGGCCGCCGGACATCGCCAGGGGCGAAACGGCCGCCAAAAAGGGGCTCTCTTCGCGCAGCTTCTGCGCGTCTTCCATCTTGAAGGTGTTGCGGCTGCCGGCCCCGCGGTGCACGCCGCCCATGCGGCTGCCGCTGGGATAGATGATCAGCATGTTCGATCCCAGGGCCGAGATCTGCTTCTCGATGCTGGCCTGGCTGCCCTGGCCCACCGACACCATGACGATCACCGCGCAGACGCCGATGATGATGCCCAGCGAGGTCAGCAGGCTGCGCATCCTGTTCTTCATGATGCTGCGGGCGGCCGCCTTCATCAGTCCCCGAATCCGGATCATGAATCCTCCTGTCCGGCGGCCAGCAGATCGGTCGCGGCGACACGGCGTCCGAAGATCTGGTCGTCCTGCACCACCCTGCCGTCGCGCAGCCGTACGATGCGCTTGGCGTAGGCCGCGATGTCGGGTTCGTGGGTCACGAGCATGACGGTGATCCCCTGGTCGTTCAGGTCCTGGAAGAGCGCCAGCACCTCGATCGAGGTGCGGGTGTCGAGGTTGCCTGTCGGCTCGTCGGCCAGCAGCACCGCCGGCCTGGTCACCAGCGCCCGGGCGATCGCCACCCGCTGCTGCTGCCCGCCGGAGAGCTGGCTCGGGTCGTGATCCATCCGGTCGGCCAGCCCGACGCGGTCGAGCGCCTCGCGGGCGGCGCGCCGGTGGTCGCCGATCCTGCCGCCGCGGTCGTAGAGCAGGGGCAGCTCGACGTTCTCCAGGGCCGTGGTCCGCGCCAGCAGGTTGAAGCCCTGGAAGACGAAGCCGATCTTCCGGTTGCGGATGTCGGCGTGGCTGTCGCGGTCGAGGCCGCCGACGTCGATGCCGTCGAGCAGGTACGAGCCGCCGGTCGGCCGGTCGAGGCAGCCGAGGATGTTCATCAGGGTCGATTTGCCCGATCCGGAGGAACCCATCACCGCCACCATCTCGCCGGGTCCGACGTTCAGGTCGACGTCGCGCAGGGCGTGGACCGCGACGTCGCCCATGATGTAGTCGCGGGTCAGGCTCCGGGTGCTTATCACATCGTCCATGTTCGTTCTCCCGGGCTAGAAGGGGCGGGGGGGGCCGCCGAATCCGCCGCGCCGCTGGCCGGACGAGGCAGCCGCGGTTCCGGTGCCGGAAGTCAGGGCCGTGATGACGCGCGTGCCCTCGGACAGGCCTCGCCGCGAAACGATCTCGGTGTTCTTGCCGTCGGTGGCGCCGGTGCGGACCGGCTGCATCGTCAGGGCGCCGTCGTCGTCCATCAGCCAGAGCAGGGCGACGTCCGAAGGCAAGCCCTCGGCGGCGCCGGAAAGCGGTCCGCCGCGGCGCCGGATCCGTACCGCCGCGGAATCGGGCACCCCGGCTCCAGCGCGTTCGCGGTTGGCCCGCGCCGCGGCCATCATCGCCTGGGTGGGCCGGATCCGCAGCGCCGCGTTGGGGACCAGCAGCACGTCGTGCCGCTGCTCGACCAGGAAATCGATGGTCGCGGTCATGCCGGGCATCAGCAGCCCCTCGGGGTTGTCCACGTCCAGCACGACGGTGTAGTTGACCACGTTCTGCACGGTTTCGGGCTCGAGCCGGATCTGCCGCACCTGGGCGGTGAAGGTCCGGTCGTCGTGGGCCAGCACCGTGAAGCGCGCATCCTGCCCTTCGCGCACGCTGCCGATGTCGCTCTCGTCGACCTGGGCGAGGATCTCCATCCGCGACAGATCCTCGGCGAGCTTGAACAGCAGCGGGGTGGACATGCTCGCGGCGACCGTCTGGCCCTCCTCCACGGCCCGCTGGATGACAGTACCTGCGATCGGCGCGCGGATGACGGCGTATCCGAGGTTGCTGGCCGCCCGCTCCAGGTTGGCGCGGGCCGATTTCAGCGAGGCCTTTTCGGTCCTCAGGTTGATGCTGTAGGGCAGGAGCTCCTGGTCGCCGATCAGGCCCTGGGCGTGCAGGGCGGAATAGCGGTCGAGGTTCTCGGCCGCCTGTTCGGCCAAGGCCTCCTGGCGCTCGACCGAAGCCTCGGCGTCGAGCATCGCGGCGTGCAGCAGGGTCGTGTCGAGTACCGCCAGCAGGTCGCCCGCATCGACCTGGTCGTTGAAGTCGGCGTGCAGGGTGGCGATGGTGCCGGAGACCTGGGTCCCGACCTCGACGGTGCCCACGGCGCTGATGGTGCCGGAACTGGAGATGGTGCTTTCAATGTCGCCGCGCGAGATCTCGGCGAAGCTGTAGGCGTCCGCTGAGCCTTCCCGGTCCAGGGCTCCGCGCGCCAGCCACAGGCCGGACGCCGCTACGATCAGGCAGACGGCTATCATCAGGAATCGTTTCATGATCATCCTTCCTTCGCTTCGCTCGCGAGGGCAGAGGAAGCGGGCGGCCCGCGCGGGACCCCTGGATGGGGTAGGCGTGGGGGATGGGCCGCCCGCCGGGCGAGGTCCGTTCGGGACCTGCGCATCGATAGAGTCCGGCGGGGTGGCCGGGGTTACCGAAGGATGGGTATTCCCGGAAAAAACCGCGCCGCCCCGGGAAGGAGCGGCGCGGCGGGCGGGCGAGTGGCAGGCGCGGATCAATCCTCCGGCGCGGGCGGTGGCGGTGGCGGCGGCGGGCGCCGGTCGCGCCGTCGATCCTCGTCGTGCCGCCGCTCCTTGTCGCGCGGCGGCCCCGGGAACTGCCGGCGGAATTCCTCGAAGTCCCGGCGCCAGCGGTCGGCGTTCTCCGGCCCGAGGACCTCGGCGACCTTCTCGCGGGCATCGACGATCAGGCTGTCGACCGCCGGCTTGAACCGGTCGCGGATCAGAAGGAACTGTTCCCTGTTCGAATCGAGGATCGCCCGGATCCGCACCCGCTGCTCGTCGTCCAGGTCGTACCGGTCGATGATCATCTCGGAGATCCGTTCCGGGGTGAAGCGCGGATGCCTCATGTCGCGGCTCATCCGTTCCCACAGCACCAGCGAGGTCAGGCCGGAGCCGATCAGGATCCCGCAGAGCAGGATCACCACGCCGGTCAGGGTCGGCTTGAGCCACAGGCGCTTGCCGGGCGCGGGCGGCAGGGTGCTCTTCGCAGGGGACATCGATTCCCCTCCTTTACTGGATGGTGGACACGGACTGGGCCATGGCCACCAGGGGGTTGTTCAGGACGTTCAGGATCGGCACCGCCAGCAGTCCGACCACCACCGCGGTGGCGACCGACGCGGCCATCACATAGATCAGCGGGCGGCTCGGCGCGCGGACGCCCCGATTGGCGATCTTCACGCCCACCCGCCAGGAGACGTCGACCTCCGGAGCCTGCTCGCGGCGCGCGGCCGCGGCCAGACGGTCAAGCTTCTGCAGCGGATCGCTCATGTTCATTCCTCCCGAAACCGGCCTCTTCCAGCATCTTCTTCAAGCGGCGCCGGGCGCGGAAGGCCCGGACCTTGGTCACGTTGCGGTTCCATCCGGTGCGGCGGGCGATCTCCTCGGTGTCGCAGTCCTCGAAGTACTGCAGCGTCAGCACGAGGCGGTCGTCGGTCGACAGCTTCTCGAACAGCACGTGCAGGTATTCGGCCGCCTCCGAGGGCGAGGCGTCCTCGGTGATCGTCGGCAGTTCGTGCTTCCGTTCGACCAGCGTCTCGCGGCGATCGCGTTCCCGGGCCTCCTGCTTCCAGCGGGCGTAACCCACGCGGGTCGCGATGCGGCGCAGCCAGTGGGCGAAGGGGGCGTCGCCGCGGTAACCCGCCAGCCCGGTGTAGGCCGAGACGAAGACGTCGGACACCAGTTCGTCCAGAACGTCGCGCTCGCGGCTGAATTGCCACATCTGCCGGGCGATGTCGTTCTCGTAGCGGCGCACGATCCGCCCGTAGGCATCCTCGTCGCCGGCCAGGACGGCCTCGATGTCGCTGCGGTCGATGTCGTTGCCGACTGAGGCCATCGCTCGGTTACCCCCACAGTACCGTGATGCGATTCCATCGGTTCGCTGTCGCGACCGGCGCGACGTTTCCGTTTCCTCCCTCCTAGAGCATAAGCGGCCATCCCCGGTTACACCCCAAGAATATCGAACGTAACCTGGAGCCGCGGCGGAGACTCTGCTGGGGTATTCGACGCCGTCCTTGCGGCGGCTGGGCCTGGAACGAACCGGAGGATGATCATGGGCAGCAAGACCAGAATGAATGCCGGCGGCTCGTCACCGATCCTGATCGGATTCGCGGTGCTGGCGACTGCGGCCGCGTTGGTGTTGACCGCCGCCGCCTTCGCCGCCGAGCCGGATCCGAACGTGGATGCGAAGGTCGCGGCGGCCGTCGGCGCCACGGCGGCGGATTCGATCGGGACGGCGATATCCGGAGCCTGGATCCTGAACGAGAAATTGAGCGACGATCCGGAGGATGTGATCAAGGAGGCCATCAAGAGCAAGGGCGGCGGTCGCGGCGGCGGCATGGACGGCGGTCGGGGCG
>CAYLMM010000066.1:7903-12309 GCA_964384825.1 uncultured Fibrobacteraceae bacterium
GGCGGCGGCATGGACGGCGGTCGGGGCGACAGCCGGGGCGGCGGCATGGGCGGTGGCCGGGGCGGCGGCATGGGCGGTGGCCGGGGCGGCGGCATGAGCGCCGATCTCGGCGGAGGCCGCGGCGAAGGGTCGCGCGGCGACGCTCTGGCGACCATGAGCGAGGCCATGAAGACCGTCGAGATCTTCTGCGCCGGTCCGGAGCTGAACATCACCGACGGCCGCGGCAACACCGCTCTCTATTTCACCGACGGCCGGACCAGCGAGATCTGGACCGATCGCGGAAAGCTCGTCGGCACGGGCGTCTGGCGGGACGGCGTGCTGGTGGTCAAGAATTCCGGCGGCCGCGGCGGCGGCCAGACGCGGGAATTCCGGTTCGATGCCGAAACGGACCGCCTGACCGTGGTGCATCAGCGATCGACGCCCGGTGGCGGCGTGATCACCATCCGCACGGTCTACGACCGGCAGTCCGCGCAGGATTGAAACGTGGGGCGCCTTCCCCGGCGGTTTCCGGGGAGGGCGCTTTCCGCCCCTCCCGCCCGCGACGCCGCGATTTTCCCCTTTGAACCCGATGTCATGCCCCTATACTTCAGGGAATCGCCGGAATCATGGCGCATCCCCGAGAGGGCATCCGTTTGAGGCATTCGACGCTCACATCCTCACATTCCTTCTGGACCCGGGGACTGCATTCGGTCACCCGCGGCGGCGCCGTGCTCGCCACCGGATTGCCCGAGGCCCTGGAGGTGCGCGCCTCCACCTCGCTGCGCGGGTTGGTGATTTCGCTTTCGGGCATCCTGCTGCTCTACATCCTGCTGCTGCGTTTCTACTGGGAGCGCCGCCTGCCGGCGGAGGCCGAAATCTGGTTCGGATCCGTCTACACCGTGCTGTTCGTGATGCTGGGGGTCTCGTGCGTCTTCTCGGCCGTCCTGCGTTTTTCGCGGCTGAAGCCGGCGGTTTCCCTGGCCCTGGGACAGCTCTACCAGGTGGTCCTGTGCTTCTGCGTGTCGTACACCGACATCATCAGCGGGCCGGGCGGATCGACTCCGGGCGGGGGCTTCTCCTTCGCCGCGGTGCTGATCGTGCTGTTCCCCCTGTTCGTGCCCAGCACGCTCTCGCGGACGGTGGCCGTGGCGCTGGCTTCGGCGATGACCGGGCCGGCGACCCTGCTCTTCCACCGGATGGCGACCGGACTGCCGATGCCCGCGGTGCCGGACATGGTCGACTGGTACCTGGGCAACTTCATCGTCGTGGCCCTGGTTGTGCGGACGGCCAAGATCATCAACAGCCTTTCGCGGGCGGAATCGACGGCGCGGCGCATGGGGAGCTATTCGCTGCAGAAGAAGCTCGGCCACGGCGGGATGGGCGAGGTCTGGTGCGCGTCGCACGAACTGCTGCGGCGCCGGGCCGCCATCAAGCTGATCCAGCCAGACGTGCTGGGCACCGGCGGGACCGAGAGCCTGCAGGAGAGGTTCGAGCGCGAGGCGCAGGCCACCGCCGAACTGCATTCGCCGCATTCGATCCAGCTCTACGATTTCGGCCTGGCCGGCGACGGGTCGTTCTACTACGTGATGGAATTGCTCGACGGGCTGAGCGGCAAGGATCTGGTGAAGCGGTACGGGCCCCTGCGCGCGCCCCGGGTGGTCCATCTGATGCGCCAGGCCTGCGACTCGCTGTGGGACGCCCACCAGAGCGGCCTGATCCACCGCGACGTCAAGCCGGCGAACATGTTCATCTGCCGCTACGGCCACAGCACGGACTTCGTGAAGGTGCTGGATTTCGGTCTGGTGAAGCGCCGCAGCGGGTCCGAGGTCACCCTGACCGGCGACCAGGTCATCACCGGCACGCCGGCGTTCATGGCGCCCGAGGCGGCCCTGGGCGGGGCGATCGACGCGCGCACCGACATCTATTCGTTGGGCTGCGTGGCCTATTGGCTGCTGACCGGGCAGCTGGTCTTCGACCGCGAGCAGCCGATGCAGATGGCCGTGGCGCACATCCAGAACGAGCCGCCGCGGCCCTCGACCCGCACCGAACTGCCGATCCCGGCCGACCTCGAGGATGTGGTCCTGAAATGCCTGGCCAAGGAACCCGGCGATCGCTACCAGACCGTGCGCGAACTCGACGAGGCCCTGGCGGCCTGCGGCTGCGCCGGTGAATGGACCGAGACCGAGGCCGGGGAATGGTGGCAGACCCACCGGCCCGCCGGAGTAGGCGCACCCAAGGACTCCCGAGCATGACCCTGGCCATCGTCCACATCCTCGTCGGTCTGGGCTCCGTCGTTTTCTTCCTGCTTTTTTCGATGGCCTCGCGGCGCGAGCGGAGGCCGCGGGCGCTGCGGATCTCGCTGATCGCCGCGGCGGCGGTCGCGATCGTCTGGGCGTTGCCGCCGCTGCTGCGGGCGCCGGCGTGGATCGCCGCGGCCATGGATCTGGGCGTGCTGATCTTCGGCGTGCTGTTCTTCGCCCCGATCGGCAAGACCCGGCCGATCGCTCCGAACGGGCCGATCGAGCGCGTCGACGAGCGCGACGCGATGTTCTCGCGCGAGGACTACCTTCCCGGCGACGGCCGTTACGAGGCCTACTACGAGCGCCGCCCGGAACTCAAGGCCATCGACGACCGCATCCGCCGCCTGCCCCGGCTGCTCGCGCCCGGCGGCCTGCTCTACGATCCGGTGCTCTCGACCCAGGCCGACGCGATCTTCAAGATCTGCGACCGGATGGTCGGGATCGTGGACGGCCCGGTGGCCGAACGCCCCGAGGACGCCCCGCAGCCCGATCCCGCCCGCCTGACCGCCGAGGTCGCCGCCGCGGTCGAGGGCATGGGAGCCGCCGAGGTGGGCGTCTGCGAGCTGGATCCGGCCTGGGTCTACTCGCACGTCGGCCGCGGCCCGGAGCCCTGGGGCGCCCCGATCGAACCGCGCCACCGCTATGCGATCGTCTTCACCCTGGAGATGGATTTCGACAAGGTCGAGCAGGCGCCCGCCGTGGCCACGACCTGGGAATCGGCCCGGCAGTACCTGAACGAATCGGTGATCGCGGTGACGCTGGCGCAGTGGATCCGCGACATGGGATTCCCGGCCCGCGCCCACGTCTCGGGCAGCAACTACCAGGTGATGCTGCCGCCGCTGGCGGTCGCCGCGGGCCTGGGCGAACTGGGCCGTCTGGGCTATTTCATCTCGCGGCGCAAGGGGGCGCGGGTGCGTCTGGGTGCGGTGACCACCGATCTGCCGCTGATCCCGAACGCGCCCGAGGGCGCGCGCGGTTTCGGGGCGCGCGAGTTCTGCGAGGTCTGCAAGCGCTGCGCCGACATCTGCCCGGCGGGCGCGATTCCCCGCGGCGGGATGGAAACGGTGCGCGGGGTCGAGAAGTGGCCGATGAGGACCGAGTCCTGCCTGCACTACTGGCGGGTCCTGGGCACCGACTGCGGCCTGTGCATGAAGATCTGCCCCTACAGCCACCCCGAAACCTTCGTCCACCGGGTCGTGCGGACGGGCATCGCGCGGTCGGCCTTCGCCCGCAGGGTAGCCGTGCTGGGCGAGGATCTGTTCTACGGCCGCACCCGCCAGCGCACCTACTGCAACATCTCCAGCGTCATCGGGCGCGAGGAGGAAGGCGGCGATTCCGGGGGCGGAGGCGGCGCCTAGCCCGCGGTCCGGCTCGGCGAATCTATCAGCCGACCGCCCGCCGCGTCGTGCACCCCGTACTGGAATCCCGGCTGCACGCTGAACGCCCCGACCTCGCCCGAGCGCGACAGGGCCAGATATCCCACCTGCACCTGCTCCCACTGCGGATTGCGCCGCACGATCCTGGCGACCGCCTCGCGGCAGGCCTCTTCGGGCGAGGCGCCGCGGCGCATCAGCTCGACCACCAGGAAGCTGCCGCTGGTCTTGAGGATCTCTTCGCCGTGCCCGGTGGCGCAGGCCGCGCCCACCTCGTGGTCGACGAACAGGGCCGCCCCGACGATCGGCGAGTCGCCGATCCGTCCGCGCATCTTGAAGCGGGCGCCGCTGGTGGTGCAGCCGCCCGCCAGGCGGCCGCCCGAGTCCAGGGCCAGCAGACTGATGGTGTCGTGGTTCTCGACGTTGGGGGCGAATTCGTATCGCGATCCGGCGGCCAGCCACTCGCGCCATTCGGCCTCGGCCTCGGGGGTCAGCAGGTTCTCCTCGATGAAGCCCTGCTCGCGGGCGAAGGCCGCCGCGCCGTCGCCGGCCAGCATCACGTGCGGCGTTTCGGTCATCACCCGGCGGGCGATCGACAGGGGATGGCGGAAGCCTTCGAGGAAGCACACCGCTCCCGCCTCGCCGCCGTGGTCCATCACGCAGGCGTCGAGGGTGACCTTGCCTTCGCGGTCGGGGTAGTGAAATATGCCTTACTTCGCTGGACTCCCATTTTCTCGATCATATCCTCAGTTTC
>CAYLMM010000067.1:0-12291 GCA_964384825.1 uncultured Fibrobacteraceae bacterium
AGGTGCTGAAGGAGCAGGGCAAGGCCAAGAACCCCTGGCCCAACGTGGACGCCGGCTCGGGCGCCCTGCTCTACCATTACGGCATGAAGGAATTCTCGTACTACACGGTTCTGTTCTCGATCTCGCGGGCGATGGGAATGCTCTCGCAGCTGATCGTCAACCGGGCCCTGGGCTCGCCGATCGAGCGGCCGAAATCGGTCACCACGAAGTGGATCAAGAAGCAGATGCGGGGCAAGTAGGCCGCGCGGATGCGCAAGGGGCCGGTCGTTCGGGCCGGCCCTTTTTCCGTCCCGCTTCCCGGCCGCGGCCCGGCCGATCACCCCGAAGCTTTCCCCGCGCAACATATTTTGTTAAAATTACTTCAGATAGTGCAATCGGGAGTTCACACTCGAAAGGGAACCCTTCCATGCGTCGTCCGCATCTCGCCCGGCCTCGACGTCTCGCCCTCGGCACCGCCTCGCTGGCCTTGCTGCTGCTTTTGGCTTCGGCCGCGACGGCCGACGTCACCATCCACTGCCTGGACGTGGGCCAAGCCGACGCCACGCTGATCGTCTCGTCCAGCGGCAAGACGCTGCTGGTCGACGGCGGCGGCAGCAGCGGCACCGTGGCGAAGGTCCAGGCCGTCGTCTCCGGCCAGCTGGACTACACAGTGGCGACCCATTACCACTCCGACCACATCGGCGGCCTGGACGACGTCATCGAGGACATCGGGGTCAAGACCGCCTGCTACGACCGGGGCTGGGACTACTCCACCGCGACCTACGGCTACTACGCCACCGCGGCCGGCGCCAAGCGCCAGACCATCGTCGACGGCCAGGTGATCGACCTGGGCGACGGGGTGACGGTCACCTGCCTGGGCGTCAACGGCAACGGGCAGCTCTCCTCGCCCTTCGACAACGACGACCTGGAGAACGAGTACTGCGTGATCCTGCTGGTCGAATGCGGCGATTTCGACTTCTTCGTCGCCGGCGACCTGACCGGAGGCTACGGGGGCTACAAGGACATCGAGACCAGCGTGGGGCCCGAGGCCGGCGACATCGAGGTCTACCGGGTCGACCACCACGGATCCTATTCCAGCAGCAACGAATCGTTCCTGGCCGCGACCACGCCCGAAACCGCCATCATCTCGGTGCCCGAGAGCAGCAGCTACGGCCACCCCCACCAGGACACCATGGACCGCCTGGCCGCCGCCGAAGCCTACGTCTACCAGACCGAGATCGGTTCGGACAGCACCTACCCCGCGGACATGCGCACGATCGTGGGCGGGAACGTGGTGATCACCACCGACGGCCACGGCGAGTACTTCATCGACGGCGACCAGTGGGCGATGGACGAGCCCGACCTGACCGACGTGCCGCCGGCCGCCGACTTCGTCCTGCTGGGCAACCATCCCAACCCCTTCAACCCGGCGACCGAGATCCGTTTCCGCACCGCCGCCGAGGGCCCGGTCCGCCTGACGGTCTTCGATCTGGCCGGACGGCGCCTCGACGCCCGGATGCAGCACGTCGGGGCGGGCGAGCAGTCGATCCGCTGGGACGGCCGCGGCGCCGACGGCCGCGCGCTGCCCTCGGGCGTTTACATGTACCGGGTGGAGACCGCTTCCGGATCCGAAGGCGGCCGGATGATGCTGGTGCGCTAGGCGCCTTCGGCCCCGGAATTCCCGCTTCGCAGCGCCCCGTCGGGACGATCGTTCCCGCGGGGCGTTTCGCGTCCGGCGGCCTCGGCAGCGGCGACCGTCCCGGTGGCCTGCCACGCCAGCGCATAACCCAGCACGATCTGCGAGAAGAAATGACGGCGGTCGTTCAGCCGCGACCAGCCGGTCGGCAGCATCGCCGCCACCGAGCCGGCGCGCACCGGCGCCGAACCGGTCCGGCGCATCAGCGTCAGCCAGGGGATCGCCGCGATGAAGGCGTGGCCCGAGGCCGAGTTGTCGTCGTCCATCGGATGGTAGCGGGGGTCGGGAACGTGGGCGGGATCGGAGTCGCCGTCGGTGGGCCGCGACGCCCCGAGCACGCGCTGGGTGGTCCACAGGGCGGGCAGCCCGACCACCATCGCCTCGAAGGTGCGCCGTCCCCAGCGGGTCAGCGGATTGCTGGCGATCAGGGAATCGAGCAGCATGAACGCGGCCCAGAAGCCGAACCAGAAGCGCTCGCCGAAGATCTTGGCCGTCTCGGCGACCCGGTCGCTGCGCGGCGAGCGGATCCGGTCGCGATGCCAGGCGTCGACCGCCTTGTCCGCCCCGCTGTAGACCAGCACCGCGGCGGCGGCCACCGCCCCGCCGAGCTGCAGGAATCCCCGCCGGCCGTAGTGGCGCTTGTAGTGGGAGCCGGTCTCGGCGAAGGGCAGCCGTCCGCGGTCGGGACGGCCGCCGGCGGAACGGGCGGCGAGCAGGGCGCGCAGGCTCCAGAAGACGGCGGCCGCGAAAAGCAGGATCATCAGGATGGTGGTCACTTCGGGTCGCTCCGTTCGGCGTTCGGTTCCCGGTCGGTTCTAGTTCGGCGGCGCCGCGGCCGCGGTTCAGGCCTCGGCCAGCAGGCCGGCCACCATCCCGGCGATCGCCGGCGCCGACGTCAGGCCGGGCGAGTCGATGCCGATCAGGTTGATCAGCCCGGCCAGGTCGCCGGTCTCGCGCCGGACAACGAAATCCCTGAATCCCTCGACCGCCAGCTTGGGCCGGATGCCGGCCATGCCCGGGGTCAGGTCTTCGGCCGCCAGGAAAGGCAGGAAGGGCGCCGCGCCGGCGAAGAAGTCGTCCCCGCGGGCGGGATCGACGCGGTAGTCCTCGTCGCGGCCGTCGAGGGGCTGGTAGTCGGGTCCCAGCCGCAATTGCCCCGCCAGATCGATGCAGACATGCACGCCCAGGGTGTCGGTGCCGGCCGGGGGCACCGGGTAGATCAGCCTCTCGACGCGGCCCGCATGCCGCGGGGCCACGCCGAAGTAGCTGCCCTTGACCCAGCGCAGGCGCAGGTCGGCGGCCTCGATGTCGATCCCCGCCAGGGCGGCCACCGCGTCGGCCCGCAGGCCCGCGGCGTTGACCACCAGGCGGCTGCGGTGGGTCCAACCCTCGCCCCTTTCGCGGGACACGGCCACGTCCCAGCCCCCGTCCGCCGGCCGCAGGCCCACGACCTCGGCGCCGGTCATGACCTGGGCTCCCCGTTCGGCGGCGAGACGTCCGTAGGCCAGCGCCGCGCCCTCGGCGTCGAAGACCGCGGTGGCCGGGGAATGCAGCGCCGCGACGGCCCGCACCTCGGGCTCCAGGCGGCGGACATCGGCCCCGTCGAGCAGCGCCAGATCCTCGACGCCGTTCTCGTTTCCCAGCGCATGCAGGCGTTCCAGTTCGGGGATCTCCGATTCCGCGGCGGCCACGATCAACTTGCCGACGTCGCGCCAGCCCACGTCCGCCGCGGCGCAGAACTCCTTCATCAGCCGCCGGCCGCGGACGCAGCAGCGGGCCTTCAGCGAACCGGCCGGATAGTACATCCCGCCGTGGGCGACCTCGCTGTTGCGCGCGGTGGTGGCGGTCGCGAGGCGCGGCTCCTTCTCGAGCAGGACCACCGAATCGAAGCGGTCGGCGGCCGCGGCGGCGACCGCGCAGCCCACGACCCCGCCGCCGACGACCGTGACGTCGATCGAGGTCAAGGCTTCGCCTCGCCGGCCGTGGAGATCCGCGGCTTGATGCCGGTGAAATTCGCGCCGGAGATGTCGGCCCCGGGGTCGATCAGCAGGCGGGCGCGGCCGGTCACCGCCACCTCGCCCATCAGCCGGCATCCCGGCCCGATCAGCACGATGGTGGAGTCGCCGAACGAGCCGCCCGCGTCGACGCGCAGCCCGCCCTCTAGCGAGGCGCCGTCCGTTACGTCGATCCGGCCCCGTTTCAGTTCCACCATCCCCTTGACCCGCGTCCCGTCGAGTTCGATGGCGCCGTTGCCGACGTAGAGGTCGCCGGAGATCGTGCCGGCCGCGGCCTCGATCGCCCCGTTCGAGACGTGCAGCCGGGGCGTCTGGAGATCGCCGTAGGTCTCGATCGCGCCGTTGCTGACCTTCACGCCGCCGGCCACCGCGCAGCCGTTGGCGATCTCGACCCCGCCGGCCTTCAGCGAGATCCCGCCCTCGAGCCGCGATCCGGCCCGCATCACCACGCCGCCGGCCAGGAGCTGGATGTCGCCGTTGCGGATCTCGTTCTCGGCCCGCTCGACCTCGGCCGAGCATCCGGCCAGCAGAAGCAGGGCCGCCAGGGCCGCGGCCGCCGCGAGGGTTCCCGTCCTTCGGTTCACGGCTCTTCCTTCCTGTTTCCCGGCCGGGGCCAGGGCCAGTCGTCCGGCGGCTCGGCCTCCAGCAGCACGGGCAGGCCGCCGACCGGATGTTCCACTTCCAGGCTCCGCGCGTGCAGGGCGACCCGGCGCGCGGGCAGCTTCTCGGTCGATCCGTATTTCCTGTCGCCGAGGATCGGATGCCCGGCCGCGGCCATCTGCGCGCGGATCTGATGCCGGCGGCCGGTGATCAGTTCGACCTCGACCAGCGACCGGCCCTCCCGCGGTTCGACCACCCGGTAGCGCAGGATCGCCTCCTTGCCGCCGGCGAAGGGTTGCGCCGCGATCGGAGTGCGGCCTTCGGCGTCGGCGGCCGCCCCCATCCAGTGACGCAGCTCGCCGGCCGCGGGTTCGGGCGTGCCGGTGACCACCGCCAGATACGTCTTGCGGGGCGTGCCCTCGCGGAACTGGCGCGAGAGCCGGCCGGCCGCCTTCGAGGTCCGCGCCAGCAGCACCACGCCCGAGACCGGCCGGTCCAGCCGGTGCACCAGGCCCAGATAGACGTTGCCCGGCTTGCCGTAGCGCTCCTTCAGATAGGCCTTGCCCGCGTCGAGCAGCGTCGGATCGCCGGTGCGGTCGCCCTGCACCAGCAGCCCGGCGGGCTTGACCACCGCCAGCAGATGGTTGTCCTCGTAAACGATGTCCAGTGTCGCGTTCGCCATGATGCGGCCAAGGTAACAGAGCCCGCGGCGGGGGAAAAGGCCGAAGCCCCGGCCGCGGCAGCGTCCGGCCGGGCGGCACGGCGCGAACCCCGGAATGACAACCGCCGCGCCTTGGGTTATGTTTGCAGCTTCTCGCCGGCATACGCATCCGCCCCCCCTGATCGAGAGGATATCCGATGTTCTCCAATCGCCTGCTCGCGCTGCTGATCTGCGTCGGGCTCGCCGCGCTGATCGGCTGCTCCGGCGAACCCGCGCCCGAGGTGTGGGATTCGCCCGCCTACCCCGTCTCGGCCACCGTCGACCAGACCGACGACTACCACGGCACCGCCGTGGCCGATCCCTACCGCTGGCTCGAGGATCCCGACAGCGAGCAGACGACGGCCTGGGTGACCGCCCAGAACGTCCTGACCCGCTCGGTGCTCGACGGCATCCCCGCCCGCGAGGAGATCCGCGAACGCCTGAGCGAGATGATGGACTACACCCGCTACAGCACCCCGGTCGAACGCGGCGGACGGATCTTCTTCCGCAAGAACGACGGCCTGCAGCCCCAGTCGGTGCTCTACGTCCAGGACGGCCCGGACGCCGAGCCTCGCGTGCTGCTGGATCCCAACACCCTGAGCGAGGACGGCACCATCGCCATGGGCGGCACCTCGATCAGCGACGACGGCGAGCTGATCGCCTGGTCGCGCATCGACGGCGGCTCGGACTGGCGGACCTGGCTGATCCGCGACGTCGAAACCGGCGAGGATCTGCCCGACCTGGTGCGGTGGAGCAAGTTCAGCGGCGCCGCCTGGACGCCCGACGGCAAGGGCTTCTTCTACGGCCGCTACGACGCCCCGGCCGAGGGCGAGGAACTGCAGGACGCCAACTTCAACCAGAAGCTCTTCTACCACCGCGTCGGCACCGACCAGTCGGCCGACGAGCTGGTCTACAAGAACGACGAGCACAAGGAGTGGAGCTTCCACGCCCAGGTCAGCGAGGACGGCGCCTGGCTGGTGATGCCGGTCCAGGCCTCCAGCTCGGGCAACAACAGCATCTACGTGCGGCCTCTCGCCGGCGGCGATTTCATCGAGCTGCTGCCCGACTTCGACGCCATCTACGAATTCCTGGGCAACGACGGCGACGCGCTGTACTTCATGACCACCAAGGACGCCCCGCGCGGCCGGATCGTGGCGATCGACATCGACCGCCCCGCGCCCGAAAGTTGGCGCACGATCGTGCCCGAGAACGACGACACGATCGAAAAGAGCGGCATGGTGGCCGACCGCTTCATCGTGGTCTACATGCAGGACGCCCACAGCGTCGTGCGCACCTACGGCGTCGACGGCTCGGACCTCGGCACGATCGAGATGCCCGGCCTGGGCTCGGCCTACGGCTTCACCGGCCGCCGCGCCGACACCGTCTCGTACTACGGCTTCGAGTCGTTCCTCAGCCCCGACGTGATCCGCCGCCACGACTTCGCGACCGGCGAGACCACGGTCTTCCACGCGCCCGAGATCGATTTCCCCTTCCACGAGTTCGTCACCGAGCAGGTGTTCTACGAAAGCAAGGACGGCACGCGGGTGCCGATGTTCCTGGTGCACCGCAAGGACCTGGTCCGCGACGGCACGAACCCCTGCTACCTCTACGGCTACGGCGGATTCAACGTGTCGATGACGCCCTGGTTCTCGTCGGTGCGTCTGGCCTGGTTCGACCGCGGCGGGATGTTCGCGATGCCGAACATCCGCGGCGGCGGCGAATACGGCGAGCAGTGGCACCAGGCGGGCACCATCCACAACAAGCAGAACGTCTTCGACGACTTCATCGCCGCGGCCGAGTGGCTGATCGCCGAGGCCTACACCTCGACCGGGAAGCTGGCCATCGGCGGCGGCTCGAACGGCGGCACCCTGGTGGGCGCCTGCCTGAACCAGCGGCCGGATCTGTTCGGAGCGGCCCTGCCCGTGGTCGGCGTGATGGACATGCTGCGCTACCACATGTTCACCATCGGCTGGGCCTGGGCCTCGGACTACGGCACCTCCGACGATCCGGAGCAGTTCGAGACGCTGTACAGGTATTCGCCGTACCACAACATCCAGGACGGCACGGCCTACCCGGCGGTGCTGGTCACCACCGCCGACCACGACGACCGCGTGGTACCGGGCCACAGCTTCAAGTACGCGGCCCGCCTGCAGGCCGCCCAGGCCGGCCCCGCCCCGACCCTGATCCGCATCGAGACGCGCGCCGGCCACAGCTCCGGCAAGCCGACCGACAAGATCATCGAGGAAGCGGCCGACGAGTGGGCGTTCCTGGTGAGGGCGCTGGGGATGGAGTAGGGATTTTGCTCCAGGGTTCCCCGCGCGCTTCTTTGGGGCGTGCGGGGAACCGCGGAATTATCCTGATGAGCAGAAGAAAAAACGATGCCCGCGCCGGACACGCGTCAATTGAAAACCGTAGCTGCAGCAGAACAAACCTCGAGCAACACCTCAATACAGCAAATATTCCACTTCCTGATTCTCGATACTATAGACTGCAATGCTTCGGTTGAGCCTTCCCCGCTTATTCACAGGCGGGCCGACATAGACGATACGGCGGCTATCAGGCAACCATTTTCCGTCGCGCGCATCACCTGGCGGAGCTTCCAGATACTTCGCTTCGGCCATGTCGTAGATGTTGATTCTTCTCTCGTTGCCCTGTGCGAAACGGTCAAAGCATAAAAATCTCGAATCGGGAGATACATCGATCTTCTTGGCACCGTCTGGAAGTTGCAGAACCACCCGTTCTCCTGTTCCATCGATCGCAGCCTTACTGAGAATCAAGGGGAAGTTGCCGTTATCTATTGCGAATCGAGTAAAGAAAATGCTGTCACACCCCGCAGACCAATGGGGATATCGCAAACCACCGACATTGTCGAGGAGGGTTTCGCTTTTACCCGTATCGAAGCGATAAAGCCAAAGCGTATAATCCAGGGGTGCTTCTCTAGTCGACGCGAACACCAAGCATTCGGCACAGGGGCCCCAATCGGCTGGATTGAGGAAGGTGCCCCGGTAATCAGGCACCAGAATCTCTGACCTGCCGCTTTCAAGATCGTATTGGAGTAATGCATTATTGCTACGGCAGACGAGTTGTTCGCCGCTTGGAGACCAATCCGGGGAATCGCCGCTCACGGCGAGCTTGAACTTTTCCCCCGATCGGTAATCAAGAATCCAAAGACCGGCCAAGCTGTCGACGTAAACCCAGTTTTCCCCTTCCAGACGCGAACCTCTGTCTTCATAAACAATTCGATCATCAACAGACCATGCCGGAGAAGATAACGTCGGCGCCATAATCGTGCCATCGCCCTGAGGTTCCGGATCATCAACACAAGAAGCACACATCATCATGAGTAATACTATCAACAGACAAGCTGAAAACTGACAGAGAATTTTCCCCGACTGAATCACAAGCCACCTCTCATTTAACAAGAACCATCTTCACACATTGACGCACGCCACCTATTTTCAACACCGCAAAATATACTCCAGAAGATGCTTCCATTCCGTCTTCATCGTTACCATCCCAAGTTACAATATGACTTCCATGAAATAAAAATTGCTCCATGAGCATCTTCACAACACGCCCCCTCACATCATAAATTATAAGCGCCACCTTTGAATCCGACTGCAAGTCGACACAGAGTTCCGTTCGAGCATTGAAAGGATTCGGACCGATAATTTTTAGAGTATTTCCATATCTTCCAGCAGGTCGATTATCCGTTACTCCAACGGGCACCTTCTCACCAAGAACCGTGATCTCAAAATCGACCATACAAAAAGGGTAATAGCCTGATGGGATGTAAACAAAAGGCGGCGATGGTGGTCCTTGATTTGATGGCCACCGATATACATACGACTCCACTGTACAGCCAGTCTCTGTAACGGTTCCGTCTACTACATTTGTGTATCCGACATTATACCACGGTGGACATCCTTGGCCTGTACTACCGTTCCCACGCCCCCAAACGTGTGGCGGAGAACAATAACTACTAGGAAACACAACATCCTTGCGAACTTTAATAACTTCAACACTTCGCGGTTCCGGATCAATACCTGGGTAACCTTCTAGAACAGCATTTAAATATGTCTCCGACGATACAGTTTCGACACCACCCACACTAAACGAATAGTGATCTAGGTCATTAGAGCTAATTAAATCCAAGGCATTATCAACATCAATACTTCCCCATCCCGAACGATCGTCATAACCAGGACCTAAAATATCAACGCAGGAAAGTCGCAGGATCTCTTCAACATCATTGGGATCAAGATTGGGGGCCAATGACAAAATTAAAGCAGATGCACCGGCGACATGGGGAGCCGAAAACGAAGTACCGTCCGCAACTCCTCCTAAAATCGCATCATTGGTAGTACTGATAATGTCGACACCTGGAGCTACAAAATCAGTATGAGGACCAGATGATGAAAAATTAGCCAACATTCCATCGCGATCGATTGCACCAACAACCATCATCCCTTGATCAAAACCTTCCCATGCCCAACCGTTCCTTGCCGGCCATACATAAGGGTCATTTTCCATGTAGTGATTACCAGCTGCCACAGAATGAACTACACCGAGTTTGTATGCATCCAAAAATAATTTGTGAATAATCGGTGAATATATATTTGCCCCACCAGCTGACAATAATCTATAGCTATGATTCATAATATGAGGCTTAAAGGTAAGACCTTCGGCAATGGCCGATGCAGTACCGGCAATGGTAGAATCTTTTTTTTGGAAATTGACCCGCGCGCCCCAGCTCACGCCACATATTCCAACCCCATTATCAGCAGTTGCAGCCGCGATACCAGCTACTCTAGCGCCATGATCTCCTTCATAGGCAATATCACCAGATCGCTTCCCAATAAATTCTTCATGACCATCACGGGCACCTTTATCGACAATGCAGATTGTAATATTATGTGATCCTGTACTATGACTCCACGCAGCTTCCGCGTCAATCCCCGCTCCTGCATGGAGACCCCATTGCTGATCAAATCCAGGATCATTCACACATAAATCATCTGTCAATGCGTTTGGTTCAACACTTATAACTCCCGCAATGGTTGATAATTGTTGCCGAAATCGAGAATCCTCACCAGATCCGTCTACATCCAACAACAAAGCAACAGCTCCACCAAGCAACTGAACTTGATCTCCGGTCCGCGTAAATTGTGTTTGATTTATTCGTCTTGGAATAACACGATCGACAGTCAAGCTTTCTCTGGATTGGAGGAAAGCTTGCAACTCAGGTGAAGAAAATGCTAATTCATGATAAGAAAAAGGCCCATCCCTATCCGGAAGATGCACTTGATTTGTTTGAATTATTGATATTACCTGATCCGAAATATCACTTTCACTATTAATTCGACCAAGCGGATATGTATTTTCCACCGGACACTCAATGTCTCCAATTGTCGAACACGCTGTACAAGAATCGCCATATGCGTAATTAGTTAAGGCAAATAAATCCGGATTATCGCCAAACACGAATATGGGACTTTGCGCCCCATCGATCATCGGAGAGATCGACGGTTTAAGATATATCCCCCCGGGGCCCTGGGCTATTACCATGAATTCCGCTAAAACGACGAGAGAATCAGCCGGAAGTGGGGTACATTGTCCTACAATTAGATTTGGAAATTCACCAAAACTAATCGTATTTCCTCTTAATGAAACAAAGCTTACTGAAAGACTCGGATCACTATCAACGTATGCTTCCCATCCTCCGATCCCTCCAGAACATGACACATATTTTAGGATGAGATATGCCGGCATAGCAATCGGATAGGACGACACATTGTCCACACAAGTCTTTGTCCCTGATTCATCGAAATATATTCCGATGCTATTTGAAAGTGTTGATGCAGATCCTTTCCACGGGAGTATCATTAACCAGAATGTTAATATAGAAGGCAGTATCCATTTTTTGCTTATTTGAGATCGTTGCATTCTTACTCCTTAATTATTCTGACTCAGTCGGATAGATACATCAATTGGGAGCATTCTAGAGGTCATCCGAATTGTATCTGATTCGAAATGCCGAATCGGCTGTTTCGTTTGCTGATCATTATCAAGAACTGATAGCACTTCATGCGCGGACCTCCGGATCGGAATCCTTCAGCCCCCATCCTCTTTTTACCATACCCCCCCCATCGGTCAAGGGGCATTTCGGAGAATTTTCCTCCCTACCCTCCCGGACACTCCGCCGCGATCGCCGGATCGATCCCCTTGTCCCCGTAGGCGCTCTCGAAATGCGCAGCGAAATCGGCGGCCAGCTTCCGCGCCCGTTCGCGGTAGGCGTCCTTGTCGGCCCAGGTGTTGATCGGGTTGAGGATGGCGGGGTCGTCCACGCCCGGGCAGCTCTTCGGCACCAGCACCTTGAACACCGGGTCGGGCTCGCATTCCACGTCGAGCAGGGCGCCCAAGATGGCGGCCTCGACCATCGCCCGGGTCACGGTGATGTCCATCCGCGATCCCACTCCGTACGGCCCGCCGGTCCAGCCGGTGTTGATGCCGTAGACCGTTGCGTCGTGCGCTTCGAGCCTCTCGCCCAGCAGCTTGGCGTAGATGTCGGGGTTGCGCGGCATGAACGGCGCCCCGAAGAAGCGCGAGAAGGCCGAGCGCGGCTCGGTCACCCCGGTCTCGGTGCCCGCCAGCTTGCTGGTGTAGCCCATCAGGAACCACAGCATTGCCTGTTCGCGGGTCATCCGCACCACCGGCGGCAGCACGCCGTTGGCGTCGGCGGTCAGGAACAGGATCGAGCGCGGGTGCCCGCCGGTCGAGCCCTTCTTGATGTTGCTCAGCGCGGTCAGCGGATACGACCCGCGCGAGTTGGGCGTGAAGCGGTCGTCGTAGAGGTCGAAGGTGCCGTCGGGGTACATCATCGCGTTCTCGATGATCGCGCCGTGCTCCAGGAAGGGCGCCTCGCGGAAGCAGGCCTTGTGGATCTCGGGCTCCTTCTCGGGGTCGAGGTCGATCAGCTTGGCGTAGCAGCCGTTCTCGAAGTTGGCCACGCCGTCGTCGCTCCAGCCGTGCTCGTCGTCGCCCAGCAGGGCCCGCGCGGGGTCGGCCGAAAGGGTCGTCTTGCCGGTGCCGCTCAGGCCCAGCAGCAGCGCCACGTCGCCCTCGGGCCCCTCGTTGGCCGAGCAGTGCAGGGGCAGGATGCCGGCCTCGGGCAACAGGTAGTTCATCGCGGTGAACAGCATCTTCTTGCAGCTGCCGCAGTAGGCCGAACCGTAGACCACGCCGATGCGCCGGTCGAAGTCCGCGGCGATGACCATCGTGCTGGTGCCGCCGATGCGCGG
>CAYLMM010000068.1:0-12017 GCA_964384825.1 uncultured Fibrobacteraceae bacterium
GATCCCACTCGTCGCAGGACGTCCGGGCCAGGCAGAGGCGCGACTCCCACCCGGCCTCTCCCGAGTACTGGAAAGCCAGTACGTGGTAGGGCGAGAAGGCCGCGAAGTCCTGGAGCATGGGCGTCAACCAGTAGTTGATCTGGTCCACGTAGGCGGGCTTGTCCGGGTTCGCGTAGTCGTGCACGTTGATGAAATCGCCTCCTCCGGAGAACAGCCAGGTTCCCAGCCAATTCGGATTGCCGTAGACCGAGGGCTCGCTGTGGGTCTCTACCGGCGACGCGGGGTCGCTGACGTCCAGGGTGAGCATCATTCCGCTGGCCCGTACCAGCAGGCGGTCGCCGCGCGGGAAGATGTCCAGGGGCGAGGACCAGGTGTGGTCGCCGAGCAGGACGGGCGCGGAGGGGTCGCCGATATCCAGGATCTGGATCCGGCCCGCGTCGTCGCAAGTGTAGAGGCGGTTGCCCTCCACGGCGGCGTCGGTCGCCGTGCCCGAGATGGCCACCGTGGCGTGGAGTTTCGGGGAGTCGGGATCGGAGACGTCCCAGAGCTCGACGTCGTCGCAGACCACGCAGGCCAGGTCGCCCGTAACGACGATCCCGGTGGCCGGTGTCGCGCAGGCCGTGGTGCTGCGGACGCCGATATTGTCCGGCTGCTCGGCGTCCAGGGCCACCAGTCCCAGCGCGCCGCAGGCGGCGTAGAGGACGTCGCCGGCGGGAGCGAATTCCTGCACCGGCTGCGCCAGGGGGAACTCGTCCAGCGGGGCGGGCGGGGCGGAGGGGTCCAGGCCGTAGGTCGCCACCTCGCCGTCGTAGCAACCGACCCAGGCCACATCGCCGAGCACGACGATGTCCTTCGCCGGCGAAGGCAGCAGGGCGCTGTCCAGCAGGGCGTCGTGCGCCGACAACTGGCTCACCCGGACGACGCGCAGCCCCCCGGTGCCCGCGGCGACCAGGGCGTAGGGCATCGCCAAATCCAGGCCGCGGCCGTCACCGGCGAGGGACGTCGCCTGCAGGACCGAGGGCGACGTGGGATCGGACATGTCACAGACCACCAGCCCGTCGTCGTCGTCGGCCACGTAGGCCCGCGTCGCCAGCATCTCGACGGCGTAGGCGCGGCTGCCGGTGGCCAGCGAGGCGATCTCGGCCGGATGCGCCGGATCCGAGATGTCGATCAGGCGCAGGCCGCCGCCGTCATCCGCCACGCAGACCAGATCGCCGGCCACGGCCACGTCGCGGGCGTAGCCCGGGGTGTCCAGGGTGGCGACCAGGGCGAGCGCCCCGGGGTCCGAGACATCGACGATGCGCAGCCCGGCCTCGAAGTCGGCGAGCAGGAGCAGGTCGCCGTGCAGGGCGATCGCGTAGGCGTTGGTCGTGCCGAGAACGTCGAGGGTCTTGGGATAGCCGGGATCCGAGAGGTCGAAACAGCGCAGGCCGCCCGCGCCGTCGGCCACGAACAGCAGGCTCCCGGCCAGCGCGCAGTCGCGGGCGTTGCCCGCGGTATTGTACGAGGACAGGAACACCGGCGCTGCCGGGTCGTCCACGTCGACGACCTGGAAGCCCGCGGACCCGTCGGCCACCACGGCCACGCCGCCCGCCACGGCCACGCCGGAGGCGAAGCCGGGCGTGACGTAGGAAGCCGCCAACGATGGTCCGCCCGGATCGCAGATGTCGATGATCTGCAGGTCGCTCATTCCCCCGGCCACGTAGGCGTGGCGGCCGACGACCGTGACGTCCTCGGCGTACGGGAGGTTCATGTGCCCCGACTCCGCCATGGCGTAGGGTTGCATGGTCAGCACGCCGGCCGCGGTGTCGACCAGGGCCGTTGTCAGGTCCATCCGGAACTGGGACGTGGAATGCAGATCGATCGGGAATTCCCGGGGAGAAGCGTCGACGGTCGCCGCCGCCAGACAGGCCGCAAGACCGGCCAGGCACGCCAAGGCTAGAGAGCGCCTCATGGTTGCCTCCAGAATCGAAGGGCCGGGCGAGACCGACGATATCAAGAGTGATGATATCACATATTCGATCATTCCTTCCATAGCCCGCCCCGATACTCCGGGGCTTGCTACGGCCTGCGGAGGAATCCGGATTGCCGCCCCCGGCCCACAAAAAAAGCACCTCCTCCACCTGTTGGTGAAGAAGGTGCTGATCAGGGACCGTCGAACCGCGGAGGTCTGGTATCGGCTACCGGACGAGTCCGCGGTTCGTATTCAGTCCGATCTGGTACCCCCTACGGGACTCGAACCCGTGTTACCGCCGTGAGAGGGCGGCGTCCTAGGCCACTAGACGAAGGGGGCCCCTATGCTGCAAGGGCCTACGGCCATTGATTTTTCGTGGTTGCCCGGGGAGGATTCGAACCCCCATCGACTGATCCAGAGTCAGCTGTCCTGCCGTTGGACGACCGGGCAATAAGTTGCGGTGGCCGGGAATATAGAACACCCGGGGCCCGATTGCAAGGAATCGGGGGGCGATTTTTGCGCCTTCCCCCCCGGCTTCAACTCCCTGTTTTCTTCTGGATTTTGGCCCACGAGTCGCGCAGGCCCACGGCCCGGTTGAAAACCAGCCCATCGGGGCCGGAATCGCGCGAATCGGCGCAGAAATAGCCCTGGCGCATGAACTGGTACGGCACTTCGGCGCCGCCCTCGGCCAGGCCGGGCTCGACCTTGCAGCCTTTCAGCACGCGCAGCGAGCCGGGATCCAGGTTCGACGTGAAATCCTCGCCCTCGGGCACGTCCTCGGGGAATTCGGCCGCGAACAGATGCTCGTAGAGGCGCACCTCGGCGTCCAGCGCCGCGGCGGCCGAGACCCAGTGCAGGGTGCCCTTGACGCGCCGGCCGTCGGGCGTCGAGCCGCCGCGCGATTCGGGGTCGTACGAGCAGCGCAGTTCCACGATCCGGCCCTCGTCGTCCTTCACGACCTCGTCGCAGGTGATGAAGTAGGCGTGCTTCAGGCGCACCTCGCGGCCGGGCGCCAGGCGGAAGAACTTGCGCGGCGGATCCTCGAGGAAATCGCTCCGCTCGATCCACACCTCGCGCGAGAAGGGGACCATCCGGGTGCCGTCGGCCTCGTTCTCGGGGTTGTTCACGCACTCGATATCTTCGACCCGGCCCTCGGGATAGTTCGTGATCACGACCTTCAGCGGATCGAGCACCGCCATCACCCGCCGGGCGCGCCTGTTCAGATCCTCGCGCAGGCAGTGTTCGAGCAGGGCCACGTCGACGGTGCTGTCGCGCTTGGCCACGCCGATGCGGTCGCAGAACTCGCGGATCGATTCGGGCGTATAGCCGCGGCGGCGCAGGCCGCTGATCGTCGGCAGCCGCGGATCGTCCCAGCCGTCGACCAGCTTCTCGTTGACCAGGCGCAGCAGCTTGCGCTTGCTCATCACCGTGTGGGTCAGGTTCAGCCGGGCGAACTCGATCTGCTGCGGATGGTAGATCTCCAGGGCCTCGAGGAACCAGTCGTACAGCGGCCGGTGCACCTCGAATTCCAGGGTGCAGATCGAGTGGGTCACGCCCTCGATCGAATCCTCCAGGCCGTGGGCCCAGTCGTACATCGGGTAGATGCACCACTTGTCGCCGGTGCGGTGGTGATGCGCGTGGCGGATGCGGTAGATCAGCGGGTCGCGCAGCAGCATGTTGGGCGCGGCCATGTCGATCTTGGCCCGCAGCACCTTCGCGCCGTCGGGGAACTCGCCGTCGCGCATCCGGCGCAGCAGGTCGAGGTTCTCCTCGGGCGCGCGGTCGCGGTACGGGCTGGGCCGGCCCGGCTCGGTGACCGTGCCGCGGTATTCGCGGATCTCTTCGTCGTTCAGGTCGTCGACGTAGGCCAGACCCTTCTCGACCAGCTTTTCGGCCAGCTCGTACATCCGGTCGAAGTAGTCCGAGGCGAAGAACAGGCGGTCCTCCCAGTCGGCGCCCAGCCAGCGGGCGTCCTGCTGGATCGCATCGACGTACTCGGTCTCCTCGGTGACCGGGTTGGTGTCGTCGAAGCGCAGGTTGAACTTCCCGCCGTACTGCGCGGCGATGCCGTAGTTCAGCAGGATGGCCTTGGCGTGGCCGATGTGCAGGTAGCCGTTGGGCTCGGGCGGGAACCGGGTGTGGACGCGGTTGTCGTACTTCCCCGACGCGTTGTCCGCGTTGATGATCTGGCGGATGAAGTCGACGCTCGGCGCCGCGCCGGCCGCGGGCGTGGGGTTCTTCGGGGTTTCCATGGCGCTGTTCCTCGCAGGGGGTTCGGTTCGGCTGGCGATAAGCTAAGCCCGACCCCGCCTCCTGTCTACCGCGGATTGGCGTCCCGGTTGCCCCGGGCGGCCAGATGGGCGTGGAGGGCCTCGGGCGAACGCAGGTCGCGGCGGTCGGTGTTCCACGATGTCGGCAGCACGACGAAGGCCTCGTTCTGGGGGCCGCCCATGCCCCCGTGGGTGCCGATCTGGTCCTCGAAGCTCACCACGCGCCGGCGGCTGAGCATCGAGCCGTTGATGATCAGGTCGCCGGAATCGGCCCCCTCGGCCAGGCGCGTCAGCTCGACCGACCACCGCTGCGGATCACCGAAGGGAGCCAGCGGATCGCGCTCGCCGACCAGTTCGCCGGTCGCCAGGTTCCGCACCCCGCCGCCGCCGATGCACAGGGGGCGGTCGTTCTCGTCCAGGGCGACCACGAATCCGATCCCCGGATGGCTGGCCAGGCCTTCCACCAGCCCCGGCACCAGCGACCGGATCTCCTCGAGCCGCAGGCGCCGGCCGGCCTCCTTGCAGTAGAGATGCGCCAGGCAGCCCGAGACGCAGACCTCGACCTCCTGGGCCGGTTCGCCGTCGGCGGATTCCCGCGAGGGATTGCGCAGGCGCTCGAGGGTCAGCTGGCCGCGCATCGCCAGCCAGCGGCCCCCGCCGGCCGGCGGGGCCTCCTTCATCTCCTCGAGCAGGGCCGCGACGTAGGCCAGTTCGTCCAGGGGGCGGCGGCGCGGCGGCACCCGGCGGCGGGCCAGCTCCCCGACCAGATCCTCCAGCGAGATGCCGTAGAGCCGGTGGAAGGGCAGCGACGAGGACTGTCCGTGATCGGAGAGCAGGACCACGTCGTAGGCGATCGGGGCTCCCCTTTTCAGCAGGCGGCGGATCCGCTGGAGCTTGCGGTCGTAGGCGGTCAGGACGCCCAGGGCCTCGTTGGAATCGGGGCCGGCGGAATGGGCCACCTCGTCGTAGCCGACGAAATTCGAGTAGATCACCGGCACCCCGCGGGCGATGTCCTGCTCGATCCAGAAGGCCGACGTCTCGCGCAGCAGGGCGGTGGCGATCGCCCGGGTCGCCGCGTGCCGGAATCCCCGCGGAGCGTGACGACGCGAACGCGAGAAGCGCGACCAGGTCTGCCAGACCAGGGCCGCGATGAAATCCCAGGCCGTCGCCAGCACCGCCGTCGAATAGGTGTGGGGACTGAGCCAGAAAAGCGAGAAATCGGCCTGTTCGCCGCCGGTGCGGGCCTGGTCGGGATCGCGCACCGCGCTGAGGGTCATCAGGCGCTTGTCGGCGCCCCCGCCCAGCAGACTGTTGATGCACGAGCCGCCCGCCAGCAGGGGTTCGCCGCCGTGCTCGGCGGCGTTGCGCTCGCAGATGCGCAGGTCGGCCGGATTGCCCGCCGACCGCACGATCTTGTGCTCGCGGTCGTACCAGCGGTATCCGGGCGCATTGATGCGCGACCCGTAGAAAAGCCCGCTCTGGACCACCGGCGTGTTGGAAGGCACCCCGGCGTGCCACCGGTAGAGCCAGTGGGTATCGAGGCCCAGCAGGGCGGACATCGTCGGCATCCGGCCGCGGCGGCGGGCCCGCATCAGGCTGCGCCACGAGAGGCCGTCGATCTGCATGATCAGCAGGCCCCGCTCCACGCCGGGAGCGGGCTTCATCCCGTAGCGGCGGCCGAGCCGGCGCAGGATCGTCTGGAAGAAGGGATAGACCTCGTCGATGCCCAGCCAGCCC
The DNA here is from genome assembly GCA_964384825.1 of uncultured Fibrobacteraceae bacterium. Lineage (GTDB taxonomy): Bacteria > Krumholzibacteriota > Krumholzibacteriia > LZORAL124-64-63 > LZORAL124-64-63 > CAYLMM01. The sequence continues at coordinate 5,962 of CAYLMM010000068.1, forward strand.
GAGAAGGTGTTGTTGATGATCGTCAGCAGGGCCAGCCCGACGAAGGCGTAGAGCAGGTTGTCGATGTGGAAGGCCCGATGCATCAGGGCCGCCAGATAAAGCAAGATGCCGTTGAAGAACAGCGTCGGCAGGCCCAGGGTGATCGAGTTGAGCGGCAGCGTGGCCAGCACCAGCAGCGGGCGCAGCAGCGTGATCAGCAGGGCGAATTCCAGCGGCAGCGTCAGGGCCACCGTCCACCAGTGGGGAACGGTGGTGTCGAAGTGGAATCCCGGCAGCAGGATGGTGGCCAGCAGCAGCGAGACCACCGTGACGGCCCACACCAGCAGATACCGGCCGAGGATCCTCAGCAGGAGATTCAGCTTCGTCTGCGTTTGCCGCCCCCTTCCGCTCAGGCGCCCCGCAGCCTGCGGATCACCCGCGGGCCTCCGATCAGCGCCATCACCTCGAAGATCCCCGCGCTGCGCGTCTGTCCGGTCAACGCGACGCGGCAGGGATGGATCAGTTCGCCGGCCTTGACGTCCAGTTCCTCGGCCAGGCCGCGGATTTCGGCCTCGAAGGCCTCGGGCTCCGCCGGAGCGTCGGCGGGCAGAGCGGCCTCCAGCCTGTCGGCCAGCTTCTCCATCCGGCCGCGGACCTCGTCGCCGGCCAGTTCGGCGGCCGCCTCGGGATCGACCGCGAAGTCGTCGGCGAAGAAGAATCCGATCTGCTCGGGCACCCGCGGCAGATTGCTGAAACGGCCGCCGAGCAGGCCCAGCACGGCCCCCAGATAGCTCCGGGTGTCCTTGGCGGAGACCAGCCATTCGGCGCGCCACTCCCATCCCCGCTCGGCGAGCATCGGCTCGACCAGGGCCAGGCGGTCCTTCGGCCCGAGCCGCTTGAGATGCTGGGCGTTGATGTGGTTGAGCTTGTCGTAGTCGAAGGCCGCCGGCGAGCTGTTGACCTTCTTCAGGCTGAACTTCTTGACCAGCTCGGTGCGGGCGAAGACCTCGTCGCCCGAGCCGCCGGGCGACCAGCCGAGCAGGGCCAGGTAGTTGACCATGGCGTCCGACAGGATGCCCTGGTCGCGGAACTCCTCGACGCTGGTCGCGCCGTGGCGCTTCGACAGGCGCTTGCGGTCGGGGCCGAGGATCATCGGCATGTGGCCGAACTTGGGACGCTCCCAGCCCAGCGCGTCGTAGATCAGCAGCTGCAGCGGGGTGTTGCTGACGTGGTCGTCGCCCCGCAGCACGTGGCTGATGCCCATCAGGTGGTCGTCGACCACCACGGCGAAGTTGTAGGTGGGGAAACCGTCGGGTTTCAGCACCACGCGGTCGGTCAGCTCGGCGTTCCGGAACTCCCGCTTGCCGTAGATGATGTCGTACCAGAAGACCGATCCCTCGTCGGGCGTGCGCAGGCGCCAGCGGGCGCTGCGGCCCTCGGCCTCGAAGGCGGCGATCCGTTCGGCGGTCAGCTCGCGGCAGTGGCCGTCGTAGCCGGCGGCCTCGTCCTGGCCGCGGGCCACGTTGCGGGCCTGGATCTCCTCGGTCGTGCACCAGCAGCGGTACAGCAGGCCCTCGCTCTTCAGGCGCTCCACGTGCTCGAGGTAGAGGTCGAGCCGCTCGGACTGCAGATACGGGCCGTGGCCGCCGCCGACATCCGGCCCCTCGTCCCAGTCCAGGCCCAGCCATTCCATCCCGCGCAGGATCGCCTCGTAGGATTCGCGGGTGCTGCGCTCGCGGTCGGTGTCCTCGACGCGCAGGACGAAATCGCCGCCGACCTTGCGGGCGTAGAGCCAGTTGAACAGGGCGGTGCGGGCGCCGCCGACATGCAGGAATCCGGTGGGGCTCGGGGCGAAGCGGACGCGGATCCGGTTCTGATCGCTCATGGTTGCGCAGCGTTCCTCTCGCTCTCGGGTGCGACGTATTCGGCGTTCTCGGGCATGGGCCGGGCCGGGTTGATCGGAACGTACTGCGTTCCCACCGGCTCGCCCAGGACAAGGGGATCGAGATCGTCCGCCAGCGCGGAGGGATCGCGACCGTAGATCTCGCGGCAGGCCGCCTCGGCGCCGTCGGCCGCGGCGCGGTCCAGCATCGCGCGCATCGCGGACAGGCCGCCGCCCTCCTCCACCAGCCGCCAGGCCATCAGGAAGGCGTTGTAGCGGGCCTTGCGGTACAGCGGTCGGTCGGCCTCGGGATTGGCGACCGGCGGCGACGACAGGATGGAATCGACCATCGCGGGCGACATCAGCACTTCGCCGTACTGCCGTTCGTAGGCCATGAAGTTCATGAAATGGATGCCGTAGTCGGCGATGTAGGCGGCCAGCCCGTATTCGAGCCAGGGCGGCAGGTCGGCGGTCGCGCGCAGGGCGTGCAGGGTCACCAGATCGACCGCTGCGTGGGCGACCAGCATGCGCGCGGTCAGCACCGGCACCGGCTCGAGCAGGGCCAGGTTCCCGTCCAGATGGAAGAGCCGCCAACTGCCGTTGCCGGTCCGGGCCTGGTAATCGGGGAAATTGTCGCAGGACACCATCCGCAGGGTGTCGGCGGCGGCGATCCCCAGCAGCGTGCGCACCCTCTGGCGGGCGAATTCGCAGAGCTCCAGGAACAGGCCGATGTCGCAGGGCCGGTATTCGGGATGGAATTCCAGGACGAAGGGCCCCCGGGCCAGGCGGCCGGGGGCGGCGTCCAGGCCGTCGGCCGCGAGCAGTTCGCGGCGCTCGCAGATCGAGCCGGGGCCGTAGGAGCGTCCATCGGCGTCGACCGGCGTGGGCCAGCCGAAGCGCAGCAGGTCGTGCATGTGGTCCGGATAGGCGTTCTTCACGATCCAGGCCGGCGAGAAACGCGGGAACTGGCCGTCCGGGGTCAACGGCGTCGCGGCCGAGGGATGGGCCGAAGGCACGGAATCGAGCGCCGAGGCCGCCGGGGCGGTCGCGGGCAGGAACACGTGCGTGGCCGGATCGAACTCCGGCGGCACGTTGCGGGCGCAGGCCCCGATCATCATCAGGACGCAGCAGGCCGCGCAGACGACGACGCGGGAACGGTCCTTCATCGGCCCTCCTTGATCTTCTTCGCTTCCTTGTAGCACCGCCGGGCCTCGCCCTTGTCGCCGAGCTTGTCGTAGACCAGGCCCAGGTTGTTCCAGGCGGCGGCGGTCGGCTGCAGCGAGATGGCCTGGTCGTAGGCGTCGACCGCCTCGTCGTAGCGGCCCAGGTTGTACAGGCAGACGCCGGTGTTGAAGAAGACGCGGTAGGAATCGGGCTCCATCTCCCGATAGGCGGTCAGGGCCTCCAGGGCCTCCTCCCAGCGGCCGGCCGAGACCAGCGTGACCGCCAGGTTGTAATGGGCCTTTTCGTAGGCGGGGTCGAGTTCGACGGCCCGGCCGTAGGCCTCGACGGCCTCGTCGTGGCGGTCGAGCTTGCCCAGGCAGTAGCCCAGCTGCAGGAAGATCCGGGGATCATCGCCGAACTCCAGGACGCGCCTGTAGGCTTCGACCGCCTGCGAATAATGCTTGATCTGGCGCAGGCTGCCGGCCAGGGCCCGCCAGGCGGACTCCATCTCCGGACGTTCGCGCACCACGCGCTGCAGCGGAGCCACCGCCAGGCTGTGCTTGTCGTCGCGGATCAGGCTCAGGGCGTAGTTGAAGACCATCTCGGGCGGCGTTTCGGGATCGGAGACGGCCTTGGCCATGAAGCGGCGGGCCTTCTCGTTCTCGCCCAGACGCAGGTAGAGCGAGCCCACCCGGGCGTAGATCTGCACCGATCCGGGAGCCAGCTCGGCGGCCTTCTCGTAGGCCGCCACGGCCTCGCGCAGACGCCCCTCCTGTTCGGCGATCCGGCCCTTGGCCTGCCAGACGCCGGGATCGTCGGGAAAATCCCGCGCGGCCAGGCCCGACGCCATCTTGGCCTTGCCCGGCTCGCCGGCGGCCAGCCAGCTCTCGACGATCCGCGGCAGCAGTTCGCCCCCGCGTCGCTGGTCCAGGGCGTAGGCCTTCTCGTAGGTCTGCGCCGCCTCGGCGTGCAGGCCCGACTCGGCCATGATCTCGGCGTCGCGGGCGTACTTGACCGCCAGCCGGGTCACCAGAGCGCCGGTCAGCGACACGGCTTCGGCGTCGCCGCCATCCCGCGCGCGGCGCTCCAGGTCGCGGATCCGGTCGAGATCCTTCTCCAGCAGCCGACCGACGTCATCCTGCCTGTCGCTCCGGTCGAGGATGGCGATCAGGCCGGTCAGCAGCCGGGCGTTCTCCGTCTCGAAGAAGGCGTCCAGCTTCTGCAGGCCCTCGCGCAGGACGGTCTCGGCCTCGTCGAAGCGGCCGACCCGCTGCAGGGCCTGGGCGATCAGGCGATAGGCGTCGATGCCGCCGTCGGCGGCGAGGCGCTGGTAGGCCCGGAACTCGCTGACCGCCATGTCGGCCTGATCGAGATTGGAGCAGGCCAGGCCGAGGTTGCGGTGCACGTCCGGCGCGGTCGGATCGGCCTGGACCGAGGAGATGAAGGCGTCGCGGGCGGGAACCCATTGCTCCAGCTCGGCGTAGACCACCCCCAGGTCGTTGTAGATCGCCGCGTTGCGCGGATCCTGGGCGGACATGGCCCGCAAAGTGATGATCTTCTGCTCCGGCGGGGCCATGCTGTTGAGCACGTCGCCGCTGGTCATCGTGGCCGGGATCTCGATCATGGTGAAGGTCGTGGTGTCGGCCGCGGCCGAATCGGCGGCGGCGCCGGGCGGAACGTCCTGGGCGTAGGCGGCCAAGGCGACCGGCAGAAACGCCAGGATCGCCAGGGCGGTCGTCGCGGGGAATTTTCCCGAGTGGGCGGTCATGATGAACGGATCCTCCTTCGAGACGGCGAACGGCCGTCCGGGGCGGGTTTGATGCGGAATGATAGTGACCCCGGACGAAGGTGTCCAGCGCTCAGCCTTGACCCGCGGGCCGCGCTGGTGTTGGTTTCAACCATGATCAGTCTGTTGATGCTCGGTTCCGGCGGCGCCCTGCCGACGCCCGATCGATCCCCGGCCGCCTACTGGCTGGAGGCCGACGGGCGCGGCATGCTGCTCGATCCCGGCCCCGGAGCCCTGGTGCGCCTGATGCGGTCGCCCCACGGCCCGGACGCCGTAGACGCGATCCGGACGGTGCTGATGACCCATCTGCACCCCGATCACTGCGCCGACCTGGTTTCGCTGCTCTTCGCCCTGCGGTCGGAGGTGACGACCTCGACGGCCCCGCTGCAGTTGATCGGCCCGCGCGGACTGTCCGACTACCTGGACCGGCTGCGCGATCTCTACGGACACTGGATCACGCCGCTGCGCCGCGAGGTGCCGGTTTTGGAGGTCGCTCCCGGCGAGGCGTTGCGGCCAGGGGCGGACGATCCCGACGTCTGGACGACCGCCGGCGACCGGGGCCCGTCCCCCGACTCGGCCTCGGCCGCGGCCTCGGCCTCGATAACGCTGTTCGCCGCCAGCCACGGCGAGAACCGTTTCAGCGCCGACAACCTCTGCCTGCGCGTCGCCGACGCCGACGGCGCCACGCTGGCCTACTCCGGGGATTCCGAACCCTGCGCCGGCCTCACGGCCGCGGCGGCCGGAGTCGACCTGCTGGTGACCGAATGCTCCACGCCCGACGAGCTCGCGGTCGCCGGGCACATGACCCCCTCGAAAGTCGCCGCCCTCTGCCGCGACGCCCGTCCCGGCCGTGTCGTGCTGACCCATCTCTATCCGCCCGCCGCGGCCCTCGATCTGGCCGCCCTGGTCGGCGAAAACTGTCCGTCGCGGATCGAGGTCGGCCGCGACGGGGCTTTGTACCATGCGACGTCCGCATCGCCGGACGCCTGAACCGCCGGGACGGCCCGCGCCGCCCGGGAAAGGCAATCATGCGCCGCATCCGATTCCGCCGCCACACCCTCATCGCGACGATGCTGCTGCTCGCGGCCGCGTCGCTCGCGATCACGACCGCCGCCGCCGACGAACCCGCCGTCGAGAACCGCGGCGAGAACGAGGTCGTCCTGATCCACACCATCGGCTCGAGCGCCGCGTGCTGGGACGACGTCGCGGCCCGGCTCTCGGAGTTCTACGACGTGCGCGTCTACG
>CAYLMM010000069.1:0-10969 GCA_964384825.1 uncultured Fibrobacteraceae bacterium
GCCGGCGCCGCTGCCCGATCTCGCCCGCGCCGGACGCGAGGCCGCCGAACGCGCCTGGGCCGAACGCGCCGCGGCCGCCGCCGCGGGCGCCGGGCGGCTGCCGGTCGCCCCGTCGGCCGAAACCGAGTGGACCTACCACACCAACGAGGAGGTCGGCCAGATCCTCGAGGGGATCGCGGCGGCCTATCCCGGCATCGCGCGGTCCTACGTCTGGGGCACGTCGGTCGAGGGGCGCGATCTCTGGGGGCTGGAGATCTCCGACAACGTCGCCGTCCAGGAGCCGGAACCGGAGGTGCGCCTGTCGAGCACCATCCACGGCGACGAACCGATCGGCACCGAGCTGCTGCTCGGCCTCGCGCATCTGCTGGTCGACGGCTACGGCATCGATCCGCGGCTCACATCGATCGTCAACGACGTCGAGCTCCATCTGCTGCCGATGCACAATCCCGACGGCAACGCGGCCGGGATGCGCCAGAACGTCTACGGCGTCGACCTGAACCGCGACTATCCGGTGCCGACCGGCAGCATCGGCCAGGAGCGCGAGAACGTGGCGTTCATCGAACACGCCGCCGCACACAGCTTCACCGCCAGCGCCAACCTGCACACCGGCTCGATGGTGGTGAACTATCCCTGGGACCACACCTACGATCCGGCCGAGGACGACGACGCGATCGTCGAGCTGAGCCTGGCCTACAGCACGGGCAATCCGACGATGTACGCCTCGACCCGGTTCCCGCAGGGGATCGTCAACGGAGCTCAGTGGTACGTGGCCTTCGGCACCCTGCAGGACTGGTCGTACGCCGAGACCGGCTGCATCGATCTGACCGTCGAATTGAACGACGTCAAGTGGCCCCCCGCGTCGGAGCTGGAATCGTTCTGGAACGACAATCGCGAAAGTCTGCTGGCTTTCATCGAGGCCTCGCGTTGCGGCGTGTCGGGCGTGGTGACCGATGCGGTCACCGGCGAGCCCGTGCCGGCGACGGTGACCGTGGCCGGCAACTCGGTTCCGGCGGTCTGCGACCCCGATTGCGGCGACTATCGCAAGCTGCTGGACGACGGCGTCTGGACGCTCCTGTTCTCGGCGCCGGGATACCGCGACACCGCGGTCGCCGGGGTGGCGACCGTCTGGGGCGCGGGCGCGACGGTCGATGTGGCGATGGAGCGAGCGCCGCGCGGGACGATCGCCGGCCGGACTGTCGACCGCGGCGGCTGGCCCGTCGCCGCGAGTGTGACGGTGCGCCGCGACGGTGGAATCGTCGCCGTCGCCGAGACCTCGGTCGCGGGGGGCGGCTGTTTCGAAGCACCCGGTCTGCCCCACGGCGACTATCTGCTGAACGCATCGGCGCCGGGACGCCTGCCGGCGTCTGTTCCGGTCACTGTGTCCGGACCCCAGGCCGACGCGGGCCTGCTGACGCTGACCGCCGTGCGGACCGACACCATCTTCTCGGACGATTTCGAGAGCGGGACGGGGAACTGGATCGGCGCCTGGGGAACGACCTCCGATGCGGCTTCCGGCGCCGCCGCGCTGACCGACAGTCCCGGCGGCGACTACGCCGCCGACGCGCAGGACGTCTGCCTGCTGGGCGCGCCTCTCGATCTCTCGGGCCGCACCTTCGCCCAGCTCGCGTTCCAGGCTCGCTGGTCGCTGGAGCCGGACCGCGACTGCGTCCAGGTCGAGGTCTCCGGCGACGGCGGCGCGACATGGACCCCGCTGGCCACCGAACATTCGCGTCCCGGCGCCGGCGCGGGCGTCCAGCCCGACGGCGAACCCTGCTACGACGGGGATCCGCCGGTCTGGCGGCTCCAAACCGCCGACCTGACGCCCTGGGCCGGCCTGGCCGGCGTGCGCCTGCGTTTCGTGCTGCTGAGCGACGGCTACCGGCAGCGCGACGGCTTCTACTGCGACGACGTGCTGGTTACCGCCGGCGCGGCGGCCGACATCCCCGTTTCCGCTCCGCCGGCGGCGGTCGCCGGCATCCTCGGCATCCATCCCAACCCCTTCAATCCGGCCGCCTCTGTGCGGCTGTCGATACCGGAAGCCGGCCCGGCGCGCCTGACCGTCCACGACGTGCGCGGCAGGCTGGTGCGCAGGCTCTTCGCGGGGGAGCTGGCGGCGGGCGAGCGGATCTTCCACTGGGACGGCCGCACCGACGCGGGCGCCGCGTCCGCGTCCGGGGTCTACCTGGTGCGGCTGGAGGCCGGCGGGCGGCTGGATGTCGGCAAGATGGTGCTGGTGCGCTAGACCCGGCGCGATCGGCCCGGCGCGCTAGAAGGGGTAGCCGGCCTTCGCCACGGCCGCTTCGGCCAGGGCGTCCTGCAGGGGAGACCGCGCGACCGGCTCGTGCTTGGCCAGGCGCCGCAGGCCGCCGAGCATCGTGCGCAATTCGTCGCCGGCGAGGGTCTCGGCCAGGATCCGGCGGCCCAGGACAGCGACCCGGTCCATGGCGTCGTGCGCGTACAGGGTGCAGGCCGACGCCATCAGCGCGGCGGCCTGTTCGTCCTCGCGTCCTGCCTGCTTCTTCGCCCGCAGCACGCCGCTCTCGCAGGCGTAGGCCTCCATGATGATGTCCGCCGCGTCGGCCAGGATCGTCTGATGATCCTTCAGCTGCTTGCCGAACTTCTGGGCGGCCAGGCCCAGGGTGGCCAGGGCGATCTTCTTCATCGACTCCGCCAGGCCGGTTTCGATCTCCAGGAACCCGGGCTCGCCCGCCTCGGCGAAGGACGGCAGCGACAGCAGGTCGTCGGCCACCGCCTGGGCGGCCTGCAGCACCGGCAGTTCGCCCTTCAGGGCCTTCCGCAGGATCATCCCCGGCACCAGCATCCGGTTGATCTCGTTGGTGCCCTCGAAGATGCGGTTGATGCGCTCGTCGCGGTAGATCCGTTCCAGCGGGTAGTCCTGGCAGAACCCGTAGCCGCCGAGCATCTGCACGCCCTCCTCGGCCGCCCGGGCCAGCGCCTCGGTGGCGTAGACCTTGATCATCGAGCACTCGACGCTGAATTCCTCGACCGCCAGGATGCCCTGCAGGTCGAAGTCGGGCGCCTCGCGGTCCAGGCGCGCGATGGCGTCGTCGAGCAGCCCGGCGGTGCGGTAGACCATCGACTCGGCCATCAGCGTCCGGGCGACGACGTCGGCGATCTTGGCCCGGATCAGCGGGAACTCGCAGAGGGGCTTGCCGAACTGGCGGCGCTGCTGCGTGTAGGGCACCGCGTGGCCGAGGGTCAGCTTGCAGCCGCCGACGGTGCTCGCGCCGAGCTTGAATCGCCCGACGTTCAGGATGTTGAAGGCGATCACGTGGCCCTTGCCGATCTCGCCGAGCAGGTTCTCCCGCGGGATGCGGCAGTCCTCGAGGATCACCTGGCGCGTGGAGCTGCCCTTGATCCCCATCTTCTTCTCCTCGGCGCCGGTCGAAAGCCCCGGCGTTTCGCGCCCGACCAGAAAACAGCTGAACTTCTCGCCGTCGACCTTGGCGAAGATGATGAACAGGTCGGCGTAGCCGGCGTTGGTGATGTACTGCTTGGTGCCGTTGAGCACCCAGTGGTCGCCGTCCAGGACCGCGGTGGTCGCCGCCGCGAGGGCGTCGCTGCCGCTGCCCGGTTCGGTCAGGGCGTAGCAGCCGATGATCTCGCCGGTGGCCAGCTTCGGCAGGTACTCCTGCTTCTGCTCGGCGGTCCCGAAGTACACGATCGGCAGCGTGCCGATGCCCGAATGCGCCCCGTGGGTCACCGCGAAGCTGCCCGCGCCGGACATCACCTCGCTGACCAGCATGATGGTGCCCTTGTCCGAACCCATCCCGCCGAAGCGCTTCGGCACGTCGACCATCAGCAGTCCCATCTCGCCCGCCTGCTTCAGCAGGGGCTCGCCCAGGGCCGTGTCGCCCTCGTGCTCCAGCTTCTCGGCCAAAGGCTCGATCTTCTGCGCGATGAAATCGCGGGCCGCCTGCGCGATCATCCGCTGGTTCTCGTCGAAATCCTCGGGCGTGAAGATGCTTCCGGGGTCGGTGGGCTCGATCAGGAACTGGCCGCCGGTGACGTGGTCGCTGGTCGGGGTCATGGTTCTCTCCTCGCGATCGGGGCGGTCAGGACGGGGCCGCGAAAATTCCCGCGGCGCCCATGCCGGTGCCGATGCACATCGTCACCAGGGCGTAGCGCCCGCCGCGGCGTTTCAGTTCGTGCAGGGCGGTGGCGGTGAGCTTGGCGCCGGTGCAGCCCAGGGGATGGCCCAGGGCGATGGCTCCGCCGTTGGCGTTGATGCGCGGATCCTGTGGGTCGAGCCCCAGGCGGCCGAGCACCGACAGGCTCTGGGCGGCGAAGGCCTCGTTCAGCTCGATGACGTCCATCCGTTCCATCTCCAGGCCGGCGCGGGCCAGCGCTGCGGGCGCGGCGCGGACCGGGCCGACGCCCATGATCTCCGGGGGCACGCCGGCCACCGCGTAGGCCACGAATCGCGCCAGGGGTTCCAGACCCAGCTCGACGCAGATCTCCGGGGTGGTCAGCAGCGCGGCCGCCGCCCCGTCGCTCATCTGGCTGGCGTTGCCGGCGGTGACCGTCCCGTCCTGCTTGAAGGCGGGGCGCAGCTTGGCCAGGCTTTCGAGCGAGGTGTCGGCGCGCGGGCCGTCGTCGATCGCGATCTCGACGTCCCGGACCTGCGGCGGCCCGGACCGCGACGGGCGCGAGACGGCGGTGCGCACCGGCACGATCTCCTCCGTGAATCGCCCTTCCTCGATCGCGGCGACCGCCTTGCGGTGGCTGGCCAGAGCGAATTCGTCCTGGGCCTCGCGCGTGATGCCGTCCTCGACCGCCAGGCGCTCGGCGGTCAGGCCCATGTTCAGGTAGGTCGGCGGATCGGAGCGCACCAGGCCGGGGTTGGGCAGGTAGCGCAGGCCGCCCATCGGGATCATCGTCATCGATTCCACGCCGCCGGCGATCACGACGTCGGTCTGGCCGGTGGCGATCATCATCGCGCCGATGTTGATCGTCTCGAGCCCCGAGGAGCAGAAGCGGTTGACGGTCATGCCCGGCACCTCGTCGGGCAGGCCCGACATCAGGGCCACGTTGCGGCCGACGTTCATGCCCTGCTCGCCCTCGGGCATGGCGCAGCCCAGGATGACGTCGCCGACGCGGGCGGGATCGAGCTTCGGGGCCTTGTCCAGCAGGCCGCGCACGACCGCGGCGCCCAGGTCGTCGGGCCGGGTCTGGGCGAACGATCCCTTGCGGGCCTTGCCGGTCGGGGTGCGCAGCGCCAGGGCGACGACGACGTCTCTCATGGGTCCTCCTCGGAAGCCGGTCGGGTCCGCGGCGCCGTCCGCCGCCGGCCGCCGGGCCGCGGCTCAGTTGCGCAAGGGTTTGCCGGTCTTCAGCAGATGCTGCATCCGCTCGAGCGTCTTGCGTTCGCCCAGCAGCCGCAGGAAGGCCTCGCGTTCGAGGTCGAGCATGTGCCGGTGCGTGATCTCGGTCGGACCGGGCACGTCGCCGCCGCAGAGCACGCGGGCCAGCTCGCCGCCGATCCTGCGGTCGTGCTCGGAGATGTATCCCGCCTCGTGCATGTTGAAGAGCACCGATTCGCAGAGCGCGATCCCGCTGCGGCCCATCACCGGCACCATCCGGTCGGCCGGCGGCGGGGCGAATCCCCCTTCGGCCAGCGCCAGGGCCAGGGCCTTGGCGTCGGCGACGCGGTGGTCGCCGTGCATCGACCAGGCGTCGCCCGGGCGCAGGAAGCCGAGCTCGCGGGCCTCCTCGGCGCTGGTGGCCACCTTGGCCATGCCGATGGTCTCGAAGGTCGCCTTCAGGGCGGGGTAGAGGTCGCCGCGGTCGTTCAGCAGCGCGACGTGGCGCTGGTAGAGGCGGGCGCAGCCGCCGCCGGCGGGCACGACACCGGCCCCGAACTCCACCAGCCCGATGTAGGTCTCGGCCGCGGCCCGGACCGCGTTGGCGGCCAGGGTCATCTCGCAGCCGCCGCCCAGGGTCAGCGCGTGGGGGGCGGCGACGACCGGGACTGCGCAGGTCTCGAGGCTGTCGGCCGCGTCCTGGAAGGCGCGGACGATCATGTTCAGGTCGTCCCATTCGCCCTCCAGGGCCTCCATCACCAGCATCATCAGGTTGGCGCCGACCGAGAAGTTCTCGCCCTGGTTGGCCATCACCAGGGCCCGGCCCCCGGTCTCTGCCGCGGCGCAGGCGGTCTTGATCATCCCGATCGCGTCGGGGCCCAGGGCGTTCATCTTGGAGTGGAATTCCAGGGCCAGCACGCCGTCGCCCAGATCCAGCAGCGAGGCGCCGGGGTTGCTTTTGACGATGCGGTTCCCGCGCTTGAGCAGGGCGAAGTCGAAGACCCGCGGGTCGGTCGGCACCGCGGCCGGCCTGCCCTCGGGCGCGGCCGGCGCCAGCAGCTCTCCGTCGCGGCGGGTGTAGATGCTCTCGGCGCCGGATTCGTAGAGTTCATCGACCCATCCGGGCAGCGACGTCTTCTCCTCGCGCAGGCGCTCGACGACCGTCCGGAAGCCCAGGGCGTCCCAGGCCTCGAAGGGGCCGCGGCTCCAGTTGAAGCCCCAGCGCATGGCGCGGTCGATCTGGGCCGCGTCGTCGCAGATCTCGCCCAGGCGCCGGGCGGCGTAGACGCAGTTCGGCGCGATCATCCGCCACAGGGCCTCCGCGGCCCGGCCCTTGCCCAGCACCAGCTGCCGCAGGCGGGCGTCCAGATCGTCCTCGCTCTTGGCCGCCTCGATCTCGGCGAAGGCGGCCTTCTTCTTCGGGCGGTATTCGAGGGTCTCGAAGTCGAGCGTCAGGATCTCCCTGCGGCCATCCTTCTTCTCCATCCGGTAGAAACCGGCTCCGCTCTTGCGGCCCAGCAGCCCCTTCTCGACCATCTTCGCCAGGTAGGGCGGCGGCGTGAACAGATCGCGGCATTCGTCGTCGGCGACCGCCTCGCGCAGGTTCCCGGCCACGTGCAGCAGGGTGTCCAGGCCCACCAGGTCGGCCAGCTTGAAGGTGGCGGTCTTGGGGCGGCCGATGGCCGGGCCGGTCAGCGCGTCGACCTCCTCGATGGTCAGGCCCATGTCCGCCATCACCGCGACCGTCTGCAGGATGGCGTGCACGCCGATGCGGTTGGCCACGAAGTTCGGGGTGTCCTTGGCGCGGACCACGCCCTTGCCCAGCCGCAGCGAAGAGAAATCCGCGACGCGGTCCAGCACCCCGGGATCGGTGCCGGGGCCGGGGATCAGCTCGAGCAGCTTCATGTACCGGGGCGGATTGAAGAAATGCGAACCGAAGAATCGCGGCCGCAGGTCCGCGGGCAGAGCCTCGGCCATCGCGGCCAGCGACAGGCCCGAGGTGTTGCTCGAAAGCCAGGCCTCGGGCCCGATGTGGGGCGCCGCGTCGGCCAGGACGATCTTCTTGATCTCCAGGTTCTCGGTCACGACCTCGATCACCCAGTCGCATTCCCGCAGCCGGGGCAGGTCGTCGGCCAGGTTGCCGGTCTCGATCAGGGAGGCGCGCGCGGCGGTGAACAGCGGGGCGGGTCTGGCCTTGCGCATCGCGCCGATCGCGGCGTCGGCCAGGGCGTTGCGGGCGGCGGGATCGTCGGATTTGTCCGCGGGAAGATCGGGGGGCAGGATGTCCAGAACGAGGCTCGATACGCCCGCGTTGGCGAAGTGCGCGGCGATCGCGCTGCCCATGACCCCGCTGCCGAGAATGCCGACTCTGCGTGGGGGGGTGTTCATGTCGTCTCCCTGGGAAGGATCCGCGGGCAGGCAAATGAACGAGCGTTCACATTGTAGGAACGGGCGGGAAATGTGTCAATCCGACCGGGCCGGATCGAAACCCTTGTCAGGAAAATCGATGCGGAATTCCGCTTCGCGCCCGCCTGTAGCCCGCCGCGCCTCCATGCTGTATGATGTGGGGCGGGTAGCCTTCAACGGAAGAGATCGTCCATGAAGCCGCGCGTCGACAAGAGGCGAATCCTCAAGCTGCGGGAAGCCGAGGCCGGGCCGGGGCCGGTGCTCTACTGGGTGCGTCGCGACAGCCGGGCCCACTCCAGCTGGGGCCTGCTGCACGCCCAGGACATAGCCCTGGAACTGGGACGTCCGCTGGCGATGGTCGTGGCGGTGGTGCCGGATTATCTCGGGGCCACCTACCGGCAGTTCCACGCCTACCTGACCGGCCTGTCGGTGGCGGCGCCCGCATTGGCGGCCCGCGGGATCCCGACGATCCTCAAGATGGGGTCGCCGGGCGAGGCGGTGGCCTTGCTGGCCCAGAGGCTGAAGGCCGCGGCGGTCGTGACCGATTTCCATCCCGCCCGCGTGACGCGCCGCTGGCTCGACGAGTTCCTGGCCGCCGACGGCGGGTTGCCGCTGGAGATGGTCGACGACCACAACATCGTGCCCTGCTGGGAGGCGTCGGACAAGCGCGAGGTCGGGGCGCGCACCATCCGCCCGAAGATCAGGCGGCTGCTGCCCCGGTTCCTGACGCCGCATCCGGAGATCGTGCCCCATCCCCATCCCTGGAAACTGAATCACGTTTCGCCCGATTTCGAGGCCGTGCTGGAGATGCTGCCGCTGCTCCACGGGATCCGGCCGGTGCCGGGATTCGTGCCCGGGCCCGAGGCGGGGCTGGGCGTCATGCGGGATTTCCTGCAGAACCGGCTGGCCGACTACGCCGAGGGCCGCAACGATCCAAACGCGGACGCCCAGAGCGGGCTTTCGCCCTATCTGCATTTCGGGCACCTCTCGCCGCAGCAGGTGGCCCTGGCCGCGGCGACGGCCGAGGCCCCGGCCGCCTCGCGCGACGCTTTTCTCGAAGAGCTGATCATCCGCCGCGAACTGTCGGACAACTACTGCTGGCACACGCCGCATTACGACGAATTCGAAGCCTTTCCCGAATGGGCCCGCCGGACGCTGGACGACCACCGCGACGATCCGCGGCCCCATCTCTACACCGCCGACGAGTTCGAGAACGCCGGCACGCACGATCCCCTGTGGAACGCGGCGCAGACCGAGATGGTCGTCACCGGCAAGATGCACGGCTACCTGCGGATGTACTGGGCCAAGAAGATCCTCGAATGGAGCCCGTCGCCCGAGGAGGCCCTGGCCACCGCCATCCTGCTGAACGACCGCTACTCGCTCGACGGCCGCGATCCCAACGGCTACGCGGGCATCGCCTGGAGCATCGGCGGCGTGCACGACCGCGGCTGGCCCGAGCGCCCGGTCTACGGCAAGATCCGCTCGATGACCCTGGCCGGCTGCCGCCGCAAGTTCGACGTCGACGCCTACGTGGCCCGCATCGCGGTTTTGGCCGGCGGCGCGCCGGAGCCTCCGCCCGCCGGGGGGATATCGATTTGAAGACCCGCACGCTGATCGTCGAGCAGGAGGTGTCGAGCCCGCGGGACGAGGTCTTCGCGTTCTTCGACCGGCCCGAGAACCTGGCCGAGATCACCCCGCCGTGGCTGGATTTCGAGATCCTCACCCCGCCGCCGATCGAGATGCGCCGCGACGCGCTGATCGACTACGTGGTGCGCCTGCACCGGCTGCCGGTGCTCTGGTCCTCGCTGATCGCGGTCTACGAGCCCCCGGATCGCTTCGTGGACGTGCAGCTGCGCGGGCCCTATAGTTTCTGGCATCACGAACATCATTTCACCGAAACGCCGCGCGGCACGCTGATCCGCGACGAGGTGCGCTACGCCATGCCCCTGGGGCTGCTGGGCGATCTGGTGCACCGGGTGTCGGTGCGGAGGCAGATCGAGCGGATCTTCGCCTACCGCCGCGCGAAGGCGGCCGAGCTGTTCGGCGATTTCACGGACGAATCCTGAAGAATTCCGAGGTGCGACATGGCCCCCGAGAAGAAGACCACCGGCATCGCCCCGAAACCCACCGGCCGCGAACTCTCCGGCCCGCGCGAAGATGCCGTCCCGCGCGGCGAGCCGGCGCCCGAAGCCGATCTGATGCCCTTCGGCGCCGCGGACGAGCCGGCCGGAGCCCCGCTGATCAAGCTCGGGGTCAGCGCCTGCCTGCTGGGCCGCAAGGTGCGCTACGACGCGGGCCACAAGCACGCCCGCTACCTCACCGACCTGCTCGGCGAGCACTTCCGCTTCGTGCCGATCTGTCCCGAGCTCGAAGTGGGGATGGGCGTCCCGCGCGACACCCTGCATCTGCAGGGCGATCCCGAGGCCCCGCGCATGCTGGTGACCAAGACCGGCGAGGATTGGACCGACCGCATGAACCGCTGGGCCGCCGGCAAGCTGTGCACCCTGGACAAGCAGGATCTCTGCGGCTTCGTGCTGAAGAAGAACTCGCCGAGCTGCGGCATGGAGCGCGTGAAGGTGACATCGGACAAGGGCATGCCGGTCAAGAAGGGCCAGGGCCTGTTCGCGGCCGCCCTGATGCGCGCCCGCCCGCATCTGCCGGTCGAGGAGGAGGGCCGCCTGAACGATCCGGTCCTGCGCGAGAACTTCCTCGAGCGGGTCTTCGCCTACCGCCGGGTGAAGGACCTGTTCTCAGGCCGCTGGACGCGCGGCGCGGTGGTGGAGTTCCACGCCGCGCACAAGTACCAGATCCTGGCCCACAGCCCCAAGCACTACAAGCGGATGGGACAGCTCGTCGCCGCGGTGAAGCAGCACAAGCCCGCCGAGTTTCGCGATCTATACACCGAACTGTTCATGGAGGCCCTGCGGGTCAAGGCCACCGCGCGCAAGAACGTGAACGTCCTGCAGCACGTGATGGGCTATCTGCGAGGGGTGCTGGGGGAGGCCGAACGCGCCGACATCGCGACGGTCATCGAGGACTACCGCCGGGGCCTGGTGCCGCTGGTGGTGCCTGTGACGTTGCTGAGGCATCACGTGGAGGCGCTGGAAGTGGAGTATGTGCGGGAGCAGACGTTTTTGAAGCCGCATCCCAAGGAGTTGATGTTGCGGAATCACGTGTGAGGCCGGATGCGGGGGAAGGGCGGCTCAAGCCGCCTTCAACCCGTGCCCCGTAACCAGCAC
>CAYLMM010000070.1:0-10657 GCA_964384825.1 uncultured Fibrobacteraceae bacterium
TGGTCGAGGGCGGCGACGGGCCGACCTACGTGCAGTGGGTGGATTTTCATTCGCCGGGATTTTTGATCCAGGGGTATGAAGAATCGGAGACTCTGCGGAACTGGCCTCTGGTTCCCACCCCTACCGGCCTCGCCGCCGGCGAAAAGGCCGAACCGGGGTATCCGGGTGGATTTGTGATACCCCATTGGGCAATATTGCGCGAGATGCAATTGAATATTGTGTATTACAGCAGCAGTCCAAAACACCCCAACATCATAAAGTATGGTGAAGAGTTATCTGCTTGGCGTGAAAGGAAAGCCAAGGAACGGAAGGAACAGAAGGAGAAGGAGAGGCGTGAACGAAACCGACCGGTGAAAGTGAAGCTCAGGCAACCGAAGGAATGATTCGGAACGTGGGATGGGAATCTTATCTG
The DNA here is from genome assembly GCA_964384825.1 of uncultured Fibrobacteraceae bacterium. Taxonomy (GTDB): domain Bacteria; phylum Krumholzibacteriota; class Krumholzibacteriia; order LZORAL124-64-63; family LZORAL124-64-63; genus CAYLMM01. The sequence continues at coordinate 413 of CAYLMM010000070.1, forward strand.
GCGGAATCGTATTCGGAATTCGAGTCCGCAATCAGCGTGTCGCCTGCTGGCCGCTTGATCCATGACGGGATTAAGTGGGACGGCGTGATTTCCCGTGAGAACGCCTTGCATCACCCGGTGTCCTATGGATTCTTCATGATGGGCCTGCTGCCGCGATTGGACAGGCTGTTCGAGCGCTTCGGAGTCGGCAAGTCGACGACAGCGGAGTTCGACAACAGGCTGCGCGACAAATGGCCGATCTCGCAGTCCGGTGTCCTGTCCGGAGATGTTCGGAACAAGCATTCAAACCGGCTCATGGCGGCGCTCGCCGAACTGATTCTGGCCGAGCATGTCGAAGACGCACTCGGTGGCCGTGTAATCGATTTGGAAGCATGGTCGGGAGCGAAAACGCCAGACATCCTGGCTGAATTTGGAACTTATGCCGCGGTCGAAGTGAAGTATCTGGGGTATCCGCCTGAAGAATCCGGGCTAGCCGATCGAACCATTATCGACAACATGCCCAAGGTGAGTTCGGTATCGAACGATTCAATGCGCTTGTCATATTTCAACAGCCGCATCGTGGAAGCAACGGATCAGCTCGCAAAGCATCCGGATGCCGCCAAGATCGTCGCCTTGGTTTTCGATGATCGAAACAGCCGAGGCAGGGAAATATTGGAAGACGCCTTAAGTGAATTGGATATCAGCGGCGCGGACGAATTGTGGGTTGCAGAGATCGGAAATCTTCAGATCGGCTATTTCAGAAAGTACTCGTTGATCAATATCTGAAGCCCCCGCAATCGCCACCCGGCAGCGGCCCCCCGAAACCGCCAAGATGCTCTCCAGCCGTCCCGTTCCGGTCCGGGGACGCGTACTCCCCTCCATCGCGCATTGCGAAGCACTAAGTCGAGGGAGGGGAGTACGCGTCCCCGGACCGGAACGCCCACAGCTCAGAAGAACATCTTAGCGATCTTCAAAGCCCCCTGCTTCCAGGGCACGCGATGCGAGATCCCCGACCGGTCCTGGAAGGTGTCCATGTTCTCCAGGTACCAGCGGTAGTTGCGCACCAGGGCGTCCTTGTTGCTGTGCAGCGGGTCGAAGCCCAGCACGGTCTGCGCCTTCTCGATCGAGACGAAGGATTCCTCGCAGGCCGTCTCGTAGATCCACTTGTAGAGCGGCGAGAGCTTCAGAGCCTCGAGCACCTTCAGCGCGGCGATCACCGGGCCGGCCGGGAAGCCGACGATCTTCTTGCCGAAGCCGGCCTCGTCCAGCACGGCCTGGAAGTCCTCGCGCATGGTGGTGAACTCGCGCGCACCGAGGTTGAAGTGGTCGTTCACCTTGTCGCGCTCGCCGGTCGCGCACAGGTAGGCGCCCTGGCAGATGTCCTCGACGTCGGCCAGCTGGTAGGGGTTGTCGCCCTTGCCGATCATCGGGAAGCCCTTGCCGTCCTTGGCCCAGTCGTAGAACATCGCGAACACGCCCAGCCGCTCTGGCCCGATGAAGCTCTTGGGCCGGATGATCGGCACGCACATCCCCTTCTCGCGGTACTCGCGGCACGCGGCCTCGGCCTGCACCTTCGCCTCGCCGTAGGGGCCCACGCCCTGGACCGGATCGGTCTCCAGCAGCGGATGATGGTCGGGGATGCCGTAGACCGCGGTGGTCGAGGTGTGCACCACGCGGTCGATGCCGGCGGCGTGCGCCGTGTCCAGCACCATCCGCGTGCCGTCGACCTCGGTCGAGAAGATCTCCTCGGGGGTGTACAGGGGCAGCGCGGCGGCGCAGTGGATCACGATGTCCACGCCCTCGAGCGCCTTTTCCATGTCCTCGCGGATGCGGATGTCGCCCAGGATGGCGCGGATCGTGTCCTGCTCCGGGTAGTCGAAGGGCGCGATGTCCAGCGAGGTGACCTGGTGCCCGCGCTCGAGCAGGTAGCGGGTCAGGTTGATGCCCATGAAGCCGGCGCCGCCGGTGATCAGGAAGCGCTTGGAGGTGGTGTTGTCGGTCATGTCGACGAGCCTCGGTTCGGTTGATGTCGGTCGTTGCCGGAAGGCCGGGCCTTCCGCCCGCACGGTGCGGGCGCCGCGGTCGAAGATCGGCCGTCCGCCGCGGAAATTGAAGATTTCGTTGCGTCCTCCGTTTCAGCCCAGCCGGCTGGCGACCATGGCCACCCCGACGATGATCAGCACCATCCCGCCGATCTGCAAGGCGCCGAGCGATTCCCCGAACAGCAGGGCCGAGGCGCCGACCACGATCAGAAATCCCACCGAGGTCATGATCGGGTAGGCCAGCGACAGCGGCACGCGGCTCAGCACGTAGGCGTAGCAGACCACGTTCAGCGCGAACAGGATCACCCCGCCGGCGACCAGCTTGTTGGTGACGATCGCGGTCAGCAGCTCGCCGGGCCGGCCCGGGTCCAGCGGCCGCCCGTTCATGCCCGCCTTGATCATGATGTTGGCCGCCGCGTTGGCCAGCAGGGCGAAGACCAGGGCGATCAGGTGGCTCTTCATCTTCATCGGTCCGTTCAGTTCAGGTAGACGATCACGCAGCAGGCGGCCAGCCACAGGGCGACGTCGATCAGCAGCGCGGCGTCGGTCAGCAGCAGCCGCGAGGGGCTGCCGCCCTTGTTGCGTTTGTGCACCAGGTACAGGTAGCGGAACAGCCCGTAGAGCACGAAGGGCACGGTGTAGATCAGGTTCGTGGTGCCGAAGCTGTCGATCGCCTTGTCGCTGACGGTGTACAGGGCGTAGCTCATCACGGTGCTGGCGGCGGTGATCATGATCATCTGGTCGAGCAGGTATTCGCTGTAGTCGGCCAGCACGCGGCGGTGGTCGCCGTCGGAGCCGTCGAGCAGCACGATCTCGTGCCGGCGCTTGGCGAAGCCCAGAAAACAGGCCAGCAGGATTGTGCACATGATCAGCCAGGGCGAGGCCTCGACGTGGATGACCGCCGCGCCGGCCAGCACCCTCAGCACGAAGCCCAAAGCGATGCTGCCCACGTCGAGGATCACCACGTGCTTGAGCAGCGTCGAGTAGACGATGTTGTTGATCAGGTAGGCCGCCGCCAGCGCGGCGAACCGGACGTCGAGCATCAGGGCCGCGCCGATCGCGACCGCCGCCAGGGCGGGCGCGGCGGTCGCGGCCGCCTTGACCGGAAGCTCGCCGCTGGCCACCGGCCGCATCCTTTTCACCGGATGCTCGCGGTCGCGCTCGCGGTCCTGGACGTCGTTCCACAGGTAGACCGCGCCGCTGGTCGCACAGAACACGGCCGTCGCGGCCAGGCAGATCAGCGTGCTGTCGATATCGAAGAGGCGGCGGCTGAAGATCAACGGCGCGAAGAGGATCAGGTTCTTCGTCCATTGATGGGGGCGCAGGGAGCGCATTATCGCGATGGCGATCATCTTCCTCCCGGATTCCGGTCGGGTCGGGAAAGCGGAAAATTCCGGCCGGCGCCGGAAACGGCAGGGGACGCCTGGAACACGCGGCCCATATCCACGTATTCTAGCCAATTTCCGCCCGGTGGCGCAATCGGAGCTTTGAACCGCGAAAAAACATCTTGCAAAACAAAACGGTAACATTATAATCGTTTTTTCGTTTATCGTTTCGAATTTGAATGGGAGAGTATGGATGCCGGATCAGAGAACCAGATCGAAGAGGGAGCAGCTTTTCACTGCGGCCAAGCCGCTGTTCGAGCGTTTCGGCTTCCGCAAGACGACCATCGAGGAGATCTGCGCCGCCGCCGGCGTGTCCAAGCGCACCTTCTACGAGCTGTTCAACGACAAGACCCATTTTTTCGCCCTGCTGTTGCAGGATCTGGGCAACCGGCTGCTCGCGGAATGGGAGCCGCGGATCACCGAGGATGCGGGGGCCTGCGCGGCGATCGAGGATTTCCTCGATTTCTACCACGAAGCCATCGCCGGCGAACCGATCTTCGGCGCCCTCTTCGAGACTCCCGAACTGATGGCCGCCTGCTCCGGGGCCTACGACGGTTCCGACAAATCCGGGATCGTCGACTTCCTGGCCGGACATATTCGCCGGGGCATGGAGACCGGAGAGTTCAGGAAAGTGGATCCCGATTACGTCGCCTGGATCATCGGCATCCTGCTCGACGACGTGTACATCGTGATGCCGGAGTTCTTCAAGCAACCCGGCGCCAAGAACGACAAGCTGCTCGCTGCGGAGGTGCGCGCGTTCATCCTCAACGGCCTGATGGCCAGGGACTGAATCCACGCGGAGTTCCGTACGCCCGGGGGGGCGGCGGCTGGACGCAATTCGACATCACAGGGAGAGGGAACGATGCCCAGAACGTGCAACGTCCTTGGGGGCGCCGTCCTGTCGCTGATCCTGGCGGCGGCGGTCTGCCTCGCCGGACCGGCCGCGGAAGCGCCCGCGGACGTGACTCCGGCCGCGGGGCCGGCGCCCGAGGTGATCGACGCCCGGCCCGGCGCCGCGACGGCGATCGGTCTGATCGACTGCGTGACCGCGGCGCTGGCCGGCAACGACGACCTGCGCGCCGAACGCGAGCGCCGCCGGGAGCTGGACGGCCAGATGAACCAGGCCCTTTCGACCGGCCTGCCCAGCCTCGACGCGGTGGGCACCTGGACGCGCGGCCGCGATCCCAGCTTCGCGCTGGACGAGACCTTCGCCGGGGGCGGCGACGGCGAGATCGGCACCTCGCCCCTCGATACGCTGCTGGCGGGATTCGACTTCCTGCCCGCGCCCGGCGAGATCCCGGCCCAGACCTACTGGCGCGCCAGCCTCGATCTGAACTGGACGATCAACCCGTCGAAGATCCTCGGCGCGGTCGGCGCCGCGGGCCTCGGCATCCGGCGCCAGGACCAGGCCATCGTCGCCAAGGAGCACGAGACCGTCGAGCGGGCGGTGATCGCCTACCACGGCGTGATCCTGGCCGCCGAGAAGGCCGCCGCCGCCGAGGCGTCGCTGGCCAACCATGCCGAGTTCCTCGACATCGTCCGGCTGCGCTACCGACTGGGACTGGCCTCGGACATCGACACGCTGCAGGCGGCCGTCGCGGTGGCGAACCTCAGGCCCCGGGTGCGGCAGGCGCGGCGGAACCTGCGGACCGCCGGCGCCGACCTGAACGCCGTGATGGGCCGCCGTCCGGTCGAGCCGATCTCGGTGGTGGTCGAGCAGGCGGTCGAGACCGATCCGTTGGACCGGGACCGGGCCCTGCGGATGGCCGCCGGCCGGCCCGACCTGATGCAGATGGATCTCTTCGCCGACCTGCTGCGCCAGAACCGCCGCGCCCAGAAGGCCGAGATGCGGCCCTATCTCAGCCTGAACGGATCCTACGGCTACGTGGGCCGCGAGGCCTCCGACCTGAACGACGAGGGCCACGATTACTGGTCGGCATCGGTCGCTCTTAACGTTCCGCTCTTCGACGGCCTGCTGACCCGCGGGCTGGTGCAGGAGACCGAGGCCTCGATCCGCCGCACCGAGATGGAGCGGGGCGGGATGCTGCGCCGCGCCCGGGTCGAGGTGCTGGACCTGCTGGACAACCTCGAGGCCGCGCGCCTGAATCTCGCGGCCGCCGAGCTGAACATGACCGCCGCGGACGAGCTGCTGGAGATCAGCAAGCTCCGGCTGCGCGAGGGTCTGGCCGACTACCTGACCGTCCTGGAATCCGAATCCGGCCGCGCCGACGCCCGGTCGAACCTGATCCAGGCCCGTTACGACGTGCTGACCCTGACCGCCTCGCTGAAGCGGGCCGTCGGGATCTCGCCCCTGCTGCCGCTGTCGGTGCTGTCGGCGGCTTCCCCGGAGGTCGCGCGATGATGTCCGCAGCGAATCGGAAGGATGCTCCCATGAATGTTCGCCGCCGTTTTTCGGCCTTCCGTCCGCCGGCGGGCCCGGCCCTGCCGGCGATCCTGATGATCGCCCTGCTGCCTCTGGCCGGATGCGGTCCGCGCGGCGGCGGGGAGGCGCCGCCCGAGGTGCCCCGCAACGTGCGGATCCTGTCGATGGCCCCGATCGAACTGGAGGAATACTTCGAGATCTCCGGTCCGGTCGAGCCGGTCCGCGGCGCGGATGTCGGAGCCGAGGAGAGCGGCACCGTCCGCGCCGTCCTGCACGACAAGGGCGGGCGGGTCGAGGCCGGCGACGTGCTGATCGAGCTCGACCGTCGCCTGCTGAAGGCCGACATGGAATCGGCCCGCGCCCGACGCGACCTGCAGGTCTTCAACGCCGAGCGCGTGGCGCGGCTCTACGAGGCGGGCAAGGTCAGCGAATACGAGAAGCTCAACGCCGAGTCGGTGCGCGACCAGGCCGTCGCCGCCGCGGAGGCCGCCGCGGTGCGCTACGAGCGTTGCGCCGTGCCGGCGCCCTTCGGCGGGCTGGTGGCCGACCGCTACGTCGAACCGGGCGAGCTGGTGGCCGCCGGGACCATGGTCGCGCGGGTCATCGATCCCTACACGCTGAAGCTCGTCGGAACGGTCACCGAGCGCGAGGTGCCCTGGCTGCGGGAGGGAGCGCCGGCCGAGGTGACCCTCGACGGCCACGAGGGAACGGTCGTCGGCCGGGTCGCCTGGGTCGGCTTCGAGGCCGACACCGCGTCGGGCAAGTTCAAGACCGAGATCCACATCGACAATCCCGATCTCGCCCTGCGCAGCGGGGTCGTCGGCCGCGCCCGCATCCACAAGCGGACCCACGCCGGAGTGCTGGCCGTGCCCCGCGACGCGGTGCTGGCCGAATCCGGCGTCGCCCAGGTCTACGTGGTCGACGGCGACCGGGCCCGCCTGCGCACCGTCGAGCTCGGCCCGGACCAGGGCCTGATGGTGGTCGTGGCCGCGGGGCTTGACGAGGGCGATCTGATCGTCGTCCGCGGACAGCGCGAGCTGCTCGACGGCGCCCTGGTGAAGGTGACCGAGAGGACCGACGCGGCCGACGGCACCATGGCCGGGGATCCGGCCGAGGTCACCGCCGGCGCCGCTTCCCGAAAGGACGTCCGATGAAGATCACCGCCGGCGCCATCACCCGCTATCCGATGGTCTTCGCGTTCATGGCGATCATCGTCGTGGTGGGCCTGAAGTCCTATCTCGAGCTGCCGCGCGAATCCAGCCCGGACGTGAAGATCCCCTTCGTGCTGGTGATGGTTCCCTACGCCGGGGCCGGTCCCGAGGATGTGGAGAACCTGGTCACGCGCAAGATCGAGCGCGAGCTGAAGGGCCTCTCCGACCTGAAGGAGATGACGAGCTCCTCGGTGGAGGGGGCCGCGAGCATCCTGCTGGAGTTCGAGACCGACGTCGAGATGAGCGACGCCCTGCAGAAGGTCCGCGACCGGGTCGATCTGGCCAAGCCCGAGTTGCCCGAGGACCCGCGCGAGGACCTGATGATCATGGAGATCAGCTCGGACGACTGGCCGATCGTCCAGATCAACCTGGCGGCCGACTACGAGCCGGCGCTGCTGAAGAAGATCGGCGAGGACCTGCAGGAGGAATTCGAAAAGGTGCCCGGGGTCCTGGAGGTCGAGCTGACCGGCGGGGTCGAGCACGAGGTGCGCGTCGACGTCGATCCCGAGCGGCTGCGCTTCTACAACCTGGCCCTGGTCGACGTGCAGGACGCGATCCTGCTGCAGAACGTCACCATTCCGGGCGGAAAGCTCTCGCTCGGCGGCTACGACTACCAGGTCTCGGTGCCGGGCGAGGTCGGGGCGGCCGAGGAGATCCTGGACTTCGTACTGAACCCCGGCGAGCCCACGCCGGTCTACGTGCGCGACGTGGCCGATGTCAGCTTCGGCCTGAAGGACCGCGAGACGATCTCGCGGGTCGACGGCCGCGAGGCTGTCATCCTGTCGGTCACCAAGCGCAGCGGCGAGAACGTCATCGAGATCGTCGACGAGGTCAAACGCATCCTGGAGGAGTGGAAGCCGCGGCTGCCGGAGGGTACGGCGGTGACCATCGTCGGCGACCAGTCCAAGGACATCCGGGACATGGTGACCGAGCTCGAGAACAACATCGTCAGCGGTCTGATCCTGGTCGTGGCGGTGCTGCTGCTGTTCCTGGGCCTGACCAATTCGCTTTTCGTGGGCGTGGCGATCCCGCTGTCGATGCTGATCACCTTCATGGTGCTGCGGGCTCTGGGCATCACCCTGAACATGGTGGTGCTGTTCTCGCTGATCCTGGCGCTGGGCATGCTTGTCGACAACGCCATCGTGATCGTCGAGAACATCTACCGGCAGCGGGGCAAGGGCAAGGGGCCCGACGAGGCCGCCCGCTTCGGCGCGGCCCAGGTCTCGAACGCCGTGGTGGCTTCGACCCTGACCACCGTCTGCGCCTTCGGGCCGATGGTCTTCTGGCCGGGGATCATGGGCGAGTTCATGAAGTACCTGCCGATCACGGTGATCATCACCCTGTCGGCCTCGCTGCTGGTGGCGCTGGTCTTCAATCCGGTGCTCTGCGCCCGGTTCATGAGGCCGCCGCGCGAGGACGCGGGCAGGCCCGGCATCGGCGCCCGCCTCTTCGGATGGGGGCTCTCGTCGTACGAGCCGGTGCTGCGCTGGTCGCTGGCCAACCGCGGGAAGGTCATGCTGGTTTCGACGGGACTGCTGATCGTGGTCTTCATGCTCTTCGGAACCTTCAACAGCGGCGTGGAGCTCTTCCCCGAAACCGATCCGCGGGTGGCCTATGTCGGCGTCGAGGCGCCCAGCGGCACGCGGGTCGAGGTCAGCGATTCCTACGCCCGCAGCATCGAGCAGGTCGTGAAGGAACTGCCCGACCTGAAGGTGTACTCGGCCCAGGTCGGAGCCGAGATCGGCGGCGGCCTCTCGTCGACGCAGAGCACAAGCAACAAGAGCGTCGTGACCATGGAGTTCATCGATCACGCGCAGCGTTCGCGGCCCTCGGCCCGCACGATCACCGATCTGCGCGAGATGCTGAAGGACTTCACCGGGGCGCGGCTGACGGTCGACAAATCCGAGGAGGGGCCGCCCACCGGCAAGCCGGTGAACATCGAGATCAGCGGCGACGATTTCGACGTGCTGGGCGAGCTGGCCGCCGGCGTTCGCGAGCGGATCCGCGGCCTGCCCGGCCTGGTGGACGTGGTCGACGACTACGACCGGGGCCTGCCGGAGATCGAGATCCGGCCGGACGTGGACAAGGCGGGCCGCTACGGCCTGCGGACCTTCGACGTCGCCGACAACGTCCGCACCGCGCTGCACGGCGCCGAGACGGCCAAGTTCCGCATCGGCGAGGACGAGTACGACATCATGGTGCGCTACCAGCAGCCGTTCCGGCGGAAGATCGAGGACATCGAGAACATGCGGGTCTTCTACGAGGGCGAACAGGTTCCGCTGTCGGCCTTCGCGACGGTGGAATTCAAGTCGGGCCTGGCCGCCATCAACCGCATCGACGCCCAGAGGGTGGTCACCGTCTCGGCCGACGTCGGCGCGGGTTTCAACAGCAACGCCCTGCTCGCGCAGGTTCGCGAGAACCTGGCCGGCCTGGCGCTGCCTCCCGGCTACCGCATCGCCTTCACCGGCGAGAGCGAGTTCCAGGAGGAGTCGGAGACCTTCCTGTCCGACGCCTTCGGCCTGGCGGTGATGCTGATCTTCCTGGTGCTGATCACCCAGTTCAGCTCGGTCACCATCCCGCTGGTGATCCTCTCGAGCGTGATGCTCTCGCTGATCGGCGTGCTGGCCGGCCTGATGGTCACCCGCACCCCCTTCGGGATCATCATGACCGGCGTCGGCGTGATCTCGCTGGCCGGCATCGTGGTCAACAACGCCATCGTGCTGCTGGACTACATCATCCAGCTGCGCGGCCGGGGGCTGGGCAAGTACGAGGCGATCCTGATCGCCGGCAAGACCCGTTTCCGCCCGGTGGTCCTGACGGCCGTCACGACCATCCTGGGGCTGATCCCCCTGACCACCGGCTTCTCGGTGAACTTCGGCCGCCTGCTGCACGGGGACTGGTCGCAGGCCGTGGTCATCGGGGGCGAATCGAGCCAGTGGTGGGGCCCGATGGGCATCGCGGTGATCTGGGGGCTGGCGGTGGCCACCTTCCTGACCCTGGTCGTGGTGCCGGTGATGTATGCTTCCCTCGGCCCGGTGAAGCGGAACCTGGCCTGGCTGGCCGTCGGCAGCTGGCGGGGCCGCCCGCGGCCGCGCGAGGAGCTCGATATCGGCTAGGCCGGCCGCTGTCGCGGCGGCACGAAAGGAATCCGATGCCCACAGGCCGCGATTCCGGAATACGCGACGCCCGATCTCCGGCGTGTCCTCGGTCCCGCTTTCCGAGGCCTACCAGCAGTACCGGGACAC
>CAYLMM010000071.1:0-7909 GCA_964384825.1 uncultured Fibrobacteraceae bacterium
GTCAGCATCGTGCCAGCGGCCAGCCCCCCCATCACCGCGACCGCCAAGGGGGAGCATCTCTCCGCACCCAACGCCCATTCCATGGCCAGGGGGGTCATGCCGACGATCGTCGACAGCGAGGTCATCATGATCGGCCGGAAGCGCGTGCGCAGGGAGTCCAGCAGGGCCTCGGCTCGGGGCGCGCCCGCCTCCCGCCGCTGCCGCGTGAAGTCGATGAGGATGATCGAATTGTTGACGACGATGCCGACCAGCATGATCAGCCCGATCATCACCGGCATGCTCACCGGCATGCCGGCCAGCAGAAGGCCTCCGGCAGCGCCGATCAGCGTCAGGGGGATCGCTGCCATCACCGTGACAGGGTGCAGGAAGGAACGGAACTGCGCCAGCAGGACCAGGTAGATGGCCAGCATGGCGATGCCGAGAGCGCCCAGCAGCTCGTTCCTGGCCTCTTTCATGTCCGCATCCTCGCCCGCCAAGGCGACTCGGTATCCCACGGGCACCGTCAGGCGGGTCAAGGCCTTCTGGATGTCGGCCGTCACGAAATTCAAGGGGCGACCCTGGTGCAGGGCCCTGATCTCCAGGGTCGGTAATAGGTTCTCCCGCGTCACCAGACCCTGGATCACCTGCTCGCTCCCTGAAGCCAGGGAACCTAGCCGAACGGGGGCATCAGCTCCCGGGGATTCCAACCTCACGTCGAAGGCGTCGTCGCGGTCCGACCGGTGCGCGGCGCGGTACCTCACGTTGATGGGGGTCTCCACACCCAGGGGTTCCCGCAACACTCCGGCAGGGATCCCGTCCAACGCCGCCCTCATCCCCACGGCTGCGGCCGCCGGCGACAGACCCGATTCCCGGGCCCGCTCCGGGTTCACGCTGACCACCATGCTGAGTTGGTCCCGCCGCCAACTGCGGTACGGGTTGGTCACTCCAGGCACGGCGGACACCACCGTGAGCAGACTGTCTCCCAAGGCGTCCAGGACCAGTGGGTCCTCGCCCTGCAGGCGTACGACGACCGACGCGGGCGTGGTGGCTTTCGCGGTGCTGCCGGATTCGCGGACCACCAGATTGCGGATCCCCGGCACTTCCGCCAGCTTCCGGCGCAAGCGGTCCTGGATCTCCCATACGGTTTCGTCCCGTTCGGTGCGGGCAGACCAGGTCACCGATAGGAAGGCCTGGGTCGGGCCCTGCACGCCGCCGCCGCCGAACGAGTGCATGCCCGGCTCGAACCCCATCTGGGTTGAAAGCTGCAGGAGGTCCGGTTCGGCCAGGACGATCCGCTCGACTTCGCGCACCACGCGTTCAGTCTCGTCCAAGGAAGACCCCGAAGGTGTCTCGACAGTGATGAAGCTGGCGCCACTGTCCATCTTAGGCAGAAGCTCCATACCGCTGATGCGCAGAACCACCAGCCCGGCGCCGAACAACAGGACCGCAGCGAACAGCACCACCGCGCGGCGACGCAGGGATGCCCTCAGGACGGCGACGTACCCGTCCCGCAGCTTGTCCATGACGCGGTTCCACGGGCCGGCCAACTTTGCGGCGAATTCCTCGGATCGGCCCCCGCCTCCCCCTACAATGGCCGTCAGGATCGGCACCAGCAGCAGGGCGACCACCAATGAGGAGAGGAAGGCGATGATCATGGTCGCCGCCAACGGACCGAAGGTCTTGCCGATGAAGCCGTACAGGAACAGCAGGGGCACAAGGACGACCAGCGTGGTCACGTTTCCGGCGATCACAGCGAACTGGATCTCCTCGGCGCCCGCCCGGGCTGCAGCCAGCGGGGATAGGCCATCCTCGACCTGCCGGCGGGTGATGTTCTCCAGCATGACCACCGAACCGTCGACGACCATGCCGACCGCCAGGATGATCGCCGTCAGGGTGACCATGTCCACCTGGATGTCCAGCAGCAACATCACCGCGAAGGTGAGCAGGAAGGACATGGGCATTGAAACGGCCACGACCAGCCCGCGGCGCCAGCTGCCGAGGAACAGGAAGATCACCACGGCGGCCAGCAGGAGCGCCTGCCAGACGCTTTCCAGCATGTTGCCAACGACCTGGCGGGTGAACGAGGCGGATTCTTCGGCCTCGCTGAATACGACGTCTGGATACTGCGTCGCAAGCTCGGCCAGGCGGGCGCGGGCGGCCTCCACGACCGCGACGGTGTTGGCGTCGTCCTGCTTGAATACTTGTAGGGCAATGGCCGGATTGCCGGCGACGTGGAAGCGGGACAGATCCTCTGCGCCACCGACGGCTATGACTGCCACGTCCCCGACCTTCAACTGCCGCCCGCCGACCACCGGCAGCGGGACGGCCGCCAGGCCCCCGGGATGATCCGGCTGGCCGTCGACGCGGAACCCGTACTGCGTGCCGCCGCTACGGATCTGTCCGGCCGGCAGGCTCACGTTGTGGTCCTGCAGGGCGGCTGCCACCTGACCGATGGTCAGACGGTAGGCTTCCAGGGCCGTCCGGTCGACCTGGACGGAGATTTCCGGTTCATGGCCGCCGAACACGTCGACCACGGCCACGCCGGGGACGCGCTGGATTTCAGGGGCCAGGACATCTTCGGCCAGGCGCCGGACTGATACTAGGTCCTCGCCCCTGGCCCCCACCGTCAGGACCGGTCGGTCGCTCGTGGAAAACTTCAGGACCTGGGGATCGGCGATGCCCGCCGGCAGGCCGGCGCGGATGCGGGTCAAGGCGTTCTGGACGTCGATGGCCGCCAAATCGACCGAGACCCCGTACCGAAACTCGACTTCCACCAGGGACAGCCCGTCCTGGGACGTGGAGGCCACGCGGGCCACGCCTTCGAGCGAGGCGCACTCGGTCTCGATGGGCTCGGACACCAGATCCGCCACGTCCGCGGCCGTCGCCCCCGGGTACGAGGTCAGGACGTTCACCAGGGGAGGCGCGGTGTCGGGGAACAGCTGGATAGGCAAGGCGAAGTAGGCCAGGGTCCCGAACATCAGCACGCCTAGGGAGAGCGCGTAGATCGTGTGGCGGTTGTCGAGGGCGAATCCGGGCATGCTCACGATCCGGCCTCCTGCGTGACGGAGAAGACCGCAGCGCCGTCGCTCAGACGGTCCAGGTTGGTGACCGCGACCAGGGCCCCCTGCGGTGGCGCGGGGGCGATGGAGACCCAGCCGTCGACCTCGAGTCCGGTGGCGACATCCCAGCGCCGGGCGACGCCATCCTCGATCAGGAAGATCCACCTGCTGTCACCCCGACCGGCGACCGCCCGGGAAGGAACCGCCGCCCCGCCGACGCTTTCCTCCAGAACGAAATGGACGGACACCGGTTCTCCGGGTCGCCAATCCGCTCCTACTTCCGTGGGCACCGGCAGGGTGACGGCAAAGGTGCGCCCCTGGCCAGTGGCCGCGGGTGCCACCTCCTCCACCGCGGTCGCGATCGCCTCCTTTCCCGCGCCATCCAGGAAAGCCGGGATGCCCACCTCGATACCGGCGCGCACGTCTTCTGCCACGACCGGCACCTGCACCTCGATGTCAGTGCCGCCCACGAGGACCAGCGGCTGGCCGGGCAGCACATGCTGGCCCGCTTCCACCCTCCATTCGAGGACGGTGCCGGCAAACGGGGAACGCTCACGGGTCCAATCCAGTCGGGCCTCGGCTTCGGCCAGGGCCGCTGCGGCCGCCGTCGCTGCGCGCTCGCTCGCCGCCAGCTGGTCTCGGGGCACCGCTCCCTTTGCGGCCAGGCTGACATCCTCGTCCCTCCGGCGCGTCCAGTAGTCGCGATCGGCGCGCAGCCGGGCGACGGTCGCCTCCAGGTCGGGCGCATGAAGGGCGGCCAACTCCCGACCCTCGGCCACGGATTCGCCTTCCACAGCTCCCAAGGAAGCCACGGTTCCCTGGATCCGGGCCGCCAGCAGGACCTCCCGCGCAGGTGCGACCGTTCCCAGATAGTCGAGCGTTCGCTGCAGAGGAGTTGCGCGAACCGGGGCGACGCGAACCGCCACAGGAGGCGTCTTCGGTTCGGTGGGCTCCCGCTTGCAGCCCGGCAGGAACGCCGCCAACAGGATCACCCCGGCCACGACGAACGCTCCGCCGGCCATGCTCAAGCCCTTCGTTGTCATCGTTCACCCTCCACAATCTCCAATGCGAGTGCGGGAGTCAGCGTCCCGGCTGACTTGTGGAACTCGATCCGAGCGAGCCGGACCTCATTGCGCAGACCGGCTGAACGGATCTTCAAGGCCAACAGTTCGTTCTCATCCGCCAGGAGAGTCGACAGAGGCAGCCGACCGGCCTCGTGCAGTTCAACTTGCGCGTCCACAGCCCTTGCCTTGGCCTCCGCACTCGCTCGGATCAGGCCCAGCTGGCCCTCCGCCGAATGCCAGCGATGAGTCGCCAACTCCATCCCGATGGTTGTTTCCTGCCTTACTGCGGCCAGCCGGCGGTCCGCGGCCAACTGGGTTGCCCGCGCACCTTGTACGGAAGCCTTCTGGCCACCTCCGGTGTACAGAGGCATCCTGACCGCAACACCCACGGCCCATTCCTCCTTGAAGGAGAGATCGTCGCCCGCCCGCGATCGCAGCGTGCCAAAGGCCGCCAACTCCGGCCACGCCGCCCGCTTGGCGGCCTCGGCGGAGGCGCGGCTCTGGCGGAGCCTGGCCTCGGCTCCCGCTATTGCCGGGGACGGGCGGTCCTCAATGTCGGCGACTGGCCCTGTAGCGGCCGGTCGCGGTTCAGATTTCGGGTAAACGGGAACTGCCCGCCCCAACCAGCCGGCAAGACCCCAGGCGAGCTCTTTCAGGGCGGATTCTACGGCCAGGCTATCGGCCCGCGCCCCGTCAAGGGAGGAATCCAGCAGGGAGAGATCGCCGGGCGCCGCCCGGCCGGCGCTCACCAGCTCGGCGGTTTCCTCGCGCCGGACCTCGAGAGCAGCGACGCGTGCCTGGATCAATTCGAGACTATCCTCAAGCCTGCGAGCCTGGATGAAGAGACCAGAAACCGCTGCGATGGTCGCCTGCCTGGCCTGATCGAGATCCGCCGTCGCGGCATCCGCCCCAGCCCTTGCCGCCATGAGACCGGCCCGGCTTCGGCCCCCGTCGAACAGGGGCATCTGCAAGGACAGAGCTCCTTCGTAGATGTCATCGTCGAGGGGCGGGAACACCCCTGCCTCGTGGATGGGCAGGACGGTGTTGGGATCGCTGTACCGTGTGTAGCCCGCGGTTGCCGAAAGATTCGGAAGCAGGTTGCCTCGGGCCTCTCCGATACGGGAAGTCGCGCGCTCCCGGTCGAAGCCCGCCGCCTGCAGTCCGAGATTGTCGTCCAGCGCTTCGGCTAAGGCCTCGTCGAGACCGACCGCAGGAATATCATCGACCGAAACGACTTCCGAGCCGGACGCCACCACTTGGAGGCAAACAACTCCCACAAACGCTAAGACAAATAATGTGGTTTTCATCTCCGACTCCCGCCTGCTCTCTGCGGATCTACTCCGCAAGCTACTCAGCCGTTTTCCCCCCTTGGAAGCGAATTCATCTTGCGGGGGTCCCGGTGATACCCTATATTTAACTAACCGTTTAGTTAAAGCGCAAGGAAAAACTTCTGGAGGAACCATGCGCATCGCCAACAAAGCAAAGAACCAATCCAGGGACCCTGAAGCGACTCGCGCAGCCTTGCTCGCCGCCGGATTGAAGTGCTTCGCCAAACGGGGCTTTGCCGGCTGCACGACACAGGAGATCGCCCAAGACGCCGGCGTGAACAAGGCGTTGATCAGCTATCACTTCGGCGGCAAGCAGGGACTCCTCGACGTCCTCCATGCGCAGGTCTTCGAACGGCTCGGCCCTGGTATTGCCCAGTTGCCGGATCCTCAGAGGGATGCCAACCAGAATTTGAGGGATTATATCGGGGCTTTCGCGGCGTTGGCCGACCTGAACCCGGACTATCCAGTCATGCTTCTTCGGGGCTTGATGGCCGGCGATACGGATCCGGAAGGCGGGTTCGCCAATCGGCTCTTGGATTCCAACCGGGTTCTGAGGGCAATCCTGATCAAGGGAATCGAGGAAGGAAGATTCCGCTCCGTGGATCCCATGTTGACCCAAGCAAGCATCCTGGGCAGCCTCCTGTTCTTCTTCGCTACCACAGCCACCCGGCGACGCATGGCATCCTCCGGAAAGATTTCGTCGCCCCCCCCACACGCCCTCCACTTCGTCGAACATCTTAAGGAACTGGTCATCAGGGGAATCGCGGCAACATGAGCCTTCACAAAGGCCCCGGATCGCCGGAGCAGCCGTAGGCATGGTAAGCCGACGCTCCGGACGCCTTGCCACTAACCGACCGGGCTGTCCCGCATGATACAATATCGATTATCGCATTATTTTACTGTGATTTACGGCAGAGGCATCGACCCTGTTACAGATTTGACATGAACCTGTCGGACACCTATTATCGTCAAGAAATGGACAAAGCTGTCTGGTTTGTTGGAGGCGCGCCCCATTCTCCGGGAGGATTACGATGAAGAATCTCCTCGTTCTGGCTGGGATCCTTATCTTGCCATCAGTTCAAGCCCTTGCCGTTCCATCCGACTGCGAAACATGCCATGCCAAACTGACTCCGGGGCTGGTCGCCGACTTCAATCGGGGCATCATGTCCCACGAGATGGACTGCACCGGTTGCCACGGGACCGCCCATACCGGCATGGATGATTTCGACAAGGCTCAACTGCCGACCATCGCCACCTGCGCCGAGTGCCACGAGGAACAGGCCAACCAATATCTGTCCGGCAAACACGCTCTCGGACAGATCGCATTGGAAGCCATGCCCCACACCCATATGCAGCCCGACGCCTTCATCGAAGGGCAGAAGGGTTGCGGAGGCTGCCATACCTTGGGCCTGGCAGATCAGGCGGCGAGGAAGAGCGAGGGCCGCCAGTACTATCGATACGGCATGGACTGCCAGAACTGCCACACCCGCCACGCCTTCAGCAAGGCCGAGGCGCGGCAGCCTGAGGCCTGCCAGACCTGCCACATGGGCTTCGACCATCCGCAGTGGGAGATGTGGTCCGGCTCGAAGCACGGCGTCACCTACCTCATGAACCGGGACCTGGAGGACGGCCACCCCGAGCGGGCCCCCACCTGCCAGGACTGCCACATGGTCGGCGGCGACCACCGAGTCTACTCGGCCTGGGGCTTCCTGGCAGTCCGGCTTCCCGAGGAAGACGAGGAGTGGATGGGTTACCGCGTTTCCATCCTCAAGGCGTTGGGTGTTCTCGACCCTGAGGGCAACCCGACCGATCGGCTCGAAATCGTCAAGGCCGGCCAAGTTGCCCGGCTGACCAAGGAATCCTTCGATGTCGAGCGCCAGCGCTTCGTCGATGTGTGCGAACGTTGCCACACTCCGAATTTCGTGGCCGAGAATTTCAAGAACGCTGACGCCATGGTGAAGGAGATCGACAAGATCTTCGCCGAGGCGATCGAGATCGTCGCCGGTCTCTACCGGGATGGGATCATCAACTACAAGGGCCGGCCGGGAGCGCAGTATCCGGACCTTCTCACCTTCTATGACGTCAACACCAAGATCGAGCAGGTGCTCTACGAGATGTTCATGGACCACCGGATGAAGGCGTTCCAGGCCAACTTCCACATGAACCCGGACTACTCGACCTGGTATGGCTACGCCAAGCTGAAGAAGGATCTGACCGAGATCAAGGAACTGGCCGCGGGCATGAGGGCCGGGGGCGGACACTGATCGATCCCTGGCGAGCCGCTGTCGGGGGCGACCACGATCGCCCCCGACGAATCGAATCGCCCCAGACGCAATAGCAGGATCCGCTTCCGAGTAGCGATAACACCTCCGGTTTTGAGCTACCCGGAGATAAGTCGATGCGTCGCAGACGGGGCTTCGTAACGGGAGCCACCGAGTGATCAGTGCGCGTGCCCGGAATCCGATTTGTTTTCAGCATG
>CAYLMM010000071.1:8009-10292 GCA_964384825.1 uncultured Fibrobacteraceae bacterium
CTCTGCAGAGGGTCCACCGCGTTGACCACCTCGAGGACACGGATGTCCTCGGGTTTCCGTGCCAGACGAAATCCCCCGCCTCGTCCCGGACTCGAAATCACCAGACCGGCGCGGGTGAGTTTCTGGAGTACCTTGGACAGGTAGCCGCTCGGCACCTGGATGGCCTCCGAGATCTTCCTCGTGCCTTGCAACTCATCGGGCTGGCCAGCAAGCCAAACCACTGCTCGCAGGGCGTATTCCGTCGTCTGGGAGATCATCATGACTCTTCACCTCTTGCCGTCCAATGTAGTTTATTTATACCTTGACGTCCAGGTTTATGTAGCTATTTTATCCTGTACACGTATGTCCAGGTTTAATTCCCGTATGCCGAAGGCGGCAACCCGACAGGAGGGCAAGGCATGGAGATCTCGATCGAACGCACCGTGGGCGATCTCGCCGCGGAAGCGATCCACCGGACCAGGGTCTTCGAGACCTACGGCATCGACTACTGCTGCGGAGGCAAGACGCCCCTGGCGGAAGCGTGCCGAACAGCAGGCCGCACAGCTGATGAGGTGGTGGCCGCCCTCGTCGCGTCCGACCGGGACGCCGCCGGCAGCGGTCCGGAGACGACCGATTGGCGTGCGGCCAGCCTGACGAAGCTCACCACGCATATCGTGCAGACCCATCACGCATTCATGAAGCGCGAACTCCCGCGGGTCGCGGATCTCCTGGCCAAGGTCAGGAACGCCCACGGGGAGAACCACCCCGAGCTTGCTGACCTGGCCCAGGTCTACGGCGCCCTGCGTGCCGAGCTCGAGGCGCATCTCGCGAAGGAGGAGCAGGTGCTGTTCCCCCTGATCCAGGAGATGGAAGCCACCCGCCGGGCCGGCACCGCCCATTGCGGCTCGGTGGGCAACCCCATCGGTGTCATGGAGCGTGAGCACGACAGCGCCGGCGTCGCGCTGGGCCGGATGCGCCAGTTGACCGACGACTACACCGTGCCCCAGGACGGCTGCGCCACCTTCGCGGCCCTGCTCGACGGGCTCGCCTCCATCGAACGCGACCTGCACGAACACATCCACAAGGAGAACAACATCCTCCACCCCCGCGCCGCCAGGCTCGAGACCGATCTCCTCGCCGCCGCCCGCAGCGGGGCGTAATAACGAAAGGAAAGGGACGACGTCATGGGATACCGCAAGCTCTGGGTGACTTTCGCCATCGTGGTGGTCGCATCGTTCGCGGTGCTGGGCTGGTTCGGTCGCGAGATCTACCGGCAGGCGCCACCCGTACCCGACCGGGTCGTCACCACCGATGGCCGCGTGTTGTTCACGGGAGATGACATCCGAGACGGACAGAACGTCTGGCAGTCCACCGGCGGCCAGGAGCTCGGCACGGTTTGGGGCCATGGCGCCTACGTGGCGCCGGACTGGTCGGCGGATTGGCTGCACCGCGAGGCCGTACATATCCGCGACCAGTGGGCGCGCGAGGACTTCGGCCGCGAATTCGCCGCCCTCGGCCCGGAGGAGCAGGCGGCCCTCGAGGCCCGGCTGCAGGGGCTGCTGCGGCGGAACACCTACGATCCGCAGACCGGCGACCTGGTCGTATCGGCCGAGCGCGCGGCGGCCATGTCCGCCGTGGCCGACCACTACCGTGGGCTGTTCGGGGACGACCCCGCCCAGGCGGACTTGCGCGAGTCGTACGCCATGCGCACGCCCACCGTCGAGGGCCCCGACCGGCTCGACGACCTGACGGCGTTCTTCTTCTGGGCCGCCTGGGCCTGCGTGACCGAGCGCCCGGGCTCGGAGGTCACCTACTCCAACAACTGGCCGCCCGACGCCACGGTGGGCAACCGCCCCACCGGCGCCCTGATCCTGTGGACGGGCTTCTCGGTGATCCTGCTGCTGGCCGGCATCGCCGCCCTCGGCTGGTACTACGCCGCCAACCGCGAGGACGAACTCGACCCGGCCACCCTGCCGGGCTCGGACCCGCTGACGGCCCTCCAGCCCACCCCCTCGATGCAGGCCACCCTCAAGTACTTCTGGATCGTGTGTGCGCTGTTCGTCGTGCAGATCATCGCCGGCGTGGTCACCGCCCACTTCGGCGTCGAGGGCACCGGCTTCTACGGCCTGAGCCTGGACAACATCCTGCCCTACAGCGTGGCCCGCACCTGGCACGTGCAGCTGGGCATCTTCTGGATCGCCACGTCCTGGCTGGCGACCGGCCTGTTCATCGGCCCGGCCGTCTCCGGCCACGAGCCGCGCTTCCAGCGCCTGGGCGTGAACGTGCTCTTCGGCGCGCTGATCG
>CAYLMM010000072.1:0-10033 GCA_964384825.1 uncultured Fibrobacteraceae bacterium
TCTGCGGCTGCAGCACCGACGAGGTGCATCGCGAGATGGAGACGCGCTTCGACCGGGTCGAGCAGTCGGCCGACCAGGCCTGCCGCGGGATCATGAACGCCGTCTGCCCCTCGTTCGGCGGCCGCGCCGACGACGATCGCGAGACGGTGATCACGGTCTTCAACACCCTGCCCCGACGCCGCACGGAGGTCGTCGAGCGGATGGTGGTGCTGCAGCCCTTCGGCCTGGACGTCGACGATCTGGAACTGATCGACGACAAGGGCCTGACCGTGCCCTTCACGGTCGCGCGGAAGGACTACGTCGAGCGGTTCTGGGGCCTGGACTGGAGATCGGAATTATCGGGACCGCGGCAGCGCGAGCTCTACGACGTCTATCGCGAGCGGTTCGCCGGCAGGATGCTGCGCGACGCCTCGCGGAAGGACGAATCCGACATCCACGCGGTGATCCGTTTCCGGGCCGAACTGCCGGCCCTGGGCTGCGCGCATTTCCGGTTCCGGCCGAAGATGCGGGATGGGGCCGCGCCGGTGGTTTCGGAAATCGCTGCGGCCACGCCCGACGCGCCGCCGGTCGTTGTCGACGGCGCTCATCTGGCCAACGGTCTTGTCGCGGTGCGGCTGCATCCCGACGGAACCTTCGATCTGCGCGACGGCGCGACCGGAGCCGAGTACCGGGGCCTGAACCGCCTGGTCGACGACGGCGACGTGGGCGACGAATACGATTTCTCGCCATGCCCGGGCGGCGGCGCGGTCGACGCTTCGGGCGCGTCCGGTGCGATTGAGGTGCTGGACGACGACGGTCTCTGCGGGCGTCTGGAGGCTCGGTTCACGATGCGGCTGCCGGCGGAATTGGCCCCGGATCGCGAGGTCCGGTCGCACCGGATGATCGACTGCCCGGTGCGCGTGCGGGTCGCGCTGCGGGCCGGCAGCCCGGTCGTCGACATCGAGACCGTCTTCGAGAACCGGGCCGCCGACCATCGCCTGCGGGCGCATTTCCCGACCGGACTGCGCACCGACGAACTGGTGAGCGACGGGCATTTCTTCTGGAACCGCCGGCCGCTGGATCGTCATGAACGCGTCGACTGCGCGGGATGGGCGCAGCCGCTGCCCGAGACCTTGCCGCAGCAGGACGGCTCGCTGCTCGCGGAACCCGACCGCGGGCTGGCGGTGCTGAACCGCGGGCTGCCCGAGATCGCGCCGCTGCGCGCGGCCGACGGGACGGCGGGCATGGCCCTGACCCTGCTGCGCTGCGTGGGATGGCTCTCGCGCGACGACTTCGCCTCGCGCAACGACACCAACGCGGGGCCGACTTTGCCCACGCCCGACGCCCAGTGCCCCGGCGAGCGGCGGTTCCGTTACGCGGTGCTGCCTTTCGCCGGCGATCCGTTGGCCGCCGACGTGCCGGGCCTGAGCCGCCGCTGGCGCGTGCCGCCGCTGACCAAGCAGGGGGTGCTCGACGGGCTGCATCGGACCCGCGGCGGCCTGCTGGAAGTCGTGGGGGAGGGCGTGATCGTCACCGCCGTCAAGCCCAGCGAGACCTTGCCGGGGCGGATCGTGGTGCGGCTCTGCAACCTGAAATCGGAGAAGACCGCGGTCGAGCTGCGCTGCGGCGAGCCTCTGCACGGGGCCTGGATCGTCGATCTGCTCGAGGAGAACGAACTGCGCCGGCTGAGGCTGCGCGAAGGCGTCGACGGCGACGCCGCACGGCTGCAGCTCGCGCCGCACGCCGTCGAGACGGTGATGCTGTGGCCGCTGCGCCGCGATTGACCGCCGCCGGCCGGGCGGCCGGCCGCTCCGCCGCATGCCCCGTCGATCGGGAGGAACGATGAGCCGACAGACCCGCGCCACCCTTTTCGGCCTCGCGGCCGTGCTGCTGTGGTCGACCGTGGCGACGGCCTTCAAGCTGACGCTGCGGCATATCGACCCCGCGCCGATGCTGCTGTGGGCCAGCGTGTTCTCGTCGCTGGCGCTGGCGGCGGTGCTGGCGGTCCGGGGCAGGCTGGGCCTGCTGGTCAGCGACGGCGCCGGGGCCTGGCGCCGGGCCGCCGGGCTGGGCCTGCTGAATCCCTTCCTCTACTACCTGGTGCTCTTCGAGGCCTACGACCGCCTCCCGGCGCAGGAGGCCCAGCCGCTGAACTACACCTGGGCGCTGACCCTGGCGATGATGTCGATCCTCATCCTGCGCCAGCGCATCACCCGGCGCGACATCCTGGCCGGGCTGGTCTGCTACGGCGGGGTGTGGATCATCTCGACCCACGGCGACATCCTCTCGGTGCGGTTCAGCGACGCGCTGGGCGTGGGCCTGGCCCTCGGCAGCACGATCATCTGGGCCCTGTACTGGGTGTGGAACACGGGCGACCGGCGCGATCCGACCGCGGCCCTGCTGCGCAACTTCATCTGCGGCACGCCCCTGGTGGCGCTGTGGTGCCTGGCGGCCGGGAAGCTGCATCTTCCTTCGGGACCGGCCCTGCTGGGTTCGGCCTACATCGGGATGTTCGAGATGGGGTTCACCTTCGTGCTCTGGCTGGCCGCGCTGCGCCGGGCCGAGAACGCGTCGCGGGTGGGCAACCTGATCTTCCTGTCGCCGTTCCTGTCGCTGATCTTCATCAGCCGGCTGCTGGGCGAGGCGATCCTGCCTTCGACCTTCGTCGGCCTGGCGATGATCGTGGCGGGCCTGATCCTGCAGCGCACCGGAAGGAGGGCCTGATGTTCGGATTCCTGAAGCGCCGACGCCGCCGGAAGATCCTGGCGCTGCCGATGCCGGAAGCTTGGCGCCGGATCCTGGCCGAAGAGACGCCCTTCCACCGCCGGATGCCCGCCGGCCTGCGCGAGGAACTGGAAGGCCTGGTGCGGGTGTTCCTGGCCGAGAAGACCTTCGAGCCCTGCGGCGGGATGGAGGTCGACGACCGGGTGAGGGTGATCATCGCCGGACTGGCTTGCCAGCTGCTGGTCGGCCGCGAGACCGATGTCTATCCGCTGCTGCACTCGGTGCTGGTCTATCCCGACACCTTCGTGGTCGACGTCGAATACGAGGACGAGAACGGCCTGCTGGTCTCCGATTCAGAGGAGAGGCTGGGCGAGTCGTGGGAGCGCGGATCGCTGGTGCTGTCGTGGGCCGACATCGAGCGCGACCTGGCCGCGCCGGCCGACGGCTACAACGTGGTGCTGCACGAGTTCGCCCATCAGATCGACGACGAGTCGGGCGAGACCGACGGAGCGCCGCCCTTGCCCGACGCGGTCGCGGCCGCCGCCTGGTCCGAGGTGATGGGAAGGGAGTTCGCGGCCCTGAACCGGGCCGTGGACCGGGGCCGGTCCACTCTGATCGACGAATACGCCGCCGAGAGTCCGACCGAGTTCTTCTCGGTCGTGACCGAGCTGTTCTTCGGGGCGCCGCGCCGCCTGCTGGCGCGGCACCCCGACGTCTACGCGCAGCTGCGCGAATTCTACCGTCAGGATCCGGCGGCATGGACCGTCGAGGCCTGATGCAGGTGCACATCCTGCTGCGGGAAGGGGATCGTGACGCCCTGGCGGTCGAACTCCTCCTTGATGCTCTGGGTGACCTCGAACCAGACGGTCCAGTAGTCGTCCGGATGCACCCAGGGCCGCACCACGAAATCCACCGATGAGTTGTTCAGCTCCTTCACCGCGACCGTCGGCGCCGGGTCCTGCAGCACCTTGGGATGGTCGGCCAGGATCTTCTCGAGGATGCCCTTGGCCTGGCTCATGTCGTCTCCGTAGCTGATGCCGGCGATCATGTCCACCCGCCGCAGCCCGTTGCCGTTCACGTTGTTGATCACCTCGCCGGTCAGCTTCGAGTTGGGGATGATCACCTTCTGGTTGTCCAGGGTGTTGACCGTGGTGACGAACAGGCCGATGTCGGCGACCGTCCCCAGGTAGCCGGCCGCCTCGACCAGGTCGCCGACGCGGATCGGCTTGAAGACCAGGAGCATGATGCCCGAGGCGAAGTTGCCCAGCGATCCCTGCAGCGCGAAGCCGACGGCGAATCCGGCGGCGCCCAGCACGGCGACGAACGAGGCCGTCTGCACGCCGAACTTGGCCAGCGCGGCGATCACCGCGAAGATCATCACCGCGATCTGGGTCATGCTCACGATGAATCCGGTCAAACCCGGATCGGCCTTGGCGCGCTCCATCGTCTTGCGGACCACGCGGCCCAGGAATCCCGAAACGATCCGTCCGACGATCAGGATGATCACCGCGCCGAGGATCTTCAGGCCGTATTCGGTAGCCAGCGGAATGAACGTGTCGAAGACCTGCTGGATCTGTTCCTGCTCCATGTTCTTCCCTCCGATTGCGGGTATGGCTGCGCCGGCTCCGGGCCGGGCTTCATGCCTGCGTACAGGATATTGACACGAATCAGAAAGGAAAGTCACATTCCGCGCGATGGAATCCGGCGATGGGGGCGGCGGCGGGGGCGGGGAGAGGATGGCCGCTTCAGCCCAGTCCGACGATCCGACCGCCGCGCGCGCCGCCGCCGGGGCCGAGTTCCAGCACCCGGTCGGCGCGCCGGACGATGCCCCGGTCGTGCACCGCGGCGATCACCGCGTGGCCGGCGTCGACCAGGCGGCGCAGCAGGTCGCCGAGGCGTTCGACGTCGGCGTAGTGCAGGCCGGCGGCGGGTTCGTCGAGCAGGAACAGCTTGCGCCCCTTGCCCGCGGCGGCCAGTTCGGCGGCCAGGTGCAGGCGCTGGCGCTCGCCGCCCGAGAGCGAACCGGTCGACTGGCCGATCTGCAGGTATCCCAGCCCGATCTCGTCGAGCAGGCGCAGCGGACCGGCGATCTTCGGGTCGTCGGCGAAGAGGTCCGCGGCGGCGGCGACATCGGTCTGCAGGATGTCGGCGATGCTGCGGCCGTCGAGGCGGCAGGCCAAAACCTCGGGAACGAAGCGCCGGCCGCGGCAGGCCGGGCAGACGGCCTGCACGTCGGCCAGGAAATCCATGCTCACCCGCACCACGCCGGCGCCGTTGCATTCTTCGCAGCGGCCGCCCTTCTGGTTGGGCGAGAAGTGGCGGGCGGTCAGCTTGGCGGCGCGGGCTTCGGGCAGGGCGGCCATCTTCTTGCGGATGTGATCGAGCACGCCGGTCGCGGTGGCGGGCATGCCGCCGCCGGCGGCTCCGGCCGCGCCGCGCCGGATCGGCACGACCGCCGCGAAGGCGTCCAATCCGGTGATCGAGGTGCAGCCCTCGGGACGGCCGCCCGCGGCCGAGGCCGCGATCACGCCGAAGATCAGGCTGGATTTCCCGCTGCCGGAGACGCCGGTGACCGCGGTCAGGCCGGTCACGGGCAGGTCCGCGTCCAGGTTCTTCAGGTTGTGCAGATGTGCGCCGCGGATGCTCAGGGCCGGAGCGCCGGATTCCGCTGACGCCGCGCGCGACGACCCCGGGGGCGCGGACTCCTCGGCCAGCGCGCCGGATTCGTCGATCTCGCCCCTTTCGCGCATGCTCCGCAGATATCCGCCGGTCAGCGAATCGGCGGACTCCATGATGTCCGCGGGGGCGCCGACGGCGATCACTGCGCCGCCCAGCCGGCCGGCCCCGGGCCCCATGTCCACGACGTGGTCGGCGCCCAGCACCACCTCCGGCGCGTGATCGACCACGACCACGGTGTTGCCCCGGTCGCGCAGGCGCTCGATGACCGTCCACAACCGCCGGATGTCGCGCGGATGCAGCCCGAGGGTGGGCTCGTCCAGCACGTAGACCACCCCGCGCAGCTTCGCGCCGAGCTGGCGCGCAAGCTGCAGCCGCCGCGCCTCGCCGCCGCTGAGCGTCGCGGTGGGCCGGTCGAGGGTCAGATGCTCCAGGCCCACGTCGCGCAGGGCTTCGAGTCGCAGCAGGATCTCGGCGCGGAGCTGGTCGAGCCGAACCACGGATTCATCGCCCGGCGCGGCGAAGAAGTCGGCAGCCCCTTCGATGTCCATCGCGCAGAAATCGGCGATCGAACGGCCGGCGACCCGCACCGCCAGGGCCTCGGGCCGCAGCCGCAGCCCGCCGCAGGCCGAGCACCGGATGTCGGTCATCACCGCCCGCATTGCCTCGCCGCGGCGGTCGGCGTGCTTGCGCGAGTATTCCTCCTCGACCAGGGCCGAGAATCCGACCCAGGGAGTCGTCAGGAGGTGCTTGCCTTTCCGCGCGCCCCTCTTGTACCGCCAGACCACGTCGAACTCGCGTTCGCCCGCGCCGCGGAAAGCGATCCCGCGGGCCCTGTCGTCGAGTTCGCGCCAGGGCCGGGAGAAGTCGATGCCCAGTTCCTCGCCGGCCTTGCGCAGCGTGGCGACGTAGCGTCCGTCCGTCTCGCCGTAATAGCGGCCGGTCTTGTGTCCGTCGAGCGCGCCGTCGAGCAGCGATCGTTCGGGATGGGTGATCAGCTTGCGCGGATCGCAGACCGTGCGCACGCCCAGGCCGCGGCATTCCGGGCAGGCGCCCTGGTGGCCGTTGAACGAGAACAGGCTCGACAGCGGGCGTTCGCCGCCGGCGAATCCCTCGCCCGCCCGCGACATCATCAGCCGCAGCAGGGGATGGATCCCGATCGAGGTGGCGACGGTCGAGCGCGGTCCGGGCGCCGCCGAACCCCGGCCCACCGCGATCGCCGGCATCAGCCCGGCGCAGCTTTCCAGGTCGGGGCGGTCGCGGCCGGTCAGTTGCTGCCGCACGTAGGTCGAGAAGTTCTCGGCGTAGCGGGCGCGGCCCTCGGCGAACAGGGTGTCGAAGGCCAGCGAGGTCTTGCCGCTGCCGCTGACCCCGGTGACCGCGGTGATCCGGCCGACCGGGATGTCGACGTCCACGCCGCGCAGGTTGTGGGTGCGCACGCCGCGCAGGCGGATGGGGGCGTCGGGATCGACCGGCGGTTCGGCGCCGGCGTCGGGCGCGGCGCCGGCGCCGGTCCCGGCCGCAAGGCTCGCCCCGGCCCGGGCCTCGGTCAAAGCCCGCCCGGTGGCCGAATCCGCGACCCGCGCCAGTCCCTGCGGCTCGCCCGCGTAGAGCAGGCGCCCGCCGGCATCGCCGCTTTCGGGACCCAGATCGATCACGTGGTCCGCGGCGGCGATCAGGTCGGGATCGTGCTCGGTCACGACCACCGTGTTGCCCGCCTCGACCAGCCTGTCGAGCGCCCGCAGCAGCAGCGAGACGTCGGCGGCGTGCAGCCCGGTGGTCGGTTCGTCCAGCACGTACAGGGCGCCGCGGCCGCGGGGCCTGCCCAACTCGGCGGCCAGCTTCACGCGTTGGGCCTCGCCGCCCGACAGGGTCGTCGACCGCTGGCCCAGCGCCACGTATCCCAGGCCCAGGTCGACCAGGGCGTCGAGCATCGGGGCCATCTTCGGCGAGTCGGCGAAGAACCGGGCCGCCGCGGCGATCGACATCTCCAGCACCTGATGGATGTTCTTGCCGCGGTGCTCGACCGCCAGCACCTCGGGCCCGAAGCGGCGGCCCCGGCAGTCGGGGCACGGGATCTCGACGTCGCCCAAGAAGTGCATCCCGATCTTCTCGACGCCCGCGCCCTGGCAGGTCTCGCAGCGGCCGCCCTTGTTGTTGAACGAGAAGCTGCCCTTGCCCAGGCCGCGGGCGATGGCCCCGGGTTCGGCGGCGAAGGTCGCGCGCACGGCGTCGAAAAGGCCGGTGTAGGTGGCCGGGTTGCTGCGCGGGGTGCGGCCGATGGGGGATTGGTCGACGGTGATCAGGCGGCGGATGCGGTCGGCGCCCGGGGCCGCGCCGTTCTCGACCGCGGCGATCAGTTCTTCCAGCAGCGACGACTTGCCGGCTCCCGAAACGCCGGTCACCACGTTCAGGGCCCCGAGGCGGAAATCCACGTCGAGGCCGTGCAGGTTGTGCCGCGTCGCGCCGCGCAGCGACAGCGGGCCGGCGCCGGCGCGGGGCGTCCGGTCGGAAACCGGCGTTCCCTCGCGCAGGCAGATGCGGGTCGGCGCCGCGGCCAGCCCGGGGTCGCCGGTGTCGGCGAGCAGGTCGGCGGGCGGACCGTTGAACAGCACCCGGCCGCCGCCGTCGCCCGCGCCGGGGCCGATGTCGATCAGCCGGTCGGCCGCCAGCATCGTGCGGCGGTCGTGCTCGACCACCAGCACCGAGTTGCCCTGGTCGACCAGCCGGCGCAGGATCTTCAGCAGGCGGTCGTTGTCGCGGGGATGCAGCCCGACCGAGGGCTCGTCCAGCACGTAGGTCACCCCGCGCAGACCCGCCCCGACGATCGAGGCCAGCCGGATCCGCTGGGCCTCGCCGCCCGACAGCGTCGGCGCCCCGCGGTCGAGCGTCAGATAGTCCAGGCCCAGGTCGGCCAGCAGGCCGGTGCGGCGCAGGACGGCCGCGCGGATGTCCTCGCCCGCCGGCGCTTCGCGCTGGTCGAATTCCAGCCCCCGGCAGAAGCGGTCCAGCTCGGCGATGGTCATCGCGGCGGTCCCGGCGATCGTCCGGCCCCGGAACAGCACAGCCCGCGCCGCGTCCGAAAGACGCGTTCCTGCGCAGGCGGTGCAGGGCCCGGTCCGCGCGAAACGCAGGATGTTCCTGTTGCGGTCGCGCTGGAGGATCTGCGCCATCACCGGCACGATGCCGTGGTAGTGGCCCTCCTCGCGCGGCCGCGCCGTGATCCCGCTCCATTTCAGCCGCGATTCCAGGGTGTGCTTGCCGTAGGGGATCTTGATGCGGTCGCTGCCCTCGAGCACGACGCGGCGCTGCTCGGCGGTCAGATCGCGCCAGGGAATGTCCACCGAGAAGCCGTGGGCGCGGCAGACCCGGTCCAGCACCTCCATCGTGACCTGCGAGTAGATGATGTAGCCGCTGTCGGTGGTGATCTTCAGCGCGCCCTCGCGCAGGGTGCGGGCGGGGTCGGCGATCAGCAGTTCGGGATCGATGGCGTCCTCGACGCCCAGCCCGCGGCAGGCGGGGCAGGCGCCGGGCCCGTTGAACGAGAACAGGCCGCGCGAAAGGGGCGGAGCGTCGTCGCCGTCCGCGGCCGAGGGCCGTTCACCGAGCCGGGCGTAGAGCAGCCGCAGATGGTCGTACAGCTCGCTCAGGGTGCCGACGGTCGAGCGGGGATTGCGCACGGCGGTCTTCTGGTCGACCGCGATGGCGGGGCCGAGGTTCTCCAGCGAATCGGCCTCGGCCCGGCCGAGCTTGCCCAGCAGGCTGCGGGCGCGCGTCGAGAACGATTCCAGGTAGCGGCGCTGCCCCTCCACGCAGACGGTGTCGAAGGCCAGCGACGACTTGCCCGATCCCGAGACGCCGGTGATCACCACCAGCTGGTGGTGGGGGATGTCCAGATCGATCCGTTTCAGGTTGTGGGCGCGGGCGCCGCGGACGCGGATCGGGGGCGATGGATCGGACTTCGAGCGCAAGATTCTCTCCGGGTCTGGGTGGTCGAAGGGCGCGCAGGGAACCATAGGCCGCGGCCGTGGTTTTGGCCAGCGGCGGGCTCGGCCGGTCAGTGGCTCCGACGCCCGCATTTACTCCGGCGCCGCCAGGATCTATCTTGGTGGGTCCGCACTTCCGCGCGTCCGAGAGGAGTTCCCTTGCCCCGTCCCGCCGTACACGGCCGCGACATGACCGCCGGCCCGATGACCGGCCATCTGCTGGCGGTGGCCTGGCCCGTCTCGGTCTCGTTCCTGCTGCAGACCCTCTACAACCTCGTCGACGCCTTCTGGCTGGGCAAGCTGGGCAAGACCGCCATCGTCGCGCCGACGGTCACGATGAACATCGTGTTCATCGGCATCGCCCTGGCGATGGGATTGGGGCAGGCGGGCACGACTCTGATCAGCCAGTTCCGGGGCGCCGGCCGCGAGCGGGATATGGGCCGCGCCGCCGGCCAGACGCTCATCCTGCAGCTGCTGGCCGGAGTGATCGTCGCGGCGCTGGGCCTGATCTTCGCCGAACCCCTGCTGCGCCTGCTGCGGACCCCCTCCGACGCCTTCGCCGAATCGCTGGTCTACATGCGCTGGATCCTGGCCGGCGTGCCGCTGATGTTCATCTTCTTCGTCTACCAGGGGATCTACACCGGCCTCGGCGACACGGTCGGGCCGAT
>CAYLMM010000073.1:0-4988 GCA_964384825.1 uncultured Fibrobacteraceae bacterium
TCGCGCTCGCGCTGGAACTCGGCCAGGATCGGCCCGAGCACCTTGCCCTTGCCGCCGAAGGCGTGGCCGCCGCAGTTCAGTCCCGATTCGACTCGGAATTCCGAAACCGCCAGGCCCAGCCGCGCCAGCAGCTTGCCCTGGATCAGGGCCGAACGGTAATCCGAGACCTTCAGCACGATCCGCTTCTTGATCGCGCCGTCCTGGTCGGGGAAGAAATCGTTGAACTCGGCCATGTAGCTGAACAGGCGGCGGTTCATGCCCGCCGAAAGCACGATCGACGAGCGCACCCGGCTGTTCATGAACCCGCGCAGGGCGCTCAGGGCGTCCGAGAAACGGGCCGGCAGGGGCACGCCCTTGCGCACGCGGTCGCGGTCGACCTTGGTCATGATGTTGACGTCGATGCTGCCGGGCTCGATCCGGCGCCGCAGTTCCTGCTGCATCTCGGCCTTGCGGTCGGGATCCTCGGCGGCCTGCATGTCGAGGTACAGGGTCTTCAGCGGCGAAGGAGGCAGCATCTCGTAGTACCGCACGATCTCGCTGCCCCTGGCGAAGACCGAGGCGCGCAGCTTCTCAACCTGCTCGCGGACCAGATCGTCCAGCAGGTCGAGATAGGCCGTGATGCGGCGGGCGCGGGAATCCTCGTCGCCGTCCTCGATCGGTTCGCAGGCGCGGCCGTGGATCTCGCTGAGCCGGCGGCGCATCTGTTCGATGAGCACGTCATCGACGACCGAGATCACCGAGGAGATCCCGTAGCGGGCCACCTTCAGCGGGGTGTCGATGGTGAATCCGGTGCCCATGACCGGGATATGGAACGAGTGGGCGGGCAGAACGAATTGGCAGGCCATGGGCCCTCCGGGCCTCGATCAGATCCGAGGCCTTGTCCGGGTGCCGGTGCAGCGATGCGTACCTACGCACAGCAAGGCGGCCGCGCGTAACCTGTCGCAGGCGCAACGGAGCCTATGCCCACAAAGGTAAGGGCACATCGCCGGAAAGACAACAAGCGAGCCCGTCTTCCGGAAAATCGGCGGCCGGACCCGCGAACGGCCTTTTCTATCAGTCGTAGGCCAGGCGCAGCGGCTCCTCGACCAGGGTCGGCGGCAGGATGTCCCTCCACTGCGACCCGCGCCACGTTCCGAGCTTCTCGTGCATCGTGAAGTACTTCTGCGGGATGGGATGGGTGCCGTAGACGCACTCGATGCCGTATTTGGTCTCGATGTAGTCGTGGAACTGCGTGATGCGGGGGCAGGGCGGGTAGCCCACGATCAGGCCGGTGGCCAGATGCACGACCTCGACGCCGTTCTTCATCATCTCGTCGACGCAGTACTCGACGTTGCCGCCGGGGCAGCCGTCGCAGGTCGTGTAGCCGACGAGCTCGACGTCCTGGCCCTCGTAGCGGGCGAAGGCCCCCTCGCGCTCGCGCATCGACCGGAAGCATTTCCCGCCCGCGCAGCGGCCGTAACGGTCGCAGATGATGATGCCGATCTTCCTGGTTTCGCTCATGGACGACTCCCGATGCTGATCCGAAACTTCAAGGGCGAATGGATGCGGGCGGTTGCGGAACGAACGTATCACCCGGAGCGGGCGTCCTCAAGAACGGCTTCGGCCGGCGCGGCGGCGTCCGTCAGCCTGCCGGATCGAGCCCCAGGCCCCGCGCGAATTTTTCCAGGGCCGTACGGGCGGCCTCGCCGTCGCGCGCGTTGGCGGGCCGGCCGTCGCCGGCGGCCTCGAAGCGCAGCGACAGCACCCTCAGCGCCCGTTTCCTTTTCTCGGCCTTCAGATCGTAGCGCGCGATCAGACGGTCGCCCGCCAGCACCGGCAGGCAGTAGTAGCCGTAGATGCGTTCGGATGCGGGCTTGAAGATCTCCAGCAGCTGGTCGAAGCCGAAGAGCCGCCGCACCCTGCCGCGATCCCAGAGCACCGGGTCGAAGGGCGACAGCAGCACGCCGCGGTCGCGCCTCGGCCGGACCGTGCGCAGCCTCTCCGCCAATTCCAGGTCGGCGGGCCGGATCCAGCCCGCGGTCGCCCGTCCGCCGGGGTTCTCCAGGGAGCGGGGCAGCACCTCCCCCCGCGCGGCCAGCCGATCGAGCGCCGCGGCGATCTCCTTGCGGCGGTTGGCCAGCCGCCAGGTCGCGGCCAGGGTGCCGGTCGTCGCCCAGCCGTGCCCGGCCAGCGCCCGCAGCAGCAACGTCTCCAGGCCCTCTTCATCGGATACCCGCCGCCGCCGGACCTCCGCCGGAATCACCCGCTCGGCCAGATCGTAGACGCGGTGGAAATTCACGCGCTCGCGGATGGCCAGATCGCCGCGCGACCACAGGGCGGTGGCCACCTTCTTGGCCGTTTTCAGCTCCCACCAGCCGCGGCCGCCGGGACCTTCCATGTCGGCCGTACGCAGCGGCCCCTCGTCGCGGATGCGGCGCAGCAGGCCGTCGGCGACCTCGGGATGCTCGCCGATCAGATCGCCCCACCAGGGATGACGGGCGAACTCACGGCGCCGGAAGGCGAAGGCGGGATACAGTTCCAGGGGGATCCAGCTGGCCTCGTGACCCCAGTACTCGAAGATCGGGGCGCCGGGCCGCAGCAAGCGCTCGCCGAGGCCGGGATCGAAGCCTTCGACGCGCGACATCGGCACGATGGCGTGGCTGCGCGCGCCGGCGATCGAAACGGTGTCGAGCTGCAGGTAGCCGAAACGGCGGATGATCGCGTGGGCGGCGTCGCGGGCCCGCTTGCCTTTGCCGGAAGCGCGGCGCGGCATCCCGGTCCACTCGGGCTTGAGCAGGCCGGCGCGGGCCAGGGCCAGGCGCCGGGCATCGCGCAGGGCGATGATCCGCGGCTCCAAAGTCATCCTCCCGACCGCTTGACCGTCCAGCCCCTGCCGGAGAGTTCCGCGACGACGACGTCGCGATGATCGCCCTGGATCTCGATCACGCCGTTCTTGACGGTGCCGCCGGTGCCGCAGCGGCGCTTCAGTCCGCGGGCCAGGTCCTTCAGCTCGTCGCCGGCCAGCGGAACGCCCGCGACCAGGGTCACCCCCTTGCCCTTGCGGCCCTTGGTCTCGCGCGAGACGCGCACCACGCCGTCGCCGGGCTCCGGGGCCCCGGCCCGACCGCAGACGCATTCGCCGACCGGGCGGCCGCAGCCCGGGCACATCCGCCCGCCCTCGGAAGAGTAGACCAGGGAACGTTCTGCGCGCTTTTTCGATGTCATGGGAGTCTCCGTCCGGTCGGGCGCGATGACCGGGGCCGACCCATCATCGCAGCGATCCCCGCCGCGCCACGACCAGGCGCAGCCAGATGCGAACCATCATGCCGATGAAGAACAGCGCCAAGAGGATCAGGCGCACGCCCGCCCCCCATCCCGCCAGCAGGGCGACGCCCAGAACGCAGAGAGGAACGTCGCGCAGGGCCTCCAGGGCCACCGCGCGCCAGCCGTAGTCCCCGCGGGCGGCCCGCCAGAGAACCAAGGCCATGAATCCGCCGCCCAGCACGACGGCGAGGATGCCGACAACCTGTTCCACGGCTCACCTTTCCCTTTCGTCTCGTCTCCCGATCGGCTCGCGCCGGATGTCGATGCGACCGGCGGGCGGATCATATCAGGTTGGTCACCGCCGCGAAACCCGCGGCCGAAAGCAGCAGGAACAGCGCGGCCCCCATCCCCAGCGCGGCGGCGCCCTTGCGCACCACGCTGCGGAAATGCACCGAGAGGCCCATGGCGGTCATGGCCATCAGGATGAACAGCGAGCCGGCCTTGACGCAG
Source organism: uncultured Fibrobacteraceae bacterium (assembly GCA_964384825.1). Taxonomy (GTDB): domain Bacteria; phylum Krumholzibacteriota; class Krumholzibacteriia; order LZORAL124-64-63; family LZORAL124-64-63; genus CAYLMM01. Next base: position 3,754 of record CAYLMM010000073.1, read on the forward strand.
ACGCCGGCGACCGCCGCGGGCAGCACGCCCAGGCCGTTGATCACGCCCGCGGCGACGAAGAGCAGGACGTAGACGGGGAATCCGGCCGCCTTGCCGCCCGCCGAACGGGTGTGGAAGCATCCGGTCAGAACCAGCGAGACGGGCACCAGCATCAGCACGCGGGTCATCTTGACCAGGGTGCCCACCGAGCCCGCGTGATCGCCCATGGCGAAGGCGGCGGCCAGGGCGTGGGCGACGCCGTGGAGCGTCAGGCCGGACCAGACGCCGTAGCGGGTCGGGTCGATGCCGCAGCCGCTCTTGGCCACGGCCGTGTAGAGGATCACCCCGATCGCGCCGAGGAAGCTGACCACCGACACGGCGATCACGGCGTCGTCGTCCTCCGCGTCGACGCAGGGCGCCATCGCCACCACGGCCGAGGCCCCGCAGATGCTCGAGCCGACGCCGATCAGCACCGCCAGCTTGCGGTCGATCCCCATCCACCGGCCCAGCAGCCAGGCCAGAGTCAGGGCCGCGGCGACGTAGACGACCACCATCGCCAGCACGCGCGGACCGAGAGCCAGCACGGCCCCGATGTCGAGCTTGAAGCCCAGCAGCACGATGCCCGCCTTCAGCACGTCCTTCAGCGAGAAGCGGATGCCGGGGCGCAGCCGGTCGCCGACGCCGACGGTGTTGGCGATGAGCATCCCGAGCACGATGGCGATGGTCAGGGCCTCGAGCTGCACCGCCGGCGCGAGAAGATCGTTCAGCAGCGAGGCGGACAGGGAAACGGCCAGCACCAGGGCCAAGCCGGGCATGGCGGACGCGAGCTTCTGCAAGGGATGTCCTTCGGGTTGCGGAAGACCGGGGATCGCCCCGGCCTAGAATTTCATGCCGATGTTGAGGTAGCCGAGGAATTCGTCGGCGCCGCCGTAGCTGCCGGTGATCTCGATCGGGCCGAGGGGCGTCAGCAGCCCCAGGGTGGCTCCGGCGCCGGTCTCGAAACGGTCCCCGGACAGGTCGAGTTCCCACTTGTCGAAGACGTTGCCGGCGTTGGCGCGCAGCAGCAGGACCACGCTCGATCCAAACTGGTATTGGGCGCCCACCTGCGCAAACTGGAAATGCTCTCCGGTCAGCTGCTGATGATGCAGGCCAAGGAAGGTGATGCGGGTCTCGTCGCGCTCGAGCAGCATGGCGGGCGTATCGATGCCGCCGAGCAGGAAGCCGCCGTGAAGCGGCAGGGCGTCTCCGGTCGTCGT
>CAYLMM010000073.1:5088-9908 GCA_964384825.1 uncultured Fibrobacteraceae bacterium
TCCCCGCGCAGGCCCGCCCCCAGGCCGAAACGGTCGCCGATCGAAATGCCGCACAGGATCTCGCCGTAACCGGCCTCCATATCGTACTCGGCGATCTTGTCGTCGCCGGCGAAGACGTCGATCCGCTCGTCCTGGAAACCGAGCCGCGTCGAGAGCGACAGGCCGCGCCCGGGCAGCACGCGTACGAAATGCCGCGCCAGCACCTGGTTCCGCTCGCCGAGGATCCCGTCGATGCTGAACAGCGAGCTGTTTCCCACTTTGTTCCGGTAGAGCAGGTTGAAGATGGCCAGCAGGCGGTCGCGGGTGTCGTAGCGCAGGCCGAAGCGGAAGAAATCGCCGGTCTTCTCGACCGCCGCGACATGCAGCCGCCCGCCCTCGTCCGACCGATCGACGCGATATGTGACGCGCTCGAACATCCCGGTGTTGTAGATGCGGGCGACGCCCTTCTCGATGTCCGCGACCGCGAGCCTGGCCGGAGCGCGCAGACCGCTGACCGCCAGTACGACCCGGCTCTCGATCTCGCGCAGACCGTCGATGGAGATCGCGCGCACGAAGAACGAATCGGCCGCGGCCGGACGCGGGGCCCGCGGCCGGCGGCCGGCGGTGTCGATCCGCGCGGCCAGCGCGCGCAGTTCGGGCAGCACGCCCCGGGCCGCGGCCTCGCCGGCGGCGATGATCTCCTCCATCCGCTCGAAATCCAGCGAGGTGACGCCCTCGAGTTCGGGCGTGATCAGCACGTCGCACTGGGAACGCTGCTGCTCGTTGGTCTCGGCGCCGATGAAGCCGATGGCCTGGCCGAGGATCTGCATGAAATTGTTCAGCTCGTCGCGCCCGGCCAGGGGCTTGCCGACGTCGACGCCGACCACCACCTCGGCGCCCATCCGCGCGACGTCCTGGACCGGGAAGTTGCGCCCGAGCATCCCGTCGACAAGCAGACGGTCCCCGATCTCGACCGGAGTGAAGGCCGAGGGGATGGCCATGCTGGCCCGCAGCGCCTCGGAGAGATCCCCGTGGTCGAGCACGACCGTCTCGCCGGTCACGATGTCGGTGGCCACGCAGACGAAGGGGATCGGGAACGAGGAGAAGTCCCTGCGGCCCTGCACCGGCAGGGTGAGGCGGTCGAAGAGGGCCGAGATCTTCTGGCCGGCGACCAGCCCTCGCGGCAGGCCGATCCCGGCGCCGACGATCGGCAGCGAGACCATGTAGCGGTCTTCCATGGGCTTCTGCTCGATCGCCCGGTCGCGGCGCGGGATGCGGTCGTCGAACAGGTCGTTCCAGTCGGTGCCCAGGGCGATGGCCTCGATCTCCTCGACCGGATACCCGATGGCGTAGAGCGCGCCGACGATGCTGCCCATGCTGGTGCCGGAAACGTAATCGACGGGCACGCCGGCCTCTTCGAGCACCTTCAGCACGCCGATGTGGGCGAAGCCCTTGGCCCCGCCGCCGCTGAGCGCCAGGCCGATCCCGGGAGCGGCGGAGGGCGCGGATCCGGGCGCCGCGGTCGCGGCGGCCGCCGGAGCGGCGGCGAGCAGGGCCGACAAAGCCAGGGCGATCAGAAATACGGGCCTCTTGATCATCGAACCTACCTCGCGTCGAATCCTGGACCCGGGCGGCGAATCCGGCGAACCGCGGCCGCGGGCCGGCCGTTCCGGGGCGCCCGAAGCCTAGCGGCCGCGACCGGCGATGGCAACCCGCGGACGCGCCGGCGAAAATTCCACGCGGTCCCGCCCTTGCCTCATCAGCCCCGCGGTGCTTTCGTAATGGTCCGTTAGCCGACGTCAGCCCGCGAAAGGATCCCCATGAACCGCATCCGGCCACACGCACCGTTCATCCGATCGATCGTCCTGGTCTCGTTCCTGATCCTGGCCGCCGCTTGCGCCGCGGCCCAGGTTCCGCATGTGGCCAACGGCCCCGAGCCCCGCGACGGGCGAGCGGACCTGAACCTCGTGGAGCAGTGGCGCCTGGGCGGCGAGGATGACGACGAGAACTTCTTCGGGATCGTCGGGGAAGCCTTCTGCGACCGGGAGGGCAACGCCTACCTGGTCGACAATCAGCTGATCGAAGTCAAGATCTACAGCCCCGAGGGCGAGTTCCTGAACGCGCTCGGCCGCCGCGGCGACGGACCGGGCGAGGTGCGCAGCCTCGGCACCGCCCTGCTGATGCCCGACGGCTCGCTCGGCCTGGTGCAGTCCTTCCCCGGCCGGGTCGTGACCGTGGAGATGGACGGCACTCCCGGCACCTCGATGATCCCCGGCCGCACCGATCCCACATCGGGCGGATTCATGAGCATCACCACCGCCCTGAACCGGGGCGGAACGCTGGCCTTCAGCGGAACCAGGATCCAGCGCCACGGCGACACCGCGACGCGGACCCAGTTCCTGGGCGTCTTCGCTCCCGACGGATCGCCGCGCGCCACCCTGGTCGAGAAGGCCTTCGAACAGAGGCGCGGATCGCTCGAGGTTTCCGAGCTGAAGGAGGACTTCGCGCACGGGCGCTTCACCGTCGGTCCCGAGGGACGGATCTTCGTGGCTCCGGAACGCAACGTCTACCGCATCGACGTCTACGAGGCCGACGGCACTCCGCTGCGCTCGTTCGGCCGCGAGTACGAATCGGTCCGGCGCACAGCCGCGGAGAAGGACCGGGCCGAGGACTTCCTGCAGCCCTGGCGCCGGCGCCGCCGGGCGCAGATGGAATTCTCGATCGAGAACACCGAGCCCGACATCCTGCGCCTGCACGTAACCGAAAACGGGGAGGTCTGGGTGCTGACCAGCCGCGGCGCGCGCGACACGCGGCCCGGCGTGACCTGCGTCTACGACATCTTCGATCCGCAGGGGGTTTTCGTGCGCCAGGCGGCCCTGGTCAGCGAGGGCGACGGCATCGTCGACGGGCTCTTCCCGGTCGGCGGCGATCGCTTCCTGCTGGTCAAGGGCTACGCCGACGCCATCCGCACGCTCTACGGCACGATGTCCGATGATGAACAGAGCGTCGAAGAAGGGGGATTGCTGGAGATCGTCTCGTACCGGACTGCGGACTGAGCCCGCCGGGGCGGCTCACCCGTCCGCGGCGGCGTCCTTCCAATTCCACCACTTCAGCAGCTCGGGCTCGAGCCTCTCCGCGGTGGCCGCGTAGACCGCGCAGCGGAAGACGTACAGCACGCAGCGGTCGATCTTCTGGCCGCGCATCTCGCAGAGCTCCTCGAACATCTTCTCGGGATCCTGGCCGTGCAGATCGGCCGGTTCGCGGAAGCCGAGGTCACGCAGATCGCGGGCCAAGCTGGGTCCGATCCCGGCGAGTTCCTGCAGGGGGTCGGCGGGTTTGCGGGATGCCATCGAAGTCCTTCCGTTCTCAACGCGGCTGCAGCAGACGGTAGACCTCTCCCGGCGTCGTCCGGTTGCGCTCCGCGATATCCTTCAACTTCCATCCCGGCTGCGCTTCTATTCCGGCGGCATCCAGCCTGCGCAGCGCATCGGCCGGATCGACGCCGTACCGGGCGCAGAGATCCTCGAGGCGCATCCTGCCCATCCCCGAGCCGGGCGCATGCGGCAAGCCCGCTTCCGCCGCCCCTCCCCGGCCGGCCCCGCCCATCATGACATCGAAAAGCACCTGGGGCGTCACGCCGTTGGCCCGGCCGATCGTCAGCAGGTTCGTCTCCGCATCGACATCGACGTAACCGGCCTCCCGCAATCGCGCGACCGCGCCCTCGGGATCGATCTCCTGCCGGCGGGCCAGGACCTTCAGCGGCGACAGTTCGGCGTGGCCGTAGGGAGGCTCGCCGTAGCGCTCGGCCGCGGCGTCCTTGACCGTCGCATTCAGATCGGGGATCCAGCGCAGCGGCGGCGCCTCGGCCAGCGTGCCGGCCAGCACGACCACGGCGATGCCCGCGGCCACGGCCATATTCCGGTTGAAGACGACCTTCCTGGTCTCGGGGCTCGACAGGTAGTTCACGATCGGCCGCCAGTTGTAGACCGCGTGAAATACCGCGGCGACCATCAGCAGCAGGCCGAGGTTCATGTGCAGGTTCGACCACTGGTCCTTGGAAAGCCCCCAGGTCGTCCAGCCCGCCCAGTAGGCGACCCGTCCGTGGGGCATGATGTAAAGGATCACGCTGGTGACCAGCAACAGGATGGTGCCCAGCAGCAGGAACAGCGAAACGATCCGGCGCAATTTCATCGTGTTCTTCCCTGGTCTTCGGATTCGTAGAGAGAGCCGTCCAGGTCGGCGACCTTCTCGGCCATGAAGGCCTGGGCGTCGCTGATGGCCTGATTGTAGACCACCGGGCCGATTTCCTTCAGGCAGAAATCGAGCAGCAGCATGGCCTTCAGGTCGCCGAGCTCCTCTTCCATGTTCCGGTCGAAGTATTCGCGCATCGATTTGATCAGGCGCTGCTGCTTTTCACGGGGGATTTCGATGGCCATCGGGGGCTCCCGGGCAGAGGGGACTGGTCAGCCGATCCGGCGATGATTTTCAATATACCGTCGCGCCTCCCGGAAGTCCACGAATGGCTGTTTCTTCAGTAATCCGTTTAATTGCAACGTACTGCGCCTAAACCACCCCCCCGCCCCTCTGAAAACGAAATCCCTTTTTGATTTCGATGTCTATTATATTAGATTTTGATTGAGTGTTGGCGATCGCCCCCCGGAGGCCCTCGCTTGATCGGATTCACACCGCGGAAGGAATATCATGGAACGCTACGAAGTCATCGTGATCGGCGGCGGGCCGGCCGGAATCACCCTGGCCAAGATCCTGGGCAAGAAGAGAAGGATGGCGGTCGTCCGCCCCGAGGACTTCAGCATGGTGTACTGCGCCATGCCCTACGCGGT
>CAYLMM010000074.1:0-9212 GCA_964384825.1 uncultured Fibrobacteraceae bacterium
TCATCCCCGGCCACCTGATGTTCGGGGCCTTCTTCACGGCGACGTCGATGATCGGGGTGATCGCCCTGGCCGGCATCATGGTCCGCAACAGCGTTCTGCTGATCGACTTCATCGAGGCCCGTCTCAGGCAGGGACTGGCCCTGAAGGAGGCGGTGATCGAGGCCGGAGCCATCCGGTTCCTGCCGATCGCCCTGACCGCCGGCACCGTGATCACCGGTTCGTTCGTGATGGTCTTCGACCCGATCTTCCAGGGCCTGGCCATCTCGCTGATGATGGGCTCGCTGCTGTCGACGATCCTGACGGTCGTGGTCATCCCGCTCGCGTATTATCTCTACGCGCGCAAGAAGTTCGCCTGATCGGCACGGCGGCGCTCCATGGGGGGCGCCGCCGTTCATGACAAGGTTTCAATTGTCAAAAATGTGGTTGCACCGGGGTAGGCGATTGGTTAATTTTCCCTATAGGAAGAGATTTCTGATTACCGATATTTTTTGAAGGGTTTGCTGACAAGTCGGTTTTCTCCCTCCAAACCCCCGCCGACTTGTCGCAGGCTGGCCGCGTTCAACGTGGCCAGCCCCTTTTTTTGCAATATGTTACAAGAGTGTCTCATTTTGCTCGGGCCGGTTCCGTCGATTTTTTTTCGAAGCTGGAACCACGGCGTTTGCGACCACCCCCCCGACCTCGGTATACTAGGAATGCTTCATTTGGAACGCGGATCCGGCCGATGCGCCGGATCCAGACCCCAACCCGGAGCCCGGCATGCGCCGCATCCTCCCCGCGATCATCATCGGGCTGGCCCTGGTCGCCCCCCTCGCGTCGAGCGCCTCCGGACTCGAACCCGGCCTCGCCCTGCGGATCCGCGGGATGGCTCCGGACGAGCAGATCAAGGTCCTGGTCGTGCTGGCCGACCGCCCCGATCTGCCGGCCCTGAAGAGCCGACTGGATCGGACCCGGGCGGGACGCGCGCAGCGCCATCGCACGGTCATGCGGAATCTGCGCGAGGCCGCGGCCCGTTCCCAGGGACCGCTGCTTGACGAACTGGCCGCCATGCGGGACCGGGGCGAGATCGCGGGATTCACGCCGCACTGGCTGATCAACGCGGTGGTGGTCCTCGGCAAGACCGCGGCGATCCGTTCGCTGGCCCTGCGCCCGGACGTGGACCGCATCGAGGCCGATCTGGTCGCTTCGGCGATGCGGCCGGTGGCCGAAGCCCCGGTCTCGGCGACCGAGGCCGCGCTGGGCGTCGGCACCACGCCCGGCATGACGATGATCGGCGCCGACCGCGTCTGGCGGGAGATGGGCTTCACCGGCAAGGGGGTGCTGATCGGTTCGATCGATACCGGCGTCGACGGCACCCATCCCGCCCTGCGCGACCGGTGGCGGGGCAACTTCGCTCCCGTTTCCGAATGCTGGCTCGACGCCGCGGGCCTCGGACATCCCCTGCCCGACGACGACTACCGCCACGGCACCCACATCATGGGCACCCTGGCCGGCCTGGCTCCCGGCGACAGCATCGGCGTCGCCCCCGGCGCCCTGTGGATCGCCAGCAACGCCACCAACCAGGACGCCTCCTCGGAGTTCGACAACGACATCCTGAATTCCCTGGAATGGCTGGCGGATCCGGACGGCGACCCGCAGACCGTCGACGACGTGCCGGACGTCGTGCAGAACAGCTGGGGGATCTACGACGGGATGAGCGGCGTGGTCTATCCCCCCTGCGACAGCCGCTGGTGGGACGCGATGGACGCCTGCGAGGCGGCCGGCATCGTGCTGGTCTGGTCGGCCGGCAACGAGGGGCCCGACCCCTTCTCGCTGCGCAGCCCCGCCGACCGGGCCTCGACGCCCCTGAACGCCTTCAGCGTCGGCTCGGTCGATTTCGACGACCCGGTCGAGGTGAGCTATTTCTCCAGCCGCGGCCCCTCCGAATGCGATTCCGTCTCGATCAAGCCCGAGGTCGTGGCTCCCGGCAACCCCATCTACAGCTCGGTTCCAGGCGGCGGGTACTGGTACTTCAGCGGCACTTCGATGGCCGGCCCTCACGTCGCGGGAATCGCGGCCCTGATCCGCGACGCCGCTCCCGATCTCGGCGTCGACCAGATCAAGCAGATCATCCTGGACACGGCGGTGGACCTGGGACCGCCCGGCGAGGACAACGACAGCGGATTCGGGCTGGTCGACGCCTGGGCGGCCGTATCGACGGCTCTCGGTCCGGCAGGCACGGTGACCGGCAGGCTCACCGACCACGTCACCGGAGAGCCCGTGCCCGAGGGCGTGGTCACGGTCGGCGACCAGACCGTCCACGCCGACGCCGACGGACGCTACTCCATCATTCTCGCGGCCGGATCGCGGACCCTGGAATGCTCGGGATTCGGATTCACTCCGACCGAGCTGTCGGTCCCGGTGACCGCGGGTTCGCTGATCACCCTAGACGCAGCGCTCCAGCCCGGGGCGACCGCCCGCCTGCACGGCAAGGTCTACGATCCCGCGGGAACGCCGATCGCCGGCGCCGTGCTCACCGCGCTCGACACTCCGGTCCCGCCGACATCGACCGGGCCCGACGGATCCTACGAGTTTCTCCTGCCGCCCGGGACGGTCTACATGATCCAGGCCATCGCCGAAGGCCTCTCGGCGCGCGTGATCGCGGTGGAGATCGCCGGCGACACCGAACTCGACTTCCATCTGCCGCGGTCGATCGAGAACTTCGAGACCGGCGGGTTCAGCCTCTTCCCCTGGGAATCCGGGGGCGACGCCGGATGGCTCATCGACGATCTCGATCCCTACGAGGGCGCCTTCTCCGCCCGCTCGGGGCCGATCGTCAACAACCAGTCCTCGCTGCTCCAGGTCACACTCTCGTTCGTGCGCGACGACACCCTTTCGTTCCGGCTGCGGGTCTCGACCGAGACCGGCTTCGATGTCCTCTCCTTCCGCATCGACGGCCAGGAAGCCGCTTCGTGGACGGGCGAGCTTCCCTGGCAGGAACAGCGCTTCGCGCTCACGGCGGGCGAACACACCCTGAGCTGGCTCTACGTGAAGGACGAGGCGGGGCGCAACGGCGGCGATTCGGCCTGGCTCGATCTGATCAGGTTCCCCGACCTGGGCGAGCCTCCGACTCCGGAGGCGGCCCTTTCGCCGTCGACCCTCGGCGCGGGAGTGGCGCCCGGCCGCATGACCGAACGCCTGCTGCTGCTCGAGAACCGGGGGCAGGCTCCGCTGACCTTCGACGCGGTCCTGGAAATCGCGGCGCCCTCCGGGGGCGGCGACCCGGTGCCCGTCGAATCGGGAGGCCGCGGCGGTCCCGACGAATTCGGCTACTGGTGGATCGACGACGGCGCCTTCGGCGGGCCGGTCTACGACTGGATCGAGATCTCGGCGACCGGCCAGGTCGCGTCGTTCCCCCTGGCGCCGCCCGACGAGCTGGATTCCGACATGACCCTGCCCATCCCCCTGGGCTTCACCTTCCCCTTCTACGGCGTCGACCACACCGACGTGCGCATCTGCACCAACGGCTTCCTCTCGTTCGGCACCTACGCGATCAACGACCAGAACGTGAGCATCCCCAACACGAACATCCCCAACGACATGATCGCCCCGATGTGGAGCGATCTGCGGGTCGGCTTCTGGACCGGAACCGAGGGGCCCGTCTACTGGTGGAGCGATCCGGAAAACGGACGCTTCGTGGTGCAGTACCAGAACGCCAAGCACTTCGCCAGCGGGTTGAAGACGACCTTCGAGGTCATCCTGTACGAGAACGGTTCGATCCTCTGTCAGTACGCCGACGTGCCGTTTCCCGACGAGGACGCATTCTACACCGTCGGCATCGAGAACCCCGACGGCACCGACGGGCTGCAGGCGGCCTTCGACCAGCCGATCCTGCACGACGGGACGGCCCTGCTGTTCACCACCACGCCCCCACCGGCCCCCTGGCTGCGGATCGAGCCTTCCTCGGGCGTGATCCCGCCCCTCGGCTCGGTCGAGATGACCGTGACCTTCGACGCCGCCGACCTGCAGGCCGGCTCCTACATCGGGACGGTCCTGGTGGGGACCGACGACCCCGACCGGCCCGAGATCTCGGTGCCGGCCCAGCTGACGGTCGACCCCCTGACCGGCGCGGGCCCCGGCGATCCGCCGGTCGCCTTCGCGCTGCGACCCGCGGCGCCGAACCCCTTCAACCCCCGCACGACCATCCGCTTCGACGTTCCCGCCCAGGGCGCGCCGATCGAGCTGCGCATCTACGACGCAGCAGGGCGCCTGTCCCGGACGCTGCTGGACCAGAGGCTGCCGGGCGGCCGGCACGCCGCGGTCTGGGACGGCCGCGACGATGCGGGGCGGCCCGCGCCGTCGGGCATCTATTTCGTAAGGTTGAAAGCGCCGGGGTTCCTGCGCACGACGAAGATCGCGCTGGTGAAGTGAGGCGCGAAGGATCCGGACCGCGGGATCAGTCCCGCGGCCGCGGCTCCTCGCGTTCGTAGTCCCCGTCGGCCACGGCCATGACCACCCGGCAGGCCAGGCGCGCCGCGGCCCGCAGCACGCCGGGATCAAGCGTCTCGACGGTGTCCGAGGGCAGATGCAGATGACGGTATCCGTTCTCGGCCGCGAAGTAGAGCGTCGGCACGCCCGCGCGATGGAAGGGTGTGGCGTCGGCGCCCCCTCCGGCCCATGTGCGCTCGACCGACAGGGCGTCGTGAGCGGCGTCGATCCGGCGCGCCAGATTCCACAGCCCGGGGTAGGTCTCGCCGCAGCCCAGGCGCAGGCTGTCGCCCTCGGCCACGCAGTCGAGGTTGATCATCGCCACGGTGCTCTCCAGCGGGATCGCCGGATGCGCGGCGTAGTGCTCGGCCCCGAGCAGGCCCTGCTCCTCTCCCGCGAACAGCACGAAGACTATCGAGCGTCGGGGACTTTCGGGCGCGCGGGCCAGGGCGGCGGCCGCCGCGACCACCGCCGCGCTGCCCGATGCGTTGTCGTTGGCCCCCGGAAAGACCACGTCGCCCTGCTTGCCCACGTGGTCGAGATGAGCGCCCATCACTACGCACTGACCGGCCAGATCGGGGTCGGATCCGGGCAGGATCCCCACGACGTTGGCCGTGGCCGCCCGCGGATCGTATCGCGGACGCACCTCCATCCGGGCGCGGGCCTCGAGCTCCCGCGAACGCGGGGCCCGGGCCTCGTCGATTTCGACCTGCAGGCCGCGCAGCTCGTCCAGGCCGCCGGCGAACAAACGGGCGGCCTGCTCCAGCGAGATCTGGGCCTGGGGAACGTCCATCGGCTGGACGCCCGGCCCGTGCATGACCGAACCGATCACCGGCTGCGGGTGGTCGTCGCCGGGACGCGAGACCAGCAGCAGGCCCCGCGCGCCGCGCACCGCTGCGGCCAGGGCCTTGGGGCGCGGTGATGCTGCGTCGCCCCAGCCTTCGCCGTCCCCGGGCCGCCAGCGGGGCGCCTGCTTGAAGGCCAGCACGATCTTCCCCGCCACGTCGATGTCGTCGTAGTCGTCGTAGCCGCGATCGGACGACGCAAGGCCGTAGCCCGCGAAGACCACCGGCGCCTCGATCTCGCCGCCGCCGGTGAAACCGCGCCAGATGTAGTCGTCGCCCAGGGTCAGATCCTGCATCGCGCCGTCGGGCCCGGCCAGCGCCAGCCGGCAGGGGCCCGGGATGATGTTCGATTCGATGGCGAAGTTCTGACGGAAGCCCTCGTCGCCGCCCGGCCGCAGGCCCAAGCCGGCGAAGCGCTCGGCCATGGCGTCGACGACCCGGTCGAAGGCCGGGTCTCCGGGCAGCCGGCCGCGGGTCGCGGGATCGGAGAGGGTCGCGATGTCGGCCATGAGGCCGGCGGCCTCGATGCCGGAAGCGGGATCGGCGGGCGCAGGACCCGCCGCGGCTTCGTGAACGGAAAAGGCCAGCAGCAGCAGACACGATGCGGCGACTCGATGCACGTCGGTTCCTTTCTCCGGACCGGACACGAAGCCGGCCGGAAATGCAGCGCACTTCCGGCCGGCATTCCCTCGGCTCCCCCAGGAACTCAGATCTGGAAGAGGTACTGGAGTTTCATGAAATACTGGCGATCGGTCAACTTCCAACCCTCGATCCCGTCCTGCTCGACCTTCAGGTCGCGATAGTCGCGCGTCGTGCCGACGTAGAAGATCGAGAAGGGGTTCAGCCGGTAGGTCACCAGGGGGTCGGCTTCCCAGAGGCGGTCGAAATCGTCGTACTGGACCACCAGGCGCACGGCCAGTTCGCGGTTCAGCTGCAGCGAGAACTTGCCGCGGACCAGATAGCCGTCGTAGAGCTCCTCGCCGGTCTCGGAATCCTCGCTGTGCAGGTACTCGAAGGTCGGCTCGATGACCAGGTTGTCCAGAGGCTTGATCCGGGCCCAGACGTAGTGGTTGTGCTCCTTGCCCATCGTCAGGTCGCGGCGGGCGATCCGGTTGCCGTAGTTCAGGTTCCAGCCCCAGCGCAGGAACTCCGCGGGCGTCATGTGGCCGCAGCCGTGCCAGGCCCAGATGTCGTCGAACCGGATGCCGCCGAAGAGCTCGCTGCTGCGCATGTACTGGAAGTGCACGGCGCACTGGGCCCACCGCAGCTGGGCCGAGAGGTCCAGGGTCCCGTATTCGTCCTTGATCGTTCCGTTCGAATCCCAGACCCGACCCAGGGTCGTGCTCGGCTGGATCCAGTCGAAGAGCCCCTCGTCGTAGCGCTGCATGTAGTCGGTGTTGAACATGCCCGACCGGCGATCGTTGCGGCCGATGAATCCGTTCTCGGCCCGGAAGTTCTCGCCGTAGTCCCAGTACTCCAGATCGTAGGACCAGCGGCGGGCGTGGCGTTCGATGCTGCCGTGCAGAGCGTGCCCCCAGAACTTCTCGCCGTCGAAGGCCGCGGTGTGCTCGCCGTCGGCGAAGGTCTCCTGATCGAATTCGGCGCTCATGCCCGGATCGTCCGGCTCGACGGTGTGCGAAGCCAGGGCCTGGAATTCGAACTGGTGGTTCTTGCCCAGGCGGATGCAGCCGTCGGCGCCGAAGACCGAACCCGCGCCGTCGCTTTCCTCGAGCCGCCGGTCGGTGGCGATGACGCCCAGATGCGACTGCTCTCCCATGGCCTGCTGCACGCGCAGGATGTTGGAGATCGAACGTCCGCCGGCCGCGAACTCGCTCCGCTCGGAGAAGGGCACGATGTAGGGCGTGTGCTCGTCGCGGGCCGCCAGATAGGCGACGCTCGTGTTCCCCGAACGGCCGGTCAGCTTGGCCGCGAACTGGGGATCGTTGATCGAGCGCGTGTAGACGGCGTTGAAGTAGGTCTGGAACAGGTCGCTGCCTTCCAGGAAGAAGGGGCGCTTCTCGTCGTAGAACAGCGCGAAGGTGGTGTTGACGTCCATCTGGGCGGCGTCGGCCTCGACATGGCTGAAATCGGGGTTGTAGGTCGCCTCGGCGGTCATGTCCGACGTCACCAGGCATTTCACGCCCAGCGAGACCTCGGCTTCGGCGTCGGCGTCGTTCCATTGGCCGTCGTCGCCCCTGGATCCCGACTGGGAGGCGACCAGCGAGGGCAGCAGCTCGAATCCCCGTCCCGGCTGGACGTCGCGGATGCCCCGGACGACGCCCCACTGGCAGGGCCAGCACGGTTCGTCGCGATCGATGGCCGCCCACGAATACTGCCCCCGGACCTCGCGGGGCCGGTTGCGCCAGAAATCCATCCGCCACTGCTGCTCGGCGGTATCGGGGAAGCGCAGGCTGTTGAAGGGGATGGCCATCTCCACCACGTAGCCGAAATCGGTGATCTCGGCCGCCGCCTCGTAGACCAGATCGAAACTGGAGTCCTCGCCGACGTTCGGCGACCACAGCAGATCGGCCTGGACGCCCAGCGGATTGCACATGAACTCGTAGGCCGACGTCTGGTTGCCGTAGGTGTCGATCAGCAGGACGACGTTGTCGTCGCGGAAGATGTTGTCGCGCTCGGCCAGGGTGGCCCTCAGCGTGGCCGGGTCGTCGTAGCAGATGAACGCCACGTAGAGATGCGACCGGTCGTAGGTGATCATGGTCTCGGTATCGACCGGCGGTTTCGTCTGATCGCCGGGACTGTGCTCGCTGAAATTGCCCACCTTCGCCGATCCGGACCAGCCGGAGTCGCCCAGCGAACCGTCGATCTCGATGGCGCCCGCGGCGCGTTCGACCGTCAGTTCGGGAAGAAAGGTCGGAGAGAAGGTTTCGGCGGCGATGCCGGCCCGCAACGGGACTACCGTGGCGAGAACCAGCAGGATGGCGGCTACGCTCCTTGCTGCGTCGGTCGTGGATTTCATCGGGCGTTTCTTTCGCTTGATGGTTCAGGGGGTCCGTTCCGGCGCCAACGCGGCGCGCCGATAGCTACGGATCCGCCAAGAATATTGTTTCGCAATCGGAAGGTCCAGGCGCGCGCGGCAGGCGGAATCCTCGGCGGAGCCCTCGAAAAAGGGGCGGCCCCGTCGGAACCGCCCCGTTCCCGCCGTCGAAACGACGTCTAGATGCCGGTGAAGAAATGTTCGATGGCCCGGTCGGCCAGATCCTTGAACCGGCCCCAGTACAGCCCCAGAGCCAGGGTCGGCACCGCCAGGACGATCAGGGTCGCCATGTGCAGCGGCGCAACCGCGACGCGCTTCTGCTCGCCCTCGTAGGCGGTGAAGTACATGGCCTTGGCGATGCGCATGTAGTAGAAGAGGCTGATCACGCTGTTGAGCACGCCGATGATCGCCAGCCAGTAGTACTCGCGCCGCATGACCTCGGCGAAGAGATAGAACTTGCCGATGAAGCCGGCGGTCGGGGGCAGGCCGGTCAGCGAGAACAGGAACAGGGTCATCATCGCGGCGGGCCAGGGCGCCCGGAAGCCGAGGCCGGCGTAGTCGGAGATCTCCTCGCCCGGCAGGCGGTTGTTCATCGCCACCACGAACAGGAAGGCGCCCAGGTTCATCACCGAGTAGACCAGCAGGTAGAAGAGGATCGCCTGCAGCCCTTGGGCGGTCAGCAGCAGGAATCCCATCAGCAGGTAGCCGACGTGGGCGATGCTGGAATAGGCCAGCAGGCGCTTGATGTTCGTCTGCCGCACGGCCGCCAGGTTGCCGTAGGTCATCGTGACCACCGACAGCGCCGCGATCAGCAGCGGCCAGTCGACCCGGCCCACCGCCGCGGCGACGTCGGCGGCGCCCTCGGCGGCGAAGGCCGTGTAGAAGAAGCGGATCATCAGGGCGAAGCC
>CAYLMM010000075.1:0-219 GCA_964384825.1 uncultured Fibrobacteraceae bacterium
ATCTACCACCGGCCTCCGAGCATGATGATCGCGACTGTCGATAAGTTCGCAATGATGGCCTGGCGTTCTGAAGCCCGCACGCTCTTCGGCCGTGTTCGAGAGGAGTGCAGCCGGCATGGGCTGCTTTGGCCCGGACACGACTGCGGGACGGGGCATCGGGCGCGGAGACCCCATCCGGCAGCGAGGGTTTTGCCCGTCAGTGCCGTGCGTCCTCCCGAT
>CAYLMM010000075.1:229-4622 GCA_964384825.1 uncultured Fibrobacteraceae bacterium
GTTGGGGACGATGGTCGGGCTGTACGAGAGTGCAGTCGACGACCTCTGCAGTTGGGAATTTGGAGGGACGATGATCCGTCCCAAGATCGTAGCATCGACCGCAACCGCCCGGCGCGCAGGGGATCAGGTGCGAAACGTTTTCATGCGGCGGCTCGCACTCTTTCCCCCGAAGGCCCTCGACGTTGAGGATGACTTCTTTTCGGTGCAGCGCCCCATTGAGAGCAAGCCTGGAAGATGCTACATCGGCGTTTGTGCGCCTGGCAGTTCGCGGCCTGCTGTCCTGATTCGGACCTACACCGCGGTCCTCACGGCTGCCCAGGCCTTGTTCGACCATTTTGGCCCGATCACTGACCCGTACATGACCCTCGTCGGGTACTTCAATTCGCTGCGCGAACTGGGTGGAATGAAGCGTCTGGCCGAAGACGACGTGAGGTATCGTTCTTTCAGGGTCCAGATGGGACGATCACCTCGTCCCGGTTTGGCGCAGCGTGATCCCGGTGAGGTAGTCGAATTGACCTCACGGGTTTCTAGTCAGAATATTCCGAAGTATCTCGACCAGCTCGAGGTCGGCTTCGGTGGCCTGTACGACGATTCCGAACAGAGATGGGTCATTCGGAGGGACCAGGGCGATTCGCGCCCGATCGATGTCGTCCTTGCCACCAACATGTTGTCTGTCGGCGTCGATGTGAGCCGATTGGGCGTCATGGTCGTGAATGGCCAGCCGAAAGGGACCGCCGAGTATATCCAAGCGACGAGCCGAGTAGGCCGTGCTTTTCCAGGGCTCGTCGTATCGGTGCTGACTTGGGCTCGGCCTCGCGACTTGTCGCATTACGAAACGTACGAGCACTATCACACGACATTCTATCAGCACGTCGAGGCGCAATCGGTCACGCCCTTTTCTCCTCGCGCATTGGATCGGGGGTTGACTGGCGCCATGCTGTCTGTGATGCGAAACCGATATGAGACGTTCGCCCCGAACACGGGTGCCGCCGCTATGACAAGTCCCAGCTGCCCGGAGATGGCAGCGACCGTGCAGGCTCTGGCTGGGAGAGCGTGGGACGTGACCGAGGATTCGGCGAAGAAGGGCCTGACTGAGGCAGCCCTGAAGAGCCGTGCCGACGATTGGGCCCGGGAAGCGGCTGTGGGTGGGCGTACCCTCGTCTATCAACGATACGGGGCGGGTTCCACGGCCTACCCGTTGCTTGAGTCTCCGGGGATTCGAGCGTGGTCGCCGCGGACAGTGCCCACTTCGATGCGCGAAGTCGAGCCCGGCGTTCGCCTCGTCATGGAGGACGACCGTTCCCTCACGGACCCAGCTTGGCAACCTCGCCCAGCGAACGATGAGGATGAGTCATGAGCAAGACTCCTGTCGGAGCCATCCGACCCAGCCAGCTACTGTGGACTTATGGCCCCGGGGCGCTGATCGATCTGCCCAATCTCTCCGTCATTACGATGGGAATCGATCGGTGGGAGCGCGATCGTTGCCAACCTATCCTTGAGGCCCGGTTGCTCGCAAACGTGCGCCGGGCGCTCGGCGCTCAGGTCGAATCCTTGCGCATGCCTCCGGTGACTGAGGATGACAGCATTGATCCATTCTCGGCGGAGGCCAACGTAGGGGTACCTGTTAAGCCTTTTCCGCGCTGGATGCGGTGCGTGAAGTGCGGTCTGCTCTCTCCATTCGATGCCGGACTGTTCGAACTGAAGGAACACCGGTATCGCCCGGAATACACTCGATTCGTGCACAAGGAATGCCGAGGTTCGCGCGGCGACAAGCGACCGAGCGATGCCGATGCCGTTCCTTCGCGCTTCCTTCTCGCCTGCCGGGCCGGCCATCTCGACGACTTTCCGTGGCACTGGTTCGTCCACAGTGGTGCGAGCGGATGCATGGGTACTCTCCGCTTCTTCGAGAGTGGTGCCTCGCTCCAAACCGAGAATCTGTGGGTGAGATGCGACACGTGTGGTGCCGCTAAGAGCATGGCTCAGGCGTTTGGCCAAGCAGGAAGAAACAATCTGCCAGGGTGCCGAGGGCGGCACCCGCATCTCGAACGCTTCGAGGATGGCTGCACAGAGGAACCCAGGGCGATTCTGCTCGGCGCGACGAATGGTTGGTTCCCTCTGACGCTATCAGCACTTGCGATTCCCCAGACCGGTAGCCCGCTCGCCCAACTCGTGGCTGACGGATGGACGTTCTTCGAGGATGTCGAAAGCGCATTGGAGGCAGCGGCCGTCGTGAAGACCCTGAAAAAATCGGCACAGCTCCCCGGCATCGAAGCTTTCGACGGCGACCAGGTATGGGCAGGAATTGAAGCACATCGTAATGGATCCGACGAAGATCAGGAATTCGACCTGAAGGGTCCTGAATGGGATGTGCTTACGGCTTCGACACCACCGACAGACTACCCGTTCTTCATGAGCAAAGAGGTCAATGTCCCTGCCGGATTCGAGCCGTACGTCGCCAGAGTGTTGCTTCTGGAACGCCTGCGAGAGGTGAATGCCCTGCTCGGCTTCACGCGAGTAGAATCTCCGACAGAGGGCGGCGACGATCGGGCCCCCCGGGCACCCGTCAGCCGAGGCGCACCGGTTTGGGTCCCAGCAACGCAAGTGCATGGAGAGGGGATTTTTTTGCAATTCTCCGAACCAGCGCTCGAGAAATGGGCGGCTGGCGCTGGCCCCAGGGCGCAAGGTGCGATCCTTCGCCGAGGTCACCGTGGCTGGCGCGCACGGCGCCACCTCGAGCCAGACCCCGAATTTCCCGGGGTTCGTTACGCACTACTCCATACGGTCGCTCATCTGCTCATCCGGGAACTGGCGCTCGACTGCGGCTACAATGCCGCAAGTATTCGGGAACGCGTCTATGCCGAGACAGAAAACGGCAGTCCTCAGGCTGGTATTCTCATCTACACGGCAGCCGCCGATTCTGATGGAACGTTGGGTGGACTTGTCGAGCTTGGTAAGCCGGACAATCTGGGCCGCCTGCTCAAGCAAGCTCTCGACCGAGCAAAGGTATGTGCCTCGGATCCTCTGTGTGCTGAACACGATCCCAGGAGGGATCAGTCGCTTCATACCGCTGCTTGTCATGCGTGTTCGTTCGTGTCCGAGACATCGTGCGAGTGCGGTAACCGCTATCTCGACCGTGCCCTCGTCGTCCCGACCCTCGAGGTGACCGACGCGGCCTTCTTCGAGGGGATCTGATGCAGACTCTTCTCAATGCGATTGTGGACCTGGTCGCCCTGGTCTCTCCGGCTAAAATCGGTGCCGTCGCAGGAGCATTACGGGGCATTTCTAGTGCCGCAGACGCACCTAGCCCGGATTCGTTGGTTGGGACACCGGCTGCCCGCGCCTCGGTGGTGCGTCTTTTGGCCGCATGGGGGAGCACTTCGGCCAGTGGGGATGAGGTCGCCGGTATGCTTCTCGGGGCATCGGAGGCGAGACGGCGGGTAGAGGACGAGCTCAACGTCGAACTCGTCTGGACTGGCCCGACGACGCGTTTCGTGGCAACACGGCGTACTGAACAGGTTCTTCTAGACTTGATTCGTAGCGCCGAAAAGGATCTCTTCCTCGTGAGCTTTGTCACGTACGACGTGCCCAGCGTCGTGAAGGCTATGAACGATGCGAGCGGGCGAGGTGTTCGCATTCGCGTGCTGCTAGAGGCTTCGACGGGCCACGGCGGCAGTCTGAGTGTGGATCCCGCCGCGACCATGCGCAATAGCGTGCCTTCTGCTGAGATATTCACCTGGATCGAGAAGCCCGAGCCCTTCATTGACGGGAAAGTGCACGCCAAGGTGGCGGTCGTCGATGGAGCGCGAGCTTTCATTACGAGCGCCAACCTCACGGGTCACGCACTGGAGAAGAACATGGAAGCAGGAGTGGCGATTCATGGTGGTCCCGTCCCCAGGACCCTGCGGAACCATCTAGAGGCGCTGGTCGACGTGGGAGTAATCGGCCGTGCATGATTCCAACCGGTCGTCGGTCGAATGGTTCGTGCCGGCTTGGTCGCAATGAAACAGATTCGGCCGTTGGGCGACGAGCGCGTTCTCGCGCATTGCGTCTATTGTGGTGCGCATCCCGACTCCCGAGATCACGTCCCACCCCGAGTTCTGCTGGATGAGCCTTATCCCAAGAATCTCCCAGTCGTGCCCAGTTGTAGGCGGTGCAACGAGTCGTTCTCTCTCGACGAGGAGTACCTTGCCGCCCTGTTGGATTGCGTCGCTGTCGGTTCGGTCAAGCCATCGGAACACCATCGCGATCGGATCCGAAGCATTCTCGAAAGGAAGCCAGCCCTTGCGGCCGCGTTGGAGAATGCTCGTTCTGTCGATCCTGTGAACGGGAGTGTCGTGTTTGAGCCCGATGCGTCTCGCCTACCTGCACGTGATCCGTTCGCCGCGCAAGGACC
>CAYLMM010000075.1:4632-9051 GCA_964384825.1 uncultured Fibrobacteraceae bacterium
GGGGGGAGAAGCGCCCATCCGCGTCGAACACACTCACGCAGCGTTTGAACTCCATTCGGCCGAGTACGACGACCCGGTGGGCGTGTCGGTATGTCCGATCGGGCTCCTCGACGAGAAGGCGCTCGAGCTGTTTGAGACTCTTCCATCCGTCAGTCTGTACCCGGAAGTCGGTTCCCGGGCCATGCTCCGGATGTACGAGCACGGAGTATTCTCCCCGAGTTGGATCGTCGTCCAGCCAGGCCGGTACCGGTTCCTCGCGTCCCCAGGCCCACCGCTCATGGTGCGCATTGTAATCGGCGAGTACCTCGCGTGTGAGGTCGTGTTGAGGGATTAGGCGGGAGAAGATCAAAACGGCTGTCGCACCTAAAAGCGAACCCAATTTGTGCACCCGCGGGGAGTCCAACCGGGGTTTGATGAATTGGACGTTGTAATTAAGTGGAAACTTGTTTCAAAGCCCTCGCACGTAACGAATACCGGGGTCGCCGGCACCCGCTTGGCATGCCCTAGAAGGAACCGCGCTCCTTCTGACTGAAGAGGATGCACTGCCGTCCACCGGCAATTGATTCTCCTGCTTCCCGGCTGACCGCCCGGGTCTGACGTCCCCAATTTTAGCTGCCATCCCCCCTTTGCCCGACGAAGGCAGAGGGGTTCGTCGTTTCTCCATGATGGTGCCAGCAAGGATTTTGGCCGTGATGGACGGACGCCAGTGGGCAAGGCCTGACCAGTCTAAATGACATTTAGATTGGTCGCCCCTTTCTGAAATGGCCATAACTCCAACGTGCCTCATCGGGGCCTTGCAGCCACCACAGCCGAAACGCCAACACGGCCAGACAGACGCCCCGACGATGCACAACCGAATGCAGATACACGACTTGAGCTTTGAAGCAGGAGAGGGACCGACTCATGAATTCGCCCGCGTATTGCCGTCATTTCCAGCCCCGATCCCCTGAACATCACACCACGATCATCCCGGTTCGGCCTGTCGACCGCGCAAAGGACGTGGTGCGATGAGACGCTACGTCGAAGCCGCCATCGACTCCGAGATCCAGGCCCTCCGCCACACCTCTTCCGGCCGGGCCTGCGCGACCTTCAAGGCCGCCGCCGCCATCGGCGGATTCGTGGGAGCGGGGGAAGTCGACGGATCTGTTGCCGAACGCGCTCTCCTTTCCGCAGCCCTGGAGACCGGGCTCCCCGAGCGTGAGGCGGTCGGCCACATCCGTCGCGGCATCCTCCGCGGGGAGAAAACACCGCGGACCGTTCCAGTCGCCCCGTTCCACCGAAACATCAAATCCCGGGCTTCCCACCGGGTGAGGCCCGTCGTTCCGGCCCGGACCGAAGCGGAAACGCAACCGGCCCGTCCTCCCCAGAGAGAGGTCGCCGCACTGTGGGCCGCCTCCCTTCCCGTGGGCGCCGACGCCAACTCCGCCGCCTGGTTCGCCGGCCGCTTCGGACGCGCCTCTGCCTGGTCTCTCCAGCAAGCCGAACTGTGGGACCTCGCCCGCGTGATTCCCACTGACCTCCACCTGCCACGCTGGGCTTGGACTCGGCGCGGACCGTGGGGCAGAACCGGCCACCGCATCATCATCCGCCTCTGGGACCACATGGGCCAGGCCGTCTCGCTCCGCGCCCGCTCGAGCGACACCACCGTGGCCCCGAAATCTCTCGCGCCCGCCGGCTACTCCGTCAAGGGCCTGGTCCTCGCCGACCCACTCGCACAGCAGCTCCTCGGCGGCGTCTGCCCCACCTGGTGGCAACCGCGCCAGGTCATCGTCGCCGAGGGCGAACCCGACTGGCTGCTCTGGGCCCTCCGCCAGCGCGAGACCGACGAACAGGGCCCCGCCGTCCTCAGCATCGAGTCGGGCGCCTGGTCCCCGCAGATCGCCGCCCGCATCCCCACCGGAGCCTCGGTGGTCATCCGCACCCACCACGACGAGCCCGGCGAACGATACGCCCAGCAGATCGCGGCCTCCCTCCACGGACGTTGCCGCATCTTCCGCAGCAGCGCGGGAAAGGGGGTGCCGCGATGAATAACCCGCAGATGAAGGACGACAACGACCGCCTCCTCGAAGGCACCCTCCTGCAGGACCCTTTCGCCGACGCCGAACCCCTCGACCCGGCCACGCCGGACTTGGCCACGGCCGAAGACCCCGCCTGGCCCGACCCCCTGCCCATCAGTCCCGTGGCCGACGTGCCTGTCTTCCCCGTGGACACCCTGCCCCCCTGGCTACGCGACTGGGTCACCGCCCTCGCGACCGCCCTGCAGTGCCCCGTCGACCTGCCGGCGATGCTCGGCCTCGCCGTGCTGGCCCTCTGCGCCGCCAAGCGATACCAGGCCCACGTGATCCAGGGCTGGGACGAGCCCCTGAACCTCTACGTCGCGGTCGCCCTGAAGCCCGGCGAGTCCAAGAGCCCGGCCTTCGCCGCCGCCATCCGGCCGGTGTCGAATTTCGTGACCGAGGAACGCAGGCGCACCGACCCGGAAATCCGCGCCGCCATCGCCCGCGCCGACGTCGCCGCCAAGCGGACCGACCACCTCAAGACCCGCGCCGCCAAGGCCAGCGCGCCCGAGGAGTACGCCAAGTCCCTGGCCCTGGTCGAGGAGGCCGTCCTCGAGCACGCCGCCATCGATGTCCCGGTACCGCTGCGTCTGGTCCTGGACGACGTGACCGCCGAGTCGCTCGAGGCCGTGCTGCGCCAGCAGGGCGGCCGCATCGCGCTGATGTCCGACGAGGGCGGCCCCTTCGAGCTCATGGGCGGCCGCTACTCCAACGGCATCCCCAACATCGACGTCTACCTCAAAGGCCACAGCGGCAATCAGATCACCACCGACCGCATCGGGCGCGAGGGCGGATCCATCCAGGAGCCAGCCATCACCATCGGTCTGGCGATCCAGCCGGACGTCATAACCTCGCTACGGGACAAGAAGGGCTTCCGCGGCCGGGGCCTTTTGGCCCGCTTCCTGTGGGCCATCCCCGAGAGTCTCGTCGGCCGCCGCGCCCCCGACGCGCCGCCCGTCCCGCTCGAGGTCAGCCAGACCTACGAGGATGCGATCACCTCGCTCCTGCGGCGGCCCACCCGGCGCGACGAGACGGGGGAGATCAAGTCCCGGCCCATGGACTTCAGCGCGGCCGCCTACGAACTGGTGGTGGGACTCAAGGCGACGAACGAGCCCAAGCTGGGCCTCGCCGGCGAGTTCGAGGACGTCGCCGACTGGGGGAACAAGCTCGCGGGCGAGACCGTCCGCCTCGCCGGGCTGCTGCAGCTGGCCGACCATGCCCTCGAGCCCGACGCCAGCGCCCCCTTGGGCGTCGGCACGGACCCCATGCGCCGGGCCCTGCGCATCACCGAATACCTCGTCATCCACGCCCAGATCGCCTTCGACATGATGGGGGCCGATCCGGTCGCCGGCCTGGCGCGGTACATTCTGGCCTGGATCCGGCGCAACGGCGTGACGAGCTTCACCCGGCGCGAGGCCTACATGCCGCTGCGGGCCCGGTTCAATCAGCCCGCCGAGTTGGACCCGCCCCTGGACCTGCTCAGCGAGCACGAGATCATCCGCCGCCGGCCGGATCCGCCGCGCTCGGGGCGGGGGCGTACGCCCAGTCCAACTTTCGATGTGAACCCGGAAATTCACGCACAGAAATCACAGAATTCGGAATCCGGGCCTCCGGCCGGGGATTCTGTGATTTCTGTGCGCGATTTTCGCGCTGAAGCAGCCTCTTCCGCTTCCCCCCGGGAGGACCACGAAAATGCCTGAGAACCGCGAACCGACGTCCGGCATGCACGCCATCACCGAAGTCCGGATCCGCCTGGCCCCCGACGCCACCAGCGGCCTGGTCGCCTTCGCCTCCTGCCGCTACGGCGGCGTCCTGCTCAACGACATCGCCATCCGCCGCGACCGGACCGGCAACCTGTTCCTGACCTACCCGCGGAAGCTGGCCGCCTCGGGCCGCCCGCATCCGCTGCATCACCCCATCGATCGTGAGACCGCGGACCAGTTCGAGGCGGCGGTCATCGGCCAGGTCCAGCGCCTGCTCGGGCCCGGGGAAGGGGCCGCAGGATCGTGAAGGGTGGGCGGGAAAAAAACGACGCCGGCACCCGGCCTAGACCCCGCAAGACGACGGCCGTCACCGAGCCCCGCCTCACCGTGGTCGAGGGCACGGAACTGGCCGACCCCGCCGCCTTGGACGAGGTCCTCGAACTGCTCGTCACCTGGGCCATTCGGGAGTACCAGGAGCGTTGCTCCGCCGCGGACGATTCCGTAACTTGCGACTTAGATAGAACTTGCGAAGGCAGTAATTGACTTGATGTTCCCGGGCGAGATCGGCTGAATGTCACTATGAACCCACGACCCGGCAACCGCGTCCCCGCGGCCATCTACCTCCGCCGCTCCACCGACCGCCAGGAGAAATCCCTCGG
>CAYLMM010000076.1:0-8832 GCA_964384825.1 uncultured Fibrobacteraceae bacterium
TGCGCGTGTCGATAGCGAGCGGCAAGGGTGGTACCGGCAAGACCACCCTTGCGACGAACATGGCCGTTCTCGCGGCCCAACTGGGACGATCGGTCCATCTGCTGGATTGCGACGTCGAGGAGCCCAACGGCCACCTCTTCCTGCGTCCGGAGTGGGAACGGACCGAGCCGGTGAACGTCCCGATTCCGGTCATCGACCGGGATGCCTGCCGGCATTGCGGCAAGTGCGCCGAGATCTGCGAGTTCAACGCTCTGGCCTGCTTGCCGGACGACGTGATGGTATTTCCGGAACTCTGCCACTCCTGCGGCGGCTGCTGGCTGGTCTGTCCTTTCCAGGCGATCAGCCGGGGCGAGCGGGAGGTCGGCGTGCTCGAGACGGGGCGGGTGCGGGGACTTCGATTCACCCACGGGCGGTTGCGGGTGGGCGAGGTCCAGGCTCCGCCCCTGATCGAGCAGGTTCTGGCTTCCGCCGAACCCGAGGACGAACTCGTTCTGGTGGATGCTCCTCCGGGGGCCTCATGTCCGGTCGTCGCGGCCCTGCGCGGCAGCGATTTCGTCCTGCTGGTGACCGAGCCCACTCCCTTCGGATTGAACGATCTGAGGCTGGCGGTCGATCTGGTTCGCGAATTGGGCATCCCCTTCGGGGTGGTGGTCAACCGGGCCGGCATCGGCGACGACCGCGTGCGCCGGTTCTGCGAGGACGACAACGTCCGGCTGCTGCTGGAGATCCCGCACGATCGCCGGGTGGCCGAGGCCTACGCCCGCGGCGTGCTGGCGGTGGATGCGGTGCCCGAACTGCGCGAAGGGATGATCGGCCTGCTCGAGGCCGTGGCGCCCGCCGCCAGCAAGGGGGCGGCGCGATGAAGCCCCTGGAACTGGTGGTCTGCAGCGGCAAGGGCGGCACCGGCAAGACCAGCGTGGTCGCGTCGTTCGCGGCCCTGGCCGGAAAGCTGGTGCTGGCCGACTGCGATGTCGACGCCGCCGATCTGCACCTGGTGCTCGAACCCGACGTGAAGCGACGCGAACGCTTCATCGCCGGACACGTCGCGGTGGTCGATCCCACGCTCTGCAACGGTTGCCAGGTGTGCGAGGATGTCTGCCGTTTCGACGCGATCCGTCTCCAGGCCGACGGGGCCGCGGCGGTCGATCCGGTCAACTGCGAGGGTTGCGGCGTCTGCGTCCATTTCTGCCCCCGCGGCGCGATCGAGTTCCCCGACCGCGACTGCGGCGAATGGTTCGTATCGGAAACGCGTTGCGGTCCGATGATCCACGCGCGGCTGGGCACCGGAGCCGAGAACTCCGGCAAGCTGGTCAACCTCGTGCGCGAGAAGGCCCGGGACGCGGCCGAGCAGCGGGAGCTGGACCTCGTGCTGGTCGATGGCCCGCCGGGAATCGGCTGTCCGGTGATCTCGGCGATCTCGGGCGCGGATCTGTTGCTGGTGGTGGCCGAGCCGACCGTTTCCGGCCGTCACGACATGGAGCGTCTGATCGCCCTGGCGAAGCACTTCCGTCTGCCGGCCGCGGTCTGCGTCAACAAATCCGATCTGGACCGGGAAACGGCCGAAGGCATCGCCGCCTGGTGCGGCGAGCAGCAGGTGCCGGTTCTCGGCGAGATCCCCTACGATATCGCCGTGACGAAGGCGCAGCTGGACGGCGTGAGCGTCGTCGAGCACGGAGCGTCTCCGGCGGCGGAGGCTTTGCAGAACCTGTGGCGCGCCACCGAGAAGGCGCTGCGGGAAACCACAAGGAGAGGATGATGAAGATCGCGATTCCCCTGGCCGCGGGCCGGCTTGCCTTGCATTTCGGACATTGCGAGCAGTTCGCGCTGTTCGAGGTCGACCTGCAGCAGAAATCCATCGGGGAGGGCGAGTTCCTGACTCCGCCGCCCCACGAGCCCGGCGTCCTGCCCCAGTGGCTCGCCGAGCAGGGCGCGAAGGTGATCATCGCCGGGGGCATGGGCTCCCGCGCCCAGATGCTCTTCGCCCAGGCCGGCATCCAGGTCCATGTCGGCGCTCCGTCGGCTCCGGCCGAGGATCTCATCACGGCGTTCATGAACGACGATCTGAAGACCGGAGCCAATCTCTGCGACCACTAGGCCGCGATCCGGTCCGCACGCGATGGAAAGAGCCCGCGCCGTCCGGCGCGGGCTCTCTCTCGTCGGTCAGGCGGCGGCGGGAGCCGCCCGTTCTCAGGGCTTCCAGACTTCCCAGACCTTGCCGACCAGATCGGGGCCGGGCTTCAGGGTGGGCTTGCCGGGTGTCCACTCGGCCGGCGTCGCCTCGGCGCCGCCGCTCTCGCGCACCAGTTGGAAGGCCTTGATCTGGCGCAGCGTCTCGTCGGCGCTGCGGCCCACCGGAGGCGTGAGGATCTCCATGGCCTGGATCACGCCGTCGGGATCGATCAGGAACCGCCCGCGCATGTCGACGCCGGCGTTCTCGTCGTAGACGCCGTAGGTGCGGCCGATGTTCCCCGCCCCGTCCGAGAGCATGGGGAAGGGGATGCCGCCGTCGACCATCTTCGACAGCTCCTCGGCTTCCCAGACCTTGTGGACGAACTGGCTGTCGACGCTCATCGAGAGGACGTCAACGCCCAGTTCCTGGAACTCTTGGTATTTGTCGGCGACCGCCGACAGTTCGGTGGGTCAGACGAAGGTGAAGTCGCCGGGGTAGAAGCAGAGCATCACCCATTTGCCCAGGTGGTCGGACAGCTTCTCGGTCGAGAATCCGCCGTCCTTGAAGCAGGGCGCTTCGAAATCCGGAGCCTTCGCTCCGACGCGCACGTTGGACATGGTTCTTTCCTCCCCCTGCTGCGGCGCGGCCTCGGGACGTTCGACGGGCTTCTCGCCCACGACGCCGCCGGTCGGCCTTCCGCATCCGATCGGTTTTTCAGCCATGGATTCCTCCTCTTGACCGTTGAGCCGCGCCGTGACGCGGTCCGCGAATCCGGGACGGAAGCCGATCCCTCGTCCGGCAGCTCGGCCCCGCGCCAGACTAGCACCGCTGCCCGCCGGAAGTCCACCCTCCAGGGGGGGGATTGATGAAATAAGGGCCGGACCCCGAAGGATCCGGCCCGGTGTCCGGCCGTCGCGCGGCCGGCGTCGGTCGCGCGATCAGATGTAGTCCGGATAGACGGGCTGGTACATCATCTCGCGGATCAGCGCTCCCATGTCGTCGGGGCGCGGCGCCTGCGCCAGCCCGTCGGCATAGGCGATCTCGGCCACCGCGACCGCGATGTGCTCCGAAACCTCGCGGATCCGGGTCAGGGGCGGATAGCAGCAGCCCTCGTCCAGGTCCTTCTGCTCGACGAGGTCGGCCAGCTTCTTGGCCGCCGTGAAGAACATGTCGTCGGTGACGCGCGTGGCGTCGGCGGCGATCACGCCCAGGCCCACGCCCGGGAAGATGTAGGCGTTGTTGCCCTGGCCGGGAACGTGGCGCCGGCCGTCGATCTCGACCGGATCGAAGGGGCTGCCGCTGGCGAAGATCGCCTTGCCGCCGGTCCAGCCGTACGCCTGCTCGGCCGTGCATTCGGCCTTCGACGTGGGGTTGGACAGGGCGAAGACGATCGGCCGGTCGTTGTACTCGGCCATGTTCCGCACGACCTTCTCGGTGAAGGTCTGGGGCATGCCCGAGACGCCGATGATCGCCGTGGGCCGGAGCGTCTCGACCGCGGACTCGAAGTCCGGCACCTCGGGATGCTCGTGGGCGAAGGGCAGCTTGTGCTCGGCCAGCTTGTCCTTGCGACTCGCCACGACCAGGCCCTTGGAATCGACGAACCAGCAGTTGCCGTGGGCCTGCTCGGAGGTCAGCCCCTCGGCCATCATCGCCGAGCAGATGATGTCGGCGATGCCGATGCCCGCCTCGCCGGCGCCGAGGAACAGGATCTTCTGGTCGCTCAGCTTGCCGCCGGTCATGCGCATGGCCGAGTAGAGGCCCGACAGCGCCACCGCGCCGGTGCCCTGGATGTCGTCGTCGAAGGTGCAGATGCGGTCGCGGTAGTTGTGCAGCAGCCGGAAGGCGTTGATGTTGGCGAAGTCCTCCCATTGCAGCAGGCAGTTGCCGAAGACCTCGGTGACCGCCTGGACGAACTCCTCGATCAGCGCGTCGTATTCCTCGCCGCGCACGCGCTTTTCGGAAACGCCGATGTAGAGGGGGTCGTTCAGC
Source organism: uncultured Fibrobacteraceae bacterium (assembly GCA_964384825.1). Classification (GTDB taxonomy): domain Bacteria; phylum Krumholzibacteriota; class Krumholzibacteriia; order LZORAL124-64-63; family LZORAL124-64-63; genus CAYLMM01. The sequence goes on from CAYLMM010000076.1 coordinate 4,160, forward strand.
AGTTCCTCGTTGTTGGTGCCGAAGTCCAGCGTGATCGGCAGACAGAATTCCGGATGCACGCCGGCGCAGGCTGTGTACAGGGCCAGCTTGCCGATGGGGATGCCCATGCCGTCGGCGCCCAGGTCGCCCAGGCCGAGGATCCGCTCGCCGTCGGTCACCACGATCACCCGGACGTCCTTGTGCGGCCAGTTGCGCATGATGTCCGCGAAACGGCCCTTGTCCGCCTTGGTCAGGTACAGACCCCGCGACTTGCGGAAGATGTGGCCGAACTCCTGGCAGGCCTGGCCGACGGTCGGCGTGTAGATGATCGGCATCATCTCGATGATGTGATCCATGACCAGCTTGTAGTACAGGGTCTGGTTCCGGTCCTGCAGCAGGGACATGAAGATGTACTTGTCCAGGTCGGTGAGCTGGCTCTGGAAGTTGCCGTAGGCGCGCCTGGCCTGCGATTCGGGCGTGCAGACCCGCGGGGGAAGCAGTCCGCGCAGGCCGAGGGCGTCGCGTTCGACTTCGGTGAAGCAGGTCCCCTTGTTCAGGATGGGATCGTGAAGGTACTCCATCTTGTCGGCCGGTTTCACGACGGAGGGCTTGGTGTCGGGCATCGCGATGCTCCTTTCGGGATCAGAAAGCGCGATATTTGTCCTTCGGGACGTTGCAGACGGGGCACCGCTCGGGAGCCTCGCCGATGACCGTATGACCGCAGACCGGGCAGACGCGCACCGTCTCGGCGGGGATGTCCTCGCCCGCCTCCACGGCCTTGCCGGCGTCGCCGAACATCTCCGAATGGATCTTCTCCGCCTCCAGCGCGTAGTTCATGCTGCGCAGGGCGCCTTTTTCCTGCTGCAGCTCGGCCACCGCCGCGAAGGCCGGGTACATCTCGTCGATCTCGTGGTCCTCGCCGCCCTTGGCCGCGGCCAGGTTCTGCGCGGTGTCGCCGACGCCCCCGAGCACCTTCAGGTGGTTGCGGGCGTGGACGAGCTCGGCGTAGCTGATCGCCCGCAGCAGCCGGGCGACCTCGGGCTTGCCGTCCTGCTCGGCCTTGTCGGCGAAGACGGCGTATTTCATGTGCGCCTGGCTTTCGCCGGCGAAGGCGGCTTCGAGATTCTCGCGGGTCATTTCGCGCATGATTCCCTCCTGGTGGTGTTTCCGCGCCGTTACGGATCCTCAATCACCTGAACCTTGCAGGTATATTCCGGCAGGCGCAAGTCCTGTTCTCGGCGGGATGTCCGCGATGCCGGCGCGGCGCGGCGTCCCCGTGGGGATTCGCCTCCCGGCCGGCCGCCGGTCACTTCGCGGAGCGTTCCCGCCGCTGCTCCACGAGGTCGATGTAGGCGCCGGCGATCCGGTCGGATGCCTCGATTCCCAGTTCCGCGGAGATCCGATCGGCCTCGGCCCGTCCCTCGTCGTCGTCGTCGTCGGGGCCCAGGACGACCTCCAGTTCCAGAAAGTGGCCAAGTCCCTCGACGCTGTCCAGGTGGATGCGGGTGCGGCCGCGCATCAGCAGGGTCCGCGTTTTGACCACCTCGCCGCGGACGCCGAGGGTGCCGGCCAGCGCCCGCTGCAGGGCGTCGGGATCGGGGGCCGGCACCAGTTCGTAGCTCGAGGCGGCGGCTCGGTCGTCGTCGGCCCGGTCGTAGGCGATCAGCTCGGCGGGCCGCCCGGTCTGCCGGCGCAGCTTCAGCCGGCCGCGGGGCGTGCGGAAGAAGACATCGTGCTGGTCGAAGGTCCGCCGCGGACGGTCGGCCAGCGCTTCGGCCCGGGCGCGCTGGGCGTCCGGATCGTTCGCGCGGGCCTTGATCTCGATGTTGCGTCCCATGTCCGTCCCCGGAATCCTTCGGGCTAGGGGTGACTCCAGCTGATTTCCTTCAGCGGCACGCCGGCGTCGACCAGGCTCTTGATCAGGCCGTGGCTCAGCTTGTCGGTCACGCCCCGGTGATGCAGGCGCAGCTGCAGATGGACGGTCGTGCGCCCGGTTTCGTAGTCGCGGTCCATGTCGTAGAAGATGATCCGCACCCGCGGCCCCTTGACCGTGTCGACGATCAGCGCAGGGTCGGTGTCCAGGTCGGTCACCACCTTCAGGGCGCGGTAGTTGTCCTTGCGGTAGCCGCGCTCGGCGTAGTTCAGCAGCATCAGGCCGAGCAGGGCCAGGGCCGTGGCGACGGCGGCCAGCACGTAGTATCCGGCTCCGGCGGCCATGCCGATCGCGGCCACGACCCACAGCGTGGCCGCGGTGGTCAGGCCGCGGACGGTGAATCCTTCCTTGAGGATCGTGCCCGCGCCCAGGAAACCGATGCCCGTGACCACCTGGGCGGCGATCCGGCCCGGGTCGGCGAAGCGGCCCACCGTACCGGCCTGGACGTTCACCTGCGCGGCCACCATCTCCGACATGACCATGAACAATCCCGCGCCCAGGGCCACCAGCATGTGGGTGCGCAGGCCTGCGGCCCGGCCGTGGACGTCGCGTTCGAGGCCCACCAGGCCGCCCAGCAGGGCGGCGGCGACCAGTCTGATCAGCAGGTGCCCGGAATCGGGGGAGATCATTTCCATCATCGTTCCTTTCCTGTGCGGTTTCTTTGCCGGACCGCCTCATAGAGGACCAGGGCCGCCGACACGCCCACGTTCAGCGAATCGGCGGCGCCGAGCATCGGGATGCGCACCAGGCGGCCGGCGGACGCGAGCCACGCGTCGTCCAGGCCGGTGTCCTCGGCGCCCATGACCAGGGCCGTCGGTCCGGCGAGGTCGGCTTCGGTGTAGATATCTTCCGCGTCCGGCGTCGTGGCGACCACGGCGATGCCGCGGTCGGCCAGAAAAACTCGCGCCGCGACGGGGTCGGTCTCGACGGTCGGGACGCTGAACACCGCCCCGGTCGAGGCCCGCAGCGTGTTGGGATTGGCCAGGTCGGTGCCCCGGCCGCAGACCAGCACCGCGTCGACGCCCGCCCCGTCGGCGGTGCGCAGGACCGCCCCGAGGTTGCCGGGCTTCTCCAGCCCGTCGAGCACCAGCAGCAGGGGCCGCCGCGGCAGTTCGAGATCCTCGAGGGACTTGCCCGGATGCGGCGCGACGACCAGCAGGCCGGCCGGATTGTCGCGGTAGGACGCGCGGACCATGACGTGCGGCGCCAGTTCCACCATCTCGCAGCGTCCGGCTGCGGCGGCGGTCTTCAGCTCGGCCAGCAGTTCGATGCCGGGCGCCGGCCCGCGCCGGAGCTGGTCGAGGCAGTAATAGACCGTCCGGAAGGGATGCCCGGCGCGCCAGGCGCGCTGGATCACCCGGGGCTCCTCGATCAGCGTCAGCCCGGTCGCATCGCGCTCCTTGCGGTCGCGCAGCCCGACCAGCCGCTTGACGCGGGGGTTCTGCAGGCTGGTGATGCGCTCCGGCGCGTTCATGCCGCTTTCCCGTCGCCCAGGGCCTCGGCCGCCGCCGCGGGCAGGGGCCGGATCCGCCGCGTGCGGTAGTCGAAGGCCGCCATCCCGTTCTCGACCAGGGCGATCTCGGCTCCGTCGGCCGGGCGCGTGACCCGGAAGAAGAGCCGGAAGCCGGCGCGGCCGATCTCTCCGGCCGCGGCCTCGAAGCGCAGGATGTCGCCGGCGAAGGCCTCGCCCCGGTAGACCGCCGCGGCGTCGCCCATGATCAGCGGGACGCCGCCGCAGTCCAGTTCGCTCAGGCCGCGCGAGGCCAGGAAGGCGACCCGCGCCTCGTGGATCAGCGAAAGCAGGGTGTCGTTGCCCAGGTGGCCGCCGTAGTTGACGTCGGTGGTGCGGACGGCCTGATCGATCCGGAAGGGGTAGGCTTCCCGGGGTTTCAGCTGCAAGCGGGGCATGTCGTTCGTCTCCCGGAAATTCCGCGGCGGCGCGGGAGGGGCCGCTGCTGCGGCGGCCCCTCCCGATGACCGCTCAAAGGGTCAGGATGCCGGCGATCGTCGCGGTCAGCCACGAGGCCATCGCGCCGCCGAACATCGCCTTCAGTCCGAATCGGGCCACGTCGCCGCGCCGCTCGGGCGCGATGCCGCCGATGCCGCCGATCTGGATCGCGATGCTCGAGAAGTTGGCGAATCCGCAGAGGGCGTAGGTGGCGATCACGATGCTGCGGGGCGAAAGCAGGCCGGCCTCGACCGCCTTCTGCAGTTCGACGTAGGCCACGAACTCGTTGACCGCGATCTTGGTTCCCAACAGGTTGCCGAAGGCCGCGGCCTCGCTCCAGGGCACGCCCAGCGTCCAGCTCAGCGGGGCGAAGATCCAGCCGAAGACCTGCTGCAGCGAGGTGTGCAGGAATCCCAGGCCGTAGTTGACCATCGCCACCAGGGCCACGAAGGCCAGCAGCATGGCGCCCACGTTGGCGGCCAGCTTCAGGCCGACCGAGGCGCCGCCCGCCGCGGCGTCGATCAGGTTCGAGTACTCCTGCGGCACGCTCAGCCGGACGTGGCCGGCGGTCGGCGATTTCTCGATCTCGGGGAACATCACCTTGGCGATGACCAGGGCGGCCGGAGCCGACATCACGCTGGCGGCCAGCAGGTGGCCCGCGTCGACGCCGAAGCGCACGTAGGCCGCCATCACCCCGCCCGCGACGGTCGCGAAGCCGCCGCACATCACCGCCATGATCTCGGAGTTGGTCATCGTCTTGATGTAGGGCCGGATCACCAGCGGGGCCTCGGTCTGGCCGACGAAGATGTTGGC
>CAYLMM010000077.1:0-8676 GCA_964384825.1 uncultured Fibrobacteraceae bacterium
TGCGCTGGATGGAGGTCTCGGTCCGGGCGGCGGCCCGCAGCTCCTGGCTCAACTCGTGCATGTTGAGCTGCGACAGGAGGGTGCGGATGGCCTCGGCGCCCATCTCGAGCTCGGCCTCCCAGTCGGGATGCTCCTCCTTCAGGTCCCACCAGTCCTCCTCGGTCAGGATCTCGCCCTTCTGGAGGTCGGTGTTTCCGGGGTTCATCACGACGTAGGACTCGTAATAGAGCACCCGCTCGAGGTCCTTCAGCTTCATGTCCAGCAGGTGGCCCATCCGGCTGGGCAGACCCTTGAAGAACCAGATATGCGCGATCGGCACGGCCAGCTCGATGTGGCCCAGACGCTCGCGGCGCACCTTGCTCAGCGTGACCTCGACGCCGCACTTGTCGCAGACGATCCCCCGGAAGCGGATCCGCTTGTACTTGCCGCAGTTGCACTCCCAGTCCTTCACCGGCCCGAAGATGCGCTCGCAGAAGAGCCCGTCCTTCTCCGGCTTGAAGGTCCGGTAGTTGATGGTCTCGGGCTTGGTGACCTCACCGAAGCTCCAGGACCGGATGGTGTCCGGGGACGCCAGCTGAATCAGGATCGAATTGTGGTCTGCCTGTCGGCTGGGTTCCGCCGCACGCGTCACAAGGTCCTGCATCTGTAACCTCCTCGCCGTTCCCGTGGGGGAATCAGCGGTTCTGACCAATCTGAGGGGCCTTCTCGAGACGCACGTCCAAGCACAGGCTCTGGAGCTCCTTCATCAGCACGTTGAAGGACTCCGGAATGCCCGGATCAGGCGGATTCTCGCCCTTGACGATGGCCTCGTAGACCTTGGAGCGCCCGGTGACGTCGTCCGACTTGACCGTCAGCATCTCCTGCAGACAGTTGGCGGCGCCGTAGGCCTCCAGCGCCCAGACCTCCATCTCACCGAAACGCTGGCCGCCGAACTGGGCCTTGCCGCCCAGGGGCTGCTGCGTAACCAGCGAGTAGGGACCGATGGAACGGGCGTGGATCTTCTCCTCCACGAGGTGGTGGAGCTTCAGCATGTAGATCGTACCGACGGTGACTTCCTTGTCGAAAGGCTGGCCGGTGCGTCCGTCGAACAGGACGGTCTTGCCGCTCAGCGGCAGGCCCGCGTCGCTAAGCGCCTGCTTGATCTCGTCGATCGAGGCGCCGTCGAACACCGGAGTCTGGACCCGGCAGCCGAGCTTCGAGGCGGCCCACCCGAGGTGGGTCTCGAGGATCTGGCCGAGGTTCATACGACTCGGCACGCCCAGCGGGTTGAGCACGATGTCGACCGGGGTGCCGTCGGCGAGGTGGGGCATGTCCTCCTCGGCCAGCACCTTCGACACGACGCCCTTGTTTCCGTGGCGTCCGGCCATCTTGTCGCCGACCGACAGCTTGCGGCGGCGAGCGACGTAGACCTTCACCAGCTTGACCACGCCCGGCGGCAGCTCGTCGCCGCGCTGGACGCGTTCGCTCTGCTTCTCGTATTCGACATCGACCCGGTCCAGCTCACGGTAGGCCGCGTCGAAGACCGAGCGGACCCGCGCGTCCTTGGCGGAATCCTTCACCAGGGGCAGTCCCCAGTGGACGGCGCTGAAGTCGAGCGACGAGAGCACCGACTTGGTGAAGGTGCGGCCCGCCTTGACCAGGATCTCGCCCGTGTTGGCGTCCATGACGTGCTGGGCGGTCTCGCCGGCCAGCAGCTCGGTCAGGCGCTCGGTCCGCAGGTGCTCGATGAGCTCGCGCTTGCGGTCGCGGTCGCGCAGCAGCGCGTCGAGCCGCTTCTTCTCTTCCTTCTTGGTCCGCTCGTTGCGGTCCTGGCGGGAGAAGACGCTGACGCTGACCACGGTTCCGTCCATGCCCGGCGAAGCCTTCAGCGAGGCGTCCTTCACGTCGCCGGCCTTCTCGCCGAAGATGGCCCGCAGGAGCTTCTCCTCGGGGGACAGCTCGGTCTCGCCCTTCGGCGTGACCTTGCCGACCAGGATGTCGCCCGCCTTGACGTGGGCGCCGACGTAGATGACTCCCTGCTCGTCGAGGTTGCGCAGGGCCTCCTCGCCGACATTGGGAATCTCCCGGGTGATCTCCTCGACGCCGCGCTTGGTGTCGCGCACCTGGAGCTCGAACTCCTCGATGTGCAGCGAGGTGAAGATGTCGTCGCGGACCAGCTTCTCGGACACCAGGATGGCGTCCTCGTAGTTGTACCCGCCCCAGGGCATGAAGGCGACCAGCAGGTTGCGGCCCAGAGCGAGCTCGCCCGCCTCGGTGCTCGGACCGTCGGCCAGGACGTCGCCCTTCTTCACCTTCTGCCCCGGCTTGACCAGGGGCTTCTGGTTGTAGCAGGTGTCCTGGTTGCTGCGGCGGAACTTGCGCAGCCGGTATTCCATGATGCCGCTGGCGTCGAAGAAGCTCTGCTGCCTGATGTTCTCGGCGTGGTCGTACTTGACGGTGATGGAGTCGGCGGTGACCCGCTCGATCACGCCCGACTCCTCGGCCGTGATCACGGCGCCGGAATCGATGGCGATCTTCTTCTCCATGCCCGTCCCGACAACCGGAGCCTCCGAACGCAGCAGGGGCACCGCCTGGCGCTGCATGTTGCAGCCCATCAGGGCCCGGTTGGCGTCGTCGTGCTCGAGGAAGGGGATCAACGAGGCGGCCGCCGAAACGATCTGCTTCGGCGAAACGTCCATGTAGTCGACTTCCTGGGGCTTGACCACCGGATACTCGCCCCGGCAACGCGACAGCACGACCGGGTTGACGAAGCCGCCCTTGTCGTTGAGCGGCGCGTTGGCCTGGGCGATGGTGACGTTGTCCTCGGCGTCGGCCGTGAGGTAGTCGATCGAGTTGGAGACGACCCCCTTGACGACCTTGCGGTAGGGCGTCTCGATGAAGCCGAAGCTGTTGATCCGGGCGTGGGTCGCCAGGCTGGCGATCAGGCCGATGTTCGGACCTTCCGGCGTCTCGATCGGGCACATCCGGCCGTAGTGCGTGTAGTGGACGTCGCGGACCTCGAAGCCGGCCCGGTCGCGGTGCAGGCCGCCGGGTCCCAGGGCCGAGAGGCGCCGCTTGTGCGTCATCTCGCTCAGCGGGTTGGTCTGGTCCATGAACTGCGACAGCTGGCTGCTGCCGAAGAACGACAGGATGACCGCCGAGACGGTGCGCGCATTGACCAGATCCACCGGCGAGATGGGCTTCTCCTTGTCGGAGAGATTCATCCGCTCCTTGATGATCCGGGCCATGCGGCTCAGGCCGATCGAGAACTGGTTGGCCAGCAGCTCGCCGACCGCCCGGACGCGCCGGTTGCCGAAGTGGTCGATGTCGTCGGTGTCGCCCTTGCCCAGGAACAGCACGATCATCTCGCTGACGATCGCCAGGAAGTCCGCCGGTGTCAGGGTGACGGTCTTGCTGTCGACGTCCAGGCCCAGCCGGTGGTTCAGCTTGTAGCGGCCCACCTCGGCCAGGTCGTAGCGTTTCTCGTGGAAGAACATGCGCCGGAACAGCTCGCGGGCGACCTCCTCGTTCGGAGGATCGCCGGGACGCAGCAGCTGATAGAAGCGCTTGAGCGCCTCGTCCTGGCTGTTGCTCGGGTCCTTGCGCAGCGTGTTGAGGATCAGGCTGGGCTCGTTGAGGGTCACTTCGCCCTCGGCGATCAGCTTGATGTCGCCCGTGACGTTGGCCAGGATGGTCTCGAGCAGCAGGGCGTCGACGACCTGCCCCGCCCGCCCGACGCGCTCGCCGGCCTCGGAATCGAAGATGTCGGCGGCGAGGATCCGGCCCTCGATGGCGTCGGCCGCCTTGGTGCCCTTGCGCGGCACCTCCATGGTCTCGATGTCGTGGAACAGGGAGATGATCTCCTCGTTCGTGCCGAAGCCCAGCGCCCGCAGCAGCATCGTCACCGGCTGCTTGCGCTTGCGGTCGATGTGCACGTACAGCATGTCGTTGATGTCCGTGCTGAACTCGACCCAGGAGCCGCGGTAGGGAATGATCCGCGCCTTGAACAGCCGACGGCCGTTCGGATGGTACTCGTCGCTGAAGAAGACGCCCGGGGAACGGTGGAGCTGCGAAACGATCACGCGCTCGGCGCCGTTGATGATGAACGTGCCCTTGCTGGTGATCAGGGGCAACTCGCCGAGGTAGACCTCGGATTCGACGATGTCCCGGATCTGCAGCTCGGCGTCGCTGCTCTCATCCTCGTCCTTGACCACGAGCCGCATCTGCACCTTGAGCGGGGCGGCGAAGGTCAGTCCGCGCTCCTGGCATTCCTCGATGCCGTACTTGGGCTCCCCGATGACGTAGTGGTCGTACTCCATCGTCAGATGGCCGCGGGTGGCCTCGATCGGGAAGATGGAGCGGAAAACGGCCTCGAGGCCCTCTTCCTTGAAATTCTCGGGGGGAACGCCGACCTGCAGAAAGTCGTTGTACGACTCCAACTGCACGGCCAGCAGATTCGGCATCTTGTTGTCGCGCGGAAGTTTGGAGTAATTGACCCGTCCGGTGAATCGATCAACGGGAATCTTGCTGGTCACGGTCACGAGATCACTTCCTCGCCAAAGGGAACTCCGGGCATCGTCCGGCGCCGGAACGCGTCCGGCCGCCGTGAAAGCGACCCTCCGCCCGGGCATGGCCGGGCGGAGGGCCAAAACGGAAGCTTACTTGATGTCGATGATGGCACCGACGGCTTCCAGCTTCTCCTTGACCTGATCGGCATCTTCCTTGCTGATGCCTTCCTTGACGTTGGTCGGAGCGCTCTCGACGAGCTCCTTGGCCTCCTTGAGGCCCAGACCGGTGATGCCCCGGATCTCCTTGATGACCTGGATCTTCTTGTCGCCGACGCCGGTCAGCACGACCGTGAACTCGGTCTGCTCCTCGGCAGCGGCCTCGCCGCCGCCGGCACCGGGCATGGCGGCCATGGCGACCGGAGCCGCGGCGCTGACGCCGAACTTCTCTTCCATGGCCTTGACCAGATCCGCGGCCTCGAGGATGGTCATCTGCTCGATCATTTCCAGAACCTTCTGGGCGTTGTCGCTCAGCTTGATCTCGGTGGTCTCGGACATTGCCTTGTCTCCTTGTGTCTGGGGCGCCGCTTCGGACGCCGTCTCACACGGGCCGCGGCCCGCGATGGGAACTTCGGTTTCAGGCTCAGGCCGCCTTCTGCTTGGCGACCGCGTCCACGGCGCGCACCAGCGCGCTCATGACGCCGTTGACAGTGCCGCAGACACCGGTCAGCGGCGAATTGATGCTGCCCATCATCTTGGCGATCAGCTCGTCGCGGCTCGGCACCTTGGCCAGGCTCGCGACCTGGGCTGCGTCCAGGAACTCGCCGTCGACGACTCCGCCGCGGATCTCGAGAGCCTCGATATCCTTGGCGAACTCGGTCGCGATCTTGGCGGGGGCGACCTGGCTCTCGGCGGCCATCAGCAGGGCCAACGGACCCTTCAGATGCTCCTTGAGAACCTCGACCTCGGCCTGATCGGCGGCGATCTTGGCGAGGCGGTTCTTGACCACCTTGCACTCGATGCCCTCTTCGCGGCACTTGGCGCGGAACGCCGTCATCTGCTCGACCGTCATACCGGCGTAATCGAACAGGACGATGCTCTGGGCGCTGGACAGGCCCGCGGCGATCGCTTCGACCTGGGCTACCTTTTCGGGACGTGCCATCTGGCACCCTCCTTTATGCGATCCATGCCCCCGCTCCCCGCGGAGCGGAGACGGCTCATTCGCTACCTGCCGAGCGGCACGTGATCCACCTTCACCGCGGGGGTCATCGTGCCGGACACGAAGACCGACAGGACGTACTGCCCCTTGAGCGAAGTGGGTTTCGCGCGCATCAACTCGCGATAGAGAGCCTGGGCGTTCTCGGCCAGCTGCTCGACTGTGAACGACCGTTTGCCGACGGAACAGTGGATGATGCCCGCCTTGTCGACACGGTACTCGACCCGGCCCGCCTTGGCCTCGGTGACGGCCTTGGCGATATCCATGGTCACGGTGCCGACCTTGGGGTTCGGCATCAGGCCGCGCGGACCGAGGATACGGCCCCGCTTGCCGAGCTGTCCCATCATGTCGGGGGTGGCGATGATGACGTCGACGTCCGTCCACCCCTTGTCGATCTTCTCGAGATACTCGTCGGAACCGACCATGTCCGCGCCGGCCTCGCGAGCCTCGTCCTCCTTGGGGCCGCTGGTGATCACCAGCACGCGCACGTCCTTGCCGGTACCGTTGGGGAGCACGACGGTGCCGCGGATGTTCTGGTCGGCATGCCGGGGGTTGACCCCGAGCCGGACGGCCAGATCCACGGACTCGTCGAACTTCGCCTTGGGCAGGGACTCCAGGGAGGCGAGAGCTTCCTCGAGAGGCAGGGCGACGGTCTTGTCGATCCCTTCCTTGGCCTTACGCCACATCTTGCCGTGCTTCATTAATCAGTCTCCAATCTGACTGCGAGGGTCGAATGGAAGGCTCGAGCCTTCCGGTTCTCCGGTGCCGGCGGCCGCAGCCCCGACGCCGTGTCTTCCCAGCCAGGGGGTGGCCGTCCTACCGGACCTCCAGCCCCATGCTGCGCGCCGTGCCCGCGATGATCTTCATCGCGGCTTCGATCGAACCGGCGTTGAGGTCGACCATCTTGAGTTCCGCGATCTCGCGGAGCTTGGCCCGACTCACTGCGCCGGCCGTGGTCTTGCCCGGCTCGCCGCTGCCGGATTCGAGTCCGGCGGCCTTCAACAGCAGGACGGAGGCGGGCGGAGTCTTCGTAATGAACGAAAAGCTCCGATCCTGGAAGACCGTGATGACCGCGGGGATCACCAGGCCTGCCTGCTCCTTCGTCCTCTCGTTGAAGGCGTTGCAGAATTCCATGATGTTAACGCCATGCTGACCGAGCGCCGGTCCCACCGGAGGGGCGGGATTGGCCTTGCCGGCCTTGATCTGCAACTTGATCTGTGCGAGGACTTTTTTCGCCATCAGCGAAACGCTCCTGCGACTTGAGTCTCGGAACCTTCCGCGACGCTTCCGGGGTTGCGCGCAGTCCACATGCGCCCCCCGCATCGCTTCCGGTCCCATCTATCTCGAATCGGTCGCCCGCGGCGAGAGGTTGCCGCACGACCGCCAGACCGCACCACCCAGACCGTGGCCGGCCTTCGAGAGCACGGGGGGTCAGACGCTCTTGACCTGCAAGAAGTCCAACTCCACCGGGGTCTCCGAACCGAAAATGGAGATCATCACCTTCAGCTTGCCCTTGTCGTGATTGATCTCGTCGATCACGCCCACCCAATCGGTGAAGGGCCCGTCGATGACCTGCACGCTGTCCCCCACCCGGTAGGGGATCTCCAACACCGTGCCGGCCTCCTCGGCCTTGGACATGCGGCCGAGAATCCGATCGACTTCCTCGCGCGTGATCGGCTGCGGCTTGAGCTGGGTGCCGCCGATGAACCGGGTCACGCCGGGGATCGAGTTGATGAAGTGCTGGGTATCCTTGTTCATGACCATCTCGACCAGGATGTAGCTGGGAAAGAACTTGCGCTTCACCGTGGTGCGGCGCCCGGCCTTCATCTCGGTGACTTCCTGGGTCGCGACCAGGATCTCGCCGAAAAGATCCTCCATGTGGTTCGACTTGATGGCCATCTCGATGTTGCGCTTGACCTTGTTCTCGTGGCCGGTGTTGGCGTGGATCACGAACCAACGCATGCCCTTGCGCCGCCGCTCCTCGAGAAGCTGTTCGGCGGGGGACAGATCGGTTCCGGCGTCGGCCTCCGCGGAGTCCTCGGCGTCCGAATCCGCGGGCGCCTCGGCGGGCCCGGCCTCGGATTCGACGGCGGGATCGGCGACGTCGGCGGGAGCCGCATCGGCCGCATCGGCCGCGTCGTCCGCCTCGTCCCCGGCCTTCGCGTCAGCCTCGTCCTCGGGCAGATCTTCGAACAGGGGCAGATCGGCCTCCAGGCCGGTCTCCTTCACGTCGTCATTCCTGTTCTCGGTCACTGTAACTCCTCTACGCCGTAGGCCAGCGAGCCGCAACTTCGGTCCAGACAAAGAAACACCCGCACCGGTCTGTCGCCGGCGGGCATTCCAGTCGGTTCCGTGGTGGCTTCAGCTTCGTCAGACCGCCGCGCGCCCCATCGGCGCCGGCGGTTCCGCCGCCTTCCCGGCAGCGGTTCAAGCCATCAGGATGAGCTTCTTCTGGATGAAGCTCAGGATCTGATCGACAAAGAACACGAAAAAGGTGACCACGACAACCGTGATGATCACGACGACCGTGGATTCCTTCAGCTCGGCGAAGGTAGGCCAGGAAACCCGGCCCATCTCCTGAGCGGCTTCCTTCAGGTATTGCTTGAACCTCGAGAACATGCTCGGATCCACCGTTTCGTTCCGCCGTCGCGAGGCTGGCAGGGGTGGCAGGATTCGAACCCGCGACCCTCGGTTTTGGAGACCGATGCTCTAGCCAGCTGAGCTACACCCCTGCCTCGTCGGACGTCGTTAACGCGTCTCCTTGTGCAACGTATGCTTGTTGCAGCGGGGACAGTATTTCTTGTATTCCAGGCGGTCCGGATGGAGCCGCTTGTTCTTCTTGGTCGTGTAATTCCTCAGCTTGCAGTCGTTGCAGGCGAGAATGACCAGATCCCTCGGCATGACAAGTACTCCTGCTTCCTACTCGTGGATCTTGGCGACGACGCCGGCACCGACGGTGCGGCCGCCCTCGCGGAT
>CAYLMM010000078.1:0-8650 GCA_964384825.1 uncultured Fibrobacteraceae bacterium
TGCGCCGGTCGAAGTCCGCGGCGATGACCATCGTGCTGGTGCCGCCGATGCGCGGGTCGATCCGCAGGCGGCCCTTGTACCGATCGGGGGCGAGCTTGTGGTCGGGGCAGACCAGCAGGGTGAAGGGCCCGTCGGCGAAGACGCTGCGATCGAGATCGTCGGGCCGCGGCCGGAACATGTTGTCCAGGAACAAGATGTTCACGGCCTTGTCGCAGACGGTGGTCACCGGCAGGGCGTAGGCGGGATCGGCGCCCACGACCCGGTCGCTGGCGTAGACGGTGTCGGCCGCGCCGAGGGTCTCCAGCGCGTCGTCGACCAGCATGTCGAAGGTCTGCTCGTCGACCGGCAGATTGTTCGGGCTGGTCCAGTCGATGGTCCCTTCGCTGGCGGCCCGCTTGACGATCAGGGTGTCCTGGGGGCTGCGGCCGGTGGATTCGGGGCGGGTCCAGGTGGCCAATGCCCCGCAGGCCGAGACCAGCGCCTCGCCGCCGCCGACGCAGGCCTTGATGATCTCGGGCCGGGAGATGTTCCGGTGGACGGCGGAATGATCCGACAGCAGGGCGTCGACGCGCGCCGCGATATTCATCGTCTTGCTCCTCGGGACAGGATGCGATCCGGACGGCCGGCACCCCCGCGGCGCGGCCTCGATCCCGGTACCGAGAGATAGTCTATTAATATTCTATGTTATTGCCAACGCGGTTTCGAATCCGGCGATCCGGCCCGCCGAGGTCGGCCAGCAGCAGGCCCCCGATCACCGCGGCCAGTCCCAGGCCCGCCCGCAGGTAGGGAGCGCTCTCGCCGAAGACCGTCCAGGCCGCGACCACCGCCAGGGGGATCTTGAGGTTGTTGGCCACCGCCAGACCGCCGGCCGAGGCCCGGGCGGCGCCCTTGTTCCACAGGTGGAAGGCCAGCGCCGAGGGGATCAGTCCGAGGTAGAACAGAGCCGCCAGCGAAGAGCCGGTCGGCGCGGCCGGAAGCTTCCCGCCGATCACCGCCGCGGCCGCGGTCAGGGCCGCCGCGCCGAGGTACATCCAGGCCATCCCGCCCGCCTCGCCCGAGCCGATCGCCCGGGGGTCGCCGCGCCGCAGCCGCCGGTAGAGCACCTGCCCCGCGGCGAAGCTGATGTTCGAGAGCTGCAGCAGCAGGATGCCGAGCCAGGCGTCGCCGGCGGGCAGGGCGCGCCAGGCGGTCCAGGCGGCGCCGGCGACCGCCAGCACAGCGCCCGCGAGATTGCGCCGCCGCCGTCCCGAAGGCCCGCCGCCGGTCATCGCCAGCACGTAGAAGGGGGTGGTGACGGTGAACAGAGCCACCGCGTAGGCGGGCAGCCACCCGAAGGCGGCGATGTAGCAGATGTACATCAGGCCGAACTGCACCGCGCCGAGCAGCATCAGCCGCCCGCGCCGCGCCGCGCCTCGCGGGCCGCGGCTCAGCCAGGGCGCGAAGGCGACGGCGGCCAGCAGCATCCGCACGGCCGCGACCGCCAGCGGATCCCATCCGGCAAGCTGGGTCTTGATCAGGCCGAAGGAGAAGGCCCAGATCAGCGAGACTGCGATCAGGTAGCGCATGGCGGGGAATCTAGCACGCGCGGCGGCGGGGGGCCAGCGGCGGGAGGCCGGCGACGGGGCGGGTTCGGCATCGCGGAAGGCGCGGCTCAGACGATCCGCCCGCGCGAGGAGACCAGCAGCCACAGGAAGAAGGGGCCGCCGAGCAGGGCGGTGACCACGCCGACCGGGATCTCGGCCGGGGCGATGACCGTGCGGGCCACCGTGTCGCAGGCCGCCAGGAAAGCCCCGCCGAAGAGCAGCGAGGCCGGGCCGAGCCGCCGGTGGTCGGCGCCGACGATCAGCCGGCAGATATGCGGCGCCATCATCCCCACGAAGCCGATCGGGCCGCAGGTCGCCACCACGCCGCCGACGCCCACCGAGACGGCCAGGAACAGCAGCCGGCGGTCGCGCGCGACCTCGACGCCGCGGCTGCGGGCGATGTCCTCGCCGACGGTCATCAGATCGAGTTCCCGGGCCCGCAGCAGGATCACGGCGCAGCCCGCGGCGGCCAGCGGCAGGACGGCCAGCGGCGCGTGGAAACCGACCACGTCGAGCCGCCCCATCATCCAGCGCAGGATCGAGAACGAGCCGGACATGTCCGAGGTGTAATGCACGAACAGGATCAGGCTCGAGAACGAGAAGCTGACCGCCACGCCCGCCAGCAGCATCGTCGCGCCCGAGGAACCGGCCCGCAGACGGGTCAGGGCGTAGACCAGGGCGATCGACAGCAGCGCGCCCAGGAAAGCGCTGAGAGAGACCGCCGCGACACCCAGCACCGCGAACGTGGCGCCGAGCCGGATGGCGATGGTGGCTCCCAGCGCCGCGCCCCCGGAAACCCCCAGGGTGAAGGGCGTGGCCAGCGGGTTGCGGAACAGCGCCTGGAAGGCCATGCCGCCGAGCGACAGCGCCGCCCCGGCCAGGAACGCCAACAGCACCCGCGGCACCCGGATGCTCCAGAAGATGCGGGCCTCGCCCGGGTCGGCGCCGGCGCCCAGCACGTCGGCCGGGGTCAGGGCCTTCATCCCCACGAAGGGAGCCGCCGCCAGCACCAGCAGCGCCGCGACGGCTACCAGGATCAATCCGCGATCCGCCCGGCTCACGGCTCCGCCCTTTCCGGCAGGATGACGGCCTGCCCGCCGTCGGGATGCTCGCCCAGCAGGAAATCCCGCCCGTAGAGCCCGCGCAGCACCGCCGGGGTCATGAATTTCCCCGGCGGGCCGTAGAAGGCCGTCGCGCCTTCCTTCAGGCCCAGGATGCGGTCGCTTTCGAGCGCCGCGGCGTTCAGGTCGTGGGTCACCAGCACGATCGTGGCGCCGTCCTCGCGGTTGGCCCGGCGCAGGATCCGGCGGATGTCGTGCTCGTGTCCGGGATCGAGGAAGGTCGTCGGCTCGTCCAGCAGCAGGATCGGCGCCTCCTGGGCCAGCGCCGCGGCGATGAAGATCTTCTGCCGTTCGCCGCCGCTGAGGGTGTCGAGCGGCCGGTCGGCGAAGGCCGTGGTGCCGGTGCGCTCGAGCGCCCGGTCGACCTCGGCCCGGTCGCGGCCTCCCACCGGGGTGAAGGGGCTGAGATGCGGATAGCGCCCCATCATCACCAGTTCGCCGGCGGTGAACGGGCTGATGCGCCCGCCCGCCTGCGGCACGTAGGCCACCCGCCGCGCCAGGTCCTTGCGGCCCATCCGCTCGACATCGTCGCCCATCACGCGGATCCGCCCGCCCCAGCCCGAGAGGATGCGGGCGGCGCAGCGAAGCAGCGAGGTCTTGCCCGCCCCGTTGGGCCCGACGATCGCCAGGTACTCGCCCTTGCGCACGGCCAGCGACACGTCGCTGAGGATGGCGTTGCCGTCGATCGTCAGCCGCAGGCGGCGGATGTCCAGGGCGGTGTCCATCGGTTTCAGGAGCCTTCGGGTTCGGGGTGCAGGGCTGCGGCCAGCCTTTCGAGGGTCTCGACGCAGCGCGGCCCGGGCATCAGCATCCAGTCGTCGCAGAAGATCTCGATCCGATCGTCCCGCGCCGCGGCCACGCCGTCAAGCCCGCGCCAGGCCGCGAGCAGGGATTCGCGCCCTTCGGAGTCATCGGCGTACTCGGGGGCCAGCTCGATGATCGCCTCGGGGTCGATGCGCATCAGACCCTCGGCCGAGATGGTGGGATAGCGCACCGCCGAGCCCGCGTAGGCGTTCTCGCCGCCGGCCAGATCCAGCAGTTCGCCCAGGAAGGTGCCGCCGCCGGCCACGTAGACGTCGGTCAGCTCTCCGTCGTTGACGCTGCGGCCGACGATCACCAGGGCCCGCGGCCGCGGCGCGCCGGCCACCCGCGCCCGCACCGCCGCCAGCCTTCGTTCGACGCCTTCGCGCAGGGCCGCCGCGGCGTCGGCCGCGTCGCACCGTTCCCCGATCAGGTCCAGCGAGTCGAGGATGCCGGCCAGGGTGCGGTGCTCGACCTGCAGATACGGCACGTCCAGGGCGGCCAGCCTTTCGGCGGCCGCCGAGTTGACCGACTCCAGAACCGCCAGGTCGGGCTCGAGCGAGACGACCGCCTCGAAGTTGGGATCGATGTGCCCGCCGATCTTCGGCAGATCGCGCGCCTCCGGCGGCCAGGTGCACCAGTCGGTCACCCCGACCACGCGCGGGCCGAGACCGAGAGCGAACAGCGTCTCGGTGACGCTCGGGGCCAGCGAGACGATGCGCCGGGGCGCGGGAGCCGCGAGGCACGATCCGGCCGTCAGGACCAGCAGCATCCAGTTCGGCAAGGCTCGCATAATCGGGCGGAGCTTCACGGAGATTCCTCCGGCGGGCGGCGCTTCGGAAACGGGACGGGCGACATCCAGGGAGTTTAGGCCGCGGCGGGGACCTTCGCCAGGAAGAAGCACGGGGGCGGGATGGAAGCGGCCGGGGCGGCGGCGGAATGCTTGCTGCGGCCGGAAGATCATCGCGGCGGCGGGCCGGGAGGCTGGGGGGGCTGGGGGAAATAGCCTGCCCGACCCGAATGCCGCCGCGAATCATATTATTCGACGTCCTGCCGGCCTCAACTCCCCGCCGGCTCGACGGCGGCGATCTTGGCCGCGCGCCGTCCACGGATGCGGTCGAGCGACAGGTTGTCGAAGATCGTGTAGACGACCGGAACCACGAACAGGGTGAACACCGCCGAGATCAGCACGCCGCCGATCTGCACCACCGCCATCGGAGCCCGGAACTCCGAACCGGCGCCCTGGCTGATCAACTGCGGCAGCATGCCCAGCGCGATCGCCAGGTTCGACATCACGATCGCCCGCAGCTTGACCGGGCAGGCCTCGAGCAGGGCCTCGCGCACGCCCATGCCCTTCGCCCGCAATTGCTGCGCGTAGTCCAGCATCAGGATGGCGTTGTTGACCACGATGCCGACCATCATCACCAGGGCCATCAACGACATGATGTTGATCTCCTGGCCCGAGAGGAACAGCGCCACCGCCATGCCGATCAGCGACAGCGGCAGGGTCGTCATCACCGTGATCGGATGGATGAAGCTCTCGAGGATGGCGGCCATCACGATGTAGATCAGCACGATCGCCAGGATCAGGGCCTCGAAGATGGCGGCGAAGCTCTCGTCCTGGGTCTCGGCGTCGCCGCCGTACTGGACGGCCACTCCGGCGGGCAGATCGAGCCCGGCCAGGCCTTCGTCGATCATGGCCCGGGCGCCGCTGAGCGATCCCTGGGCGAGGTTGGCCGTGACCTCGACCACCCGCACCTTCTCGGTGTGCTTGATGGTGGGGTCGCCGACCGCCTCGACCAGTTCGGCCACGTCCGACAGCGGAACCGTCGAACCGGCGGGCGTGGCGACCGGCAGATCGGCCAGGTAGCCGGCGTCGTGCCGGTCCTGGTCGGCGAACTTCACGACCACGTCGTATTCCTCGCCGGCCTCGCGGTAGACGCCCGAATCCTCGCCCTCGTAGGCGGTGCGCAGGATCGAGCCCATCTCGCCGGCCATCAGGCTGCGCCGGGCGAGCTGGTTGCGGCGAGGCACGACGCGGATCTCGGGCTTGCCCGGCTCGTCGCTGCTGTGCACCTCGACCAGGCCGGGAACGCCGCGCACGACGTCGTAGACCATCGCGCCGGCTTCCGACAGGGCCGCGGCGTCATCGCCCACGACCTCGATCACCAGATCGGCCTCGACATGGCTGCCGCCGCCCAGGGAATAGAGCGTGACCTCGGCGTCGGGAATCTCCGCGAGCCGGGGCCGGATGCGGTTCATGAAATCCAGCACCGAAGCCTCGCGCTCGGTCTTGTCGCTGAGGCGGATGAACAGGTCGGCGTCCTCGATGCCGCGCTGCTCGCCGCCGACCTTCACCAGCACGCCCTCCACTTCGGGCTCCGCGCGCAACGAGACCGCGACCTTTTCGGCCACGTCCTCGGTCCGCTGCAGGCTCGTTCCGGCCGGCAGTTCGATGCTCACCTGCACCTTGGCCGCGTCGACGGTGGGGAAGAATCCCCCCCCGACCCTGCCGAGCAGCAGGAGGGCGAACATGAAGATCGCAAGCGTCGCGACCAGCGGCACCCAGCGGCGGCCCAGGCACCAGGCCAGGGACGAGCGGTAGCCGGCCTCGAGCTTGACGTAGAAGGCGTCCCAGCCCCGGACCAGGCGCGAAACCAGGTTGTCGCCGTGGCCGATGCCGCTGCCGGACCTGATCAGGCGCGCGGCCAGCATCGGCACCATCGTGAAGCTGACGATCAGCGAGAACAGGGTCGCGAAGACGACCGTCAGACCGAACTGCATGAAGAACTTGCCGACGATGCCGCTCATGAAGGCGATCGGCGTGAAGACCACGACGTTGGTCAGGGTCGAGGCCAGCACCGCGACGCCCACCTCGGCGGTGCCGCGGGCCGCGGCCTCCTTCGGTTCGACGCCTTCGCCGACCAGCCGCGAGATGTTCTCCAGCACCACGATCGAGTTGGTCACAAGCGTGCCGATCGAGATGCCCAGGGCCATCAGCGACATCACGTTCAGCGTGAAGCCCGACGACTCCATCAGCAGAAACGCCGCGATCACCGACACGGGCATCGCGACCGCCGCGATCAATGTCTGCCGCCAGTCGTGCAGGAAGATGAACAGCAGGAAACCGGTCAGCAGGATGCCGATCGCGATGTTGCTCAGCACGTCGGCCCGCGATTCGCGCACGAAGCGGGCGCTCTCCTGGACCAGGTCGATGTCGATGTCCGGATCGATCTCGGCGCGCAGCTTCTCCAGGGTCGCGAAGACGCCGTCGGCCACCGACACGGTGTTGCCGTCCGAGCGCTTCTTGACCGCTACGGTGATCGCGGGCCGGCCGTTCCAGGTCGAGGACTCGCGGATCTCCTCGGTGGTGTCGACGATGTCGGCCACCTCGGACAGGGGGATCGTGCCGCCGCCGGGCAGGTTCAGCCGGAAGTCGGCCAGCTCCCCCGGTTCGCGGATCTCGCCCAGCATCCGCACGTTGATCTCGTCCGCGTCGCGGGTGATGTGCCCGACCGGAACGTTCAGGTTGCTCGCCGCGAGCGTCGCCAGGACCTGGTTCAGCGACAGCCCGTAGGCCCGCAGCCGCTCCGGCCGGATCGAGACGTGGATCTCGCGGTCCTGCTCGCCGATGATCTCGACCTCGGCCACGCCGGCGATGCGGCTCAGCGGATCCTGGATCTGCTTGTCGACGATCTCGTAGATCTCCGCCAGGGGCCGCGGGCCGGTGACCGCCAGTTCGACCACGGCCTCGCCGGCGATGTCGTACTTGGTGATGACCGGTTCCTCGGCGTCCTCGGGCAGTTCCTCGATGATCGCGTCGACCTTGTCCTTGACGTCGATCGAATCCTGATCCTCGTCGGTCTCGAGCTCGAACTGCACCACGATCTGCGACAGGCTTTCCATCGAATCGGAAGTCAGCTCGTCGATGTCGGCCAGGGTCGCGATCTCGTCCTCGATCTTCTTGGTGACCTGGGTCTCGACCTCGCCCGGAGCCGCGCCCGGATAGACGGTCGTGACCACGATCACCGGGAAGTTGATGTCCGGGATCAGCTCGGTGTTCAGGTGGCTGTAGGAATACAGGCCCATCACCAGCATCACGACCACGATCATCGTCGTCAGCACCGGCCGGCCCACGATGGTGCGCAGGAGGTTCATGCTAGTTCTCCTCTCCCGCGCCGACGTCCTTGATCAGGGCGCCCTCGCTCAGCAGGGTCTGGCCGTGCAGAACGACGCGGCGGCCGGCTTCCAGGCCGGCGACTATCTGCGCGCGGTCCACGTTCGCGACGCCGGTCTGCACCGGGCGCAGCGAAGCCCGCGGGCCGTCCCCGCCGTCGGAGACCACCCACACGCCCGTTCCTTCTCCATCATCGACCAGGCAATCGGCCGGCACGGTCAGGATGTCGGGCAGATGGACGGTCCGCACCCGCACCGACACCAGCAGGCCGGGCAGCAGCCGACCGTCGGGATTGGGGAACAGGGCCTCGCCCTCGAGCAGATGGGTCTGCGGATCGGCCATCAGGTCGAGCTGGCTGATCTCGCCTTCGATCTCGCCGATCCCATCCTCGGACCAGACCGCCTTCTGCCCCACGGCCAAAGCCAGAGCCTGGCGGCTGCCGGCATCGAAACAGACCTTCACCTCGTCGGTGCGGGCGATCCGGATCAGCGGCTCGCCGACTTCCACGGTCTCGCCCTCGACCACCAGGATGCTGGTGACCACGCCGCCCTCGCCGGCGACCAGGGCTGTGCTGCCCTCGGCGTCGGCCAGATCCTGGGCGGCCACCTTCAGCGATGTCTCGGCCGCGTCGAGTTCCTGCTCCGATATGGCGCCCTCGGCGAAGAGGTTCCGCATCCGGCGGGTGTCGGCCAGCGTGTTCCGGTAGGTGGCGCGGGATTTCTCCACCGAATGGAACATCGGCGAAGGGGCCTCGTCGGCCAGCCGCAGCACGACGTCGCCGGCCGAGACGGTATCGCCCTCGCTCACCGGGATGCCGACCACGCGCAGGGCGTTGTTCGAGACCACCGGGTACTGCACCACGCCCTCGACCGTGCCGGCCAGGGTGATCCAGCGATCGAGATCGCCCAATTCGGCGGCCACCGTCTCGACCGGGATCCCCTGCGTTTCCTGGACCGAACGGATGCCGG
>CAYLMM010000079.1:0-8410 GCA_964384825.1 uncultured Fibrobacteraceae bacterium
TTGTCCCGGCCCATGCGGACGGAATCGCCGCCGATCAGGATGGCTCCCGAGACGGTCAACGGGCCCACCTCAACCTCCCACGCGGGACATGGCCATCGGATCCTCATGGTCACGATGGCCGTCGGGGTGGATGTCGTGGTGCTCGGGCTTGCGCCGGACGATTTCCAGCAGGGCCGCGGCCAGGCCGCTCTCGTCGCCGGCCTGCAGGAAGGGCTTCAGGTCCAGGGTCTCGTTCAGGAACAGGCAGCCCCGGCCGCGGCCGTCGGCCTCCACTCGGATGCGGTTGCACGAGGCGCAGAAGGGCCGGCTCAGAGGGCTGATGACCCCGACCGAGCCCTCGCCGTCCAGCAGCTTGAAGTTGTGCGACGGGCCGGCCGTGATCGCGGCGCTTTCCCGGGGCTGGTCCTCGAGCGTGAATCTCGAGGCCAGGCGTTGCAGCACCTCGTCCGAAGGCAGGGTCAGATCCTCTTCGCCCCCGCGGGTGGGCATGTATTCGATGAACCGCACCGACAAGGGACGGTTGCGGGCCATCTCGGCCAGATCCAGGATCTCGTCGTCGTTCACGCCCCGCATCACGACCATGTTGAGCTTGGTGTTGAAGCCGGCCTCCATGGCGGCGTCGATGCCCGCGAGGCAGCGCGACAGGTCGCCGCCGCGGGTGATGGCCTCGAAACGTTCGGGCAGCAGGCTGTCGATGCTGATGTTGACGCCGTCGACCCCGGCGTCGCGCAGGTCGGCCGCCAGGGGGGCCAGCTTCAGGCCGTTGGTGGTGATCACCAGCCTTTCGAGGCCGGGAAGGCCGCGCAGGCCGGCCAGGATCTCCGCCACCCGGGGGCGCAGCAGGGGCTCGCCGCCGGTGATGCGGATCTTGCGGATGCCCAGGCCCACCGCCACCCGACCCAGGGTCTGGATCTCCCGGTCGGTCATCAGCTGTTCGCGCGGCATGAACGGTTCGCCCTCGGCGGGCATGCAGTAGCGGCAGCGCAGGTTGCAGCGGTCGGTGATCGACAGGCGAAGGTAGCTGATGTGGCGCTTGCAGCTGTCGCCGAGCATGGGGATGCGGCCGGTGTCGTTCATGATGTCTCGTCCTGCTCCAGGATGAAGTCCAGCACGGTTGCGGGGTCGTTCAGGTCGATGACGGGCACGTCCACGTCCACGTCCAGAGGCGCGTCCGAGGCCACCGCCATCAGGCGCGGGTGGCCGACCGAAAGCAGCGGCCGTCCCAGGGACGGACGATGGATTTCGATTCTAGGCAGATTACTCGTTTTCCAGCCTTCCACCAGTACCAGGTCCAGATCGTCCGCGTAGCGGGCGATGATCTCGTCGACCGCAGGGCAGCTTTCGTGCCGGCGCACCATGGCCATCTTCTCGTCCGAGGCGATGATGGTCACCTCGGCGCCGGCGGATGCGAAACGGTGGCTGTCCTTTCCCGGGCGGTCGATCTCGAAGCGGTGGGCGTCGTGCTTCAGCGCGCCCACCCGCAGCCCGCGCTCGAAGGCCAGCGCGACGAGAGCTTCGACCAGGGTGGTCTTGCCGGTTCCCGAATGGGCGACGAAGGCCATCACGCGCGGTCGGTTCATGCCAGCTCCAGGCCGAAATGCAGCACGGGGATCGTGGCTCCCACCGGCTGACGGATGGGGCCCTTCGTGTGCCCGGGCGGCGCGGCGCGGGGCGGACGGGCCAGGCCCTGGGCCCGGGCGGCGTTCAGGAAATGGGACGTGGTCTGGGATCCCGAAGACCGCGCGTGCCACTGTCCGTCGACCACGTTCAGCGCGACCCGGCACAGGTCCTGCCTTCCGGGCCGATGGCGCAATTCGGCGTCGAGGACGGCGTCGAACCAGGTGATGGCCGTATCCGCGCGTCCGGCCAGGGTCTTCAGGGCCGGCACCAGATAGGCGAACACGTTGGCCATCAGCGAACTGGGGTATCCGGGCATGGCGAACACCGGAGCGCCGGACCGCAGCCGCGCCACATGCAGGGGCCGGCCGGGCTTGATGCGCGTTCCCGCCAACAGCAGCCGCTGCTCGTCGGCGCGCAGGATGCGGCCCACGTGATCGTAGCGACCCTTGGAAACTCCGCCGCTGGTCACAACGACGTCGCAGTCGCCGCCCAGATCGTCCAGGAGTCCGCGGGTCGCGTCCTCGTCGTCCTGCACGTGCTTCACGGCGGCCACCCGGCAGCCCAGGGCCGCGCACACGCCCTGCAGGATGAAGCTGTTGGTGTCGTAGACGCCGCCCTCGCGCGGCCCCTCGCCCACCGAATGCACCTCGTCGCCGGTGATCAGCAAGCCCACCCGGGGTCGGCGGTAGACCTCGATGCGGCCGTGGCCGGCGCACATCACCGCGGCGTGGGCGGGCGCGCGCAGGCGCAGGCCCGCATCCGCCAGGGGATCGCCGGCGCGGGATTCGCTCCCGGCCGGGTTCACCAGATCGTCGGGACGGATCTCGCCCGCCACGGCGACCTTGTCGCCTTCGAGGGTGGTCTTCTCCACCATCACCACCGCGGCGGTTCCGGGCGGCACCACCGCTCCGGTCATGATGGCCACGGCCTGGTGCGGCTCGATCCCTTCGGGCGGCGCCGTGCCGGCGGCCACCTCGCCCACGACCTGGAATTCCCGGCGGTCGCAGGAGCCCACGGCGTAACCGTCCATGGCGCTGCGGGGGCCGGCCGGGATGTCCGCGGGCACCGAAAGAGGGGCGGCCAGGGTCCGCCCCAGGGCTTCGCCGGCGTCAACGGTCTCGGTTCCCACCGGGGCCATCGCGGCCAGGATGGTTTCCAGGGCCTGTTCGTAACTGGGCAAGCTCATCGCCGGTCTCCCGCGCCGAAGTTGCAGTCTGGCAGATGTTCGTCCTCGTCGGTCCGGTCGGGGCCCGCGGCGGCGGGTGTTCCGCCCGGGGAATCGACCATTTCCAGCGGCGGCGCGGCGTTGGTCTTGGACCGTCCCCAGCGCCATTGGAAATCCAGGCCGTTCTTGTTGCAGGCGTCGACGCAGCGTCCGCAGTTCCAGCAGACGGTCGATTGGCCTTCGCCCTTGCTGGGGCTCAGGCCCAGGGGACAGGCGCGGTCGCAGCGCCCGCAACCGGTGCAGGTCATGCTGGGTTTCGATATCGCCAGGGCGCGATTCTTGCCCAGCAGCGCCAGCAGGGCGCCCAAGGGGCACAGATACCGGCAGAAGAAGCGCCGGGTGATGAAGTTCAGCCCCAGCACCGCCAGCACCAGCACGCCTTCGATGGCGAAGGTGCCGAAGAACACGTAGGTCATCAGTTCGCGGCCCACCAAGCCCGGCGGCGACAGGAACACCCACAGGGGCGAGCCCAGGATCACCGACGTCGCGATCTCGGCCACCAGCACGAACCAGAGCAGGGCCCTGGGCAGCACCCACAGATCGCGCCGCCATCCGCGCCCGGTGACCAGGCGCCGCACCCAGTCGCAGAATTCCTGCAGGGTGTTGATCGGACAGATCCACGAGCAGAACACGCGTCCCATGACGGTGGCCAGCACCACCGGAATGATCATGGCCAGCAGCAGGGGAGGATACAGCGAGCGGGTGATCAGGATGCTTTCCAGCCCTTCCAGGGGCGAAGCGACCCAGATCGGACCGATGCCCAGCGACTGGTACCAGCCCTGGATGATGGTCACGGCCATGTACTTGTTGAGCAGGGGGATGATGACCAGCAGGCCCAGAGCCCCGGTCTGGACCGCGTTGCGCCAGCGCCCGATCATGACCGGGGCTCCACGCGAATGGCCTTCTGGCCCTGGTCGTTCTGCACCACCGGGCAGGCGTTCACGCACACGCCGCAGCCGGTGCAGACATCATCCACCACCCTGGGCAGCATCTCGTCGAAGACGATGGCCTTGTCGCGCAGGGGGCACACGCTGTAGCAGGTGCGGCAGAGAGCCGTCCCGTTCCACGCGGCGCAGGCATCCTTGTCGATGATGGCCAGGCCCATGCGGGTGTCTTCCAGGGGCAGGGGCTTCAGGGCCCCGGTGGGGCAGACATCGGTGCATTTCATGCAGAGGTAGCAGGGCACCTCGCGCACGTTCACCACCGGGGTGCCGGCGTTCACGCCGTCGCGCACGTCCAGGGGCACCACGCAGTGGTAGGGGCAGACTTCCACGCAACGGCCGCAGCGGATGCAGTGTCCGGCGAAGTCCTCTTCTCTCACGGCGCCGGGAGGGCGCAGGCGGTCGGTGCGCAGGGGTGATTCCTTCAGGGGTCGCCCGTAGGCGGCCGCCGGGGCGATGGCGGCAAGGCCCACTAGGGCCTTAAGCGTCGTCCTTCTTTTTTCGTCGTGATCCAAAGGGACTCCCTGGTTTGATCTCGCCCCGCTCGATGGCTTCGACCTCGTCCTCCGCGTGGAGGTAGGCCAACCCCACGCTGATGAAGAGGTCGTTGTGCTGCAGAGCGAAGACGATGTCGTCCATCTCCGAGGAGGTCTTGGTGTCCACGACGGCAACGATATTGCCGTCGGCATCGGTGCCGTGCACCTCGATGGCCGCGATGCCGCCCAGGTGGTCCAGGGCCGCGTCGTGCTGTCCGGGGGCATGGGTGATGACGAATCCGCCGATGGGCATGGGGGCCTCCGTGAATGAGGATTGAGGATAGGAAAACTCCACTCAATCCTAATCTCTGGATGGTCTCGAAACAAGAATGGGGGCAGGCACCGGAGCCTGCCCCCGTGTCGTCGACATCACATCGAACTGCTACAGACCCACCACCATCGGCTTGAGGGGCCGGGGCCCGCTCAGGCGCTTGACCTTGACGGCGCAGATCTTGAACTCCGGCTCCTTGGACCCGGGGTCGTAGCTGTCCTTGACGACCTTGTTGATCATCCGGTCCTCGTGCATGTCATGCCAGTAGGCGAAGACCATGCCTTCCATGGGACCTTCGACGATCTTGGCGGGCATCTCCACGCGACCGCGCCGCGAGGTGATCTCCACCATGTCGTTGGGAGCGATGCCCCACTTCTTGGCGTCCTTCGGGTTGATCTCCACGAAGCTGAAGGGGTTGGCCCGCAGCAGCTCGGGGATGCGCCCGGTCATCGACATGGTGTGCCAGTGGTCGATGATCCGGCCGGTGGACAGCCAGATGGGGTACTCCGCATCGGGCTCCTCGTCGGCGCCCACGTACTTGCGGCTCCAGATCCACAGCTTCCGGTCGGGATGGGCCGGGCCGTAGAACTGGTAGGGCTTGTCGTCCTTGCTCTCGGTCTCCGCCATGGGGTCGTAACCCTTGACGAACTTGATGGTCGTACCGCCGGTCAGCGCGAACTCCTTGGTCGGAGCCGGCCACTGCACGCCGTCTTCCATCTGCTCGAGAACCTCGTAGGTGGCGCCGCGCAGGTCGTTGTCGCGGCCCTTGGTCAGCTTCTGGGTGTACTCGTTCCAGATGGCCTCGGGCAGCTCGCGGTCGGGCTCGGCGTCGGCGAAGGGCTCGACCAGCTTGGCGACGACCGGATCGTTCAGCTCGCGGGCCAGCCTCTTGGTCCACTCGCGCACGATCCACACCTCGGGCATGGCCTCGCCCGGAGCGTCGAGAGCCTTGGCGGTCAGCTGGCTGCGCCGCTCGGTGCAGCCGTAGACGCCGTACTTCTCGAAGTGGAAGGCCGTGGGCAGCACCAGGTTGGCCACCTCGGTGGTCTTGGTCTCGAAGATGTCCGTGCAGACCAGGAACACGTCCTCCTGGGCCATGCCCTTGCGATAGGGGGTGCAGTTGGGCAGGCTCTGGGCCGGACTGGTGCAGTTGATCCAGATGGCCCGGACCTTCTTCTCGTTCACGGCCTGGAACATGGCCATGGTGTGGTAGCCGGGCTTCGGCGCGATGCGTCCGCGCGGCACGCCCCACGCGTCCTCGCACTGGTTGCGCAGCTTCTCCTTGGCCACCAGCCGGTGTCCCGGCAGGATGTGGCAAAGGCCGCCGCCCTCGCGCACGCCGCCGCAGGCGTTGGGCTGGCCGGTCAGCGAGAAGCTGTCGGCGCCCGGCTTCAGCAGCTGGCCGGTGAGCAGGTGCAGGTTGTGGATCAGGTTGTTGGCGAAGACGCCCTGCTTGCGCTGGTTGATGCCCATGCACCACAGGCTCACGGTACCGCCCGAACGCGCGAACCAGCGCGCGGCCTTGCGGATCATCTCCGCCGTGATGTTGCCGCCGCAGATCTTGGCCGCCTTCTCGGGGGTGTACTCTTCGAGCCCCTTCTGATAGGTGGCCATGTCGACCTGCTTCTTGTCCTTGCCCATCCGGAAGACGCAGTAGTCCTCGATGAAGCGCTTGTCGTACATCTTCTCTTCGATGATGACCCAGGCCATGGCGTTCAGCAGGGCGAGGTCGGTGCCCGGCGTGAACTGCATGTGCATGTCCGCGATCCGGCTGGTGGCCGAAACGCGCGGGTCGGCGTTGATGACCTTGACCTTTTCCTTGTTGTCGAGCTTCCGGCGCATGATGCGGCGGAAGAACACGGGATGGGCCTCGGCCATGTTCGAACCGATGACGAAGAAGCAGGTGGCCTGCTCCATGTTGGCGTAGCCGCCGATCGGCTCGTCGGCGCCGAAGCTGGTCAGGTAGCCGCCCACCGCCGAAGCCATGCAGAGACGGGGGTTGCCTTCGACGTTGTTGGTCTGCAGGCCGGCGCGGAAGATCTTCTGGAACAGATAGGTCTCCTCGGTCTGCGCCTGGCCGCTGCCGTAGTAGGCGCAGCTGTCGGGACCGAACTTGGTCTTGGCCTCGGCGAACTTCTTGGCCGCGATGTCGAGGGCCTGGTCCCACGAGATCTCGCGGAACTTGTCGGTCTTCTTCTCGCGGTACAGGGGCTTGGTCAGGCGCTGGGGATGCTCCATGACCTTGTAGAAGAGCATGCCCTTCATGCACAGGTAGCCCATGTTGGTGCGGCTGCCCGGCACGCCGCGCAGGGCGATGGGACGGCCCTTGCGCAGACCCAGCTCCATCCGGCAACCGACGCCGCACAGACGGCAGGTGCCGCGCACCCATTTGTCGGCGTCGGCGGCCTCGGCCGAGCCCAGCAGATTGACGGGCAGGTTCATGCCCACGTAGCCCGCGGCGGCTAGGGCCGCGGTGTGCTTGATGAAATCACGACGGCTGAGGCTCATCGCTGACCCCCCTGGTTGTGGCCGGCGAAGCCGTGGGCGGCATGGCACTGCCAGCAGACCTTGCCTTCGGTGTGGTTGGAAACCTTGTCTTCGTGGCAGATGGAGCAGTTGGACACGGCGGGTACGCGCATCATGTTGTCGTAGGAACCGTGGCACTGGTAGCATTTGACCAGGCCGATGCCGTGGGCCGAATTTTCCCACTGCTCGACGATCTCGGGAGTGACGTCCCGATGGCAGTCGCTGCACGCCACGTAGGTCTCCTGCTCATCGAGCTGGGGATGCCCGGCGGGGACGCCGGCGGCGTTGGTCACCGGAGGAGGCGGCGAGACGGTCTCCGGAGCCGGGGGGAGTTTGTCGGCGCAGCCGACGAGGGCGATGACGGCAGCCAGAACGGCGGCCACGATGAGGAATCTCTTCACAATGCCTTCTTTCGCCTGGGTTGCTTTCTCGCGGAACGCCATGCGGACGACGTTCCTACTCGCGAACAACAGGCAGCAGGGGCAATGCCGGAAACGACGCTGCCTCTGCTACGACGGCGACAAATTTGCCGCAAATCGGATAAGTGGACAAGAATGTATCCTGACGAGAACGGCAATAGATTCCAGATTCACGTAATCCATTGAAAATTTACATGTTGGCAATGCGGATTTTCATTCGCATACAAAAAAACTATGAATTTATGAGCTTTCCCGGAGCATCCGTTAACTGAAAATCGTCACAGAACCTGATTGAAAATCCCGATCAGCCGGTCGATCTCGGCCGGCGTGTTGTAGTGCACGAAGCTCACCCGGACCACGCCGTCCTCCACATCCATTCCCAGCGCGTCGCAGAGGTGCCAGGCGTACATGTGGCCGTGACGGATGGCCACGCCCGTCGGATCGATCCGCTCGACGATCCCGCGGGACGATTCGCGGTCGTGGATGAAGCTGACGGTGCCGACGCGGTCCGGCCCGCCGTCGGCCGGGCCGATGATGCGGACGTCGTCGCGGCCGTTCAGGTAGGCCAGCAGACGGTCGGTCAGCGGATCTTCCCAGGCCCGCATCCGGGCGAAGGCCTCCTCGACGACATCGCGGCCGCAGGGCGCGGTCGGCTCCCTGCCGGTCAGGAAATTGAGGTATTCGCCCAGTCCCAGCAATCCCGCGCAGCCTTCGTGGTTCGCGCCGCCGGGCTCGAACTTGTAGGGCAGGTCGTCGTCCGGGACGAAGAAGTGGTTCGGTCCGGTGAGCTCGGCGAGGGCCTCGCGCTTGCCGTAGAGCACGGCCATGTGCGGGCCGTAGACCTTGTAGGTCGAATAGACGTACCAGTCGAC
>CAYLMM010000080.1:0-8310 GCA_964384825.1 uncultured Fibrobacteraceae bacterium
CGAAGCCCAGGCCGATGCTGCCGCCGCTCTCGGTGAAGATGAAGGTGTTGATGCCCACGACCTCGCCCAGGCCGTTGACCAGCGGTCCGCCCGAGTTGCCCGGGTTGATGGCGGCGTCGGTCTGGATCATCCCCAGGTACTCGCGCCCGCCGCTGGACTGCTTGATGTCGCGGTTCAGGGCGCTGATCACCCCGACGGTGACCGTGGGCTGGGTGTCGGCCAGCAGATAGCCGAAGGGCGAGCCGATGGCGATGGCCCACTCCCCGATCAGCAGATCCTCGCTGGAGTCGGCCATGCTGGCGTGGGGCAGGCCCTCGCCTTCGATCTTCAGCAGCGCCAGGTCCCAGTTCGAAACCGTCTCGAGGACATCGGCGGGGAAGCTGCGCCCGTCGTTCAGGGTCACCACGACCTCGTCGCCCCCCTCGACCACGTGGGTGTTGGTCACGACGTAGCCGTCGGCCGAAACGATGACGCCCGAGCCCAGGCTCGAGACGTCCTGCCGGAACTGCCGCTGGGGAAAGAGGCCCGGATAGAAGCGGTCCCAGAACTCCCAGCCGCGCGGCGCGAGCGAGCGGGTGACTGTGCGGTGCTGAACGACGTTGATGCTGACCACCGCCGGCGCGACCCTTTCGGTCGCCAGGACGATGGCGTTGCGGCGCCCGGTCGAGATGTCCGGTCGGCCGGCCGCGAGCGTATCGACCCGCGCCGGGTCGTCGGCCCCGGCCGCGTCCCGCGGATCGGCGCGGCCGGAATCCCCGCCGGCAAAGGGCGACGGATCCGCGACCGCGGCCGCGGTCGTCGCGGCCCGGGGGCCGTCCTCGTCCTGCGGGCCGCGCAGGATGTACCATCCCGTTCCGACCAGCATCCCGAAGAGCAGACCGATGACGATGCCCGTCCAGGTGGGCGTCCTGTTCAACGACATCAGCTATCCTCCCGCTGCGCGACCCGCGGCAGGCCGCGGCTTCAGCCCTGCAGCTTGCGCCAGTCCGCCATGAACGCGTCCAGACCCTTGTCGGTCAGCGGATGGGCGACCAGCTGCTTGATCACCTTGTGGGGGATGGTGGCCACGTCGGCCCCCATCAGCGCCGCCTGCACCACGTGCTGCGGATGACGGACGCTGGCTACCAGAACCTCGGTCGGGTAGTCGTAGTTCCCGTAGATCTCGACGATGTCCTCGATCAGCTGCATGCCGTCCTCGCTGATGTCGTCGAGGCGGCCCACGAAGGGCGAGATGTAGGCCGCGCCGGCCTTGGCCATCAGCAGCGCCTGCGACGACGAGAAGCACAGCGTGGCGTTGACCGCGATCCCCTCGCCGGCCAGCGCGCGTGTGGCCTTCAGTCCCTCGATCGTGGTCGGGATCTTCACCACGATATGCTCGCTCAGCCCGACCAGGCGCTTGCCCTCGGCGATCATCCCGGGCGCGTCCAGGGCGGTGACCTCGCCGCTGACCGGACCCTGCACGATGTCGCAGATCTCCTTCAGCAGGGCGTCGGTGTCCTTGCGGCCCTCGCGGGCGAGCAGGCTGGGATTGGTGGTCACGCCGTCCAGGACGCCCATGGCCATGGCATCGCGGATCTCGTCGAGGTTCGCGGTGTCGATGAAGAACTTCATGCATCCTCCTTGGGCCCGGGGCCCGGTGAAACGCCCGGACCGTCGTAGTCCGGATCGAGCAGTCGTTCGGGGTAGCCGACCTCCTCGAGGCACAGGCCCTGCGGAGGCGCCATCTTGCCGGCGCGGCTGCGGTCGCAGGCCGCCAGCAGATCGGGAACGTCGTCGGGCGAGCGCGTGCCGCGCCCCACCTCGACCAGGGTGCCGACCATCGTGCGCACCATGTGGTGCAGGAAACGGTCGGAGCGCACCTGGAAGATACCGGAATCCCCATCCCAGTCAAAGCGGCACAGATCGACGTCGCAGACGTTGTTCTCGCGCAGCGACCGGGTCTTGCAGAGGCTGGCGCAATCGCGCGCGCCGAGGAAATGGGCCGCGGCCTCGTCCATCGCCTCGCGGTCGAGGCCGCGCGGCACGAACCACTGCCGGTTGCGCCGGAATATGTCGCGCCGCCGGGAGATCCGATAGGAATATCGCCGCCACTGCGCCGAAAATCGGGAATTGAAGCTCGGCGACACCAGGCGCACGGCGATGATCTCGATGTCGTCGGGCGCCATGCCCGGCAGGGCGCGCATCAGGCGCTCGGCCTCGTCGTCGCCGAGCCCCCCGACGTGGCAGACCTGCCCGCGGGCGTGGACTCCGGCGTCGGTGCGGCCGGCCCCGGTCGGCAGGATCCTGCGGTCGAGCAGGCGGCCGAGCATGCGGCTGAGCTCGGACTGGACGGTCCGCAGCCCTCCCGGCTGCACCTGCCAGCCGTGGAATCCGGCCCCGTCGTAGGCCAGATCGATGCGGACCCGGCGTTTCATGAAACGCCGCCTCCGGACGCGGCGCCGGCGATCCGATCGGCGATCTGCACGGCGTTGAGCGCCGCCCCCTTGAGCAGGTTGTCCGCCACGACCCACATCAGCAGGACATCGGGACGTCCGGGTTCGGCCCGCAGGCGCCCGACGTGCACCGCGCCCGAGCCCGAGATCTCGGCCGGGGTCAGATATCCGTGCGGGCCGTCGGCGGTCTCGACGCCGGGGAACTCCCGCAGCGCCGCGGCGGCCTCGCGCAGGTCGGCCGGACGATCGAAGACCGCGCGCACCGCGGCGCCGTGGCCGTTCCAGGAAGGCACCCGGGTCGCCAGGCAGGTCACCGCCAGATCGGGCAGGCGCAGGATCTTCCTCAGCTCGCGCACCACCTTGTCCTCTTCCTCGAAGGAACCGTCAGGGAGGGCGACGCCGATCTCGGGCACCGCGTTGAAGGCGATCGCCCGCGGGAAGGGTCCGGCGCCGGCGGCAGGGATCGCCGGAGCGCCGCCGTCGCCGATCGCCGCGCCGGCCGATCGCAGCTCGTCGGCCAGGGTCTTGCGCCCGCTCTCCCCCGCGCCGGAAACCGACTGCAGGGTCGTCACGTGGGCGCCCTTCAGCCCGAAGGCCTCGTGCAGCGGAGCCAGGGCCATCGCGATCTGGATGGTCGAGCAGTTGGGGTTGGCGATGATCCCCGGTCCCGGGCCCAGCAGATCGCCGTTGATCTCGGGCACGACCAGCGGAACTTCGGGATCCATCCGCCAAGCCGAGGAATTGTCGATGACCACCGCGCCCTGCGCCACCGCTGCGGGAGCCCGGTCGAGGCTGCGCCGGCCGCCGGCGCTGAACAGCGCAACGTCCACGCCCGCGAAGGCCCCGTCGGAGACCTCGCGGCAGATGATCTCCCCTCCCCTGAAGGGCAGGCGCAGGCCCGCGGAGCGGGAACTGGCCAGCGCCACGGGTTCCGATTCGACCCAGGACCTGCTCTCGAGCTGGGCCAGCATGGTCCGGCCGACCAGGCCGGTGGCACCGAAAACGGCGACCTTCATCCGCGAACTCCTTCCGAGGGGCGGCGATGCGGCCGGAAAACGCCGGATGCACCGATACGATTGCAGGCATGGTAGCAACCGACGGCCGGGCGGTCAAAGGCGGCGACGATCCGATATTCGCGACCGCGGCCGGAGGCGCGCCCCCGGCCCGCCGTGGACACCTCGGTCAGGTCGGTGTAGGGTTCTGCTGGATCGGCCCCGCCACTCGATCGAATCGGAGGAAACCATGGCGCCCCGCTTTTCCGGATCCCTCGTCCCGGCCTCGCTGTTGGCCCTCTGCGCCGTTGCGATCCCGCTGTTGTTCGCGGGCTGCTCCGCGGACGCCGACCGCGCGGACTCCCTGCGGGCCCTCGCCCGCTGGGAGGATCGCCGCGCGGCCGATCCCGATTCCCTCGACGCCCTGATGTACGGGCCCGACGCCCACCTGCGCCGCGCCGCCATGCGGGCGGCGGGCCTGATCGGCCGCAGCGAAGCTTTGCCCGGCCTGCTGGACGGCCTCGAGGACCGCAGCGACGCCGTGCGCGAGGCCGCCGCCACCGCCCTGGGACGCCTGGGCGATCCGGCCGCCGTCCCGTCCCTGATCGACGCCATGGCCGAAGGCCACGCCGGAGTCAGGCTGGCCGTGCTGGAATCCCTGGCCCGGCTGCCGCACGACGGCCAGGCCTTGATCGAGCCGGCGCTGCACGGATCCGAGCGCGAAGCCGCCGCCGCCTGGAACGCCCTGCGGGACCGGGCGGATGACATCGACCCGCAACTGCTGGGCGCCACGATCCGCAGCGGGCTGGTCCGCGCCGACACCGAGGTGATCTGGCGCGTGCTGCGCTGCGCCGAGCGGTCCGCCGACTCCACCCTGGCCGCGGATATCGCTCCCTTCGCAAAACACCGGAACGTCCAGGTGCGGGTGCACGCCTGCCGCGCCCTGGGCCGTCTGGGTGGCGCGACGGCCCTGCGGACGATCCTCGAATTCGGCGAGGACAGGGCGCTCCAGCGTCGTCCCGCGCGGATCAGGGACCGGATCGCGGCCGCCGGAGCCCTGGGACGCCTGGCCGGTCCCGCCTTCGCCGCGGCTCCGGACGACGCCGGCCCCGGATCGATCGCCGGCCGCTGCGGCTCCCTGCTCGCCGCCCTGTCCCACGATCCCGACACCGGGGTCTCGCGCACCGCCCTGCGCGCGATCGCCGCCGCGGTGGGCGACCTCCCCGCGGTTCCCGAATCTGCACGTCGCGAGAGTTTGCTGCCGGTCTGGCGGATCCAGCTTCTGCGCGCGGTCCGCGATCTGCTGCCCGCCCGGATGGATCCGGCCGCCGGCGGC
The DNA here is from genome assembly GCA_964384825.1 of uncultured Fibrobacteraceae bacterium. Taxonomy (GTDB): domain Bacteria; phylum Krumholzibacteriota; class Krumholzibacteriia; order LZORAL124-64-63; family LZORAL124-64-63; genus CAYLMM01. The sequence goes on from CAYLMM010000080.1 coordinate 4,761, forward strand.
GGAGAGCCCGGACCGCGATCCGACATCCCGCCGGCCCACGTCAGGGCCGAAGCCGCGGCGGCTCTCTGCGCCTTGCGCGGGAGCGGCGCCTGCCACGACGCGGCCTGGCCCGTCCTCTCCGCCGACAGGAGCCTGCCGGTCAGGGCCGCCCTCTGGCGCGGCCTCGGCGCCCATTGCCTCTCGCCCCGGCAGTTGGTCGCCCGGATCGGCACCCTGCATCCGGGCACGCCTCCGGAGGTCCACGCCGCGGCCCTGACCGGCATCGCGGCCGCCCTGCGCCGTTTCCGGAGCTCCGACCTGCCGCCGGCCGAGATCGTGCGGGCCCGCAACGCCGCCGAGAGGGCCCTGGTCACCGCCTCCGCCAATACCGACTTCACGGTCGTGGCCAACGCCGCCGGGCTGCTGGGCGAGATCCGCGGCACCGCCTCGCTGATCGCCCTGTGCCGCGCATGGGAAGAGGCCTGCGGTCCCGGCGCGGTCGATGTCCACATCGCCGTCCTGGAGAGCCTGAAGACGTTCTTCTCTCCGCCGCAAGGGCAGACCGTCCCGCAGATCGGTCCTGATCTGCAGCGCCGGATCGTCGCCTGCCTGGAATCGGGCTTCGACTCTCCCCGGCTGCGGCTGCGCCTGGCCGCGCGCCGCACGGCGCTGGACGGTAACCTGCTGCCCGACCGGCTGGTGCCGAGCGAGGCCAGCCTGCGCGCCACCCTGCCGGCGCACGTCCGGTCGCCCGAGCAGCCTCCGCTGGCGCTGCCCTTCGACGCCCCGCGGCTGCGCTGCGAGACCCGGCGCGGAACACTGGTCATCGCCCTGGACGGACGGGCGGCGCCGAACGCCGCGGCGACCGTGCTGGCCCTGGCCGAAGACGGTTATTACGATGAGGGCGTCTTCCACAGGGTCGTGCCGGACTTCGTCGTCCAGGGCGGCGACCCGCGCGGGGACGGCTGGGGCGGCCCGGGATTCACGATCCGCAGCGAATGGAGCCGCATTCCCTACGAGCGCGGAGCCGTCGGGATCGCGCATTCGGGCAAGGACACCGGCGGCAGCCAGTTCTTCATCACGCTCTCGCCGCAGCCGCATCTGAACGGCCGCTACACAGTGATCGGAAAGGTCGTCTCTGGAATGGACGTGGCGGACGCCGTCCAACCGGGCGATACTTTCCGGATGGTCCCGGAATCGGAATGACCCGGCGCGAACGCGCCGCAGACCACGGAGGTTCATATGAAACGGGGAACCGTGATTCTGATCGGCGTCCTGGCCGTCATCGTCCTTGTCTTCGCCGTCTTCACCGGCCGCTACAACACGATGGTGTCGCTGCAGGAAAGCGTCGACGGCCAGTGGGGCAACGTCGAGAACGTGTACCAGCGCCGGGCCGACCTGGTACCGAACCTGGTCGCGACGGTCAAGGGCTACGCCGAGCACGAGCGCGAGACTCTCGAGGCGGTCGTCAAGGCCCGCGCCGAGGCCACGTCGATCCAGGCCGAGATCTCGCCGGAATCGCTGGCCGACCCGCAGATGCTGCAACGTTTCCAGGCCGCCCAGGACCAGCTGGGCTCCGCCCTGTCCCGGCTGATGGTGGTGGTCGAACGCTATCCCGACCTCAAGGCGAACCAGAACTTCCTGGATCTGCAGGCCCAGCTCGAAGGCACCGAGAACCGGATCGCGGTCGAACGGCGCTTCTTCAACGACGCCGTCCGCTCCTACAACACGGTGATCCGGCGCTTCCCGTCGAACATGGTGGCCGGGATGTTCGGATTCGACGCCAAGGCCTATTTCCAGGCCGAGGGCGGCGCCGAGAAGGCTCCCGAGGTCGAATTCTGATCCCGGGCGAGTCCGGACCGCGAACATCAAACGCCCCGGCGGCCAGACGCCGGAAACCATGGACACGACGGAGAGCAGAATGCCCCGAATCCCGAAAGCCTTGCCCGCGGCGATCCTGCTGATCGTCGCTCTGGCCGCATCGTCGGCCGCCTTCGCGGCGGCCGACCTGCCGCCCGCCCCGCCCCGTCATTACCACGACGAGATGGGGCTGGTCTCCTCGCACGACGCCGACGTCCTGGCCCGGGCGCTGGAGAACTACGAACGCCGCACCGGCATCCAGTTCGTCGTCACGGTGCTGCCCTCCTTCGAGGGAGACGTCGCCGATTACGTGAACCGGCTGTTCCAGGCCTGGGGCGTCGGCGACGAACGGACCCAGCGCGGGGTCATGCTGGCGCTCTTTCCCGAACAGGGACGATCGCGCCTGGAGGTGAGCTACGGCCTCGAGGAGACGATTCCCGACGTGCGCGCCAGCCGCCTGCTGCGCGAGATGACCGAGATCCCGCGGGACAGGCCCGCGGCGCGGATCGCCTCGGTGATCGTGGGCGTGGCCAAGCTCGCCACCCCCGACGATCCGCTGGCCCGGGGCATGGCCGGCCAGAGCCCTTCCCGCAGTTCTTCGTCGCGCGGGCGGGGCCTCTCGATTCCCCTGATCCTGCTGCTGATGTTCTTCGGCGGGCGCCTGGGCCGCAGCCGCTGGCTCGGCCCGCTGCTTCTGATGTCGGCGATCGGCGGCGGCCGGCCGCGCGGCGGCGGCGGTTTCGGCGGCGGCGGATTCGGCGGCGGCGGCGGATTTTCCGGCGGCGGCGGTTTTTCGGGCGGCGGCGGCGCGAGCGGAGGTTGGTGATGGGCGACAAGAAACGCAGCGACACTCCCCGGCGGTTCTTCGACCGCGACGAACAGCGGCGGATCGTCGCCGCGATCGGCGCCGCCGAGTTGCGGACCAGCGGCGAGATCCGCATCCATCTCGAGCGCGACGTGCCGGCCGGGCCCCCGGCCGAAGGCGACGCCTACGCGCGCGCCCGCGAGGTCTTCGCCTCGCTGGGAATGCACGCCACCGAGGCCCGCAACGGCGTGCTGGTCTATCTGGCCGTGCGTTCGCGCCGGTTCGCGGTGGTCGGCGACGAGAATCTGCACCAGCGGGTCGGCGACGGCTTCTGGCGCGATGTCGTCGAGGGGATGACCGAGCGGTTCGCGGCCGGCGAATTCGGAGAGGGAGTCTGCGAGGGGATCGGCCGGATCGGCGAGAAGCTCCGCGAGCACTTCCCCTACCGGCAGGACGACGTAAACGAGCTGGCCGACGACATCTCCTTCGAGGATTAGCCGCCCGCCGGAAACTTCCCGTCAGGATCCGTCGTCGACGATGATCCGGACCACGAAGGCGCAGCCGTGGACGCCGGGGTTGTCGGCCGCGAAATCCCAGAGGATCATCTTGCCGGCGCCCACCGCGACATCCGGCCCCACATCGCCGGTCACGTTCGAGATCGGCAGGTCCCATGTCGCTCCGCCGTCGGCCGAGGCCTCGACCACGACGTCGACGTCCGGGCTGTCGGGATCCACGATATCGAAGAGGATCTCCACCATCCCCGATCCATCCCGGATCTGGCGCGTTTCGACGTTCGCCGCCGCCGGCGCGACGCCCCGCACCACCGCTCCGGTGGTCGCCAGCGAGTAGGCCTGCTCCCCGCCCGTCAGGCTGCCGTTCGCACCGACCAGGATCAGGTACTCCCCG
>CAYLMM010000081.1:0-8297 GCA_964384825.1 uncultured Fibrobacteraceae bacterium
GAGCAGCCACGAGGCCGCCTCCAGCGGATCCGCCCGGCGTCCTTCCCCGCGGCGGGCCGCGCGGCGGCGGGGCGGGGCGGCGACATCGGCCAGCAGCGAGGCCACCTCGGCCCGCGCGCCGGCGCTTCCGGTCTGGCCGGCGGCTGCGGCCGCGGTCGCGGCGTCGGGATCCAGGGTCGGCTCGGCGACGGCCAGGTCCCCGGTCAGGGCCCGATGGCGTCCCTCGGGACGCGGCGGAACCCCGAAGCCGCCGGGAGTCGGCGACGCCGTGCGGCCGGCGTAGTGGATCCCCTGGTAACGGGCGATCCGCCGGATCAGTTCGCCGGGAGCCGGGTCGCGATCGGGCATCGCGAGCCGGGCCAGCAACGGGCCCGAGGCTATGGTCTCGAGCGCATCGCGGACACGTTTGGCCTCTTCCTTGCCGCCGACCGGAGGACGGGCGCGCCCGCCGCCGGCCAGAAACAGGATCTCGGGTTCGGCGCAGTCCGCGGGCCGCAGACGACCGATCGCCGCGGCCAGGGTTTCCGGGCCCAGGGCTTCGCGGGCCAGCATCACGTCGTCGCGGCGGCGGCGCCAAGCCGACGGAGCCTCGGGCTCTTCCGGGCCGCCGAGGCCGGTCGGAGCGACGCTGATCGGGCCGTCCTCGATCAGGAAGCGCAGCCCGTTGTGCAGCCAGTTCCAGGGCAGGCCCAGCAGGGCCGCCGGCAGGATCAGGTGGTATCCGAAGGGGGGATGGGCCGATCCCGGCCAGGACGGCTCCCGGGGGCCCGCGGCGCCGCGGTCGGCGGCGAAGGCGTTGCGGTCGATTTCGGTGACGGCCCGGAACAGCAGCTGGCCGATCGCCGCGGCCGAATGTTCCAGTGTCGGATCGTTCAGGCCGTGGCGCAGACGTCCGTCTTCCAGCATCGCGAGCTGCAGCGCGGCCTGTTCGCAGCAGGCGGTCGCCCGCGGCGGCAGTCGACGGTCGCGGATGTCGATTTCGATCCAGCGCATGGCTAGCTCCCGGAGATGACGCGCGGGCCGGCTTCACGGCGCCCCGGCCCGCTGTTTCTTATCGGCCCCCCCGGGCGAGAGCCTTAGTCCTGATCGAGGAGGAAAACGGTGTTTCGAATCAGGATCCGAGGTCTGGCTCCGGTCGCGGTCGCGGCCTTCTGCGTTCTGCTGGCCTGCGCCGCGGGCTGCGGACGCCGGGCCGAAACCCCCGCCGAAGGTCCCCGCCTGGCGATCATCGCGGTCGACGCCCTGGATTCCGAATGGATGGAGCCGTTGATCGAAGCCGGCCGCCTGCCCCATCTGGCGCAACTGATCGCCGAGGGGGTTTGCGGGCCGGTGCGGGGGCCGGATCCGCAGCGGCGCCCCGACGCCCTGTGGTCTGTCGCCGCCGCAGGGCATCCGGCCGCCAAGGCTCCCGGCTACCGGCGGATGGGCGGCCGGGCGGTGAAGGTGCCGGGAATGACCCCCTTCTGGGAGACGGCCGCAGCTGCGGGGCTGCGGACGGTGGTCGTCGGCTGGCCCGGCGAGCTGCGCGACCTGCCCGGCGGGGTGATGGTGGGCGAATACCTGCCCTACTCTCCGCGGCGCGATCATCTGCCCACGCCCGCGGTGCGTCCCGATTCCCTGGCCGAGGAGCTGTCGGCCCTGCACGTGGGCAAATCCGATTTCCCGCCCGACGAACTGGCCCGCTTCATCGATCCCGAAGCGGCGGCGAAGGTGCCCGAGAGCATCATCACCTCGGAGCGGAACATGCTGGCGGCCATCTACGCCGACGATCTGACGACCCTGGACACCGCCCGGCGGCTGGCCGCGCGGCGGGAATGCGATCTGTTCACGGTGCGCTACCGGGGGCTGGGCGAGATCTCGCGCAATTTCTGGCGTTACACCGGCCGGCCGGGGCCCTGGTCGGTCACGCCCGAGCAGAGGGCGGCCCTGGGCCAGGTCGTCGAGCGGTACTACGAGTTCGTGGACGATCTGATAGGCGAGACGCTGGCCGGGCTGCCCGCCGGGACGCCGGCGGTGGTGGTCTCGGCCTTCGGGTGGCGCGGCCCGGTGCCGGCCGGGGATGTCTGGGACGCCGGCCCGGGGGCGCAGCGGCCGGAAGGCTGGCTGGTGATGCGGACCCCGCGGCACGAGGCCGGGGCCGCGATCGAGCGGATGCGGCTCGAGGACCTGGCGCCGACGCTGCTGGCGCTGGCCGGGGTCGCGCCGGATCCGGCGATGGCGGGCGTGGTCCGCACCGGCGGCGCCGATCGCGCCGGCCGGCGGTTCCTGGAGGATTTCGCAGGGGAGGCGCCTTGATCCGGCCGGTCGCCGGGCAAAAAAAGGGCGACCCCGAAGGGTCGCCGAATTCTTGTGGTGCCCGGAGGGAGACTCGAACTCCCACGAGGATAAACCTCACTACGACCTGAACGTAGCGCGTCTACCAATTCCGCCATCCGGGCACGCACCGTGTCCGCGTAGTCATGGGCCGATGGCCCCTCGCTCCGCGGGCGATCAATCTAGTTGTTGGTTCCGGGCCTGTCAACCCGCCTTTCGATACTTCCGCCTCTTGTTTCAGGATCGCCGAGGTGCTAGTTTCGCAAGCCCGGTCCGCAGCAACATGCTGATATGATAGAATCGATGGGAGCCTTCTGATGGGTTCGCCCGCCGGCGAGTCCGGCATCAAGATCGTCGCCAAGAATCGCAAGGCCTTCCACGAGTACGAGATTCTCGACCGTTGGGAGGCCGGGCTCGTGCTGCAGGGGACCGAGGTCAAGTCGCTGCGCGCCGGCAAGTGCAACCTGGGCGACGCCTACGCCGAGATCCGCAGCGGCGAGGCCTGGCTCTGCAAGATGCACATCGGGCCCTACGAGCAGGGCAACATCATGAATCACGAGCCCTTCCGGCGCCGCAAACTGCTGCTCACGCGCCGTGAGATCCGCAAGCTGCGGCCGCGGCTGGTGGAACAGGGCCTGACGCTGGTGCCGCTGAAGGTCTACTTCACGCACGGGCTGGCGAAGGTGGAGATCGGCCTGGGCCGAGGGAAGAAGCTGCACGACAAGCGCCATGCCAAGGCCAAGCGCGATGTCGATATGCGTATCCGGAAGGAACTGGGCCGCCGCCGCTGAGGCCGGTCCCGACACCCTGGGGAGATCATGGCACGCCGTCCGATCGACGTTACGCACAGGTGGCTCGCGGTTTGCGCGATGCTGGTCGCTCTTGCGGCCGTGCTGTCGCCGGCGGCGCCGGCCCTGGCGGCCCGGGGCGAGATTCCCGAGGCCGAGCCGCGCCTGGATCCCGGCGCGCCGCAGATCGAGGTGACGATCGGATTCCACGGCCTGCGCGACGGTTTCGGGGTTCCCGGCCGGCGCCTGCTGGCCGGATCCACCGAGGTCTATCTGCCCTCGAGCGCCATGGCCACCATCTTCCGCGCCGGACGCTATTGGCAGGAGAGCCTGCGCCGGCTGACAGTCCGCGCCCGCGGCAACACCTTCCGCCTGACCGCGGGCAGCCGTCTGATCGACATGGACGGCCGCGCCATGCTGCTGCGCACGCCGCCGCTGGCGGTCGACGGCGATCTCTGGCTGCCGGTCGAGTTCATGCTTTCGGTCATGGGGCCGACGGTGGGCGAGATGGTCGCCTGGGATCCGGCCGAGCGGGAGCTGACCGTCGGCAGCAGCGAGTTCAACGTCACCGGCCTGAGGATCTCGACCCAGACCCGCTCGACGCTGGTGCGCCTGAGCTGCACCGAGCCGCTGGGCTGGCGGGCCGACACCCGGCGCCGCGACCTGATCGTGCTTAAGATCTACGGAGGCGAGGTCGATCGCGGGGCCCTGACCTTCGGCCGCTCCCGGGGCCTGGTGCGGGGCGTCGAGGCGCGGCAGTATTCCGATCACGCCAAGGTCTACGTGCGGATCAGCGATCTGGTCGGCAGCTTCCGCACCTACTCCGCCGCGGGCGGCCGCGAGATCGTGCTGGCGCTCGAGGAGAACGTCGGCGGTGCGCTGCCCGATCCCCAGCCCCACGGCCACGTGAACATGGCCGCTTCCGAGGCCCCGCGCGACGTGACCCTGCCGGTCCGCGTGCGGACGGTGGTCCTGGATCCCGGTCACGGCGGGGGCGAGCCGGGCCGCGTCGGACCGGACGGCACGCTGGAGAAGGAGATCAACCTGAAGGTGGCCCGGGAACTCGAGAAGATCCTCGAGAAGAAGGGTCTGCGGGTGGTCCTGACCCGCGAGCAGGACCGTCTGATCGGGCTGGACGAGCGGGCCGAGGCGGCCAACCGGGCCGGCGGCGACATCTTCGTCTCCATCCACGCCAACGGCTGGTTCAACGGCGAGGCCCGCGGCATCGAGACCTACTTCCTGGATCCCGCCGGCGGGTTCCCCGAGGGTGAAGAGCCCGGTCTTTTCCTACCCTGGGAGCAGGTGCAGGAAAGGCATCTGGCCCGCAGCAGCGATCTGGCCGAGATCCTGCAGGCGGCGCTGGTCGCCCGCACCGGGGCCTTCGACCGCGGCGTGCGCCGGGGCGGCTACCGGGTGCTGCGCAGCGTCGACATGCCCGCGGTGCTGGTCGAGATGGGATTCCTTTCGAACCGCGACGAGGAACGCAAGCTGAACGACAAGAACTACCGACGCCGGCTGGCCGAGGCCATGGCCGAAGCCCTGCTGACCTTCCGCGAGCGGTACGAGGGAACCGTCGCCGAGGAGGAGGAGCGATGACCCGATCCGATGGCGAACGACGCCGCACCGCTTCCGCCTCCCGCTCCGGGCGCGGGTTCTGGATCGCCCTGCTCGGCATCCTCGGCGGCCTGGCTCTGCTTGTGGCCGGGATGCTCTGGCATCTGAGCCGCGCGCCGGGCGAGGAAAGCTCGCTGTTGGCGGTCGACGCCGGCCCCGAGGAGCTCAGCGGCACCCGCGGCGTGGTCCTGGTCTTTCCCAACCGCGACGCCACGCGCGAGATCACCGAGGAGCGCCAGCTGCCGAGCCGCGGCCGCATCGACGAGGATCTGCTGGCTGTGGTCAACGCCCTGATCGAAGGTCCGAGCGGCGGTTCGGGCGTGAGCGCGCTTCCGCCCGGGACGCGCGTCCTCTCGGCCTTCCACGATGCCGATTCGCGGCAGGCGGTCATCGATTTCAGCCGCGAGCTGGTGACAGCCCATCCCGGCGGCTCGGCCTCGGAACAGGCCACGCTGGCGTCGATCCTCGGCACCATCGGTTTGAACTTCCCCGAGATCGAGACCTGCATCCTGCTGGTCGACGGAGCCCAGGTGGAAACGCTGGCGGGCCACATCGGCATGGATCGCCCGTTCGAGCTGCGGAGGTGGCGCTGAGTGGGTCCGATCGGCGTCTTCGATTCCGGCCTGGGCGGTCTGACGGTCCTGCGCGCCCTGCAGGAGCGTCTGCCCGCCGAGGACCTGGTCTACTTCGGCGACACCGCCCGCGTGCCCTACGGCTCGAAGGGCGGCCGCACGGTGCGCATCTTCGCGCGCCAGGACGCCGAATTCCTCTGCTCGCTGGGCGTGAAGATGGTCGTGGTGGCCTGCAACACCGCTTCGGCCTTCGCCCTGGACTATCTGCACGACGTGGTGCCGGTGCCGGTGCTGGGAGTGATCCGCCCCGGCGTCGAGACGGCCCTGCGGCGCACCCGCGGCGGTCCGGTGGGCGTGATCGCGACGCGCGGCACCATCACCAGCGGCCGTTACCAGGCGGGTCTGGCCGCGGCGATCGGCGAACGGCGCGTGCGCGTGGCCGAGACGCCGCTGCTGGTGCCCCTGGCCGAGGAGGGGATGATCGACCATCGGGTGACCCGGATCGTGGTCGAGGAATACCTGGCTCCGATGCTGGCCGACCGGATCGACACCCTGATCCTCGGCTGCACCCACTATCCCTTGCTCAAGACGGTGATCGCCGACGTCGCCGGCCCGGATGTCGCGCTGGTCGATTCGGCCGAAGCCCTGGCCGACGCAGCCGCCGCCCGGCTGGCCGCCGACGATCTGCTGCGACCGGCCGACGCTCCGGCCGGCCGGCTCTCGTTCTGGCTGAGCGATCTGCCGTGGAAGTTCAAGGAGATCGGCGAGCGCTTCCTGGGCCGCACGATCTCCGCCGTCGAAACCGTGAACCTGGACGAGCGCGAAGTCCGCGCCGCTCCGACCCGAGAGGAACAGAAGTGACCCGACGCGCCAACGACCGTCAGCCGCACCAGCTGCGCCCGGTGAGCATGACCCGCGACTACCTGCCCCAGGCCGAAGGCTCGGTGCTGGTGGAGATGGGCGACACCCGGGTGATCTGCACCGCCTCGATCAGCAACGGCGTTCCCGGCTGGATGCGGGGCACCGGCCGCGGCTGGGTGACCGGCGAGTACGGCATGCTGCCGCGGGCCACCGACGAGCGCATGCGCCGCGAGGCCGCCGTCGGCGGGCAGGGCGGACGCACCATGGAGATCCAGCGGCTGATCGGTCGCAGCCTGCGCTCGGTGACCGACCTGGGCTCGCTCGGCGAATTGACCGTGACCCTGGACTGCGACGTGATCCGGGCCGACGGCGGCACCCGCTGCGCCTCGATCAACGGCGCCTCGGTCGCCCTCTACGACGCCCTGAAGCGCCTGAACCTGCGCCGCCATCCGATGAGCGGGCTGGTGGGCGCGCTGAGCCTGGGGATCGTCGACGGCGGCGTGCTGGTCGATCTGGACTACGCCGAGGACAGCCGGGCCGCGACCGACATGAACATCATCATGGCCGAGGGCGGGGGCCTGATCGAGATCCAGGGCACCGCCGAGAAGAAGCCTTTCTCCCGCGAGGATCTGGACAAGATGCTCGAGCTGGCCGAGCAGGGGATCGGCAGGCGGAGCGAACTGCAGCGCAAGGTGCTGTCGACCTGACCGCGCTACGGAGGTGGAACGTGGACCACGGTGATCGCGTGATCGTGCTGGCGAGCCGCAATCCGCACAAGCTGAACGAGTTGGAGGAGATCTGCGCCGGGACGCCCTTCCGGGTGCGCCCGGTGTCGGACTGGCCCGGCATGCCCGAGGTGATCGAGGACGGCACGACCGTCCGCGGGAACGCCTCGCGCAAGGCCCTGGTGACGGCCGCCTACACCGGCGAGATCGCGGTCGCCGACGACACCTCGCTGCGGGTGGCGGCGCTCGGCGGTCTGCCCGACATCTTCGCCGCCCGCTTCGCCGGACCGGAATGCTCCTACGACGACAACAGCCGCCTGCTGCTCGACCTGATGCGCGACGTGCCCGACGGCTGGCGCCAGGCCTGCTTCGTCTCGGCGGTGGCGTGGGCCGATCCCCGTCCCGCCGACATCGTCCGCGGCCCCTTCGTCGAGGGCGACGCGAGCGCCCGCCGGCTGCACAACCCTTTCGCGCGCGACATCCACATCAAGGATCCCGCCGCCGAGGACGCCTTCTGGTCGGAGCTGATCGACCGCCGCGCGGTCTGGGCCGAATACGTCGGACGCGGCCGGGACACCAATCCGGTGCCGGGGGTGGACATCGATCGCGTGATCGCGGCCGGGGACCGGCTGTCGGCTTCCCTGAGCCACGGCGGCAGGCCGCACGATGCGCCGTCCGGAGCGATCCGTCTGCCCGATCCCCGGATCTGGGCCGTCGCCGACGGCCCGACCGCCGCTCCGCCCACGCGGGTCGCGCCTTCGGGCCTGCCCGCCGATGCTCCCGGACGCGGCGTCTGGGCCCCCATCTGGGCCGAGATCTCGGCCGAGGGACGGCTCTGGGGCGAGATCGCGCACGAGGCCGTCGGCCGTCGCGGCTTCGGCTACGATCCGGTCTTCCGCCCCGACGGATCGGACCGTTCGCTGGCCGAGATGGAATCCGAAGAGAAGAACGCCCTGAGCCACCGGGGACGCGCCCTGGGCAAGCTCTTCGCCGCCGTCAGGGAGTGCTACGCCCTGGCGGAGTGAACCCGGGTTGACACCCGCGGCGGGCGCCCCTATTGATGGCGATGACGTAAATGCTTTCGGGAGGCCCTGATCGCCGGTTCTACGGCCGGGGCTCATCCCTTGCGCGGGAGGATGCCGAGACGGGACCGGTCCGGGACGACGGGATCGCCGGCGGCATCCCCGCTTGAAGCCCGGTCGGGGCGTGGCGCAGTCCGGTAGCGCACCTGCTTTGGGAGCAGGGAGTCGCTGGTTCGAATCCAGTCGCCCCGACCACTCGCCGTTGATCGGCCGTACCTTGACATGGTCGAGGTGTTGGCCCATTATACCGTTCCGCGCCGGCAAGGCGGCGGAACGCATCGGCGGGACGCGCCTGTAGCTCAGCTGGATAGAGCACCGGACTTCTAATCCGGCGGTCGCAGG
>CAYLMM010000082.1:0-8286 GCA_964384825.1 uncultured Fibrobacteraceae bacterium
TGATCCGCAGGCGGCTCGACGCGCTGGCCCGCCATCCCGAGGAACGGATCCGCTGCGCCGCCTACCGGGTGCTGCTGCTGGACGAGCCGGTGCCCGACTACAACCAGATCCTGCCGAAATTCGTGGAATCGGGGCTGACCTTCCTGAACGAGAGCAGCATCGAGCAGATCGCGCGCGGCGGCCTGGAGAAGCACCGTCTGCAAGCCTTCCGCCGGCGCCTGGAAAGCTACCGCCGGCATCTGCCCTGGCCCGCGGACGACGCCACCCGCGACCAGTTCGAGAACATCTTCAAGCTGCTGGCCGATTTCGCCCGCTTCCGCCCCTCCTACTACGGCACCGTCCGCGAGGAGCTGGCCAGCTGGATCGTCCACCCCGGGGATCCGCGGATCGCCGCCCTGGCCGAGAATTTCGTCCTGGATCTGGCCGAATGGTACGAGCACGGGCTCGAGACCGACGTCGCCCACCGCGACGCCGACGCCTGGCGCGGGAAGATCCTCTGCCAGCAGAACCTGTCGGCCGGGGAGAGGGAGCGGATCGAGAAGCTGCTGATCGGCACCACGTTCCTGCAGCAGTCGGTGCTGCTGGCCTTCGACGGCGAACTGCTCGACATGCAGGACGTGCCGGCCGGCGGGATCTGGATCGCGCGGCAGGCCGTGCGCCACCGCCACCGCCAGTACCGGATCGCGGTCAACACCGTCGGCGGCAAGCATTACGACCTGCTGGCGGTGCTCTGGGAACACGAGGCGATGCTGGAGGAGCGCAGCGGCATCCTCGAGACGGTGTATTGGATGCTGGCCCTCTCGGGACACCCCTACGGATCGCCGGTGCTGCCGCGGGTGGGTTGCTTCCGCCCCGATCTCGACGCGCTCTCGCTGGCCTACGTGAGCGACCTGACCGTCTGGGAGAAGACCCGCGAGATCTCCAGTTCGCGCGGCATCGCTCCGGCTGCGGCCGGGGCCCCCGACTGGCGCCGCATGTTCGTCATGGGCATGGCGACCTTCTTCTCGGGATGGCTCTACAGCGGCCGGCGCCTGATCCCCGGCACCCCTTCGCCGGTGAACGTGGCCGTCCCCGAGCCCGACTTCCGCGAGGGATCGCGCATCCTGTCGCTGGCCGGATGGCGGCCCTACGAGGGTCCGCTGAGCCTGGTGCGGCCGATGCTGCGGGAGTTCTACCTGCAGACGATCGCCAACTATCCGTGGACCGAGCCTCTGCTGGACACCGCGTGGGTCTGCGACGCGGCGGTCGAGGCGCTGGGCCGCCGCGACGCCGAGATCTTCCTCGACGAGCTGGCGGCCGAGCTTCCCGGCGCCGACCTGCCCGTGCCGGCTGACGAATTCGCCGCGCGGCTGAACGAGAGCCGCCGGGAGCTGGAAACCGGCATCCATCGCAGCTGCGCCCTGCGCGGCGCGGAGAGGCGCTACGAGGCGTGGACGCAGGCCAACCCCGGTGCCGCCGTATCCGCCCGCGAACAGGTGGTCGAGGAGATGCTGCATCTCTACGCGCTGGACCGGCAGCCCGAGATCGTGCGCTACCACCTGTACCGCGAGACCATCTTCCAGGACGCCTCCGGGCCGATCCGCGAAGCCTTCGACGCCCTGCTCGAAGCCATGTTCCGCCGGCCCGACGTCCCGGCCACCAACCTCGTGGCCCTGACCAGCCTGCAGGACGCCCTCGATGGTCCGGAGCAGCGCGAGATCTTCGCGCGGATGGTCTTCCCCCACTCGCCGGCCGCCCGCGCGCCGGAGCTGGTCTTCGTCGGCGAGCAGGACCGCAGCCTGGTGATCGTCAGCTCGCGCATCGACGACAAGCAGGGCGAGACCTACGTCGTGCGCGAACCGCTGGAACCCTCGGAGTACGGCAAGCTCTACCGGCTGTTCTTCAAGACCGGCTACTACCGGACCATCTCCGAGCAGGACCGCTTCTTCATCGTGGCCGACGGATCGGAGCGGATCATCGGGGGCATCAGCTGGAAGGAGGTGGACCACGAGGTGGTCCATCTCAACGGCATCGTGGTGGCCACGCCCCTGCTGGGCCGGGGCATCAGCTCGGCCCTGATCGAGGATTTCTGCGTCCGGATGGCCAACCTCGGCTACGCCGCGGTCAAGACCCTGTTCGTGCTGCGGCCCTTCTTCGAACGCCACGGCTTCCGCCTGGACCGCCGCTGGGGAGGGCTGGTGCGTCCCCTGAACGACTGATCCGGCCGCAGGGATCTGTTGATCGCGGGCCCCGGAACCGGCACAATGACCGGCGAGGCCGCGACAAGAGCGCCGAACGGTCCCGCCACCGGCGCTGACCGAATCATTCCCGGGGGAACCATGAACTATCCCGTCTGGCAACTGGACATCGGGGGCGGCGTGCTGATGGCCGTCGTCTCGGTGCTGCACGTCTTCGTCTCGCATTTCGCGATCGGGGGCGGCCTGTGGCTGGTGGTGACCGAGGCCCGCGCCCGCGCCCGCGGCGACGTCGGCATGCTCGATTTCGTGAGGCGCCACAGCCGCTTCTTCATCCTGCTGACGCTGGTCTTCGGAGCGATCACCGGGGTGGGCATCTGGTTCGTCGCCGGCCTGATCTCGCCGGCTGCCATCAACACCCTGATCCGCACCTTCCTCTGGGGGTGGGCGATCGAGTGGGTCTTCTTCGTGATCGAGATCGCCGCCGCGCTGGTCTACTGGTACGGCTGGGACCGGCTATCTGCCCGCGCCCACCTGGCCGTGGGGTGGATCTATTTCGGGGCCGCGTTCATGAGCCTCGCGGTCATCAACGGCATCGTCACGTTCATGCTGACGCCGGGCGGCTGGTTGGAGAACCGGGAGTTCTGGACGGGCTTCTTCAACCCCACCTACTGGCCCTCGCTGGCGATCCGCGGCTGCGCGGCCGTGGCCCTGGCCGGCCTGTTCACGCTGCTGACCGCGGCCTTCCTCGATGACGCCCCCCTGCGCCGCAGGATGGTGCGCCACAACGCCCTGTGGGTCCTGGCCGGAACGGTCCTGGCCGCCGGAGCCTCCTACTGGTACCGCTCGGCCTTTCCCGGCTGGGACGAGGCCCTGCTCGGCGCCATCCCCGTGCTGCCGACCGTCGCCTCGGTTCTGCGCTGGACGACCGCCGCGGTGATCGCGCTGGCGCTCTGGCCGCTGATCGCGCCCGGGCGCTGGCACGCCGGTTCCGCCCTGGTGCTGCTGGCGATCGCGCTGGCGGCCTTCGGAGCCGGCGAGTGGGTCCGCGAAGCCGGCCGCAAACCTTACGTCATCCACGGATATCTCTATTCCAACGGCGTGAGGATCGGATCGCAGGAGGCGGCGCTGGCGGCCGACGGAGTCGCCAGGCACACGAAATGGATCCATCCCGCCCGCCGCGACGGAGCCGAGCCGGCCGCCCTGGGCTCAGACCTCTACCGAGCCTGGTGCGCCCAGTGCCACACCATGGACCGGTACAACGGGCTGCGGCCGTTCCTGGCCTACCGGAACGCCGTTGAAATCGCCGACCTGCTGCCCCATCTGGGCGACATGCGGGCGTTGATGCCGCCGTGGCACGGCGACCGGCGGGACGACGCTGCCCTGAGCGCCTACCTGGCGGCCGAGGGCGCGACCTGCGACGCGGCCTGGCCCGAAGATCCCGTCCGGGCCGGGGGACTGGCGTGGGATCTCTCCTGCGGCCTCTGCCACACCGCCGACCGCTTCCGTCCGCTGCGGGAGTCCCTGGCCGGGATGGAGCGCGAAGAGCTGTCGGAGATGCTCGACGCCCTCGATGACTATTCGGATCGGATGCCCGCCTACACGGCCGGCGACGCCGAGCGCCGGCGGCTGCTGGATCACCTGCAAGGCCTGGCCGGCACCGGCGCGACGGCGGAAAGGAGCACGCGATGAATCCGATCGTCCCCTCCCCCGATCCCTTGCCGCTGCCCGCGCCGGCCCCGCTGATCGCCCTGCTGCTGCACCTGACCCTGCTGGTGCATTTCCTGTTCATGAACGGGCTGCTCGGCGGCGCGGCCCTGATCGTCCTGAGCCGCTGGCGCAGCCGCGGCCCCGGAGATCATCACGCACGCCTGGCCCGGGAGGTCTCGCGGCTGCTGCCGACGCTCTTCGCCGGCACGGTGACCTTCGGCGTGGCCCCGCTGCTGTTCATGCAGGCGCTCTACGGCCACTTCTTCTACACCTCGAGCATCGCCATCGCCCGGCCGTGGTTCGCGGTGATCCCCCTGCTGCTGCTGGCCTACTACGGAGCCTACCTGAACGCCATGCGGGGCGCCGGCCGGGACCGCGGCGGACGGCCGGGCCTCGCGCGGACCCTGGCGGCGCCGGCGGTCCTGCTGCTGACGGCCGCGATCGCGTTCATCTACACCAACAACCTGTCGCTGATGCTGCGTCCCGACCGGTGGACCACGGCGATCCTCGCCGACCCCGGCGGCGGCGGCTGGAACCTGGGCGAGCCCACGCTCTGGCCGCGCTATCTGCACATGATCCTCGGCGCGATCGCCGTCGGCGGGATGCTCCTGGCGGTCTGGGGCCGATCGCGTCGCGACGACCCGGATTTCGCGGACTTCGCCCGGCGCCACGGAACTGCGGTCTTCGGCTGGGCGACCGCGGCCAACGTGATGGTCGGCCTCTGGCTGCTCTTCGCCCTGAAACGCGAAGTCATGCTGCTGATGATGGGCGGCTCGCGGCCCGCCACGATCCTTTTCGGCATCGGTTTTCTGCTGGCGCTGGCGGTGATCGCCGAGGCGATCCGGATGCGGATGTCGCCGAAGCCCCGCTCACCCGTCCTGCTGGCCTCCCTGACGGTGATCCTGACCGCGGCGATGGTGATGCTCAGGGACGTGGTCCGCGGCGGCTACCTGGCCCCGTGGCACCGCCCCGAGGCCTTCGCGGTGCGGCCCCAGACGCTGAACATGGCCCTGTTCGCGCTGCTGCTGATCGCGGGGCTGGCCCTGGTGATCCGGATGATCCTCGCCCTCGCGCGGGGCCGATCCGCCTGAGCCGGGCATCCTGATTCGCGGGCCGGAATCCCTGTCGGGGGATCCCGGCCCCCGCCGATCGGCGCCCGCCCATGATGACCCACCTGTTTTCTGCCCATTTCCCCTGCGACGATCTTTGCCCCCGGGGCTCTCGAAAGCTATGTTTGCCGCATTCCGACGACATGCAAAGCCGCTCCCCGCGCCCTCGTGACGCGGATACCCGATAGGAAGGAGACACCATGCCCCGCAAGATGATCACGGTGGACGGCAACGAGGCCGTCGCTTCGGTCGCTCACCGAACAAACGAGGTGATCGCGATCTACCCGATCACCCCCTCGTCCCCCATGGGCGAACACGCCGACGCATGGTCGGCCGTCGGCCGCAAGAACATCTGGGGCCAGGTGCCCGAAGTGATGGAGATGCAGTCCGAGGGCGGCGCCTCGGGCGCGGTGCACGGCTCGCTGCAGGCGGGCGCCCTGACCACGACCTTCACCGCGTCGCAGGGCCTGCTGCTGATGATCCCGAACATGTACAAGATCGCCGGCGAATTGACGCCGACCGTCTTCCACATCGCGGCCCGCACGGTGGCCACGCACGCCCTGTCGATCTTCGGCGACCATTCCGACATCTACGCCTGCCGCCAGACGGGCTGGGGCATGCTCGGCGCCGCCTCGGTGCAGGAGGCCCACGACTTCGCCCTGATCGCCCAGGCCGCCTCGCTCGAGTCCCGCGTCCCGTTCCTGAACTTCTTCGACGGCTTCCGCACCTCGCACGAGGTCGCCAAGATCGAGGAGCTGGCCGACGAGGATCTGCGCGCGATGATCAACGACGAGATGGTGCAGCGGCATCGCGACCGGTCGCTGACCCCCGACCGGCCCGTGCTGCGCGGCACCGCCCAGAACCCCGACGCCTTCTTCCAGGCCCGCGAGGCGGTCAACCCGTACTACCTGGCCTGCCCCGAGATCGTCGAGCGCCAGATGGCGGTCTTCGCCAAGCTGACCGGCCGCAAGTACGAGCTCTTCGAGTACCACGGCGCGCCCGACGCCGACCGCGTCGTGATGGCGATGGGCAGCGGCGTCGACACCCTGCACGAGACCGTCGACCACCTGAACGCCGAGGGCCACAAGGTGGGCGTGCTGAAGGTCCGGCTGTACCGTCCGTTCTCGGCCCGGCACTTCCTGGCCGCGCTGCCCGAATCGGTGCGCACGGTCGCAGTCCTGGACCGCACCAAGGA
Organism: uncultured Fibrobacteraceae bacterium; assembly: GCA_964384825.1. Taxonomy (GTDB): domain Bacteria; phylum Krumholzibacteriota; class Krumholzibacteriia; order LZORAL124-64-63; family LZORAL124-64-63; genus CAYLMM01. The sequence goes on from CAYLMM010000082.1 coordinate 6,189, forward strand.
GCCCGGCTCGGTCGGCGAGCCGCTCTACACCGACGTCATGACGACCCTGCTGGCCGCGGCCCAGTCCGGCGATTCGCCCTTCCGCGAGGCGCCCCGGGTCATCGGCGGCCGCTACGGCCTCTCCTCGAAGGAATTCACCCCGGCGATGGTCAAGGGCCTGTTCGACGAGATGGCCACCGACAACCCGCGCAACGGCTTCACCGTCGGCATCGTCGACGACATCTCGGGCACCTCGCTGAACTGGGATCCCTCGTTCGACATCGAGTCCGACAAGGTCGTGCGCAGCGTGTTCTACGGCCTGGGTTCCGACGGCACCGTCGGCGCCAACAAGAACAGCATCAAGATCATCGGCGGCGACACGGACAACTTCGCCCAGGGCTACTTCGTCTACGACAGCAAGAAGGCGGGCGCGGTCACCATCTCGCACCTGCGCTTCGGCCCCGAGCGGATCCGTTCGGCCTACCAGATCTCGCAGGCCAACTTCCTGGCCTGCCACAACTACACCTTCCTCGAGCAGTACGACATGCTGGAGAAGGCGGCTCCGGGCGGCGTGTTCCTGCTGAACGCCCCCTTCGGCCCCGACGAGATCTGGGACAAGCTGCCCCGCGAGGTCCAGGAGCAGATCCTGGCCAAGAAGCTGAAGTTCTACGTGATCGACGCCTTCAGCGTCGCGCGCGAGACCGGCATGGGCGGCCGCATCAACACCATCATGCAGACCTGCTTCTTCGCCATCAGCGGCGTGCTCGAGCGGGACGAGGCGATCGGACGGATCAAGGACGCCATCCGCAAGACCTACGGCAAGAAGGGCGAGAAGGTGGTCAACCAGAACTTCGCCGCGGTGGACGCGGCGCTGGCCCACCTGCACGAGGTGGCGGTGCCCGATCACGTGACCGCCGACCACGGACGGCCGCCGGTGGTGCCCGACCACGCGCCCGACCACGTCAAGAGCGTGACCGCGATGATGCTGGCCGGCAAGGGCGACCTGCTGCCGGTCGGCGCCTTCGCGCCCGACGGCACCTGGCCCGTCGGAACCACGACCTGGGAGAAGCGCAACATCGCCCAGGAGATCCCGGTCTGGGAGCCCGAGCTCTGCATCCAGTGCAACAAGTGTTCGCTGGTCTGCCCGCACGCCGCGATCCGGGCCAAGGTCTACCCCGAGGGCATGACCGAGGGCGCTCCGGCGACGTTCAAGTCGGTCGGCTACAAGGGCAAGGAATACCCGGATTCGGCCTTCACGATCCAGGTCGCTCCGGAGGACTGCACCGGCTGCGGCCTGTGCATCTCCGCCTGCCCGGCCAAGGACAAGCAGGACCCCGGGCGCAAGGCCATCAACATGGCTCCGCAGATGCCCCTGCGCGAGGCCGAGAACGAGAACTGGGAATACTTCCTGGATCTGCCCCGGCCCGAGCGGACCGAGGTCAAGACCAACGTCAAGGGCTCGCAGTTCCTCGAGCCGCTGTTCGAGTTCTCCGGCGCCTGCGCCGGCTGCGGCGAGACCCCCTACGTGAAGCTGCTGACCCAGCTGTTCGGCGACCGCGCGCTGATCTCCAACGCGACGGGCTGCTCGTCGATCTACGGCGGCAACCTGCCGACCACCCCGTACAAGGCCAACGCCGACGGCCGCGGCCCGGCGTGGTCGAACTCGCTCTTCGAGGACAACGCGGAGTTCGGTCTCGGCTTCCGCCTGGCCGTCGAGGCCCAGGCAGCCTACGCCCGCGACCTGCTGCAGGCGCAGCGCAAAACGGTCGGCGGCGAACTGGTCGACGCGATTCTCGGCGCCGATCAGAAGGACGAGGCCGGCATCGCCGCCCAGCGCGAGCGCGTCGCGGCGGTGAAGGCCAAGCTGGCCGGCGCCGATGGCCCCGACGCCCAGAAGCTGCTGGCGGTCGTCGACTACCTGGTGGAGAAGTGCGTCTGGATCCTCGGCGGCGACGGCTGGGCCTACGACATCGGCTACGGCGGCCTGGACCACGTGCTGGCGTCGGGCCGCAACGTCAACGTCCTGGTGATGGACACCGGCGTCTACTCGAACACCGGCGGCCAGGCGTCGAAGGCCACGCCGCTGAGCGCGGTGGCCAAGTTCGCCACCGGCGGCAAG
>CAYLMM010000083.1:0-8254 GCA_964384825.1 uncultured Fibrobacteraceae bacterium
GTCGGAAGCCGCGATCGAACTTCGGCGCGACGGGGTCATCAGGTGGGCGCCGTAGGATTCCTGCAGCACCAGCTCGTCGGCCCGGAGATTGGCCTGGAGCCAGCGGCGGGCCATCAGCTGGGTGGTGTCGGCTCCGGAACGGGCCGCGCCGAAGCCGGCGGCGCCGGACTGGATCAATGCGAGCGCGCCGACCGCGATCGCCGCCGTGCGCGTCCGGGGACGTCCGGACGCGGCGCCGCGGGCGAGCAGATCGCCGATCAGAAGAGCCGCCGGCGGCAGCAGGGGGACCAGGTAGCGGGCCGCCTCCATCCGGAACAGGGCCATGCTGAACCCCATCGGCAGCAGGAACAGCCAGAGCACGGTCCTGGTGTCTGCGGGGCGGCGCCGCAGCAGCGCCGAGATGCCCGAGGCGCCGGCCGCAGCGAGGGCCGCCAGCCCCGCCCAGCCCAGGTCGCGGCCCAGGGTGGTGAACAGGAACCCGGCTCCGGTGCGGTCGATCACTCCCAGGTGGCCTTCGGCCATGTGGCTGCGTTCGTGCGTGAAGTTCGCCCAGAAACTGGAGAAATCGATCAGCACGTAGGGCGAGGTCGCGCAGAAGACGGCCACGGCGACGCCAGCACCGGCCAGCCACCATCGCCAGCAGGAGAAACCGCGCCGGCGCCAGGCGGTCCAGGCCAGGGGCAGCGCCAGCCAGCCGGCGGTGTACTTGGCGCCGGCGGCCAGCCCCATCATCGCCGCCGCGGTCAGGAAGCGCCGCAGGCCGCCGTCGCGGGCGCAGGCGGCCATCCGCTCCAGCGCGGCGACCGCGAACATGGTCATCAAGCTGTCGGTGAAGATCAGGCGCGAGGTCGAGACGGCGGTGACCGAGACCGCGAGCAGCGCCGCGGCCCAGAGCCCGGCGCCCCGTCGCAGACGCTCGCCCAGCCGCCAGACCAGGAAGATCGAGACCAGGTCGCAGGCGACCCCGAGCGAACGGGCGACCAGGACGTGGACGGTCGGGTCGATGGCGTGGGCCAGGTGGTAGTCGGCGGACGAGGCGAAGGCCCCGGTCAGGCGGCCGGCCAGGAAATGAGCCTGCTGCAGCAGGAAATGCAGATAGATCGAAAGGGACGGATAGTTGAAGAAATGCGGGTTCCAGTCGATCCCGCCGCCGGTCGCGGTCCACATTTCAAGGGCCTGCTTGAAGGGGATCGCCTCTTCCACGAAGTCGGGCAGGCCATGTCCGAGGTGCCAGATCCGCAGCCAGGCCGCCACCGCCAGGATGAACGCCGGCAGGATCCTTTCGTACTGCTTCGCCGGACGGTTTCGCGCATCCGTCATCCGGGCCTCCCGCGAGCGGCGGAGGCGTCGCCTTGACGGCCACCTCCGGCTTTGGTACAGGTAGAAGGTTCGCCCGCGCCCGGCCGGCCGGACGACGTTTCGCATTCTCCAGGCGACTTCTCGGGAGCAGCATCATGACCGGTGGACAGATCGTCGTCAAGGGCGCGCGGGTGCACAACCTGAAGAACCTGAGCCTCGCTCTGCCGCGGCGCCGGCTGGTCGTGGTGACCGGGCCGAGCGGATCGGGCAAATCGTCGCTGGCCTTCGACACCCTCTACGCCGAGGGGCAGCGCCGCTACATCGAAAGCCTGTCGAGCTTCGCCCACCAGTTCCTCGACCAGCTGCCCAAGCCCGACGTCGACCGGATCGAGGGGCTCTCTCCTTCGCTGGCCATCGACCAGAAGGGCCTCGGCAGCAATCCCCGGTCCACGGTCGGCACGGTGACCGAGATCACGAATTTCCAGCGGCTGCTCTTCGCCCGCTGCGGAACCCAGACCTGCCCCGACTGCAAGGTTCCGGTCGGGACGCGGCCCCTGTCCGAGATCCGCGAGGCCGTCGCCGCCGCGCCCGAGGGCAGCCGGTTCTGGCTGCTGGCTCCGGTGGTCTCGGGCCGCAAGGGGGCTCACAAGAAGCTGATGACCGACCTGCTGCGGGAGGGCTACCTGCGGGCCGTGGTCGACGGCGAGATGGTCGAGCTCGACGGCGACGTCGAACTCGCCCCCGGCCGCCGGCACGACATCGACGTCGTGGTCGACGGCCTGGTCGCGCGGCCCGGCGCCGAGAAGAGGATCTCCGAATCACTCGATCGGGCGCTGGCGCTTTCGGGCGGAACGGTCTGCGTCCTGCGCGACGGCGAGCGGACCCTCTTCAGCCGCGACGCCGCCTGCCCTTCCTGCGGGCGGAGCTTCCCCGAGCCCGAGCCGCGGCTCTTCTCGTTCAATTCCCCGGCCGGCTCATGTCCCGAATGCCAGGGGCTGGGCGTGCTGCCCGGCATCCGCTGCGAATCCCTGGTGCCGGATCCGTCCCTGTCGCTGGCCGGCGGCGCGCTGGCGTTTCTGCGCGGCAAGGAGAGCGGCTGGCTCTACACCCAGATCGAGGCCTTCGGCGAGGCGATGGGCTTCTCCCTGGACGAACCCTGGTCCGACCTGCCGCCCGATGTCCGCGAGACCCTGATCGAGGGCATGTCCGACGAGGTCCGCGCCCGTCTCGAGGGCCACCGTCTCTACCACGCGTTTCTGGCCGACTGGCTCGGCCTGACGCCCGAACTGCTGCGGCGTCATCGCGAGACCAAATCGGAGAAGGTCCGCGCCGGCATCGAGAAGCTGATGACGATGGAGACCTGCCCCGCCTGCCAAGGGTACCGGCTGCGCTCCGAATCGCTGGGCGTGAAGGTGGGCGGCCTGCATATCGGCGAGGTCGGGGAACTGCCGGTCTCCGATCTGCTGGACTGGGCCGCCGGGCTGGAATTCCCCACCGATCTGAAGCGCACCGTCGCCCGGCCGATCCTCGAGCAGATCGTCCAGCGCAGCCGTTTCCTGGACGAGGTCGGCGTCGGCTATCTCTCGCTGTCGCGTCCGGTCAGCACGCTTTCCGGCGGCGAGGGCCAGCGCGTGCGCCTGGCCACCCAGGTCGGTTCGAAGCTGACCGGCGTGCTCTACATCCTCGACGAGCCGAGCATCGGGCTGCACCACCGTGACATCCACCGGCTGATCGGGATCCTCGAGGCCCTGCGCGACCGGGGCAACTCGGTGGTCGTGGTCGAGCACGACCTGGACGTGATGCTGGCCGCCGACCACCTGGTCGATCTGGGGCCCGGCGCGGGCGAGGCCGGAGGCCGCCTGGTCGCCGCCGGAACCCCGGCCGAGGTCGCAGCCGACGCCGGGTCGGTCACCGGCCGCTACCTGGCCGCGCGCGGGGAACCGGCCGTCGCCGAGCCGGTCAGCGGCGACATCCCGGTCGAGGAATGCCTGCGGATGACGGGGCTGCGGGGGCGCAACCTGAAGGGGATCGACCTGGAGATCCCCCTGGGCCGGCTGACCGTGGTGACCGGCGTCTCGGGCTCGGGCAAGAGCACCGCCGTGCACGACACCCTGCACCGGGCCCTGGCCATGCGGTTGCACCGGGCGCAGACCGAGCCAGAAGCCTTCGACACGATGACCGGCGATCAGCACCTCAAGTCAGTGGCCCTGGTCGACCAGTCGCCCATCGGCAGGACGCCCCGCTCGACGCCGGCGACCTACACCGGCCTGCTCGCGCCGGTGCGCAGGCTGTTCGCGGCGACGCCCCAGGCCAAGATGCGCGGCTACGGCCCGGGCCGCTTCAGCTTCAACACCGGCGAGGGCCGCTGCCCCGAATGCGAGGGGGCCGGCGTGCGCCGCCTGACCATGGATTTCCTGCCCGACGTCGAGGTCCTCTGCGGCGTCTGCGGCGGCCGGCGCTACAACCGCGAAACCCTGGAGATCCGGTTCAAGGGGCGCAGCATCGCCGACGTGCTGGAGATGTCCGCCGGGGAGGCGCTCGAATTCCTGGAGAACATCCCGGCCTGCCGGCGGATCCTGGAAGTGGTCGTCGGGGTCGGGCTGGGCTACCTGCGCCTCGGCCAGACCGGCGCGACGCTCTCCGGGGGCGAGGCCCAGCGGCTGAAGCTGGCCCGGGAACTGGCGCGCGGCAGCCGCGGCAACACGCTCTACATCCTCGACGAGCCGACGACCGGCCTGCATTTCTGCGACGTGGCCCGGCTGATGGACATCCTGGCCCGGCTGGTGGGGCAGGGGCACACGGTGGTCGTGATCGAGCACAACGCCGAGGTCATCCGCCGCGCCGACCGGGTGATCGATCTCGGCCCGGAGGGCGGAGCGGCCGGCGGCGGGATCGTGGCCCAGGGCGCGATCGAGGACGTGATGGCCGTTCCGGGATCGTACACCGGGGTCATGCTGCGCGAGATCCTGTCGCCGCGTCCGGGACGCGGTTGAGCGGGACCAGAATCCTGCTTGGCTTGCGGCGGCCGGCTGTTTAGATTTGTCCCGGCTCGCGTCAGATGCGGAATCGCCGTATTGCGCGCGCCGCCGGCGACGGGGCATCCGCCCGCCGCGTGACTTCTGCAGGAGGAGCGCGTCTTGACCCACGAAGAGAATCAGAATCTGAGGCAGACCCCCCTGACCTCGTGGCATCGCGCGAACGGGGGCCGCATGGTTCCTTTCGCCGGCTTCGAGATGCCCGTCCAGTACGAGGGCGTCATCGCCGAGCACACGGCCGTGCGCGAACGCGTCGGCCTGTTCGACATCACCCACATGGGCGAGATCCGGGTGACCGGTCCGGGCGCCGAGGCCTGGCTGGACGGCCTGGTCACCAACCGGGTGGTCGGCGGCGAGATCGGCAAGATCGTCTACACCGCCATGTGCAAGGAAGACGGCGGAGTCCTGGACGACATGCTCATCTACCATCTGGACGATGACGACTGGCTGGTGGTCTGCAACGCGGCCAACCACGACAAGATCGCCTCGCGCCTGCTCGATCTGGGCGCTTCGGCCGAAGGCGTGGAAGTCCGCGATCAGACCGACCAGACGGCGCTGATCGCCGTCCAGGGCCCGCTCGCGACCGACCTGATGGGCAGGACGGCCTCGCTGGCCGACTGCGCCGACGCGATCGCCGGGCTCGATTTCTACACCTGCCTGGTCGCCCGCGTCGCCGGGAACGAATGGATCGTCTCGCGGACCGGATACACCGGCGAGCGCGGCTACGAGATCTACATTCCCAACGCCGACGCCCAGCCCCTGTGGGACGAGCTGATGGCCGCCGGCGCCGACCTCGGGGTCGCCCCGATCGGTCTGGCCGCCCGCGACACCCTGCGCTTCGAGATGGCCTACTGCCTCTACGGGCACGAGCTCTCCGAGCAGATCACCCCCCTGGAGGCCGGCATCAAGTGGGCCTGCCGCTTCAAGAACCGCGATTTCGTCGGCCGCGACGCCATGATGGCCCAGAAGGAGGCCGGCGTCCCGCGCACCCTGATCGGCCTCGCTCCCGAGGGCCGGGCCATCGCCCGCGAAGGGGCGAAGGTCTTCGCCGGCGACGACGAGATTGGTTTCGTCACCAGCGGAACGTTCTGTCCGAGCCTGAAGGGCCCCCGCGCCCTGGCCCTGGTCGCCGCCGACCGGGCCGACGACGAGTTGACCGTGGATGTCCGGGGCCGGCGCCTGCCGGTGGCCCGGGTTCCCTATCCGTTCCTGGCGCCGCGGGTCAAGGGAGACCCCCGGGCCGAGCGCACCCCGAAGTCCGAATAGAGGAGGCAGCAGCATGGTGGCTGAGGACCGCAAGTATACCCAGGACCACGAGTGGATCCAGGTCGCCGACGGCGTCGGCACCATCGGCGTGACCGAGTACGCGGCCCAGGAACTCGGCGACGTCGTGTTCCTCGAACTGCCCGAGGCGGGCAGCCGGGTGGCCAAGGGCGACGCCATCGGCACCATCGAGACCGTCAAATCGGTCGAGGATCTCTTCACCCCCGTGTCGGGCGAGGTCGCCGAGATCAACCAGGCCGTCCTGGACGCCCCGGAGACCGTCAACCAGGAGCCCATGTCGGGCGGCTGGCTGGTCAAGATCAGCCTGTCCGACCCCGCCGAGCTGGACGGTCTGCTGGATGCGGCCGCCTACGCCGAGCTGATCGGAGGCTGAACGCATCATGCCCTACACACCGCACACTCCGGCCGAGATCCGGGAGATGCTGGAAGTCGTCGGCGTTTCGGACGTCGATGACCTGTTCCGGTCGATACCCGGACCGGTCCGCGTGCAGGGCGGCCTCGATCTGCCGGCCGGCCTCTCGGAAGAGGAGGTCGGCAGGGTCATGGCCACCCTCGCTTCGCGCAACGTCAGCCAGGACGATCTGGTCTCGTTCCTGGGCGGCGGCGTCTACGACAGCTACGTGCCGGCCGCGGTCGACGCCATTTCGAGCCGCAGCGAGTTCCTGACCGCCTACACGCCCTACCAGGCCGAAGTGTCGCAGGGCACGCTGCAGGTGATCTACGAATGGCAGAGCTTCATCAGCCGCCTGACCGGGCTGCCGGTGACCAACGCCAGCATGTACGACGGCGCCACGGCCCTGGCCGAGGCCTGCGTGCTCGCGGTGAACAAGACCCGCCGCAGGAAGATCGTGCTGCCCGCGACCCTCAACCCGCGGTACCGGCCGGTGGTCGAGACGACGCTGGCCAGCCACGGGGCGGAGATCGTCACCGCGCCCGCCGCGGCCGACGGCACGATCGATCCCGGCGCGCTCGCCGAACTGTCCGCCGGCGCCGGCGCGGTCGTGATCCAGACCCCGAACCATCTGGGCCTGATCGAACCCGCCGCCGAGCTGGGACCGGTCGCCAAGGCCGGCGGCGCCCTGCTGATCGCGGTCGCCAATCCCGTCTCGCTCTCGCTGCTCACGACGCCCGCCGAGTACGGCGCGGACATCGCGGTCGGCGAGGCCCAGCCCTTCGGCGTTCCGCCTTCGTTCGGCGGGCCTCTGCTGGGATACATGGCCTGCACCGACGCCTTGAAGCGGACGCTGCCCGGCCGCATCGTCGGCCGCACGGTCGACGGCGAGGGCCGCATCGGCTACGTGCTGACCCTGCAGACTCGCGAGCAGCACATCCGCCGTGAGCGGGCCACCTCGAACATCTGCTCGAACGAGGGGCTGAACGTGACGCGGGCGACCGTCTACCTGGCGCTGCTCGGCCCCGACGGTCTGCGCGAGCTGGGCGAGGCGAACCACCTGCGGCTCGAGGCCTTCCGGGCCATGGCCGCCGGCGTTCCCGGCGTCGAGCTGCCCTTCCCGGGACCGGCCTTCAACGAGACCGTGATCCGCCTGCCGCGGCCGGCCGCCGGGTTCAAGGCCTTCGCCCGCGAGCGGGGTCTGCTGGCCGGCATCGCGCTGGAAGGATTCGCCGGTTGCGGCGAGGGGGATCTGCTGGTGGCGCTGACCGAAAGGCGCACCGCCGCCGAGATCGAACGATACGGCGAAGTCCTGCGGGATTTCCTCGCCGGACAGGAAAGAGGGTGAGCGATATGTCGAACGAACAGGCCGGGGCGACCACCGCCCGTTGGGGCGCCGCCCTGCAGGAGAGCCTTTTCGATAAGGGACGCGGCGGCCGCCGCGCGCTGACCTTCCCCGTCTGGGACGGCGCCGCCGTCGACGCCTCCCTGCCGGAGTCCGTGCGCCGCGCCGAGCCCTGCGACCTGCCGGCCCTTTCCGAGCCCCAGGTCATGCGGCACTTCACGCTGCTGTCGAACCTGAACCACCACATAGAACGCGGCATGTACCCCCTGGGCAGCTGCACGATGAAGTACAACCCGCGCATCAACGAGCAGGTCGCCTCGCTGCCGGGATACGCGCGTCTGCATCCCGACCAGGACGACGGCGACGTGCAGGGCCTGCTCTGCGCGCTGAAGCTCCTGGAGGACGCCCTCTGCGAGATCACCGGCTTCGCCGCCTGCAGCCTGCATCCGGCCGCCGGCGCGCACGGCGAATATCTCGGCATGCAGGTCATCCGCGCCTACCATCTGGACCGCGGCGACGACGACCGCGTCGAGGTGCTGATCCCCGATTCCGCCCACGGCACCAATCCGGCCTCGGTCGTGATGACCGGGATGAAGCCGGTGACCATCGAGTCGGGCCCGGACGGACGGATCGACATCGAGACGCTGCGCGCGGCCGTGTCGGAGAAGACCGCCGGCATCATGATCACCAACCCGAACACCCTGGGGCTGTTCGAGGCGGGGATCGAAGAGATCGCGGCGATCATCCACGAGGCGGGCGGCCGGCTTTACATGGACGGCGCCAACATGAACGCCATCCTGGGCAAGGCGCGTCCCGGCGACATGGGCTTCGACGTGGTGCACCTGAACCTGCACAAGACCTTCTCGACGCCCCACGGCGGCGGCGGCCCCGGCGCGGGTC
>CAYLMM010000084.1:0-7831 GCA_964384825.1 uncultured Fibrobacteraceae bacterium
CGGGCCAGGAAACTCTTGGGGATCAGCAGCGGGAAGTAGGCGTTGACGTGGCCCAGTTCCTTGAAACGATCGTCCAGGATGCGCTGGATGCTTTCCCATATGCCGTATCCGTTGGGCCGGATGACCATGCAGCCGCGCACGGGGCTGTTCTCGGCCAGTTCGGCGGCCTGGATGATGTCCAGGTACCAGCGGCTGTAGTTATCGGAGCGTTTGGTGATGTCGGCCATGGGTTCCCTTTCGTCGGGCGACTCGGAGCCGTCCGAACGGACGGATGCGCGCACTGGGAGTCTATCTCTCGGCGGGAGGAAGATAACACCTGGAAGGGCGCGGGGAAAGCCCGGCCCGGCACCGAAACAGGCCGCGGCGGCCGAAATTCGTCCGCGCCCTCAGGCCCGGTCCAGGGCCGCCGCCTGATCGTATCCCTCGGCCTGTTCGCGCGCGTGATAGCTCGAACGCACCAGAGGCCCCGATTCGACCCAGCGCAGGCCCAGTTCGCGGCCCGCCGCGCCCAGTTCGTCGAATTCCGCAGGCTCCAGGTACCGCACCACCTCGTGATGCTCGGGCGTGGGCTGCAGATACTGGCCCACCGTCAGGATATCGACCCCGTGGGCGAGGCAATCGCTCATCAGGGCGATGATCTCGTCGCGCTCTTCGCCCAGGCCGGCCATGATGCCGGTCTTGATCCGCATCGTCACGCCGCGGGCGTCGGCCCACTGGCGGGCGGTCTTCAGCAAAGTCAGCGAGCGCTGGTAGTTCGCCTGGGGCCGCACGCCGGGATAGAGCCGCGGCACCGTCTCGAGGTTGTGGCCCATCACGTCGGGCCGGGCGTCCAGCAGCACGCCCAGAGCCATCGGATCGCCCATGAAATCGGGAATCAGAACCTCGACGCCGCAGTCGGGGTTCAGCCGCCGGATCTCGCGGATGGTGGCCGCGAAATGGGCCGCCCCGCCGTCGGGCATCTCGTCGCGGTTGACCGAGGTCACCACCGCGAACTTCAGGCCCAGATGACGCACCGTCTCGGCCACGCGCCGGGGCTCGTCGCGGTCCAGGGGGTCGCCCTTGCCCGTCAAGACGTTGCAGAATGTGCACTTGCGCGAGCAGACGTGCCCCATGACCATGAACGTGGCGGTGCGGTTGGCGAAACACTCGCCCCGGTTGGGGCAGTTCCCGCTCTCGCAGATGGTGTGCAGCTGGGCTGTCCGCAGCAGCGCCTTCATCTCGTTGTAGGCATCGCCGCCCTTGGGCCGCACCTTCAGCCAGGCGGGTTTGCCCGGCAGGTCGCGGCGCACGCTGCGGACCCGTCCCGGGGTCGCGTCCGAAGTCCGGTCGTCGTTCGTCATCGTCGTCTCCTGATCCGGCGGCCGCGGTATATGGCGGGAGCCGGCATCCGGTCAGCGTTCCTCGAGGGTGAAAGGTCCGGTCCCCTGGAACGTCTTGCCGTCGAAGATCACCCCGCACGCCTCGATTTCGGGGTCGTGCTGGAAGACCAACGTGTAATCCTCCTCGGCCGCGCGGCTGAGGAATTCCTTCTTCTCGGTCAGGGTCAGCAGCGGATTCAGGTCGTAACCCATGATCCACGGCACGTTCAGGTGGCTGGCCAGCGGCAGCAGATCGCCGACGAAGGCCACCACGCCGTCGCCGGTGTGGAACTCCACGATCTGCTGGCCCGGCGTATGCCCGTGCATCGGCCGCACCCGCACGCCGGGCATGATCTCCGCGGGACCGTCCACGAACTCCAGCAGGCCGGCCGCCTCCAGCGGCAGGAAATCCTCTTCGCGGAAGCTGGCGCGGTCGCGTTCGGTGGGGCACTGGGCCCAGGCCCACTGCTTCTTCTGCACCCAGTGGCGGGCCCCGGGGAAGGTCGGCTCCAGGCCGAGCGCTCCTTCGGTCACCGCGCCCCCGCAATGGTCGAAATGCAGGTGGGTCAGGATCACGTCGGTCACCGACTCGGGCGCGACCCCGGCGGCTGCCAGCTCGTCGACCAGCTGTCCCGGGCGGCGATCGAAGGCGAAGAGCTTGCGCTTCTTCTGCTCCCAGCGGTCGCCGATGCCGACATCCACCAGGATGCGCCGGTCGCCCTGCTCGGCCAGCAGCGACCTCAGGCTCATGGCGATGCGGTTGCGCTCGTCGGGAACGTTGTGTTTCTCCCACAACACCCGGGGCACCACCCCGAACATCGAACCGCCGTCGAGCCGGAACTCGCCGTCGGTGAAGATGCGGAACGTCCATTCGGATCGCTGCATTCAGGTTCTCCCGGTTGATGCGGTGGCCGGAGGACCCGGTAAACTTAACCAGGCGGACGGCTTCGTCAAAATGGCGCGCCGCCTCCAGGATATCCCGCGCGGGACGGCGAGTCGACCGGCAAGACGCGATTCAGCGGAACCAGCCCGCGAGCAGGTCGCGGCGCAGATCCCCGGGATCAGCGACCGGAGCGTTGCAGGACCCGAAACGGCAGACGTAGGCGGCGGCGCGACCCTTCGGCGCGGTCTTGCCGGCGGACGGCGGCATCAGGGCGGCGGCGGCGGAATCGGCCCCGGCGGCCGGCACGCGCACGAGGACGGCGTGGGGCGGCTGCAGCCCGGTGAAGATCCGCGCCAGATCCCGGGCCGCGGCGTCGTTCCGGTCGCCGGCCACCACGACCTCGTAGAAGGGCCCGGCCAGCAACAGCGACGCATCCAGCCACCAGGCCATCTCCATCCCGGCGCGCTCCAGCAGGCCCGCGTGGGCCGCCAGGGACGCGACGGCCTCCTCCCGCATCGCGCCGTCCCCGGTCAGGGCCGCCGCCCGCAGCCGGGTGCGGACCAGGGCCGAGGCCCCGGCCGGCTCGACGCTGTCGAACAGATCGACCCGCCGTCCAAGGGGCGCCTCGGCGTCGGCGGCCGTCAGGTACCACGTTCCGTCATCGTCGCGGAACGCCTCGCGGGCGGTCGCCAGCAGTTCCAGCGCCCGCTCCAGATGCCGCGGGTCGCCGGCGGCCTGATGCAGTTCCAGCAACCCGTCCGCCAAGAAGGCGTAGTCGTCGATGATCGCCGGAGCGCCGGAAACGCCGCCGGACGAGGATCGGATCAGACGCCCGTCCGGTCCTCGGTGCGCGCGCCACAGGAACTCGGCGGCGTCCTCGGCGCAGCGCAGATACCGGTTCTCGCCCGTAACCGCATGGGCCGCCGCGAAGGCTCCGATCGCCAGGCCGTTCCAGGCGGTGACGATCTTGGGATCGAGAGCCGGCGGCGACCGGCGGCCGCGGCGTTCCCGCAGAGCTTCGCGATGCTCGGCGAACAGGCCGCCGAGTTCGCCCGGATCCCTTCCGAAACGCCGCGCGACATCTTCGATGTCGGCGCGCCGGGTCGGGATGCTCCGCCCCTCGAAATTCCCTTCTTCGGTCACGCCCAGCACGGCGGCCAGCGCCGGGCCGTCCGCGGCGCCGGCGATCTGCTCGATCTCCCCGGGCGTCCAGACGTAGAAGCGTCCCTCCCCGCCCTCGCTGTCCGCGTCGAAGCTGGCGTGGAAACCGCCCGCGGGATCGCGCATCTCCCGGGCCAGGAAATCGAGCACGTCGAGCGCCGTTTCCCGGTAGCGCGGCTCGTCCAGGGCCGCGGACGCCTCCAGGTACAGCGAGGCCAGCTGGGCGTTGTCGTAGAGCATGATCTCGAAATGGGGCACCAGCCAGGTCGGCTCCACGGCGTAGCGATGGAAGCCGCCGCCGATCTGATCGCGGATCCCCCCGTCGGCCATCCGGTCGAGCGTCAGCCGCAGCGCCCGGGCCGCGTCCTCGTCCCCGGTCTTGCGGTAGTGATGCAGCAGGAACCGCCATCGCGGCGGCGTGGGGAATTTCTGGCGCCCGCCGAAGCCGCCCCAGGCGGGGTCGACTCCGGCCAGGGCCTTGCGCGCCGCGGCGGTCAGGGCCTCGGCGTCCGGAGGCTCGCCCTGGCCGCCGGGCGGCCGGCGGTTCACGGCCGCGGAAACCTCGGCGGCGCTGCCCTGCAGCTCGTCGCGCTTCTCGCGGAACACCAGGTCGATCCGCTCGATCAGCTGCAAAAATCCGTCGCGGGGGATGTAGGTGCCGCCGTAGAACGGCTCGAGCCCGGGCGTCAGGAACAGCGACATCGGCCAACCGCCCGAACCGGTCATCGCCTGCAGGGCGTCCATGTAGGCCGCGTCGATGTCGGGCCGCTCCTCGCGATCGACTTTGATGCACACGAATTTCGCGTTCAGCACGGCCGCGACGCCGTCGTCCTCGAAGACCTCGTGCTCCATCACGTGGCACCAGTGGCACGAGGAGTAGCCGATCGACAGGAAGATGGGCTTGTCCTCGCGGCGGGCGCGCTCCAGGGCCTCTTCGCCCCAAGGATGCCAGTCCACCGGATTCTGCGCGTGCTGGCGCAGGTAGAGGGACGCCTCGGCGGCCAGGCGATTGCCGCGCTCGACGTTCATGACGACGCCCTCTCGCCCAGGATCAATCCGCTGACCCGCGCCACCGATTCGCGTCGCAGCCCGCGGAAGCCGGCCTCGCGCATCATCTTCTCGGTCTCGTCCCAGGTGTACGACCGTCCGCCGGGGGTGGCGACCAGCATGTTCACCGAGAAACGGGCCGCGCGCGCCGGACGGACGCGGTCGGGTTCGAGGAAGAAGTCCTTCACCACCGCCATCCCGCCCGGTTCCAGCGCGTCATGGGCCTTGCGCAGCAGCAGCGCGACCTCCGATTCGTCGTGGGCGTGGATGATGTTCGAGATGTAGACGACGTCGAAGCCCTCGCCCACGTCGTCGGCCAGGTAATCGCCGGCCCGCAGTTCGATGCGGCCGTCCATGCCCGCGGCGGCCACCTGGTCGCGCGCGATCAGGATCGGGCCGGGCAGGTCGAAGACCACGCATTCCAGCTGCGGATGGGCGCTCGCGAAGGTGATCGCAGCGGTCGCCGGCCCGCCGCCCAGATCCAGCAGGCGTTTGCGCCCGCGGAGATCGACCTTCCCCTCGACTTCGACCGAGGACGTCCGCGAGACGTTCTCCATCCCCAGGATGAAGTCCCGCAGCGTCTCGGGGTCGGTGGGATCGGACTGCAGCGGCCGGCCCGTCCGCAGCACCTCGTCCAGCCGCGCCCAACGCTGCAGCAGCCCGTGCAGATGGTTGAAGATGCTGGCCTGGGTCCCTTCGCCGTCCGGCAGCAGGATCTCGGCTTCGGCGGCGCCGATGCGGAAACGGTCGCCCTCGATTTCGAGCACCCCGGCCGCGGCCAGTGCCAGCAGGATCCTCTCGGTCGCGCGTTCATCCAGGCCGCAGACGGCGGCCGTCGCGGCGGCCGTCGACGACCCGCGCCCGATGGCCGCGAAGATCCCGCAGCGGCAGGCGCTCAGCAGGATGGCGGAATTCTGATAGCCGTTGGCCATCTCCTCGAGACGCGTCTTGGGATCCACGGCGAACCTCCGTCTGGAACGGTATTTCCTGTCGAACGTTTCCAGCCAGTCTAGGTCAAGACTCCCCGGATGCAACCCCGGCCGCACTGTGTTATTCTGCCGCCCATGAGTTCCCTACCTTCGATATCCGTGGTGATTCCCGCCTGGAACGCGGCCCGGACCCTGCCGGCGACGCTGGCGTCCGTCCTGCGGCAGGACCATCCCGACTTCGAGGTGATCGTGGTCGACGACGGTTCGACCGACGGCACCGCCGAGATCGCGCGCTCCTTCGGCGACCGCGTGGTCTGCGTCGGCCAGGAGAACCACGGCGGGCCCTCGCGGCCCCGGAACGTCGGCCTGGCCCGGGCGCGCGGCGAACTGGCGGCGATCTTCGACGCCGACGACCTGATGGAGCCCGGCAAGCTGTCGGCCGCCGCCCGCGTCCTGGCGGCGCATCCGGAGGCCGACCTCCTGTTCACCGATTTCAAGGTTGTCGACGCCGAAGACCGGGAGCTGGCGCCCAGCGTCCTGGCCCTCTATTCGGCCTTCCGCGAGCGGCTGCGTCCGACAGGCGATCCGGATGTCGCGCTGATCGGCGGCGAGGGCCTTTTCATCGAGTTGCTGCGGGCCAATTTCATCGGCACCTCGAGCGTGGTCGCCCGACGCGCGGCCCTGCTGGAAGCCGGAGGCTTCGACGAGAAGCTGCTCAACGGCGACGACCGCGATCTCTGGTTCCGTCTCGCCCGCGAAGGCCGCACCTTCGCCTTCCTCGACCGCATCGGCCACGCCTACCGCAGCCTCGAGACCGGCGTCACCGGACGCGGCGGCCGACGCCTTCCCGGCGCCGTGGAGGTTCTGGAACGCCAGCGGGAATTCGCCGCCGACGGCGAGGCCGCCCGGGTCTGGCGCCGTTCCATGGGCCGGTCGCTCGCCAGCCACGGCTGGCATCTGCGCCACGAGCGCCGCTACGCCGCCGCCGGCGATCGCTACGCCCGCTCCATCAGCCTCGCCCCGAACTTCCGGACGATCTGCGCCTTCCTCGCCACCCTCGCCATGCGCCTGCTTCGCGGCGGCGGCCGGCCCCTGGACGCCTGAGCCCCTGCGCCCGGACATGCGAAAGGGGGCCCTTGCCGGGGCCCCCTTCCTTCGCGCCGAAGCGCTTCGATTCGCGACCGTTTCCGCTAGAAGCCGGCGACCTGCTTCAGGACTCCGATATCCAGGGGATAGTCGTTGGTCGTGCCGTCCCAGACATGCGCACTCAACTCGTCGTGGAACAGGGCGTTCGAGCCGAACTTCAGGCTGTAGGCGTCATAGCCCATGATGTTCAGGTAGGCCGTGATCTGGCTCGAGTGCTGACCGGTCCAGCAATACACCACCACCGTCATGTCGGCGGGGATGTTCTCGAGCATCTCGTCCAGGCCCAGGCTCGCGTACGGCGTGAACTGGTAGGCCCCGGGGATGTGGCCCGGGACGCCGGCGGTGCCGTTGCCCAGGTAGTCGGCTTCCCCGAAGTAGTTGATGATGAAGTAGTTCTCCAACCCGTTGAGCACCATGTCCGCGTAGTTGATGCCCTTGAAGCCGCCGGCCAGCATCTCATCGACCCTGTCGTCGACGACGGTGCCCACGTCATAGGAGTCGAGCGCCGGGAACTCGTGGACGGTCAGATCGCCGTTGTTGTTGGTCGTCTCGGCCACGGCCAGCAGGTTGTCGATGTTGTTGTCCCACGAGCCCGACAGGCTGGTGCTCCAGTTGCTCATGCCGAAGAGCAGCGTTTTGGCATCGTATCCCTTCAGCCGCAGCGCGACGACCGCATGGCCGGCGCTCTGGCCGCTGTAGCAGGCCACCACGAATTCCTTGTCGGTCGGAATCGTCGAACCCACGTCGTCCAGCAGCGTGCCCAGCGAGCTGTGGTAGGCGCCCGGGATGTGACCGGCGTTGTAGGCGTCCAGGCTGCGGATGTCGATCACCGTGTAGGTTTCGTTGACCAGTTCGGTGGCCAGCACGTCCGCGCTGATAGCGCCCACGGTCACCGCGCTGTCGTTGAACAGCGCTTCCGCGGCCTCGGCCATCGCCGAGAACTGGGGCGTCGGGCCGCTGCCGACCTCCAGCGGGTACTCGTTGGTCGTGCCGTTCCACACGTGCGCGGAAAGCTCGTCGTGGAACAGGGCGTTCGAGCCGAACTTCAGGCTGTAGGCCTCGTAGCCCATCGCGTTCAGGTAGGCCGTGATCTGGCTCGAGTGCTGACCCGTCCAGCAGTACACCACCACCGGCATGTCGCTCGGCACGTTCTCGAGCATCTGCTCGACGCCCAGGCTGGCGTAAGGCGTGAACTGGTAGGCTCCGGGGATGTGGCCCGGCGTGCCGGCGGTGCCGGTGCCCAGGTAGTCCTCTTCCCCGAAGTAGTTGATGATGAAGTAGTTCTCCAACCCGTTGAGCACCATGTC
>CAYLMM010000085.1:0-7806 GCA_964384825.1 uncultured Fibrobacteraceae bacterium
AAGATCGACATCCACGCCATCAGCACCTCGGTCTCGACGGTCTCGTGCATCATCGACGAGAACGATCTCGAGAGGGCCCGCGAGCAGTTGGGCCGCACCTTCCTGATGCCCTGAGGCGCCGGCCTTTCCGCGCTTCGGCGACGCGCCGGCCGTCCCGCCCCGAAATAGGGGGGACGACCGGCGCGTCGTCGTTCCGCGCTACGCTGTTCCTAGTACGAGAACCCCGAACCGCCGATGAACTCCCGCAGCAGGGAGGTCGGCGGCACGAGTTGCGCGTCCAGCGGCAGGTGCATCCCCAGCAGTTCGAGCAGGCTGCGGGCCGGACCGTGGTCCGGATCCTCGGCTCCGACCGCCGCCAGCCGCGGCTCGGCCCACAGCTTCAGCACGTTCAGCTCGTAGGCCAGGCCGGAGTTGAAGAAGAGGTCGGCGTTCTGCTGGAAGGGGAAGATGTTGCGCTCCTCGCCTTCGCGCACGCTTGGCCAGCGGGCCAGGGTCTGGCCGGCGGTGTAGCCGCGGAACTGGGCGTCGCGCACGATGCGGCGGTAGAGCCGCGTCAGGGTGGTCGGGATGTAGGTGCCGTTGTCGATGTTGGTGTGGCAGAGGGCCGAGACGTAGATCCGCAGCATCCGGCCCGAGTTCACGCCCGCGCCCACGGCCGGGTTCAGGGCGTGGATCCCCTCGACGATCAGCGGCGCGCCGCGGGGGATGCGGGTCGGCTCGTCGTTCTCGGCGCCGCGGCCGGTGTTGAAGTCGAAGCGGGGCAGCCTCACCGCCTCGCCGGCGGCCAGCCGCGCCAGGTGCTCGTTCAGCAGGTCGAGCTTCAGGGCGCCCAGGCTTTCGAAGTCGTACTCCCCGTCGGCGTTGCGCGGGGTTTTTTCGCGATCGACGAAGTAGTCGTCCAGCGAAAGGGCGAAGGGCCGCAGCCCCAGCACGCGCAGCTGCAGCGACAGCCGCTTGGCGAAGCTGGTCTTGCCCGAGCTCGACGGGCCCGCCACCAGCACCACGCGCCCCTCCTCGGGCAGGGCGGCCACCCGGTCGGCGGTCTGCACGATCACCTGGTCGTGCCGCGCCTCGCAGACCCGGATCAGCTCCTTGACCCGTCCCTGCTCGATGAAGCGGTTGATCGAGCCGAGGTTGGCCATGCCCTGCTCCTCGGTCCACAGCGCGTATTCCCGCATCGCGGCCAGCAGCTTGGGCTGGGGGGCGAAGGGCACGACGGCGTCCGGATCGCCGGGCAGGCTCGGCAGCAGCACCATCCCGGGCGGTTCGGGCAGCAGCGAAAAAGAGCGCAGATATCCGGTGGAGGGCAGATGGAGGCCGGCGAAGATCTGCCGGCTGCCCTCGACGCGGGTCAGCGGCGCATGGTCCAGCCGGACGTGCCGCGCCGCGAGCCGGGTGTGTTCGTGGGCCGTGTCGCCGAGCATGCCGGCCAGGGCCTGCGGCCCGAACAGCCGCGGAATCAACGGCAGGTCGCGGGCGATGATCTCGCGCATCCGGGTCTCGACGGTGTGGATCTCGCCCTCGGTGACCGGCTCCTCGCGCTGCAGGGCGCAGTAGACGCCGCCGCCGTAGCCGAACTCGATCGCCAGGGGCGCGCGGGGGAAGATCTCCTCGCAGGCCACCGACAGGACGGTGCAGAGGGTGCGCTGGGTGGTCGAGTGGACCTCGGGGTCGTCCAGGCGGATCGACACGATACGCTCTTCGCCCCAGAGCTGTTCGCCCAGGTGCGAACGCCGGCCGTTGACCATCCCCAGGACGACCGGATTGGCCGCGCCGGGTCCGCCGCCCGAGGCGTTGATCAGTTCGTTCAAGGTGGTGCCGGGGCGGATCGACCGCCGCTGGCCGTCCAGTTCCACCCAGGTCTTGTCCATGAGCGTCTCCTCGGTTCGGCCCTCCTGCGGGCAGGGTGATTCTATACGGGGTCGGCGGCGGCGTCCAGATCGGCCGTGCGGCCGTCGCATTGCACCCGGCCGTGGATTCGGGTACCTTGATAGGAGGACCGGGAAGGGAGGGAACCCGGTCGACCCCCGATGCCGTCCACGCCCGATCGGGCGCCGCCTTTTCCGATCGTTATCAATCTCAATTGCGCCGGGTTGCACCTGCAGCCGGGGGCGTGCGGGCACCTTCGATTCTCAGGAGGAGTAACCTCGTTCGGACGCCCCGGCGGACCTCGCCCGAATCCCGGGAGGTCTCACCATGCGTCTCATTATCGCGTTGATGGTTCTCGCGCTCGCCGCACCGGCGGTCGCGGGGCGCGATGCGACCCTGACTCCCTTCGAACCCGTCACCCAGGACATGCCGCCGGTCGATGTCGTCTACGGCAATCCCTACGGGGATTGCTCCGGCTGCTACGGCAACTGGTGGGAGGGTTCCGAAAGCTACGCCCTGCGCGTCGATCCCCGCGACCAGGGCTACGCCTACACGCCGGGCACGACGGAGTTCCGGGTCGAGAACATCCACATGCAGCTCTGGCTCGAATCGAGCTGCAACCTGACCGTCCAGGCCCGCCTGCTCAAGGGGGTCGATCTGGACATGGACGGATTCGACGAACCGGACGAAACCCACGTCTACGGCGTCTCGGCGCCGATCCAGGTCAGCGGCATCGAGGGCTGGATCGACAGCTACGACATCCTGGTTCCGTGCGATTTCGAGTCCGCGTCGCTGTTCCGGACCTACTTCCTGGTCTTCGATTTCCTGGATTCGGAGGCGAACTACTGCGGCCTGCCCATCTGCAGCGAATGCGATTGCGGGCAGATGTACAACGGCGTGGAAGGCGCCTGGACCGATCTGATCGGCGAGGTCGGGCTGATCGGCTCGATGTTCATCTGGGCCGAGGTCATGCTGGTCGACGGAGCCGTGCCGCAGGGGGATGCGACCTGGGGCGGGGTCAAGACCATGTTCCGGTAGAATCGATCGCCGGACCGGAATCGGCGATCCGACGGGGGATGGGATTTGGGTTCCATCCCCCTTTGGTGTAAGATGCGGGTTGCGATTAATCCCTAAACAGGCGATAGATAGAGGGCCGTTTGTTCGGTAAGGCAACAATGTCTTGGCCGGACCAAGAAGACTTCATCAGGGAGGATCCGGCGATGTCGGTCAATCTCGGAATCATGGGCTTCGGCCGGCTGGGGCGGAACATGTTCCGTCTGGGCTACGACCGGCCCGACGTGAACTTCGTCGCCGTCAGCGACATCGCGGACGCCGATTCGCTGGCGTATCTGCTGCAGCGCAGCACCGTCGAGGGGGACTTCCCCGCCACGGTCAAGCAGGACGGGCGGTACATCATCGCGGGCGACCAGCGGACCCGCGTGCTGCACGGGTCGCGCCCCGGCGAGGTGCCCTGGGACGTGCTCGGTGTCGACATCGTGATCGAGGCCACCGGCATGTTCCGCACCCGCGCCGAGCTGCAGAAGCACATCGATTCCGGCGCCAAGGCGGTCATCCTCTCGACGCCGGCCATCGGCGAGATCGACCGGATGGTCATCAACGGCATCAACGACGACGAGTTGACCGCCGGGGACAGGATCATCTCCAACGGCAGCAGCTCGTGCCACGCGCTGGCGATCATCCTCAAGGCCCTGGGCGAGAAGCTGACCGTCCGACGGGCCGTGATGACCACCGTCCACGCCTACACCAGCGACCAGCAGCTCAGCGACAGCGCCAAGCCGGGGCTGCGCTGGAGCCGCTCGGCCGCCGAGAACATCATTCCGAACCACAGCTGGGCGCCGACGGCGGTCGAGATGCTGATGCCCGAACTGCGGGGCAAGATCTACGGCATGGCCCTGAACGTGCCGGTGCCGGCCGGGTCGAACATCGATCTGGTGATGGAGGTCGACCGCGACCTGAGCGCCGCCGATCTCAACGAGATCGTGCGCGAGCAGGCCGAGGGCGCCTACAAGGGCCTGCTCGGCTACACCGACGAGCCGATCGTCTCGAGCGACGTGATCGGCAACTCCAATTCGGCGGTCTTCGACGCCCAGGCGACCCTGGCTCTCGACGGCGGCCTGATCAAATGCCTGGTCTGGTACGACAACGGTTGGGGCTACGCCTATCGCCTGCTGGAGACGGCGCAGAAGCTGGCCGGACTGATCGAGAAGGGGGAGGTGGCGTGATGAGAGTCGCAATCAACGGTTTCGGCCGCATCGGACGCGCGGTCTTCCGGCTGCTCAACAGCCGCAAGGATGTCGAAGTGGCGGCGATCAACGACCTGGCCGACCCCGCCGCCCTGGCCTATCTCCTGCGCCACGACACGGTCATGGGCCCCTTCCAGGGCTTTGCCGAAGTGGCGGACGGCATGATGACCACGCGCTCGCAGAAGGTCAGGATGCTGCAGGTCGCGAAACCCGAGGAACTGCCCTGGACCGAGCTGGGCGTCGACTACGTGATCGAGGCCACGGGCCGCTTCCGCAAGCGCGCCGAGATCGCCCGGCACATCGAGGCCGGCGCGAAGAAGGTGCTGCTGACCGTTCCGGCCAAGGACGAGATCGACGCCACCATCGTGATGGGGGTGAACGAGGACGACCTGAAGCCCGAGCACCAGATCGTCTCGAACGCCTCGTGCACGACCAACTGCCTCGCGCCGCTGGCCTACGTGCTGGACAAGGAGTTCGGCATCGAGCGCGGCCTGATGACCACCGTCCACGCCTACACCAACGACCAGCGTCTGGCCGACGTGCCGCATACCGACTGGCGGCGTTCGCGGGCCGCGGCCGAGAACACCATTCCCACCACCACCGGCGCCGCCCGGGCCGTGGGCAGGGTGCTGCCGAACCTGGCGGGCAAGCTCGACGGCATGGCCATCCGCGTGCCGATCCCGGACGGATCGGTGGTCGATCTGGTGACGATCATGAAGAAGGACGTCACGGTCGGGCAGGTGAACGACGCGGTGCGCGAAGCCGCCGCGGGCGAGCAGCTGCGCGACATCCTGAAGTACCAGGACCGCCCGATCGTCTCGAGCGACATCGTGGGCGACCCGCATTCCTCGATCTTCGACGCCGAGTACACCAACGTCGTCGAGGGCAACATGCTCAAGACCCTCAGCTGGTACGACAACGAGTGGGGCTATTCCAACCGCGTGGTCGATCTGCTGGAGAAGATGCACAAGCTGGGTTGAGCCGCCGATCGACGGCGCCAGGCGCGAATGAAGGGAAGGGGCGGAAACGATCCGTCCCTTTCCGTTTATCCGAGGCCGTGTTATATATGAACCCACGCTCCGCGAGGTGAATCCCGGTTCCTGAGCCAGAAAGTGACAGTCCTTCCGTGCACGAACAGGCCGACAGACCTTCCCTGACCCGCCGCGAACGCGAGCATCTGCGCCACCGCATGGAGATCATGGAAGCGGCCATGGCCCTTTTCGCGGAGAACGGTTTCCATCAGACCACCGTGCAGATGATCGCCGAACGGGCCGACTTCTCGGTCGGTTACCTGTACAAGCACTTCGAGAGCAAGGAACAGATCTATCTGGGCGTGCTGGATTTCCATCACGAGCAGCTGGACAAGGTCATAGCCGAGGTCCGCTCCGAAAATCTTGCTCCCCTGCAGGACATCTATCAGACCTACCGGACGGTGTCCGACCATTTCAACAAGTACCGGGATTTTCTGCGGATCTACCACAACGAGATCGAGGTGGGCTGCGAGAACAAGCCGCGCAAGAAGGAAGAGCACCGGGTCTATCTGACCCAGGCCCTCGCCCGGGCGGTCGATGCCGGCGAACTGAAGGACGTGGACGTGGAGATCCTGGCCAACGCCATCATGGGCGCCGCCCAGGAACTGTTCAAGATCCTGGCTCGGCGTGAAGGAGAGAATCCCCTCTCGCCGCTCGCCGACACGATCTTCGAACTCCTGATCGATCCCCAGCGGAATTCCTGACCTTCCGCCCCCCCCGAAATCAGTCCCTAAGCAATTATTCGATGGCCGGTTGTCCGGTTTCGGGCCCTTTCGCACCGCCTTTTGTATGAACATTCACGGAAAAGAATTTGCGTTTGTCTCCATGAATCATTATTCATGATCGAGAATTCATGAACGCATCTTCACGGCCGGAACGATTATTCAGAGCGAAGAGGCCGACGTGACGGGAAATCCTTCGAACCGCCGTGAACGGGAGTGGCTCGCGCGCCGCAACGAGATCCTCGAAGCCGCGGCCGGGCTCTACGCCGAACTCGGATACGCCGGAACGACGATGCAGGCCATCGCCGAGCGGGCGGATTTCTCGGTTGGGTACCTGTACCGCCATTTCGAATCCAAGCTCGCGATCGCGACGGCGCTGGCCGATCGTGAAATCGCAGCATACGAACGGATCTCCGACGAGCTCCACCGCAGCGGCCTGCGCCCGCTGGCGACCTACCGGCTGTTGATGGAGCGCCTGTGCGAGCATCTGGTGACTCGCCATGAGCTGGTGCGCGTTTTCGCCCGCGAGACGCTCCTTCAACGTCTGCCCGAACGCAGCAGCCGCATCGCGAAATTCCGCCGCCTCGATGTGGAGCTTCTGAAGGGCGCCTACGCGGCCGGCGAACTCCCGTTGATGGATTTCGATCTGCTTTCGGCGGTACTCAGCGGCGTCTTCGACAACCTGATGATGACTCTCGCGGAAGAAGACGACCCCGAGGCGATGCGGCGCATTCCCGGGCTCGTCTTCCAATTCGTGCTCGAACCGTTGACCCGCCGGGCCGCCGGCGGAGACCCGAGGAAGGAAGCATCCGATGCCCAGCATCACCGGACAGAGGCATGAACGCCGCCCTGCACGCGTTGCGATGACCGCGCTGGCGCTGATCGCGGCGGCGGCGCTCGTGTCCGTCGCGGCGGCTGCGCCCGGCGACGGAATCGTGCTGACCCTGGACGACGCGGTATCGCTCGCCCAGCAGAACGACCAGATCCTGCAGCAGGCCGCCGAGGCCGTGCGCGGGGCCGAGGCCGGCGTGACCGGCGCGAATTCGGGCCGGCTGCCGCAGCTGAGCCTTAGCGGCCGGTACACGTCGAATCTGAAAAAGGGCGTGATGTTCCTGCCGCCGGACATGGCGGCGGGATTCGGCGGCCGGACATCGATCGAGATGGGACGCGACTACACGTTCCAGGGCGCCGCGACGTTGACCTTGAACCTGTGGACCGCCGGCCGGCTGAGCGCCGCTACGGGGGCCGCGCGCGAGGCGCTGGCCGCGTCGCATTACGACCAGGCCCTGGTCGCGGACGCCGTCCGCTACCAGGCGACCGCCGCCTACATGGGCGTCCTGCTGGCCGAGCAGAACGTGGCCATCGCCGAGAAGGCCCTCGAGGAGACCGGCGAGGCCCGGCGCGTCGCGCAGGCCGGATACGACCAGGGAACGACCAGCCGCTTCGATCTGCTGCGCGCCGAGGTCGAGGTCGCCAATCGCGAGGCTCCGCTCGTCCAGGCCCGCAACGATCTGGACCAGAGCCTGTTGTCTCTGGCCCGGACATGCGGGCTGGAGCCCGGCGCGGCGATCACCCTGGCCGACACCCTGGCCGCGGTGCCGCGGCCCGAGGAACTGGATCTGCTGATCGACCGCATGCGCGCGACCAGTCCCGAGATCAAGGCGATGCAGCGCCGGGTGGCGGCCGCGCGGCAGTCCCGCGCGCTGGCCAGGGCCGGCCGCGGTCCCACGATCCAGCTGATCGGCAACTACAACATCCAGGCCGAATGGGACGAGGACCTGGCGCCGGAATCGAAGGAGCGGGCGACCAGCGCGACCGCGGCCCTGGCCTTCCAGATGCCCATTTTCGACGGGCTGCAGGCCAAGTCCGAGATCGAATCCGCGTCGGCCGATCTGAGGATCGCCGAACTGGAGCTCGACC
>CAYLMM010000086.1:0-1578 GCA_964384825.1 uncultured Fibrobacteraceae bacterium
GTGGATCTCCGGGGCGGGGCCGGCGGTCTTCGAAGAGCTGCCCCTGCCGGTCGTGGGCGTGTGCTCCGACATGTGGCCCGTCGACGCCGAGGCGAACCGGCGGCACATGCACTCCTTCGAGGCGATCGTGCTCGAGGGGACCGACCACTTCCTGATGCTCGACGCCGCGGAGGATTTTAACGGGGCCCTGGAGAAGGCCATCGCGATGATCGCGCCCTAGGTGGCGGAGTCGTCCGCAGCTCGACGACGGGGCGTCGAGCGATCCGAAAAGTGATGAACCGAGATCCTCGAGCTGGACGAGGACATGCGCATCCGCCCGGCATGCAGCGATCGGAATCCGCGCCCCCGGAATATGGAGAAACCATATGAATCAACATTTCGGCAAACTCGGCGACGTATGGAAACACCTGCCGCTCGCTGAAATTCTCCGAATCGAGCCGCCGCTTCATTACTGGGAGACGCACGCCGGTTCGGCCTCGTATCCCATGGACGAAAGCCCCGGGCGTCTTCATGGAGCGATCCGGTTCGCAGCGCGCGCCCCGATGGATCCGGATCTCAGGTCTTGTGCATATCTGGAATTGCTTCGACGGAACGGCGCCGTCTATCCTGGATCCGGCATGATAGCGATGCAACTGCTGGGAAAGGCTGCGAATTACCTGTTCTGCGACACGGACCCGGAAAGCGCCGCTACCTTGAGATCCGCAGCCGCCGATGTCGATGCGCGAATCGAAGAGCGGGACGGAATGCCGGCGGTCGAAGAGGCGGCGCGGGCCGCAGGCGCCTGCCCTGCGGATACCCTGGTGCATATCGATCCCTTCGATCCGCATGAACGCTTGACCGCCGACAGCAGGACACCCGTCGAGCTCGCCGGCGTTCTCGCGAAGGCCGGGTTTCGGGTGCTCTACTGGTATGGATATGATTCGGAAAGGGACCGGGGCTGGGCACTGTCGGAGATAGCCGCTCTCGCGCCGAACGTGGATCTCTGGTGCGGCGACGCTCTCATGCCGGCTCCTTCGGTCTACCCGGATCAGGAAGGCGCGTGGGGATGCGGTATCGTGTTGGCGAATGCAACCACCGGCGAAATCGAGTCCTGCGGGCGTCTTGGGCATGCCCTTGCCCGCATTTGCGAAAGCGACATCCAGGAAGGCAACTGCCCTGATCGGCTCTCGTTTGAAATATGGAAATGACGGAAGTCCCCGGAGGAACCCATATGCAAACCGTATTCGTCAACGGCGCCGGCTACGAACTCGCCTCGCTCTGGGAACGCTGGTCGGCACAGCTCCTGGACGGGTTTTTCTACGTCCTGCTCTTCTTCATCGCCGGGCTGCCGTTCTTCGTATTGGCGGGGGGGCTGGGCATGTTTGTCGGTTCCGCGGTGGCCGTGTCCTATCTGCTGTTCCAGGACGGGATGGCCGGCGGCCGCAGCTGGGGCAAGAAGATCGCCGGGACCAGGGTGATCGACGCGGTCACCGGCGAGCCCTGCAGCATCGGGCAGTCGCTGGTGCGCAACCTGCTGCTGGCGGTGCTGAACATCTTCGACTGGATCTTCATCTTCGGCGACACGCGGCAGCGCATCGG
>CAYLMM010000086.1:1678-7646 GCA_964384825.1 uncultured Fibrobacteraceae bacterium
CTGGCGGGTTGCGATCAGAAGCCGCCTGAAAGCACGGTCATCGAAATGGTGAAGGAATATATTCCCAAACACCCGAATAGCTTCTGTGGGTTCATGACGAAAATGGAAGATATCCAGTACCGGAGCATCGAGATCGAAGAGTTTGGTAATTACAATAAAGAACGTGAATATTGGCCGGTGAGAATCAGGGTCGTCTTCTCGGCGGAATGCGGTGCGTACACATTCGGCGGAACCTGGAAATCGCAGGGTCGAAAGAATTGGAACAAGAAATTCGAGTGGAAGCTGAGACTACGCGAGGACGACTATGGGAATAAAGAGTGGGTACGTTTAGAATTCTAGGGCCCGGAAGTGGGATCTTCGCGTCGGATCCCTGAATAGCAACCGACAAGGAGTGCCGTTCGGATGGACAACCAACTCTCCCCGTCCCAAACCACGACCTCCGAAAAAGAAGCCATCCGCAAGGAAATCGAAGCCGGGATGCGGTTGGAAGGGAAGCTGAAGTCCGGCTCGAGCTGGTTCATCTGGATCGCCCTGCTCTCGATCATCAATTCCATCATCGTTCTGGCCGACGGGTCGTGGACCTTCATCTTCGGTCTCGGCCTGACGCAGTTGTGCGACGGGATCGTGCTCGGGGTTTCCGGGGAGTTTCCGCAGTACGCAATCATCGCCAAGGTTGTCGGTTTCGCGCTCGTCCTGGTGATCTCCGCCGTGTTCGCGATTTTCGCCAACCAGGCGAGAAAACGGAAACGCTGGGCCTTCATCGTCGGCATGACGCTCTACGCCCTGGACGGACTCATGCTTTTGGCCTTCCGGGATTTCCTGGGAGTGCTGTTCCATGTCTGGGCGCTCTGGGGGCTGTACAACGGTCTGAAGGCCTGTCGCCAGTTGGATGCCTTCGAGGCGGATCTGCAGGCCGGGGCCGGCGCGATCGAGGTCGCCGACCCGGGGCGCGAGTAACCGGCGAGGGAGCGAACGATGAGATACCACCACCTCGGAATCCCGACCGTCGAACCCAAAGAGGACGAGATCTACCTCGAGCAGTTCGACATGCACTGCACCGACCACGAACGGAATCCCTTCGGAATCCAGTGGATGCGCTTCGGGCCGAAATGCCGGTTCCCCGAACTGGTGCAGACGGTTCCGCACGCGGCCTTCGAGGTCGACGATCTCGACGAAGCCCTGGCCGGGCACGAGATCCTGATCGAGCCGAACAGCCCGTCGGACGGAGTGATGGTGGCGTTCGTGCTGTGCGACGGCGCCCCGGTGGAATTCCTGCAGTTCGACAAGCAACCCGGCGCCACCGAATGATCGGAAGGAAAGAAACCGGCGATGAACAAAGCGCGGGTCACCGACCGAAACATCGAGATCACCATCGAGGGAATCGATAGGCTCCTGTCCTTCAAGAGCAAGCTGACCATCCCGCGGAAATGCGTTTCCGGGGCGTACCTCCGGCCGGGCGGCCTGCATCCGCCTTGGCTGCGGGCGCCCGGAACCCATCTGCCCAGGGTCATCGCGGCCGGCACGTTCCACGGGCGGGGCCGGAAGGAATTCTGGAACACGCGCTTCGGAGATCGATGCGTGGTGATCGACCTGAAGGACTTCGACTACACGCGCGTCGCCGTCGATGTGCGGGACGCCGAAAAGCTCATCGGCGATCTTTCTTGAAACGCACCTACAGCTTCTTGTCCAACTCCTGCAACCTGCGCAAGACCCGCACGGCCGCGTACACCATCACCAGCATGAAGGCCACGTAGAAGACGGTCGTCACGGCGATGTATACGGTGCCGCCGATGTCCCGCGGGCGGCCGAAGAAGGAAAATCCGATCAGCACGAGCGCCAGGAATGTCAGCACGGCCCGGTACTTCGTCTTCTTCGATTCGACGTCGGTGTAGATCTCCTCCGCGCCCGCCTCGCCGACGGCCTTCCGGAAGTACATCCAACAGCCGTAGTTGTCGACGTACTCCCAGCCCGCGTCGGCGAAGAGCTGCGTGTACGAGTCCATGTCCGGGTTGAACTTGAAGTCGAGGCGATAGGCGACTTCGCGCGGCTCGCCCTGCTCGAAGGTGTAGCGTCCCGGGAATCCGAGCGATTTCAGATGCCAGCCCCGGGCCGCCATCTCGGCCAGCCACTGCTCCTCGCGCTCGTCCTCCCAGGCCCAGAACCACTTCCACATCGACCTTGTCGTCTTTTCGATGTCGGCCGTGTTGTTCTTCCCGCTCATCACGCTTCCTCCCGCGCCGCTGTTATCCCCAGTTCGTCGGCCGCCTTGGCCATCAGGTCGATGCGCGCTCTCTGCAGCCGCAGCAACTCGCGGCCGCGCGCGGTCAGTTCGTACGATTTGCGCCGGCCCTCCTCGCGGACCATCTCGATCAGCTTCTCGCTTTCGAGCGTGGAAAACGCCCCGTAGAGCGTGCCGGGGCCGACGGTCACCGCGCCGCCGGTGGCGCGTTCGACCTCCTGCATCACGCCGTAGCCGTGGCGCGGCTCGTCGAGCATCAGCAGGATGTAGAAGGTCGCCTCGCTCAGGGGCAGGTGGCGTTGCAGCGGGTTCTTGTCGGACATCGCATCCTCGTTTCGGTATCCGGCTGGCCGGCGATCGATGTCGTCGGTCGGTATAACGTCAGACGATAGTATCGTGCATCGATATATCATTTGTCAAGCCGACATCTGCAGTATTCGCATTCGGGAGAGTCGGGATGGTCCTTTGCGGGTCGGTTGACTCGCTGTCGGGGGCAGGGGGATAATCCGCCGAGCGATGCGCTTCGGGGATTCGCAGGGCGTGGGCGTGGCCGATCGTCGTCGCGGAGGGCCATAGCGCAACCCGAAAAGGAAGACCGATGACCGCCGACCCGTATGCCAGATCGGCCGGGATCTACGACATCCTCATCGAGCGGCTAGTCGCGTCGCTGAGGCGGGTCGGATTGCGCATGCATCCGCTCGAAGACGGCATGCGCGTCCTGGACGTGGGATGCGGCACCGGGACGAATCTGGAGCTCTACCGGCGGGCCGGCTGCCGGGTCTGCGGAATCGATTCATCGGCCGCGATGCTGGCGGTGGCGGCGAAGAAGCTGGGCGGCGGCGCGGAACTGCGGCTGGGCAGCGCAGCGGACATGCGCTACCCGGACGATTCCTTCGATCTGGTCGTCGGCATGCTGACGCTTCACGAGATGCGGCGGGAGGTCCGGTCGCAAGCGATGGGCGAGATGGCGCGCGTCGTGAAGCGCGGCGGACGCATCCTGCTGATCGACTACCGCCCCGGCCCGGTCCGAATTCCCGATGGATGGTTGGCCCGGGCGTTCATCCATATGATCGAGATCGCCGCGGGCCGGGAGCATTTCAGGAACTTCAGGGATTTCCTGGCCGGCGGCGGAGTGCCGGGCCTGGCGCGATCACCCGTGCTGACCACCGAAAAGACCGAGATCTTCGGCGGCGGCAACCTGGGGGCCTATCTGCTTCGCCCCGAATAGGGCGGACGCCTCGCGGCTTGGCCGCGTCGATATCGCGGCCCCGCTTCTTCCCGCCCCTGCTCCGGGCGCCTAGCCGCAGGCTCCTTCCAGTTCTATGACGTTGGTGGTGGAGTGCAGGAGCTGGTCGATGACGGCCTCGCCGCGGAAGCCGATGTCGACGAAGTGATCGCCGACGGCCGTGATGACGCCTCCGACGAAGTTGAACATCATCTGCGACCGCACCTCCAGACCGGTCAACGGCTGGCCGGAATCCTTGTTGGTGCCGCTGATCCGCAGCACCTGGGTGAATGGAATCCGCACGTTGGGGATGGTCTTGACCGCATCGTACACCTCGACCGCGGTATAGGGCGGCAGGGTGATGGTGCGGACTCGCGACACCTCGGTCGTGGTGGTCAGCGATTCGGACCAGGTGTTCGTGCTCGCCGCGGTGACCGACGTGGTTACCGATGCCCCGACCTGCACCTCGGCGGACTGCGTGACCTCTTCTCCCACTTCGCCGATCCCCTCGACATCGACGCCCACCTTGGAGGTCACCGAGTAGCCCACGGTCAGCTGGGCGGAGAGGGTGGCCCCGGCGAAGAGCTGCAGGCTCTCGGAGGTCCCCACGGTGGTGGTGCTGCTGCGCTGCTCGGTGCGGCCGACCGATTCCTCGAGCGTGCCGGACGAGCAGTTCCTCAGCTTGCCCCGATAGGCGAAATCCAGCCGGGCCGGGGGCATGATGGGCTGGTTGAAGACGGTGCCGCGGTCGGCGATCACCCAGTCGATGCAGTCGGAGATCAGGCGGAACCGCCCGGGCTCGCCGGCGGTGACGGCCAGGACGTCGCCCGCGCCGGGAACGTCTTCCAGGAAGTCGATATAATCGGTGGTTCCGGCCAGGCGCAGCCGCATCCAGCCGTCCTCGTCCGGTTCCGGCACCAGCCTGGCGGGCGTCATCGAGGAATCGTAGCCCAGCCAGGTGTCGCCGTCGGTGATGCAGCACCAGTAATTGCCGCTCACCTCGCCGGGATTCTGCAGATGGTAGGTTCCGTCCTCGCCTTCGACGGGGATGAACATGAACTGCTGGGCCATGTCGCCTTCGACGTACTGCGCGTCGGGCTGCATCGTCTCGGAAATTCCCGAGAGGATGCCGCCGTAGCCTTCGCGCTGGATGAGATAGGGCAGGTCGTGGCGCAGCATCACCGGCGGCAACAGGGTGGGCATGTCGGTGGAGATGGACAGGGGGAGATTCGAGTTGTCCAGGACCAGGTCCTGTTCCTGATGAACGGCCAGCTCCGCGCCGCCCGCGTCGCGCACGACGATCTGCAGGCTCACGCCCTGCGCGAAGGCCGCGGCCTCGTCGTCGTCGAGCTCGTCGGTGTCGAAGGCCAGGATGGCCAGATTGGTGGTGTCGTCCACCGGCAGGGTGGCGTTCCGGTCGCCGTGGTCGGCGAAGGTCAGAACGACGTCGGCCGCGGTGTAGCCCTTGCGGAAGATGGGACGCGTATCGATGACGACGCCGACGTAGCCGTCGTCCACGTGGATGTCGTCTCCGGGCGCGTTTTCCTGGGGCGACGAAGGATCGTCGGAGCAGCCCCAGAACAGGCAGAAGACCAGGGAAAGAATCGGAACGAGGAGCCAAAACCGGGATCGATTACACGAATGAAAAATCATTTCTATCTCCCGAGCGAAAGGTCCCTGATGAATCCTCACCGCAGTCCATCCCTGCCGGAATCGATGCGATGGGTCACTGGTGCCCGGGCGGCGACATCCGGGGGATACTAGATATTTTGACAGGACAGTGTCAAGAAAGGGATTCCGGCGGCTGCTCCGGGAGAAACGAAAAACGGCTTCGGGACGAGCCGAAATGCGGAGCAGAAAAAATCGCACGGGAATTCACGGGATTGATATCTCGGACAGCCGGAGTATGTTTGAATAAAGCGGCGCTGCCGGTTCCTAACGCGTTTCCGTCCCGTCGCCGGGGCGGTTCACGTTTCGGAAAGATCGCAATTCACGATCGTGCCCGCGGCAGCGCCGCTCATCCCAGATGTCCACTTCCACCTCGTCGAAGAAGCTCGGCACCCGGCAGGGTCCCTGGGCCAGAGCCGCCTCGATCGGCGCCAGGCAGCGCTTGCCGTAGATCGCGTGCAGCGGCTCCCAGCCGTCTTCGGTGCGGGGGACCGTCACGTCGCCGCGGCCGTGTTCGATCATGGCCGACAGCAGCGCGGGCGACAGCCAGGGCATGTCGCAGGCCACCACCAGCAGGCGGTCGGCGGCGCAGGCCTCCAGCGCGGCATGGATGCCCACCAGCGGGCCGCGGCCTTCGAGGCGGTCGCAAACCACCCGGCAGCCCTGCGGCGCGTCGACTTCGCGGCCGGGACGGGTGACGGCCATCACCTCGCCGCAC
This sequence comes from uncultured Fibrobacteraceae bacterium, assembly GCA_964384825.1. Classification (GTDB taxonomy): domain Bacteria; phylum Krumholzibacteriota; class Krumholzibacteriia; order LZORAL124-64-63; family LZORAL124-64-63; genus CAYLMM01. The sequence goes on from CAYLMM010000086.1 coordinate 7,529, forward strand.
AGGGGCGCGACGATCCGGTGCACGTGATGCAGAAGGGTGGTGTCGCCCCAGGGGAGGGATGCCTTGTCCCGGCCCATGCGGACGGAATCGCCGCCGATCAGGATGGCTCCCGAGACGG
>CAYLMM010000087.1:0-7402 GCA_964384825.1 uncultured Fibrobacteraceae bacterium
TCTGCTCAACGCCGTGGTGGCGGGCGTATATGGCTACAGCCTGTATTCACGCAACCGCATCGCTCCTGACTGGCAAAGTACGGTGCGTGTCGGGCGCGGTATTGATGATGCGAAGAGTCTTCCCGACCATACGCGCATCGCTCTGTTTCGCACCGAGCAGGATCAGGTACTCCCCGGCCCCCGGCGCGGGCCAGTCGACCCGTTCCACGTTGTCGCGGCCGTTGAGGCCGCGATACGCCGGCAGGTCCGGGGCGGCGGGATCCAGCACCCAGGGCTGGACGCCGACGCCGGCGGCGGGACGCATCACCTTCAGTTCGAGATCGTTGACCAGCGTCGGATCGCCCGGATCCAGCGAAGGCGCCGGGACCGGGCCCGGGGGATCGGTCCAGCAGAGGGTGACCCGCAGGTCGTCGAGGCCGTCGACGTACAGATGAACCGTGTCGACGGCGCCGGAAACCAGCACCGATTCCCGCACCAGGCCGGGTTCCGGATCCGCCGCTGCGGCCAGTTCCGCCGCCTTCTCGGCGTCCAGCAGGCCCCAGCCGAAACGATAGTCGGGGCCGGGAGCCGGACCGGATTCGCGGGCGGTATGCACCAGGATCCCCTTGACCGTGGCCGCGAGCGGCGGCGTCCCGCGGGACGTCGCCAACTGGTCGGAGACGATCGCCGCGGTGGCCGAAGCGGCCGCGGCCGCGCTCGAAGTTCCGCTGTAGGACGCGTAGGCGGAAGCGTCGGCCGCCACCGGGCTCCAGACCCCCACGCCGCCGGCCACCAGGTCGGGCTTGATCCGGCCGTCGTCGGTCGGCCCCCAGCTGCTGAACGGAGCCATCACGACATCGCCCGCCCCGCTGTATCCGTAGGGCAGATCCTCGACCGCGCCCACGGTCAGCACGTTCTTGGCCACGCCGCGCCAGGCGATCGAATCGAAGCCGTCGGGCCCGCCGTCGGCCTCGCGGACCGCCGTGCTCGTCTGCCACGTCCCGCCCTGGAAGACGTAATGGGCTCCGCCGGACGCCGGACCGGTGTCGTCGCGGTCGTTGCCCGCCGATTTGACGATCAGGTAGCCCGGAGCGTTCCAGGCGATCTCGTCCCATTCCCGGGGCGTCTCGCCGTAGAAACCGAAGCCGTAATCGGCGGATCCGTTCACCGAGGGATCGCCGAACCAGTACCAGACGCCCGCTTCGGAATCGTGATGCCATCCGGCCAGGGTGCCGTAGCTGTGGTTCGAGACGCGCAGGCCCGCGGCCGCGGCGGTGGCCATTTCCGAGGAATCGCCGAGCCAGTCGTAGGCGTCGAGCCGGGCGGCGTAGGCGATCCCCTTGGCCATCGGGTCGGCGCCGGCCGCGATGATCGTGCCGGCGATGTGGGTGGCGTGGTCGCTTCCGGATTTGGCGCTGTCGATCTGCAGGATCCGTCCGCCGAATTCCGAGTGGCCGACCAGCACCGCGCCCACGTCCCACAGGGCGATTTCGCCCTGGTCGTTGGCGCCGTCGAGATCCAGCCCGGACGAACCGCCGGGCCAGACGTGGTCGGCGTCGATGGTCCGGGCCGCATTGAGATTGTGGGCCGAAAAGACGCGCGGGCGGCCGCGGCGATCGACGCCCATCAGGGCCGGGCCGCCGGTCGCGGCCGACGCCGACCAGGGCGCCCGTTCCAGGGACGCGAGGCGATCGAAGGCGGGGCCGCGCTCGGCGGCGTCGCGGGCGGCGGCGGCCGCCGCCAGGGCGGAAAGAGCTTCGCGGCGGGGAGCGGAAGAAGGGAGTTCGACCGGCGCCGTCGACACGGAGGCGACGGGCGCGCCCGCCGGCACGCATAGGAAAACGGCGGTCAGAACGGCCAGCAGCCATCCGAATCGCGATGAACGGGAGGATTTCGGGAAAAGGCGGTCGCTCATCCCCAACGGCGTCCTTCCGAAAGACCCCCGACCGGCGGGTCGAGGGTCACGGTGTTCATGCAATGATTATACCACAAAAAATCGTGGCGGCATCAGCATCGAAAGGATCGCGGCGGAAGAAAATCCGGCCCGGGGCGAAGGCCCCGGGCCGCGGGATCAATCCGGGCTGCGGAGCATCTTCACGACGCTCTTCCAGGTCGGGGCGGACCCGTGGGCCAGCACGCCGACGCGGTAGAGCTTTCCGGCCAGACGGGACAGCAGCCAGATGGAAACCCCCATCAGGACCCAGGACAGCACGATCTGCCACAGGGGCGGCGTCTGCAGGCAGACCCGCATGAACATCAGGATGGGCGAGAACAGCGGGAACAGGCTCAGGGCCACGGCCACCGGCGCGTCGGGAGTCCGCAGGATCATCGACAGCAGCAGCATCGGGATCACGGCGAACATCACGATCGGGGTGGCGAACTGCTGCGACTCCTGCACGGTGTTGCAGAGCGCCCCGACGCCTGCGTAAAGCATGGCGAAGAGGAAGAATCCGAGCAGGAAGAAGACCAAAAACGAGATCAGGATCACAGGCGTGAACGACGAGCCGTCGAGCGTGAATCCCGCCACGGTCACGCCGCGGCCCGAGAGGTAGAAGATCGTGGCGGTCCAGATCGCGACCTGGGTCAGGCCGGCCAGGCCGATGCCCATCACCTTGCCGAACATCAGGTTGCGCGCCGGCACGCTCGAGAGGATGACCTCGACCACCCGGCTGCTCTTCTCCTCGATCACCCCGGTCAGGGTCTGCTGTCCGTAGATCACGACCATCATGTAGAGGATCATGATCAGCGTCATGGCGAAGAGGAAGGCCGAGCCCTCGTCCTGATGGGTCTCCTCGCCCTCGGTGGTGAGCGTCTTGCGCTCCCACACGGTGCGGGCGGCCAGGTAGGCCTGCAGGCTGTCCGGCACGCCGGCGGTCCGGAAACGCGACTCGCGCAGGACGCGGTCCAGGGCCGGGCGCAGATCGTCGAGCAGCAGCATCGCCGAAACCGATTTGGCGTAGAAGGTGCCGCGCGGATCGGCGAGGAACTCGGCGTCGACGACCACGCCGCTGTCGATCACCTCGTCCTGCAGCATGCCCCGCATCTCGTCCAGACCGTCGTCCAGGGTCCGGCCTTCGACGTTGATGGTGACCAGGGCGAAGTTCTCCTTGCCCATCTCGTCCAGAACCGTGCGCAGGGGCTCGATGACGCCGTTGGAGGGATCGATGATCCCGATGTTGCGCTGGTCGTCGGCGCCGCTGTCGGACAGCAGGATCGGCAGCCCGAGGCTCAGGGCCATCAGGGCGGGCAGCAGGATCGTGCCGATCAGGAAGCTCTTGGAACGGACGCGCTCCAGGTATTCGCGGCGGATGATCGCCAGGGTCTTCATGCGCGCACCTCCCCGGCGGCGACCTTTTCCCGTCGGCCGCGGACGGCGGCCAGGAAGATCTCGTCGAGAGTCGGACGGTTGGCCCGGAACAGCGACAGCGGGCCGGCGGCGGTCAGCGCCGGCAGCAGGGCCGCCGGATCGCTCCCCTTCTCCAGGATCAGCCGCCATTCGCCCTCGATCTTCTCGTTCAGCGTGACGCCGGGCAGGCCATCGGGCGGAGTCGATCCGTCGGCGTAGGCGACCCGCACGACTTCCAGCGGGAAAGCCCGCCGCACATCGTCGAGGCGCCCGTCGAGGATCTTCTCGCCGCCGTCGATCAGGCAGATGGCGTCGCAGATCTTCTCGGCCTCGGCCAGCATATGGGTCGAGAAGATGATCGTGCAGCCCCGCTCGCGCTCGGCCAGGATCAGCTCGCGCAGCAGGTCGATGTTCAGGGGATCGAGCCCGCTGAAGGGCTCGTCGAGGATCACCAGCTCGGGCCCGAAGTGGAAGGTGGCCGCGAACTGGATCTTCTGCTGCATGCCCTTGGAAAGGGCGTCGACCTTGCGGGGCCCCCATTCCGGCAGCCCGATCCGATCGAGCCACAGGTCGGCGCTCTCGGCCGCATCGCGCCGGGAAAGGCCCTTCAATTCGGCCAGGAACACCAGCTGCTCGCGGCAGGTCATCTTGCGGTAGAGGCCCCGCTCCTCGGGCAGGTAACCCACGCGGTCGAGATGGGCCCGGCTCAGGGGCCGCCCCTCGACCAGGATCTCGCCCGCATCCGGCGGCACGATGTTCATGATGCTGCGGATGGTGGTCGTCTTGCCGGCGCCGTTGGGTCCCAGGAATCCGTAGATGCAGCCCTTGGGGATCGTCATCGAGATCCCGCGGACCGCCCGCACCCCGCCGTAGCTCTTCTCGACGTCGCGCAGAGTGAGGATCCCGTCGCCCGCTCCGGGTGACGTGTTTGCTCCGCTCATGGGCCTCCTTCGGAGTGGCCGGAATTGGGTTCCACGAAAAGGCTCTCGATTCATGGATCGGGAGCCGGTCTGAAAGAATAGGAGAGCCGAGACGGCGGTGCAAGGCGGAACGAAGGGCGGCGTAGGCAAAAAAATGCTCGGAGCCACCCCCGCCGATGACCCCGAGCCGAGGACACCGGGCTCGTGAAGAATCCCGAGCCCGGTACCCATACCCAAGCAGGAAATCTACCTGGGAATTCTCACGAAAATGTCACGGCCAGATGAAAAAACTCCATTTTGGCAAAAACTGGCAAAGGGGACGATACGTGATAGGTTTGTGACACCCATCGCGCACAATCGATGAAGATTCGTGCTCCCGCCCCGTTCCGAGAGGAGTTCCGCTCCATGTGCCCGGATGCAGCCCCTTGGATCCTGATCGTCGAGGACGATCGCGACCTGGCCTCGCTGGTGGCCGCCCATCTGCAGCAGGAGGGCTTCCGGGTCCGCACCGCCCACGACGGTGCCGCGGGCCTGGAAACCATCTCGACCGGGGAGTGGGCCCTGGTGATCCTCGACTGGATGCTGCCGCGGATGACGGGCCTGGACCTGCTGCGCGCCATCCGGCAGAAGGACCCGGTGACCCCGGTGATGATGCTCACCGCGCGGAGCGACGAGGCGGACAAGGTGCTGGGCCTGGAGCTGGGCTGCGACGACTACGTCACCAAACCCTTCGGGCTGCGCGAACTGACCGCCCGGATCCGCAGCCTGCTGCGGCGCATGCGGCTGGCCGAGGAGATCGCGGCCGGCGCCGACCAGATGCGCCCCCTGGAATTCGGCGCACTGACCATCGAGCCGGCCAAGCGCCAGGTGATCGTCGACGGCCGGAGCGTGAATCTTACGCTCAAGGAATTCGACCTGCTGCATACCCTGGCCACCAAGCCCGGCCGCACCTTCTCGCGCGGGCAGCTGCTCGACCTGATCTGGGACCGCGACGCCGACGTCTACGAGCACACCGTCAACTCGCACATCAACCGCCTGCGCGGGAAGATCGAGGAGAATCCCAACCGTCCCCGCTACATCCTGACCGTGTGGGGCGCCGGGTACCGCTTCACCGACACCTACTGACCGGAACGAGGGACCATGCCCGATATCCGCTTCCACCAGAGTCTGCACTTCCGCATCACGGCGATTTTCCTGGTGCTGCTGGCCGCCTTCACGGTCGGCTACTACCACTGGATGCAGAAGCTGATCTTCGGCGTGGAATGGGCCGCGGGCGAGCAGCAGTGGCACGAGGAGCTGCAGGTCGCGGAATTCGACAGCCTGGCCCGGCTGCTGTCTCCGGTGCGCGAGGATCCCGAGCGGGCCGCCGAACTGCTCGACGACTACGCGCGGCGGGTGGAGAACTACGGAATCGAGATCTCGGTCGTCGACGCCGAAGGCCGCCTGCGGACGACCACCGGACCCGAACCCGAAATCCGCCTGCTGGAGACGATCTCGCCCGCCCTGCTCGACTCGATGAGCCGGCCGGACTGGGATTTCGATTCCTTCCCCATCAGCGACGACCTGACCGCCTACCCGAACCTGATCTTCGGCGTCAGCCCGATCCGCGCCGCCGCCGACACCACCGCGCCGGCCGACGGCTGGCTGATCGGGGCCTTCGTCATTCCGGACGTTCCCGAATCCGAGCTGGCCGCCGACGAACGGAACCTGCAGATCTGGGGCACCATCGCGGTCCTGATCTACGCCGCGCTGGTCGGTCTGATCATCATGGCCTGGGTCAGCCGCCGCGTGCGCCGGCTCTCTATCGAGATGGAGGCTTTCCGGGGGGGGGATTTCGAGCGGCGCGTCGATGCCCGGGCCGGGGACGAGATCGGCGTCCTGGGACGCGACTTCAACGCCATGGCCGAACGCCTTTCGGGCCTGATCGCGAAGCTCCAGGAATCGCGCGACTTCCAGCGGCAGCTGGTGGCCAACGTCTCGCACGATCTGCGCACGCCGCTGGCCGGGCTGCGCGGGTACGTCGAAACCCTGGAATTGCGCGGCGAGACGATGGATCCCGAGGAGCGCCGGCGGTGCATGGGCAGGATCACCAAGAACCTCGACGGCCTCGCGGGGCTGATCGAGAGGCTCTTCGAACTGTCGCGCCTCGACACCGGACAGGTGGAGTTCCGGCGCGAGGCCTTCCCCCTGCCGGAGCTGGCCGCGGCCGTCCTGGAACAGTTCGGCGGCGAAGCCGAGCGTCTGAACGTGTCGCTGGCCTGCGACGCGCCGGAAGATCTGCCCCTGGTCTGGGCCGATCCTGTCTGGATCCGCCAGGTGCTGCAGAACCTGGTGGCCAACGGGTTGAAGTTCAACCGCGAGAACGGCGAGATCCGCATCTCCCTGGAACCGGTCGGCGAAGGGATCGCGGTGAGCGTCGCCGACACCGGAGTCGGCATCTCCGAAGAGGATCTGCCCCACGTCTTCGAGCGCTTCTACACCGCGGACAAGAGCCGCAGCGGAACCTGGGGCGGCACCGGGCTGGGACTGGCCATCGCGCAATCGGTGGTCGCCGGCCACGGCGGCGAGCTGACCGTCGCCAGCTCCCGCGACGAGGGCACAGTTTTCCGGTTCACCCTGCCGGCGGCTCCTGCGGACTGACCGCCGGCCGGCGCATGGTCCGCGCGACCAGCAGCCCGCCGACCGCCGCGACCCCCAGCAGGACCAGGCCGCCGACCGTGGCCCCGAGCACCAGCTTGCCGATCCCGAAGGTCAGGCCGTACACGGTCATCACCCCGCCCAGCCAACCGGTCATCGCGTAGCGGCCCAGGCCGTCGGAGCGCACCCCCGGCAGCCCGCGGGTCACCGGCCCCCAGGCTCCGCCCGGGCGGACGCGCCGGTAGAACGCGCGCAGGCGCTCGGCGTCGACCGGACGGGTCAGCAGGGTGGCCGCGACCCAGGCGGCGATCGTCAACGGCACCAGGATCAGGGCCTTGTGATGGGTCTGCAGCGCGACCCCGGCGATCCGGGGCGCGGTTCCGAAGAGCTCGTACGCCGGCCCGGCCTGGATCGCGGCCGTGACCTCGAAACCCACCGCGATCAGCACCGAGGCGGCCAGGGCCGTGATCTCGCTCCAGGCGTTGATCCGCCACCAGAACCAGCGCAGGATCAGCACCGG
>CAYLMM010000088.1:0-7192 GCA_964384825.1 uncultured Fibrobacteraceae bacterium
GATCGAGATCATGGGCGCCGGCATGGTGCATCCCAACGTCTTCGCGGCCGCGGGGTACGAGCCCGACGCCTACACCGGATACGCGTTCGGTCTCGGCATCGACCGTCTGACGATGCTGCGTTACGGCATCCGCGACATCCGTCTGCTCTATGAAAACGATCTGCGGCTTCTCAATCAGTTCCGAGGTGTGCATTGAAGATCAGCCTGGACTGGCTCGGTGATTTCGTGACCTGGGACGGCACGCCGGACGAATTGGCGGCGCGCCTGACCCAGAACGGATTGAACGTCGAGGGCGTCGAGGAATTCGTCATCGAGTTCCCGGGCGTCGTCGTCGGCAGGGTCGAGACCTGCGAACGCCATCCCAACGCCGACAAGCTCTCCCTCTGCACCGTCTTCGACGGCGAGCAGACCCGGCAGGTCGTGTGCGGCGCCCCCAATGTCCGCGCCGGACTGCATGTCCTGCTGGCCCGGCCGGGCGCGGTGCTGCCCGGCGGGATCAAGCTCAAGAAATCGAAGATCCGGGGCGTCGAGAGCCACGGCATGATCTGTTCCGCCGTCGAACTCGGGATCGGCGAGGATTCGGCCGGCATCATGGAACTCGAGGGCGATCCCGCGCCGGGAACCACGGCCGACGAACTCTACGGGTGGCGCGACACGGTGCTGGACATCGAGGTCACGCCCAACCGTCCCGACTGGCTGAGCCATTACGGCGTGGCGCGCGAGATCGCCGCGTTCAGCGGCGCCCTGCTCGACACCCCGCAGCTCTGGTCGCCTCCCAAGGCGGCCGGCAAGAAGGAGGAGGGTTCGGTCGAGATCGCGGATTTCGCCGACTGCCCCCGTTATACGGCCCACGTGATCCATGACATCGAGCCTGGCCCTTCGCCGCGCTGGATGCGCAACCGGCTGCTCGCGGTCGGCGCCCGCCCGATCAACAACGTGGTCGACATCACCAACTACGTGATGTTCGAGTTGGGACAGCCCCTGCACGCCTTCGACTTCAACAAGATCAACGGCAAGGTCGTCTCGATCCGTCGCGCCGAATCCGGGACGAACTTCCCGGCCATCACCGGCGGCGAATACGAACTCGGTCCCGACCATCTGGTCATCGCCGACGCCGGCGGGCCGATCGCCCTGGCCGGCGTGATGGGGGGGACGCGCACCCAGGTCGACGACAAGACGACCGACATCCTGCTCGAGAGCGCGTTCTTCGATCCCGGTCTCGTGCGGCGCACCTCGCGACAGCTCCAGCTTTCCAGCGATTCGTCCTACCGGTTCGAGCGGGAAGCCGACTGGGACATGGTGATGACGGCCGCCCTGCGGACCTGCCATCTGGTGCAGAAGCTGGCCGCGGGGAAGATCGAATCCGCCGGCGCGGACCGGCAGAACCCCGACCGCAAGGGTCAGCCGCAGATCCAGCTCAGGGTCTCTCAGGTCAACCGGCTGCTCGGCACCTCGCTGAACGCCGCCGAGGTCATCAACTACCTGCAATCGCTCGGGCTGCAGACCGCGCCCCTGGGGCAGGCCCGCGACCGCAACGGCGGCGAGGCGACCCTCGTGGCGACCATTCCGGGATTCCGCCGCGACCTGGTCGGCGAGGTGGATCTGATCGAGGAGGTCGCCCGGCTGCACGGATTCGACAACATCGAAACGCGCGCCGATTTCCGGGCCGGAGGCGCGGCGAAGCGCAAGCCCGGGGAAATCCTGATCCGCCTGCTGCGCGATTATCTGGCCGGCGTCGGGTATCACGAGATCGTCACGTCCTCGTTCATGTCCCGCGACGACGCCGACCGCCTGGCGCTGGGCGAGGACGATCCACGGCGTGAAGTGCAGTCGGTGCTCAATCCCCGCCACGGCGGCGATGCGGTCCTGCGGACTTCGCTGATCCCGTCGATGCTGCGGGTCGTCCAGCGGAACATCAACGCCGACAGTCCCCTGCCGCTGAGATTCTTCCAGATCAACCGCGCGTTCCTGCCGCCCGCAGACGAGCCGCGCGAATGCCGGCGGGAAGATGAGAAGCTGCTGCCGCGCGAGCCCATGATCTTCCAGATCGCCCTGAGCGGCCTGGAAGGGGTCGTGCATGGCGACGTTCCCGCGGATCTGATGGCGCTCAAGGGATTGATCGAAGCCTTGGCCCTCGAGACCCGCCTCGATCTGACGCTCGAGCCCGGCGGCGACCAGCCTTATCTGACCGACGGGTTGGCCTGGAGGATCCGCAGCGGCGAGAAGATCGTCGGAGATGCCGGCGCGGTCGGCCGGCCGGTCCTGCGCGCTTTCGAACTCGATGCCGCAACCGTCATGGCCGAGATCGACCTGACCGCTCTGGACATCGATGCGGCGACGGTTCGCTACGTTGATTTCCCGCGTTTTCCCGCCGTCAAACGGGATCTTTCGCTGCTGTTGCCGGCCGGTACGGCCTGGGCGACGGTCGAGCAGAAGGTCCGCGACGCCGGCGGTCCGCTGCTCGACAGCGTCGAACTCTTCGATGTCTACCGCGGAGAGGGACTTGCGGACGTCCGATCCGCCCTCGGAATTCGCTTGAAGTTCCAATCGGCCAAAGGTAGTTTGAAAGGGAAGTCCGTGGACAAGGCGATCTCGGCGATCACCGGGGCTCTGGAGAGCGATCTCGGAGTCACGCTCCGCGGCTAGGAGATCCGGGAGACCGGAATGTCAAGGAAGACCATTCGCAGGAGAGTACAACATCATGCACGAGAACAGCTTCGAGCTGTTGGAAGAGAAAGTGCTCAAAGCCGTTCGCACCATTCAGGACCTTCGCGAAGAGGGTCGCCGGTTCGAAACGGAATGCAACGAACTGCAGGCGAAGTACGACGAGAAGAACAATGAATGCGACCGGTTGCGCCGGGAGGTCGAAGATCTTCGCACCAAGGCGCAGACGGCCGCGACAATGGAACAGAAGCGTAGGACGATCGAGGAGAAGGTTGGAGGCCTGTTGTCGAAGCTCGACTCCATTGAGTAATCGCTTCGACCGGCCCGATTCAGGGCCGTTCGAGGTGCTTCTCGCGGAAACAGAGAGCAAAGATGCCCGATCCTAAGAGTGTGACAGTGACGGTATTCGGCCAGGATTACACCCTCAGGGGTGATGCGGAGCCGGAGTACGTCCAGAACATCGCCCGCCTCGTCGACGGCAAGATGCGCGAGATCGCCGATAACTCCCAGCTGAATTCGACGACGAAGGTCGCGATTCTGGCTGCGATCAACATCGCCGACGAGCTGCTGCGGGAAAAACAGCAACACAGCGACGCCCTCAAGATGCTGGAGGACCGCTCAATCCAGATTGCCGCCCTCCTGGACAAGGAGGTCGCGAGAGCGAAGGATCGGGCACATGGCTAGGATTCCCTGCTTAGCCCGTGATGTGCCGAGTTTTTTGAGCCAACACCACTCGTGCGGGACCTCGGAGTTCCACGGTTTACATCATACCCCGGTACGGGGGAGACGGACGTCGTGGACAGAGGACCCACCTGAAGCAATTGGTTCAATTGCTTCAGCACACACGGCTCGGCGGGGAATCTGAATTCTCTGACCGGCGAGCGAATCGGCAGCCTCCCACCGGATCCTTTCCCGTCTGGAAAGGGCACGCATGAACCAGGTCCCGCCTTATGCATGGTCTGGATTGTCGGCGGTCCTCGGAGTGTTCATCGGCTGGTTCGTCCATAAGCGGATCATCGCGAGTCGGTTGGGCAACGCCCGCAACGAACGCGACCGCCTGATCGAGGAGGGCCGGCGCAATGCCGAGACCCTGCTCAAGGAAGCCAGGCTCGAAGCCAAGGACGAGCTTTTCCGAACCCGCCAGAATTTCGAGACCGAAACCGAGAAGACCCGCCAGGAACTGACTCGCCGGACAGCCTATCTGGATCAGCGCGATGCGAGTCTGAACAAGAAGATCGCCTTCATCGACGAGAAGGAGACCCGGGTCGAGAAGCTGGACGCCGAACTGAAGGACGGTCTGGCGGAACTCGAGAAGGCCCGCGGCGAGGTCGCCGCCAAGGTCGAGGAGCAGAACCGCAGGCTCGAACATATCGCCGGCCTGAGTTCGGACAAGGCGCGGCAGATGCTGATGGACAACATGATCGCCGAGGCCCGCCTCAACGCGGCCCGGCGGATCCAGGAGATCCGTCAGGAATCCGAGCGGACGTCGCGGCGCGAATCGCAGAAGATCCTCAGTCTCGCCATCCAGCGCTATGCCGCCGAGCACGTGGCCGAATCCACGGTCTCGGTGGTCGATCTTCCCAACGACGACATGAAGGGGCGGATCATCGGCCGCGAAGGCCGCAACATCCGGGCCTTCGAGCTGGCGACCGGCGTCGACGTGATCATCGACGATACGCCCGAGGCGGTCATCATCTCCGGATTCGATCCCGTCCGCCGGGAGATCGCCTGCATCTCGCTGCAGCGCCTGATCCGCGACGGCCGCATCCACCCGGGGCGGATCGAGGAGATCGTCGCCAAGACCGGCGAGGAGATGAACGAGAAGATCCGCGAGATCGGGGAGCAGGCCTGCCTGGACATGGACCTGCCGAACATCGCGACCGATCTTTACCAGTACATCGGACGGCTCCATTACCGGACCAGCTACGGTCAGAATCTCCTGCTGCACAGCAAGGAGGTGGCCTCGGTCTCGGCCACGATCGCCGCCGAGCTCGGCCTCGATCCGAAGATGGCCAAGCGCTGCGGATTCCTGCACGATCTCGGCAAGGCGGCCGAGCACGAATTCGAGGGTCCGCACGCCCTTGTCGGCGCCCGGCTGGCCAAGAAGTACAACGAGAACGCCTTCGTGATCAACGCCATCGCCGGGCATCATCAGGATGTCGAGGCCGAATCGCCCTACACGTTCATCACGGCCGCCGCGGACGCCGTTTCCGCATCCCGGCCCGGAGCGCGGCGCGAAAGCCTGGACAACTACATCAAGCGTCTCGAGAGCCTCGAGCGGATCGCCGACAGCTTCGACGGGGTGGAGAAGTCCTTCGCCATCCAGGCCGGGCGCGAGGTCCGCATCCTGGTGAACCACTCGAAGATCTCCGACGCCGAGGCAGCGTTGCTGGCCGAGGAGGTCGGCAAGCGTGTCGAGGGCGAACTGGAATATCCCGGCCAGATCAAGGTCATGGTGATCCGCGAGACGCGGGCCGTCGCGTTCGCGAGATGACCGGCAACCATGTCGCGGCGACGCCGCGTGGAAGGTGAACGATGGAAAGTCAGATCCTCAGCGGGGCCCCGGTGCGGGATGCCGTGTTCGCGGACCTGCAGGAACGCCTCGGGCGGGCCGGCCGCACGCCCGGCCTGGCGGTCATCCTGGTGGGGGAAGATCCGGCCTCGACCGTCTACGTGCGAAGCAAGGGCAAGGCCTGCGAGAAGCTTGGCTTCCACCACCTGACCCTGCGTCTCCCCGCTGACATCGGGCAGGACGAGCTGATGGCCCGGGTCGACGAATTGAACGAGGATCCGTTGATCGACGGCATCCTGGTCCAGCTTCCGCTGCCCGGCCACCTGGACGCCGAGGCCGTACAGCTGCGGGTCGATCCCGGCAAGGATGTCGACGGCTTCCATCCGGTCAATCTGGGCCGCCTGCTGGCGGGCAATCCGGGCTTCATCCCCTGCACGCCCAAGGGCGTCATCAGGCTCCTGCAGCATTACGGCCTTCCGACCGCCGGCAAATCGGTGGCGATGGTCGGCCGCAGCGTCATCGTCGGCCGGCCCTTGGCCCAGCTGCTGGCTCTCAAGGGGGAGATGGGCGACGCCACGGTCACCCTCTGCCATTCCGCGACGCCGGACCTGGGCGCCGTCACCAGCCGCGCCGACATCGTGATCGCGGCGATCGGTTCGCCCGAGGCGCTGACCCGCGAGCACGTGGCCGAAGGCGCCGTGGTCGTCGACGTCGGCATCAACCGCGTTCCCGATTCCGGCCGTCCGAAGGGCTACCGGATCGCCGGCGACGTCCATCCCGAAGCGCTCGACGGCTGGGCGTCGGCCTACACGCCGGTCCCGGGCGGCATCGGCGTGATGACCATCGCGATGCTGATGGCCAACACCTGGGAGGCGATGGAGGCCCACGAACGATGAACTCCACGCCGACGGTCATCGAAGCCGCCGGGTTCGAAGCCCGGCTGCAGACACTGGTCCGATCCGAGAGCGGCGTGCCGCCGCGGCTGCTGGCGGCCATGGAGCACAGCCTTTTCAGCGGCGGCAAGCGTTTGCGGCCGCGGCTGCTGCTCGGCGCCTACGACGCCTTCCGCTCCCGACGGCGCGGCGCCCGCCGGAATCGCGATGCGGCCCTGGACGCGGCCTGCGCCTTGGAGATGATCCATACCTATTCGCTGATCCACGACGACCTGCCGGCGATGGACGACGACGATCTGCGCCGCGGCCGTCCTTCCTGCCATGTGGCCTACGGCGAGGCGACGGCGATCCTGGCCGGCGACGCCCTGCTGACGCGGGCTTTCGGCATCCTGGCCGATTGCGGTCCGCAGGGCGCCGAATTGACGTCCCTGGTAGCGCGCGCGGCCGGTCCCGCGGGCATGGTCGGCGGCCAGCAGGATGATCTCGACGCCGAAGGGTCCGAACTGACCCCGGCGCTGATCCGGCGCATTCACCGCGGCAAGACGGCGCGACTGATCGCGGCCCCGCTGACCGCAGGCGCCCTGATCGCCGGAGTCGCGCCGGATGTCCTGCCCGGCGTCGAATCCGCCGGCCTGAAACTCGGCTTCGCCTTCCAGGCGGTCGACGACGTGCTGGACGTGGTGGCCGAACGCGGCAACCTGGGCAAGACTCCCGGCAAGGACGCCGCGGCCGGCAAGGCCACCTGGGTCCGGCTCGAGGGCCTGGACGCCGCGCAGTCCCGCGCCCGCCGCTACGGTCTCGAGGGGACCCGTCAACTGCGCCGCGCCCTGCCGGCGGGCGCCGCCGCCGACAAGCTGCTCGATCTCGTCCGCCTGCTCTGGGATCGCGACCGCTGAGCGGTTGCCGGTTGCCAATGATGGGTAGTTCGGTCTATTTTTGGTCCTTCGGCATGGGAAGCGCCGTCATGCTTCCGCCGCATCATCCTTCGGCTGGATGTCAGCAATGAAACCGATTCTTCCCTCCATCAAGGATCCCGGCATGATCGCCGGTTTTTCGCCATCCGAGCTGACACGGCTCTGCGACGAGATCCGCGAGGAGATCATCTCCACCGTCGCCGATACCG
>CAYLMM010000089.1:0-6775 GCA_964384825.1 uncultured Fibrobacteraceae bacterium
CGATCGTGCCGACGTTGATATGCTCCTTGTTCCTCTCAAACTTCTCGCGAGCCATTGCTAGCGACCTCCTTCAAGGGTGGCCTGTTCGGTTTTTTCAGGTCCAGATGCCCATGTATCGCTGCGCGATTTCCTTGGCTATCTTTTCCGGCACCCGCTCGTAGCGGGAAAATTGCATCGTGTAAGAGGCCCGGCCCTGGGTCAGCGACCTCACCTGCGTCGCGTAGCCGAACATCTCACTCAACGGAACCTCGGCCGTCACCACCTGCAACTCGCCCCGGGGCTCCATCTTCGCGATCCGGCCGCGCTTCGAGTTCAAGTGGCCGGTCACGTCGCCCAGGTAATCGGCGGGGACGACGACCTCGACGTCCATCACCGGTTCCAGCAGAACCGGCTTCGCGGCGGTGAAGGCCTTGCGCAGACCCTCGGCCGCGGCGGCCCGGAAGGCGTTTTCGGACGAGAGCTCGTCATCGAACGAGCCACCGACCAGCCGGATCTCCAGATCGACGAGAGGATATCCAGCCAGGATTCCCGCGCTGCAGGCCATCCGGCAGCTCTCCTCGATCACCGGCACCATCGCCTTCGGCACCTGCTCCGGGTCGGCCTCGTTCTTGAACGAGATCCCTGCCCCCAGGGGAGCCGGAGCCACGGCCAGCTTGACATGCGCGAAAAGCGCCTTGCCGGCCGTGTTGTGCTCGAGCCGGAAATCCTCGACCGCCTTCGCCGAAAGCGATTCGCGGTACGCCACCTGGGGTTTGCCCACGTTGGCCTGGACTCCGAACTCACGCTGCATCCGATCGCAGAGGATCTCCAGATGCAACTCGCCCATTCCCGACATCACCGTCTGGCCGGTCTCCGGATCCTTCCGCACCTGGAAGGTCGGGTCCTCGTCGCTGAGGGCGGCCAAGGCGTCGGACAACTTGTCCTGGTCCGCCTTCGATCGCGGCTCGATCGCGACGAAGATCACCGGCTCGGGGAAGAGCATCTCCTCGAGCAGGATCGGTCGGTTCTGGGCGCATAGCGTGTCGCCCGTCCGGATCTTCTTGAAACCGACTATCGCCACGATGTCGCCGGTTGCCGCTTCCTGCCTGTCCTCGCGCTTGTTGGCGTGGATCTGGAGGATGCGATTGATCCGTTCCTTCCGACCCGTATTGGCGTTCAGCACCTGGCTGCCCGCCTTGAGGACTCCGCTGTAGATCCTGACGAAAGCCAGTCGCCCTACGTAGGAATCCGAAACTATCTTGAAGGCTATGGCGCTGAAGGGCTCTTCGTCCGAGACCGCGCGGGTCTCCTTCGCTTCGTCCTTCGGTCGCCAACCCTCCACCGGCGGCTTGTCCAACGGGCTGGGCATGAAGTCGACTATCGCGTCGAGCAGCCTCTGCACCCCGGTGTTCCGAAAAGCCGATCCGCAGAGCACGGGAACCAGATCGTTCTTCAGCGTCGCCCTGCGCAGGCCGGCCTTGAGCTGGTCGAGGGTCGGTTCCTCCTCGGCCAGGTAGAGATCTGCGATCTCCTCGTCGACATCGGCCAGTTTCTCGAGCAGTTCCTGTCGGGCCGCCGCGGCCGCTTCGACCATGTCCGGCGGTATCTCCAGGTCGTCCCAGGTCGCTCCCAGATCTTCCGTGTGGGGCTTCCGGGTCGTCATCGTCAGCAGGTCGATCACGCTCTCGAACTGATCTCCGCCGCCGACGGGAAGCTGGATCGCCAATGGATTCGCGCCCAGCCGCTCCTTGATCATCGTCAGGACCCGCTCGAAATCGGCCCCGGGACGATCCATCTTGTTGACGAAGGCGATGCGGGGAACGCCGTACTTGTCGGCCTGCCGCCAAACCGTCTCCGACTGGGGCTCCACACCACCGACTGCGCAAAAGACAGCGACCGCGCCGTCCAGGACCCTGAGGCTTCTTTCGACTTCGACCGTGAAGTCGACGTGCCCCGGAGTGTCGATGATGTTGATGCGATGATCCCGCCAATGGCAGGTCGTCGCCGCGGCCGTGATCGTTATGCCGCGCTCCCGCTCCTGATCCATCCAGTCCATCTGCGATGAACCGACATGAACCTCGCCCGGTATGTGGATCCGGCCGGTGTAATAAAGGATCCGCTCGGTAGTTGTCGTCTTACCGGCGTCGATGTGGGCCATGATTCCGATGTTCCGGAACCTATCCAACTTCACCTGACCCACCTGCGGACTCCTCACACCCGAACCGCATCGAGGCAACGCGCACAGTGTTCCTTTAAAGGACCTGTCCGTCGTTTTGGCCTCAACTCCCGCTCTCCGGCGGGACCACGGGCTATTCGATTTTTCAAGCTCCGTCTCGAAACAAGCGCTGCAGTCAAACGAGAGGGACCATTACCACCGGCAGTGGGCGAACGCCTTGTTCGCATCAGCCATTCGGTGAGTGTCTTCGCGCTTCTTGATAGACGGTCCTTCGTTTTTGCTCGCCAAGGCGAGCTCGGCGGCCAACCGCTCTGAGAACGTGTGCTCCGGGCGACTGCGGGAGAACCCGATCAGCCACCGCATGGCGAGCATCATCCGTCGCTCGGGCCGCACTTCGACGGGCACCTGGTAGGTGGCGCCGCCGATACGCCTGGATTTGACCTCCAGGCTGGGACGGGTGTTGTTGAGAGCGGTGCGGAACACCTCGATGCCCTCTTGACCCGTTTTTTCCTTGATGATATCAAAAGCCCTGTAGACCATCCGCTCCGCTAGGCTCTTCTTCCCCTCGGACATGACGTAATGAATGAACTTCGATACGACAACGTCGTTATAACGGGAATCTGGAGTGAGTGGGCGCCTTTCGGGCCGTCTCCGCCTGGCCATTTCTTATCCTCCAACCTATGCGAATGATCTAGGCCTTGGGTCGCTTGACGCCGTACTTCGAGCGTCCTTGCCGGCGGGAATCGACGCCTGAGGCGTCCTGGGTCCCGCGCACGATATGATAGCGAACGCCCGGCAGGTCCTTCACGCGACCGCCGCGCACGAGCACGATGCTGTGCTCCTGCAGATTATGACCCTCGCCCGGGATGTAGGCCGTGACCTCGATGCCGTTGGTCAGGCGGACACGGGCGATCTTGCGCAGAGCCGAGTTCGGCTTCTTGGGGGTCTGCGTGTAGACACGCGTGCAGACACCCTTGCGCTGGGGACAATCCTGCAGGGCCGGACTCTTGCTCTTCTCGCGAACCGGCTTACGGCCCTTGCGTACTAATTGGTTCAGGGTCGGCACTTTTCGTATCTCCCTCTAAACTCGCCGGCTGATTGCCGGAAACTGACGAACCAACCTGTCCGAAAGACACACTCGCCCTTACGGACAGAAAGAAAAGACTATACTCGGCCCCCCGCATTGTCAAGGAATCCTTGGCAAAAAGCGGGTTCCGCAGGCAGCTTACGCCCACGGAGAGGGGGATCAGCCCCCCCGGACGTCTCCGGCGTCTCCGCGCTCGGCGTCCGCCTCGACATCCGCCGCCTGCTGGACGGCCAATTCGAGAGCATCGAGGGCCTCGAGAATGGAGTCGTCCTCCTGGTTCTCGACCGGCTCGTCCACCGCAAGCGTGTTGTACTTCGGCAGACCGGTACCGGCAGAGATGAGATGCCCCATGATCACATTTTCCTTGAGACTACGCAGTTCATCGCGCTTGCCGCGGGTCGCGGCATCGGTCAGGACCCGCGTGGTCTCCTGGAAACTGGCGGCGCTGATGAAGCTGTCGGTGCCCAGGCTCGCCTTGGTGATTCCCAGCAGCAGGGGATCGAAGGTGGCGGGCTCGAGCAGCGGCTCGCCCTTCTGGCGCAGCTCCATGTTCTTGCGCCCGATCTCGGCATTCTCCCCTTCGACGACCCTCCGAGGGGCCTGATCGCCCTCCAGCAGGGTCGTGTCTCCGGAGTTGAGGATCAGGACCTTCTGCAGCATCCGGGATACGATGACCTCGATATGCTTGTCGTTGATCTTCACTCCCTGGAGGCGGTAGACCTCCTGGATGGCGTTCACGAGATAGCTCTGGACCGCGTCGACGCCCTTGATGGACAGGATGTCCATGGGGTTGACCGGTCCCTCGGTCAGCCGATCGCCGGCCAGCACCCGCTCACCCTCGTAGGTGCGCACGTGCTTGCCGTGAGGCACAAGGTACTCACCTTCCTGGCCTTTGTCTCCGACGACCACTACCCGCCTCAGGCCGCGGGTAGTGCCGCGGAACTGGACGACGCCGTCGATCTCGGTGACCACCGCCGCGTCACGCGGACGCCGGGCCTCGAAGAGCTCGGCGACTCGAGGCAGACCACCGGTGATATCACCGGTCTGGGTGACCTCGCGGGGGATCTTGGCCAGCTTGGCGCCGACGATGACCTCGTCGCCGTCGTGGACGAGCAGGAACGCCCCGGTCGGGACGATGTACTCGGCCAGCTTCCGGCGCGACTTGGCGGAGATGATGCGGATGGCCGGGTGGATCGACTTGTCGGTCGGCTCCTTGACCACCGGCTGCTTGAGCCGGGTCTTCTCATCCAGCTCCACCGCCAACGACACGCCGTCGATGATATCCACGTACTCGACGATTCCGACCTTCTCCGAAAGGATGAAGTCGGAATAGGGATCCCACTCGAAGATGGAATCGCCCTGCTTCACCTTCTGGCCGTCCTTGACCATCACCCTGGCGCCGTAGGGCACCGTCATATGACTGCGGGTGATGCCGGAGTCGAGGATCAACTGCATCTCGCCCTTGCGGCTGATGGCGACCTTGCCGCCCTCGGGATCGTTGACCAGCTGCACCCCGTTGAAGACGATCTTGCCCGTCGCGGCCGCCGACTTGACGTTCTGCTCGGCGATGCGGCTGGCGGTGCCGCCGATATGGAAGGTTCGCAGCGTCAACTGCGTACCGGGCTCGCCGATGGACTGGGCGGCCATGACGCCGACCGGCTCGCCGATGTCGACCAGCTTGTCCTCGGCCAGGTTGTAGCCGTAGCAAAGCGCGCAGACGCCGCGCTTGGAACGGCAGCTGAGTATCGAGCGGATCATCAGGGTCTCGATGCCCGAGTCCTCGATGCGCTGGGACAGCCCCTCGTCGATCAGGGTGCCCGACTCGCAGATCATCTCGCCCCGCTCGTCGAGGACGTCCTCGGCGGTGGTGCGGCCGACGATCCGGTCGCGCAGCGGCTCGATGGTCTTCTCGCCCTCCTTCAAGGCGGCGATCTCGATTCCCATCAGCGTGCCGCAGTCATGCTCCGTGATGACGATGTCCTGGGAAACGTCGACCAGACGCCGCGTGAGATAACCGGCGTCGGCGGTCTTCAGGGCGGTATCGGCCAGACCCTTGCGGGCGCCGTGAGTCGAGATGAAGTACTCGAGCACCGACAGACCCTCGCGGAAGTTGGAGAGGATCGGCTGCTCGATGATTTCACCGAAACCGCCGGTCACCTTCTTCTGCGGCTTGGCCATCAGACCACGCATGCCGGCCAGCTGCTTCACCTGGTCGGCGGAGCCGCGGGCGCCGGAAGCGTTCATCATGTAGACCGAGTTGAAGCCCTGGTCGTCCTGCGCCAGGTTTTCGAACATCCGGTCACGCACCTCGTCGGATACGTGGGTCCAGAGATCGATCACCTTGTTGTAGCGCTCACGGTTGGTGATGACGCCCTTGCGGTGCTGGCTGACGATGGCGTCGACCTTCTTCTGGGCCTCGGCGATGATGCCGGCCTTCTCATCCGGGATCAGGATGTCGTCGATGCCGATTGTCAGTCCCGCCTCGGTGGCGTGATAGAATCCCAGTTCCTTGAGCCGGTCGAGGAACAGCATGCATCTCGTCACGCCGAAGCGCTTGTGCACCTTGCCCACGATCTTCGCCAGCGCCTTCTTGTTCAGCGGCTCGTTCACGTAGTCCATCTCCGGCGGCAGGATCTCGTTGAAGAGGATCCGGCCGACGGTGGTCACGCGGATGCAGTCGGGGAAGCGCACCTTGACCAGCGAATGCTTCTCGATCAGTCCCGCAGTCAGAGCGGCCAGGGCGTCCCCGGGATCGGAGAAGGCCTTGCCCTCGCCCTTGGCCCCGGGGCGGTCGAGGGTCAGGTAATAGCATCCCAGCACCATGTCCTGCGAGGGAGTGGCGATGGGCGAACCGCTGGCCGGCGACAGGATGTTGTTCGGCGACAGCATCAGCAGCCGGGCCTCGATCTGGGCCTCGTAGCCCAGAGGCACGTGCACCGCCATCTGGTCACCGTCGAAGTCGGCGTTGAACGCCGAGCAGACCAGGGGATGGATGCGGATGGCCTTGCCCTCGACCAGGACCGGCTCGAAGGCCTGGATACCCAGCCTATGCAGCGTCGGGGCGCGGTTCAGCAGGACCGGGTGGTCCTTGATGATCTCTTCGAGGATGTCCCAGACCTCGGGGCGCTCCTGCTCGACGAGCTTCTTGGCGCTCTTGACGGTCTGGACGTAACCCTCCTCCTCGAGCCGGCGGATGATGAACGGCTTGAAGAGCTCCAGGGCCATGGTCTTGGGCAGACCGCAC
The DNA here is from genome assembly GCA_964384825.1 of uncultured Fibrobacteraceae bacterium. Taxonomy (GTDB): domain Bacteria; phylum Krumholzibacteriota; class Krumholzibacteriia; order LZORAL124-64-63; family LZORAL124-64-63; genus CAYLMM01. The sequence continues at coordinate 6,487 of CAYLMM010000089.1, forward strand.
TGGTACAGCTTCAGCTCGGGGCCGACCACGATGACCGAACGGCCGGAGTAGTCGACGCGCTTGCCCAGCAGGTTCTGGCGGAAGCGGCCCTTCTTGCCCTTGAGCATGTCGCTCAGGGACTTCAGCGGCCGGTTGCCCTGGCCCTTGACGGCGCGCGAGCGGCGGCCGTTGTCGAAGAGGGCGTCGACGGCCTCCTGCAGCATACGCTTCTCGTTGCGCAGGATGACGCCGGGGGCCTTGATCTCGATCAGCTTCTTCAGCCGGTTGTTCCGGTTGATGACGCGGCGGT
>CAYLMM010000090.1:0-6678 GCA_964384825.1 uncultured Fibrobacteraceae bacterium
GGGCCCTCTACGGCGCCGCCCGCGGCGCCGCCCAGATGGTCAGCTACGAGGTGCCGCTGGGCCTCTCGGCCATCCCGGTGGTGATGGCCGTCGGATCGCTGAACATGACCGACATCGTCATGGCCCAGCAGGGCGGCGTGCTGAACTGGTTCCTGCTGCGCAATCCGTTCATGTTCGCGGCCTTCTTCCTGTACTTCATCGCCTCGGTCGCCGAGGTGAACCGCACGCCCTTCGATCTGCCGGAGACCGAATCGGAGCTGGTGGCCGGCTATCACACCGAGTACTCGGGCATGCGCTGGGCCTTCTTCTTCCTGGCCGAGTACGCCAACCTGTTCCTGGTGTCCTGCATCGCCACGGTCCTGTTCCTGGGCGGATGGCAGCCGGTCTTCGGCCCGGTCTTCGCCCCGGCCGCGGTGTTCCTGATCAAGGCGGTGCTGCTGGTGCTGGCGCAGATCTGGCTGCGCTGGACCCTGCCGCGATTGCGGGTCGATCAGCTGATGTACGTCAGCTGGAAGGTCATGGTGCCTTTGACGCTGATCTGCGTCCTGGGCGCCGGCATCTGGATGATGGCGTCCGGCCGGATGGGCTGACGTCGCGAACCGAGGCGCAAAACGCCCGGAGCCGTCCATGAGAAAGTATCTGAAGAACATCTACGAGGCGGTGTGGTCGGCCCTCAAGGGGATGCGGATCACCGCGCGGCACGTCGTGCGCAAGCCGGTGACGCTGCAGTATCCCGACGAGCGCTGGGTGCTGCCGGACCGGTTCCGCGGCTTCATCTACAACGACGTCGACCGCTGCGACGCCTGCCTGGGCTGCGCCAAGATCTGCCCGGTGGACTGCATCTACATCCGGACCACGGGCAAGGGCGTCGACCGGTTCATGTACCGCTACGCGATCGACTTCAACAAGTGCATCTGGTGCGGTCTCTGCACCACGGTCTGCCCGACCAACGCCTGCCAGCACAGCCACGACTACGACCACTCGCTCTATTCGCGGCAGGATCTGGTCTACGAGTTCGTCGATCCGAAGCATCCGGTTCCGGCCAACAAGAGACGGCGCCTGGAACTGGGCTACTACGTGCCCAACGCCGACGAGGAGCTGCGCAAGATGGCGGCGAAGGACGCGGCGGCGAAGGATGCGTCCGAGAAGGCCGCGGCCGACGATGCGAAGGACGCTCCGACCGAAGGGAAGGGTGAGTGAGATGGCGGGGGACCTGGTCTTCTATCTGCTCGCGCTGGTGACGGTGCTCTCGGGATTCTTCGTGGTCTTCAGCCGCAACGTCGTGCACGCCGGCTTCGCCCTGCTGTTCACGCTCTTCGGGGTGGCCGGCCTCTACGCCCAACTCGGCGCCGACTTTCTGGCCGTCACCCAGGTGATCGTCTACATCGGCGGCATCCTGGTGCTGATCCTCTTCGCGGTGATGATGACGCGCATGCCCTCGCGGCATCGCCGGCGCCGGGGAGTGGACCGCTACGTTCCGGCCGGCATCTTCTCGCTGCTGCTCTTCGCCCTGCTCTACATGGTCGTGACCGGGACCGACTGGCCGGCCCGGATGCCCGGCGAGGCGCAGCCGACCACCGCCGAGATCGGGGTCAAGCTGATGACCGACTACATCTTCCCCTTCGAATACGCCTCGCTGATCCTGCTGATGGCGATGATCGGCGCGGCCCTGATGATCCGCGAGAGCCGGCTGACCAAGGCCGGGCCCGCCGACGCGGCCGAAGCGGCCGAAGCCGGACCGCAGGCCGGTTCGGGAGAGGAGGATCCGTCGTGACCGTGGGTCTGGAGCATTATCTGACCGTCGGGGCCGTGCTCTTCGCGCTGGGCGTCTACGCCGTGATGACCCGCCGCAACGCGGTCGCGCTGCTGATGGGTATCGAGCTGATGCTCAACGCCGCCAACATCAACTTCGTCGCCTTCTCGCGCTACGTCGAGCACGGCGTGAACGGCCAGGTGACCGCGGCCTTCGTGATCGTCCTGGCCGCGGCCGAGGCCGCCGTCGGGTTGGCCATCATCCTGGCGATGTTCCGCAACTTCGGCACGGTGCACGTCGACGCCGTCAACCGACTGAAGCGATAAAGGGAGCCGATACGCGATGAGCGAAACCGCCGTCATCCAGAGCGCGCTGGCGATCCTGCTGTTGCCGATCCTGTCGTACGTTCTGGTCTTCTTCTTCGGCGCGAAGCTGCCCCGCAAGGGCGACTGGCTGGCCACCGGGCTGCTGGGCGCGTCGTGGCTGCTGGCGCTGCGCGTGTTCGTGCATTTCTGGCGGGTCGCCGATCCCGGGCTGCGCATCCAGGCGGACATGACCTGGATCGATCTGGGCGAGTTCACCGCCCGGGCCGGCATCCTGGTCGACGGCATGACCGCGGTGATGCTGGTGGTCGTGACCACGATCAGCTTCCTGGTGCACCTGTTCTCGATCGGCTATATGCACGGCGACCGCCGCTACGAGCGCTACTTCGCGTTCCTGGGCTTCTTCACCTTCTCGATGCTGGGCATCGTGCTGGCCAACAACCTGCTGTTCCTGTACGTGGGATGGGAGCTGGTGGGACTGTCCAGCTACCTGCTGATCGGGTTCTTCTTCGACAAGCCCGCGGCCGCGGCGGCCAACAAGAAGGCCTTCCTCACCAACCGGGTCGGGGACTTCGGCTTCCTGATCGGCATCCTGATCCTGTTCACCCACTACGGCACCTTCAACTACCTCGAGCTCTTCGCCGGCGCGCAGGCCGCGCCGCTGGCCGGCGCCCTGATGACATGGGCGGGGATCGGGCTGTTCATGGGCTGCGTCGGCAAGTCGGCGCAGGCCCCGCTGCATATCTGGCTGCCCGACGCGATGGAGGGCCCGACGCCGGTCTCGGCCCTGATCCACGCCGCGACGATGGTGGCGGCCGGCGTCTACATGGTGGCCCGCCTGCTGCCGCTCTTCGATCCGACCGCCCTGCTGGTGGTGGCCTATGTCGGCGCGATCACCGCCTTTCTGGCCGCGACCATCGCCGTGGTCAAGACCGACATCAAGAAGTCGCTGGCCTACTCGACCATCAGCCAGCTGGGCTACATGGTGACCGCCATCGGCGTCGGCGCCGCGGCGGCCGGCATGTTCCACCTCACGACCCACGCCTTCTTCAAGGCCCTGCTCTTCCTCGCGGCCGGCTCGGTGATCCACGCCGTCCACACCCAGGAGCTGCCGCTGATGGGCGGGCTGCGCCGCAAGATGCCCGTCACGTTCTGGACCTTCCTGATCGCGACCCTGGCCATCTCCGGGGTGCCGCTGTTCGCCGGCTTCTACAGCAAGGACGCCATCCTGGGCGGCGCGCTGGCCTTCGGCATGACCGAGGCCCACTACGTTCCGTTCATCCTGGCTTTGGCCGCGGCCGGATTCACCGCCTTCTACATGTTCCGGATGGTGTTTCTGGCGTTCACCGGCGAGCCGCGCGATCCCGAGCGCCACGCCCGCGCCCACGAGTCGCCCTGGACGATGACCGTGCCCCTGATGATCCTCGCCGCGCTGTCGATCTTCGCCGCCGGCTGGCAGGGACCGGCCGAGGGCTGGTTCGCCCGCTTCGTCGGCGACTACGACCTGCCCGCCATCGAGGCGGCCTACGGTCCGCACGACGTCGCCGCCGCGCCGGCCGGGGCCTCCGCCGACTACGCGGCCGTCGTCGCCGCCGCCGGAGCGCAGATCCCCGACCACGCCGGCCATCCGGCCGCCGGGGATCCGGACGACCACGGCGCGGCCGGAACCGCGGATCACGAGACGGCCGGGGCCGCGGATTCCCACGCCGCCCACGGCGCCCACGACGACCACGACGTCCACCACCGGGCGCACGTGACGGCCATGATCCTGTCGATCGCCGTGGCGGGCCTGGGCATCCTGTTCGCCTGGCTCACCTACCGCCGCCGGGTCATCCACAGCGAGTCCTGGCAGGCGAGGCTGCCCGGAGTGCACCGGGTGTTGCAGGGCATGTACTTCTTCGACGAGTTCTACGAGGCCACCGTCTACCGCCTGACCCACGGGCTGGCCCGCCTGAGCGGCGCCTTCGACCGCATCGTGGTCGACGGCATCGTCAACGGCTTCGGCTGGCTGACCCGGCTCGCGAGCTGGATCAGCGGCCTTTTCGACAATCTCTTCGTGGACGGCCTGGTCAACGGCGTCGGCCACGTCATCCAGGGCGCCGGCGAAGGCATCCGGCGCTTCCAGACCGGCAGGGTGCAGACGTACCTGGTGTACGTCTGTTTCTCGATACTGCTTTTGATCTTCGTGTTCCGGGCCCTGTAGGGACCACCCGAGAGGAGCGCAGTCAATGGGTGACCACATTCTCTCCTGGATGACCTTTTTCCCGGTCATCGGCGCGGCGGCAATCTTGTTTCTGCCGTCCGAGCGCAAGGAGACCATCAAGACGGTGGCCGCCGCCGCGGCCGCGGTGCCGCTGGTACTGGCGGTGCAGTTGTTCATGAACTTCGACCGGACCACCGCCGGTCTGCAGTTCGTGGAGCACTACACCTGGATCAAGAGCTTCAACATCGAGTACTTCATGGCCGTCGACGGCCTGAGCGTGCCGATGGTGCTGCTGACGGCCTTCCTCTCGTTCCTGTGCATCATCGCGTCCTGGGGCATCGACAAGGCCGTGAAGGGCTACTTCGCGCTGTTCCTTCTGCTGGAGACGGGCATGATGGGCGTCTTCTGCGCCCTGGACTTCTTCCTGTTCTACGTCTTCTGGGAAGTGATGCTGCTGCCGATGTACTTCCTGATCGGCATCTGGGGCGGGCCGCGCAAGGAGTACGCGGCGATCAAGTTCTTCCTCTACACGCTGGCCGGCTCGGTGCTGATGCTGCTGGCGATGATCGCCTTCTACTTCAACGTCCAGAACCCCGAGACCGGCGGCCACACCTTCAACATGCTGCACATGATGGACCAGGCCAACCACGGCGGCATCCTGAACGTCAACTCGGTGCGCTTCATCATCTGGATGGGGCTGTTCATCGGCTTCGCCATCAAGGTGCCGATCTTCCCCTTCCACACGTGGCTGCCAGACGCCCACGTCGAGGCGCCGACGGCCGTCTCGGTCATCCTGGCCGGCGTGCTGCTGAAGATGGGCACCTACGGCATCCTGCGGATCAGCTATCCGATGCTGCCGGACCAGGCGACGAACTTCATGGTGCCGATGGCGATCCTGGGGGCGATCAACATCCTCTACGGCGCGTTCTGCGCGATGGCGCAGTCGGACATGAAGAAGCTGGTGGCCTATTCCTCGGTCAGCCATATGGGCTACGTGCTGCTGGGGATGTCGTCGATGACCGTCGCGGGCATCAACGGCGCCGTCTTCCAGATGTTCAACCACGGCACCATCACGGCCATGCTCTTCCTCTGCGTCGGGGTGATCTACGACCGGGCCCACCACCGCGAGATCAACGGCTTCGGCGGTCTCGGCCTGCAGATGCCCGTCTACACCTCGGTGTTCTCCTTCGCGCTCTTCGCCGCGCTGGGCCTGCCCGGCCTCTCGGGCTTCGTGAGCGAGATCATGGTCTTCATGGGCGCCTTCCCGGTGCACCGGACGATCACCATCATCAGCGCGCTGGGCGTGGTCATCGGCGCGGCCTACGTCCTGTGGATGCTGCAGAGGGTGTTCCTCGGCCCCAAACAGGCGAAATACGACGATCTGCCCGAGATCAACGCGCGCGAGCTGGCGACCCTGGTGCCGATCGGGGCGATCGTGCTGCTGCTCGGCGTCTATCCGATGCCGGTGCTGAATCTGATGAAGGTTTCGCTGAACCATCTGATCAAGGTCGTGGCGGGCTAGCCCGGCGGCCCCGGTTCAAGGAGTGTCCCGTTGAACGCTGACCTGCTGCAGACCTTGAGCATCCCGAGTTGGTCCGATCTGGCGCGCTTCGCGCCCGAGGCGACCCTGTTCGGCGCGTTTCTGCTGGCGCTGCTGGCCGACCTGGTCTGCCGCGGCCGCCGCCCCGTCGCCCCGTTCCTGGTGGCGCTCGCCGGTTCGCTGGCCGCCCTGGCCCTGGCCGCCGGCGGGTTGCCGCAGACGCCTTCGGGAATGCTGGGCGGCCTGCTGGTCATCGACGGCATGACCGGCTTCTTCCGCATCCTCTTCGCCTTCATCGCGGTGGTGACGCTGCTGTTCTCGTGGTCGAGCCGCGAGATCATGGGCGAACGGCGCGAGCACAAGGGCGAGTACTACGCCATGATCGCGCTGATGACCGGCGGGATGATGGTCATGGCGGCCGCCCGCGACCTGCTGACGCTCTACCTCTCGATCGAGCTGGTGAGTTTGGCCAGCTACGTCATGGCCGGCTACATGCGCACCAGCCTGCGCTCGACCGAGGCCTCGGTGAAGTACCTGATCTTCGGGGCCGTCAGCTCGGCGATCATGCTCTACGGCCTGTCGCTGGTCTACGGCCTGAGCGGCGCGACCGATTTCGCCGCCATCCGCGAGGCGCTGCGGGCCGGAACGGCCGATCCGCTGGCGCTGCTGACCGTCTCGGTGCTGGTGCTGGCGGGGATGGGCTACAAGATCGCGATGGTGCCCTTCCACTTCTGGTGCCCCGACGTCTACGAGGGAGCCCCGACCCCGATCGCCGCCTTCTTCTCGGTGGGTCCCAAGGCGGCGGGCTTCGCCCTGATGATCCGCTTCTTCTACACGGCCTTCGCCGCCGAGGGCGCCG
>CAYLMM010000091.1:0-6541 GCA_964384825.1 uncultured Fibrobacteraceae bacterium
TTGATGATATTTCAAAAAATGGAAATATTTCTTTAGGTGTATCTATCTATATTGCAAGTGCTGTAAAGAACTCTAAATTAACCGCGGGCGCGCCCTGCTCGGGGCTGTTTACCTTCCGTCTTCGGCGGGGATGGAGGAACGTCCGTGATCGATCGCCGCCGGATGTCCGCGCATGCGGTTCCATGGTTCTCCGGGCGAAGGCTTTCGCTCGCCGCGGCGCTGTTCTGCGGGATCGCGGCGGCGCTTGCGGCGGCAGGTTGCGGCGGACCCAAGCGGGTGATGACCCGACCCGGCGACCGGGACGCGGGACCGGTCCGCGACGCCGGCCTGCCCGGAGCGCCCCTGCTGTTGCGGGTCGGACTGGCGGCCGGGGTTCCCGTGGCCTCGCTGACTCTCGAAGGCCCGACCGAACTGCTCGACGAAAACGGCGGCCGGGTGGCCCGTTTCGGGGCCGGGGCCAAGGTCCGTTTCGGCGTTTCCGGCCGCAAGATCGCCTGGCGCGGCGGCGGTCGCAGGGGGACGGTCGATTCGCCGGCGCGTCTGCGTCCCCTGGATCCCGAAAATTCCTGCGTCTGGCGGGAAGATCCCTTCCCCGGCGAGATGCTCGCGATCGCGGGCGCCGCGGGGGTGACGCTGGTCAACATCGTCTCCCTGGAGACCTACCTGCGGGGCGTCGTGCCCTGGGAGATCGGCCGGCCGGGGGCCGAAGGCCGGGCGGCGCTCGCCGCGCAGGCCGTGGCCGCGCGCACCTACAGCGTGTCGCATCTCGGCGAACGCGAGGAGTTCGGTTTCGATCTCTGGGCCGACACCCGCGACCAGGTGTACCGCGGCCTGCGCGGGACCGACCCCTGGTGCGATCGGGCGATCGAGGAGACCCGGGGTCTGGTCCTGCGGTACCGGGGGCGCGAGATCGAGGCCTACTACTGCTCGACCTGCGGCGGCGTGACCAGCGACATAGCGGAGGTCTGGCCGCGGCCGGCCCGCCCGTACCTGGTCAGCCATCCCGACGGGAACCGTCCCTACTGCCGGGATTCCGCGCATTTCGAATGGCGCACCCGCTGGACGCGGGCCGAACTCGAGAAGGTCCTGGCCGAGAGCCTGCCCGACTTCCTGGACTGGACCGAGGCTTCGCCGGCCCGCGCGGAGTGGACCGGCCGACCTTTCCGGCCCCGGGGAGCGAACGACGGGCGGCGTCCCGGCGCCCTGCGCGACATCGCGATCGAGAAGAGGACGACATCGGGCCGCGTGGCCCGGCTGCACATCGAGACCGACGCCGGGGACTACTTCATCCGCGGCGACCGGGTGCGCTGGGTCCTCGCGCCGCCTTCGGGCCGGTTCTCGATCCTGCGCAGCGCCCTTTTCGATCTGGATGTGAAGCGGGGAGACGACGGACGGCCCGCGCGCATCACAGCCGACGGCCGCGGCTTCGGCCACGGCGTCGGGCTCTGCCAGACCGGAGCCCTGGGCATGGCTCGACGGGGCCGCGATTTCCGCGAGATCCTGGCCCACTACTATCCCGGCGCGCAGATCGAATCGGTGCGTCCTTGAGAGGAGACGGCATGCCGGATCCCTTGGCTTCGCGGCTGGTGGTGGGGTTGGCCGGCGCGTCGCCCACCGGCGAAGAACGGGCCTGGCTGCGCCGATGGTCTCCCGCCGGCGTGATCCTGTTTTCCCGCAACATCATCGACAACGGACAGTTGCATGATCTGTGCGTCGAGTTGCGCGGCCTGCTTCCGGCCGGGGCCGAGATCGTGGCCGACCACGAGGGCGGCGCCGTGTCGGCCCTGGCCGCCGCCTTGGGCCGTCCGCCCGCCGCCTGGGGGCTGGGCGTGCTCGATGATCCCGGGCTGACCCGCGCGGTCCATCGCGAGATGGGAAAGGCGGCCGCCGCCGCAGGCTTGACGCGCCTGCTGGCGCCCTGCGCCGATACCCTGGTCGAGCCGCGCAACCGGGTGATCGGCGCACGGTCCTTCGGGGCCGACGCCGGTCTGGCCGCCCGGCATGCCGCGGCCGCGGTCGCGGGGCTGATCGAGGGCGGCGTCGGCGCGTGTCCGAAACACTGGCCGGGGCACGGCGGCGCCGCGGCCGATTCCCATCTCGAGGCGGCCGTGATCGGCGCCGGCGCCGTCGCGGAACCCTTCTCCGCGGGGATGGAAGCCGGCGCGGACGCCATGATGCTGGGCCATCTCGCCGTCGCCGCGGATGCGGCGCCGGCGACGCTGGATCCCGCCGCGGTCGCCGCCGCCCGGGACTTCGCCCCGGGAGCCGCGCTGTGGGCCGACGACGTGACCATGGGCGCGCTGCGTCCCCATCTGGAAGGCGCCCTGCGCGGCGGGATTTCCGCCGAGGGTCTGGCCGATCCGGCGTCGCTGCCGCGGGAGTGGTTCGCGGCGGTGGCCGCGGGCGGATGCGACCGCTTGCTCTGCCGGGGGATTCCGTGGACGGCTTTCCCGCTCGGACCGGAATCGGGTCTGGATCCCGTACGGGCCGATCGGGCCGAGCCGCTGGCCGGATCGGAATGGGCGGCCGCGGCCGGCGCCGCAGCCGGTCCCGCCGCCGCCGAGGCGCGGCGGCGGCTGGCCTCGGGGGTGAGGTTCCCCGACCGCCCCTGGGTCTGGCTCGACGCCCTGGCCGGCGATCGCTGGGGAGATCTCGCGCCGACATCCTGGACCGAGGCGGGATTGCCGGCGCCGGCGCTGAGATTGGCAGGTTCCGATTCCGCCGCCGCGGTCGGCAAGGGGGCGGACGAGCCGCGCACCGGCCTGGTCGTCACCTCGCACCGGCCCCTCGATAGCATGCTGTCCGGCGGCCGGAAGGATGTCGTGAGAATCCTGAAGGCCGCGGCCCTGTCCGACCGGGGAATCTGCCTGACGATCGGTCATCCCTCGCTGGCGCGGGAGGTGCGTGGATTGCTGCCGCCGGGATGGCGGATCGGGTCCCTCTACGAGTCCTCGATGGAGCAACTGGCCGCCCTGGCCGAGTTTTACGGCCGGCCAGGATGCGGTTGACAGTCCAGAGGGGAGGGGCTATATTGCCCCTTCGGTTCGGCAGATATCATGCCGGGGGCGTAGTTCAGTTTGGTTAGAACGCCGGCCTGTCAAGCCGGAGGTCGCGAGTTCAAGTCTCGTCGCTCCCGCCATGTTTCGACCGTCCCGCAGTCATCCGATTGCGGGACGGTTCTTTTTGCGGGGGAGCCGAGGGGTCGACATCAAGCGGATATTGTTGTAAATTATCCAGTTGTAGCATCCTCGCCTCTTGATGTCAGATCGCCCGCCACGTCATGCTGGAATCGATTCTCTACAGCGGAAACATGCAGGTCTACACGGTCGAGGATCTGGATCGCATTCCTCATCTGCGCGACCTGCCCCGTTCCGATCGGCTCGGAATCCGCGCCGTAGCGTCCGTGCTGCCCTTCCGCGTCAACTCCTACGTCCTGGAAAACCTGATCGACTGGGACCGGGCGCCGGACGATCCGATCTACCGGCTGGTCGTGCCCCGGCCGGGGATGCTGCTGCCCGCCGATTTCGGCCGCATGGCCGCTCTGGTGGAAGCAGGGGCGCCGCGCGCCGCGATCCGGACCGCCGCCGCCGGGATCCGCGCCCGCCTGAATCCCGACCCGGCCGGCCAGCGCTCGATGAACGTGCCTCGTCTCGGCGGCGCCGCCTTGCCTGGGATGCAGCACAAGTATCCCGAGACCGTGCTCTTCTTCCCCGCCGGGGCCTTGACCTGCCACACCTACTGCACCTACTGCTTCCGCTGGCCGCAATTCGTCGGCGACCGGCGGCTGCGTTTCGCGTCGCGCCGGACCGAAGACCTGGTCGCCTACCTGCGGATCCATCCCGAGGTCACCGACGTCCTGCTGACCGGCGGCGAACCCCTGGTGATGCCGACCGACGCGCTGCGGCGGATCATCGAACCGTTGCTCGGGATCGGCACGGTCCGCAACATCCGCATCGGCACCAAGGCGATCTCGTGGTGGCCTTTCCGGTTCACGACCGATCCCGACGCCGGCGAACTGCTGCGTCTCTTCGAGCGGGTCGTCGCTTCGGGAAGGCATCTGGCGGTCATGGCCCACGTCAGCCATCCGCGCGAGCTGGAGCCTTCGGCGGCGCGGAAGGCCGTGCGCGCGATCGCGGCCACCGGGGCGGTCCTGCGTTCGCAGGCGCCGCTGATCCGACACGTGAACGACGACCCAGCGATCTGGCGCCTGATGTGGCGGCGGCAGGTGCGGCTGGGGATCGTGCCCTACTACATGTTCGTCGAGCGCGACACGGGCGCGCAGCATTACTTCTCGGTGCCGCTGGCGCGCGCGGTCGCGATCTATCGCGAGGCGGTTTCGGGCGTCACAGGATTGGGCCGGACCGCCCGCGGCCCGGTGATGTCGGCGACGCCGGGCAAGGTGCTGGTCCAGGGGGTCGTCGAGGTCGCGGGGCGGAAGGTCTTCGCGCTTTCGTTCCTGCAGGCGAGGCGCCGTGAATGGGTGCGGCGCATCTTCCACGCGCGCTACGATCCCGAGGCCGTCTGGCTCGATGATCTCGCTCCGGCATTCGGCCGCCGGGAATTCTTTTTCGATCGGGATGATCCCGGGCGGGAATCACCGATTACGCAGCCATGACATTTTTGATGGTAAACCTGGATTAATGAAATAACGAAACATCAAATAACGATATATTGGTTCAAATATTTTTCTTCTTGATATGATTTTTGTGGGAAAGTGTGTTGTCAGAAGGGGGGTGTTTGCGATATGATCCTTTGGTGTTGAGGCCCTCACACCTCGAGGTTTCATTTTTGTACTGCTCCGGAGGAGGGGATCCTATGAAGAAGCTTCTGCTGCTCGTCGGTATCATGCTCATCGCTCTGCCCGTGGTCGCCCAGGAAGCGACTCTCGGCGTCTACTTCGACGCTGATGGCACCAGCAACACCTTCGCCTACCAGCCTTATGTCGATGCTGGTGTCGGAAAGGCGTTCGACGCCTACGTGATCGGCTATGCCGAGGCCCTGGTCGGCGGCGCCGCCTACACGCTGGCCTTCCCCGGCGACATCATTCTGCTGAACGCCGAGTATCCCGTCGGCACGCAGTTCGGTACGCCCACCGGCGGTATCGAAGTCGGTCTGACGAACCCGGTCGTCGGCTACTATGCCCAGCCGACTCTGTTCTCGACGCTTCACTTCATGTTCCTGACCGTCGGCAACATCCTCGAAATCGAGATGCTGCCTCACTGGCGTTACGACACGGTCATGCTGGCCGAGGGCGGCGGTCCGTTGATCCCCGCCACCAACGTGAACGCGATGATCACTCCGACGGTCGACGGCGAGACCGAGAGCTGGGGCCAGGTCAAGAGCCTGTTCCAGTAGGCTTCGCTTCCGTCGGTTTCGATATCGGGGTCGGCCCAGCGCCGGCCCCGTTTTTTTGCGTTCCAGCCCGAGGTTGAGCGATGTCCCCGGCGGTGCTAGACTTCCGCCGGCGGCGCGGCGACGGGCTGCGCCCGGACCCCGACCAGAACCGAGGAGTGTACGGATGAAGTCACGTGGTGAGATGGCGCTCTGCCTTTCGATGGTCTTTCTGCTTTCCCCCCTGGCCGGCTGCGGCGGCGGCGGAAACGTCTCCGATGCGGATGCCGAGGACTGCGCCTGGCTCGGCGACGCCTCCGGCCCGATCGTCGAGGATATCGAAACGCGGCTGGCGGATTATGCCGCGACAGAGATCGGGACCGACCTGGCCAAGCTGCCTCCCGCGGAGCGCAAGGCCCTGGACAAGCTGGTGGAAGCGGCGAAGATCATGCACGGGATCTTCCAGCAGCAGGCCACTCCCTGCCACGACGCGATCCGGACCCGGCTGCAGAACAGCGATGCCGCGACCGCGGTCGCCGCGCTGAAGTACTTCGACATCAACTGCGGCCCCTGGGATCGCCGGCATCACCACGAGCCGTTCTTCGGTCCCTGGCAGCATCCCGACGGGGCGAACTTCTATCCCCTGGATCTGACCGACGCCGAGAAGGCCCTGATCGAGGATCCGGCCAACGGACTCAACGGGCTGTTCACGATGGTGCGCCGCGACGAGACCGGAGCGCTGCGGGCGGTACCCTACTCCGAATTCTTCGCTGACGAGCTCGCCGCCGCCGCCGCGCTGCTGCGCGAGGCCGCCGCGCTCACCGGGCACCAGAGCCTGCGGGCGTTCCTCGAAGCGCGGGCCGACGCCTTCCTGAGCGACGACTACTACGAGTCGGACATGCTGTGGATGGACGTCGACAGCCCGGTCGAGGTGACCATCGGCCCGTACGAGACCTACGAGGACGGGATCTTCGGCTTCAAGGCCTGCTTCGAGGCCTTCGTGACGGTGACCGATCCCGAGGAGTCGGCCCGCCTGGCGCGCTTCAAGGAAGAGCTGCCGTGGCTGGAGAACAGCCTGCCGATTCCCGACGCCTACAAGAATCCGAACCGCGGATCGGAATCGCCGATCCGCGTCGTCGACGAGGTCTACACCGGCGGCGACACCCGCGCCGGAGTGCAGACCCTGGCCTTCAACCTGCCCAACGACGAG
>CAYLMM010000092.1:0-6323 GCA_964384825.1 uncultured Fibrobacteraceae bacterium
TGGAAGGGCAGGCCCTGCATGGCCAGGGTGTTGCCGTCCTGGATCTGCAGGCGGTAGATGCCGACGTTCTCCTTGTCGACGTCGTCGGGGAACTCGGGATCCTTCGAGACGACCGACGCCTTCGACAGGTAGAAGCCGCCGTCGGCCTCGTTGACCTTGTAGGCGGGCAGCAGCTCGAGCAGGTTCAGGTCGTCGCCCTCGACGGTGCATTCCTGGCAGGGAGCGTCGTCGACCCACTTGATCTCGCCGGGGTAGCTGTCCCAGCGGTCGGCCAGCTCGTAGAACTGCTCCTTCAGGCTGGTGGTCTTGGGCATGCCCATCATCACGGCGTGGTTGGCCCACGATCCGTGCACGTTGATGGCGATCTTCTTGCCCTTGTGGCCGATCACGTTGTCGACGATGACCGCGGGGCCGGTCGGGCCGACGTCGGCCGAGCCGCGGGCGATGCCGCGGATATCGGGCTCGGGCAGGATCTCCTCGGAGAAGGTGACCAGCTGGCCTTCCTTCTCGAGCTGTGCGAGATAGGATCGCAGATCATTGAAACCCATCAGTGTCTCCTTTGCAGGTTGACTGCCATGATTCGCGGCCGCGACGGCCGCATCGACGAACGAAAAACGAGTTCAGCCTCGTCACGCTCCCTCGCGCAGGCGTTGGGAGCCCTCGTCGTCGTCCATCCCCCGCCACCGACGGAACCGCCGGTGCTCGACCCCGAATTCGTTCAGGACCTTCCCGACGATGTGGTCGTTCATGTCCCTCAGGGTTTCCGGCTTGTTGTAGTAGGTGAGCATCGGGGGAAGGATGACGGCGCCGAAGGAGGCCATGGTGGTCATGTTCTGCAGATGGATGAGGCTCAGGGGCGTCTCGCGCGCCACGAGCACGAGCTTTCGCCGCTCTTTCATCGTGACGTCGGCGGCCCGCAGCAACAGGTTGTCGCTGTAGCCGTGCGCGACGCCCGCGAGCGTCTTCATGCTGCAGGGGATGACCACCATGCCCTCGGTCCTGTAGGTGCCGCTGGCGATGCTGGCGCCGATATCGTCCAGCGGATGGAGGTTGTCGACCATGTCGGCCAGGTCGGCCGAGCCGAGGCCCAGTTCGTGCCGGAGGGTGCGCTCGGCACCGCCGCTGACCACCAGGTCGACCTCCCAGCCGGGGATCGCCTGCATCGTCCGCAGCAGGTTGAGAGCCAGGCCGGCGCCGCTCGCGCCGCTGATCCCCACCACCAGTCTCTTGGTCCCGTTCATGATCGACCTCCTTCGCGACGGCCTAGAGCAGGCCCGTGATGCGCCACCAGATGATCTCGACGCCGATGGTCGTCACGAAGACGATCACCGTCAGCGGGATGCCCAGACGCATCACTTCCTTGTCGTTGTAGAGCCCCTGGTCGTCGCCGAGGCCGACCAGCATGTTCATGTGGTGGAAGGGCAGCACGTAGTGCATCGCCAGCGTGGTGTAGACCAGCAGCGAGGGAACCAGCGGATCCATGCCCGAGGAAGCGGTGAAGGTGAGGATCGTCGGGATGACGATGCCCATCACCGCCAGCACGCTGCCCAGCACCATATGGATGGCGACGCCGACGACGGTCACCAGGCCGGCGAAGAGGAAGGGATTGACCGGCACCGAATCGGGCAGCAGCGCGTTGGCCAGCCACTCGTTCATGCCGGTGTGGGCGCCGACCTTGCCGATCGCCAGGGCGGCGGTCAGGAACAGCAGGGTGGCCAGGGGCACGTCGTTCCAGGACTGGGGTTTGAGCACGCCGCCGATCAGGGGCATGCTCAGGCCGACCACGGCGATCAGCGCGATCCAGGCGGTGTGGATGCCGTGGATGCTGTCGGTGGCCCACATCACGATCGCGAAGGCGACCCAGAAGATGCAGCGCTTCTCGACGCCCGAGAGGCCGCCCATCCTGGCCATGTCCTCGCGCACCGCTTCCTTGTCCAGCTGGAAATCGCCTTCGGGCTTGTAGAGCTTCAGCTGCAGCAGCAGCGTCGCGATCGAGGCGAAGACGCCCGGCACGCCCATCTGCCACAGCCAGCCCAGCCACGAGACCTCGTGGCCCGAGAAGCCGCAGGCGATGGTGTTGATCAGGCTGTCGCCGGTCAGCAGGATCATCGACGTCGGGCAGGAACCGGCGAAGACGGCCAGGCCGATGTTGGCGCCGTCCTTGCGGGACATGCCCGAGCTCTTGATGATGCCGATCATCACCGACATGATCAGGAAGCTGCGCGGCCAGGGATGCGGGATCAGGAAGCTCAGCAGCAGGCCCAGCACGTAGGCGCCGACCACGATGCTGCGATACCCGGAGACGAACTTAAGGATGTACATGTAGGAGATGCGCTGGCCGAGGCCGGAATCCTTGACCGCCGCGGCGATCAGGTAGCCGCCGACAACCAGGTAGACCACCGGAGTGCTCCAGAGCCCGAAGGTGACTCCGACCGGTGCGACATCCATCACGATGTAGGCGGTCAGCAACAGGACCGACACGTAGCCCGGATGGGCGACCTTGGTGGCCCAGAAGATGACGGCCAGCAGACTCAGCCCCAGGCAGCGCTTTCCCTCGACGCTCAGTCCGTCCAGGGGAAGCGCCATCACTGCGGCCGCGACCAGGATCCCGGCGAAGAAACCGATGAACCGGAGATTCCGGGCCATGAACGAGGGCTGTGCCGGACGTCCTTTCGTTACCTTTGCAGCGAGTTCAGCCACTACGGGCCTCCTTCGAGTGGGATGGAGATTTCTTTGCGGGCGAGCGGTGGGACAGCTATCCACGCGAGGCAATCTAGCGGGAGTGTTTAGGCGGTAACAACAACAACAAACGGAGGGTGCCTATTCCGTAACTCGATACAAAACAATGACTTGATTCAATATCCGCATGGAGGGCATCCGGATTTTCGATAGCCGGAGAGGCGCTCGGGGTCGCTGATCCGGCCGCGCGGACCGGCGCGCTCGGGCCGGCCCGCGGCAGGCCGCTCAGTCGGGCCGCGAGAGGCCCAACTGACTGGGGCAGGCCAGAAGCCGGGGGAACAGATTCTCGCGCAGCCAGCGGTGGGAGGCGTCCTTGTGGAACCGCTCGTGCCACCACAGGGAATAGCGCAGCAGGGGCAATTCGGACGGCACGGGCAGAACCAACAGGTCCAGATCGCCCATCCCGTCGCGGGCCACGTGGTTCGGGACCACCGCCACCAGATCGGTGTTGGCGATGATGCCGAAGGCCGACATGTATCCCGGCACGGTCATCTTGATCCGGCGCTGCATGCCGCGCTCCTCGAGCCAGACATCGATGCCCTTGCAACGGCCGCCGCCGATGCTGACGATCACGAAATCCAGTTCCGGGATCAGGTCCACATCCAGTTCGTCGATTTCCCCCAGCGACGGGTGCTCCCTGCGGCTGACGCAGACCATCTTGTCCTCGTCGATGATGCGGCGGTGGATGTTCTGGGGAAAGACGTCGTCCAGGCTGATGGCCAGGTGCATGTCGCCGGTCAGCAGCTTGTCCCGGGCGGTTGCCCCCCAGTCGTGCAGATGGAAGGTGAACATGTTGTCGCGGCCCAGGAAGGGGGCCAGCACCTCGTTGAACACGTGGCGCATCACGTAGTCCGGAGCCGTGATGTGGAAGTCCCGGCGGTGGGTGGCCGGATTGAATTCGTTGGAGAAGAGGCCCGAGATGTCGGCCAGCACGGCGTCGATGTTCTGGCCGATCAGCTTGCCCTTCGGCGTCAGCACGTATCCGGTGCCCAGGCGGACCAGCAGCGGATCGTCGAAGAAATCGCGCAACTGGGCCAGATAGCGGCTCATCGTCGACTGGGTCAGGTTCATCGACTCGGCCGCCCGGCTGACGTTGCGGTGCTCCAGCAGGGCCTTCAAGGGTATCAGCAGGTTCAGATTGACGTTCTGCAGGTCTCTCAGGTCTTGCATCGTTCGACTCCTGCGTTTCCGGGGCGAGACCGTCGCGACGGGGCGGCGGCGCAGGTTCGGGATCTCACGTCCTCAATGGTGACCATGCGGATCTATGCAGTCAAACGCATACTTGTCATCTATGGTATTCGCTTATTGGATACAAAAAAGGGGCGAAATCGCTTCGCCCCCCGCCAAAATTCGCGATTTTTTCCCGATCAGCGAACGAAAATCGCCTTGCCGGAGGTGAAGGACCACCCCGCGGGCTCCCCGGGAGGGCCGTCGAAGGCCTCGATCCAGAGGGTTTCGTCGTCGGGCATGTGCAGCAGGATCGTGCGGTCGACCCACAGATCCAGATAGACTGCGTAGGTGTTGCCGTCGGGCGTCACCGCGGAGAAGGGGCGGTTGTAACGGCCGGCGTCCCGGGAATCGTAGGCGTAGGCCCCGGGATCCAGGGCGGCGCCGTCCGGACCGCAGGCGATCAACGAGGCGTCCGAAATGGCGTCGGATCCGAACAGGATCAGATGCGGGTCGGCGGCATCGGCGTCTTCTCCGGCGCGGAACCAGCAGCCGCGCGCGGTTCCGGGCATATCCCGCCGGCGCCACCATCCGGGATCGCCGTCATCGAAGATTTCCGCCCCGTCTGCCGAAGAAGCGATCTCCTGGAGGAAAGACACGGCGGCCAGGGGCTCGGAATCGTCGGCGGAAACGGCCATTTCGCCGGAATCATGACCGGGAACGGCAGGATCATCGCCGTTGCAGCCGCCGGCGAGCACGCAGATCATCCCGAAAGCCAACAGCGGCAAGTGATTCTTTTTCATGACTTTGCGCCTCCCGCACGAGATGGTCGCCTCCGAATACGACCATTCCGATGCGGGAAACGTGCCAGAAGCGGGCGGAATCGGGATCAGCGGGTGTAGGAATCGAGCGCGGCGGCCAGCTCGGCGCGCAGCTTCTCGGCCAGCGACGCGGGTTCGAGCAGCCTGGCGCAGGATCCGAAGGCCATCACCAGCGACATCACTTCCGGCTCGGATGTCGACCAGAAGCCGATGCGCACGACCTCGCCCCGCCGCTCGATCGTCTGGTCGGGGCTCCAGACGCGCTCGGCGGCGAAGGCCGCGGCCCAGCCGGTCAGTTCGACCACCGCGCGGAAACGCTTCTGCATCCAAACGCCGTAGCCCCGGTTCATGACCTTCTCGAAATCGTAGCCGGCGGGGCGGCGGAAGGCGACATCGGTCAGCTCGGCCCGCTCGAAGCGATGGATCGCGAGCAGGGGATCGTACTTCGGCGTCTTGTAGGGTTTGCCCGGCATCCGCGCCTTGCGGGCGTGGACGTAGACGCTCTCGCGGTGGGCGAAGATCTGCAGCGGCTTGATGCGGAAGGTCTTGGCCTCCGGCGCGCCGAGGCTGCGGTAGACGACCTCGCAGACGCGCCGGCGGTCGAGCCCCTCGATCAGGGTGCGCAGGATCCCCTCCTGCGCCGTGTAGTCGATCACCCCGGAGCGCACGACCCCGAAGCCGCGGCCCGACGGTTCGACCCCGGGCGGCAGATGGCGGCCGCTCTTCTCCAGCGCGCGCTCGACCTCGAGATAGGTCTCGGCTCCGAGCAGATGGCGGGTGAAGGCGCGGCACATCTGCAGGGTGCGGTGCTCGGTCTCGCCGAGCAGGGCCGCGGGCTCGGCCGCGTCGTGATCGCGCTCGATCCAGATGTACTTGCGCTGGCCGCGGATCTCGTCGCGGATGGGAACGGCGTAGCCCTCGGTGATGGTGTCGACCAGCCGCAGGACCGTCTGCTTGGAACAGTCCAGCGACTCGGCGAGCTCGGTCAGCGAGTAGCGCGCGCCGGTGAACAGCAGCTTGGCGAACAGGCGGATCAGCTTCTCGCCGTATGTGGCGTCGGGATTCTGCTTGGGCTGCATGGGCGACCTCGATGCGGGATTGCGGCCGATGTTCGTGAAAAGGATTCCGGATCCGTTTTCAAAATAATGCATGACCGTTCCGTCTGACGGAATGGTAGCACGGGATAATCCGTCGCGTCAGCACCGAGAGCCGAGAAGACGGCAAGATGCGAGTTCCTATCCGAGCCGATATCTCGACATGGGCAGCGGGAGGGCGAGCGACCCCTTTCCTTCCCGAGGCCAGCGCGGGGGTCTTTGGGCGAGTGGCCCCCGCGTCTATAGGGCGGCCGTCCCGCAGGGGGTCGGGACGGCCGCCGTCGCATCAGGATCCATCTCGCCCGCCATCCCCTATCGCGAAAGCCTCTCGACCACCTTCAGCAACTCCACCATCGCCAGGGTGTCCAGCCCGCAGTAACGGCGCAGCGCGGCCAGGGTCCGCCGCCTCCGGTCCTCATCCGCGTCGCCGTGCACCGCCCGCATGTATTACCTCCCGCAAGATCGATGCCCTGGTGCTGGGATGCACCCACTTTGTCTATCT
>CAYLMM010000093.1:0-6197 GCA_964384825.1 uncultured Fibrobacteraceae bacterium
ACCTGGTTGATGTCGACCACCAGCTCGCGCGCAAGGCGGCGGGTGGCCGGGGCGGCGGGAACGGGTCGGCCGGCCGCGGCGGGCGCCGGAGCAGCCTCGGCCGGCGCCGGGGCGGCGACCGGCGCGGGCGCCGGGGCCGCCGGCTCCTCCTCGGGGGGCAGTCCGGCCGGAGTCTCCTCGGCGGCCCGCGACGGCGGCGGCACGGCCTCGGCGCCGGCCGCGCCGTCGTCGATCACCACGATCACCTGGCCGGTGTTCACCACGTCGCCCGCTTCGCCGGTCAACGAGACGATCTTCCCGCCGCGCGGCGACGGGATGGCGACCGCGGCCTTGTCGGTCTCGACCTCGACCAGCGGAGCGTCCTCGGCCACCTCGTCGCCGACCGCGACGTGCCATTTCAGGATCTCGCCCTCGTGGATCCCCTCGCCCAGGTCGGGCAGCTTGAATTCGAACATCCCGCTCCTCCTAGAAATCGAGGGTCTCGACGATCCCGCGCTTCACGCGCCCGACCGTCGGCATGTAATCGAGCTCGCGGCCGAAATAGGGCGTCGGCACGTCGAAGCCGGTCACGCGCTTGACCGGGGCCTCGAGATGCAGCAGCGCCCTGTCGTTCAGCCTGGCGATGATCTCCGACGCGGCGCCGAAGGAATAGGGCGCCTCCTGCACGACCACGCAGCGGCCTGTCTTGCGCACCGATTCGATGATCGCCGCGCTGTCCATCGGCGCGATGGTCAGCAGGTCGATCAGCTCGACCGACACGTCCCGCTCGGCCTTCAGGGCCTCGACCGCCTGCATCGTGGTGCGCATCATCGCCCCCCACGAGACGACCGTCACGTCCGAGCCCTCGGTCACGACCTGCGCCTTGCCGATCTCCATCACCTCTTCGGCCTCGGGCACCTCCTCGCGGAAGGCGCGGTAGGAACGCTTGGGCTCCATGAAGATCACCGGGTCGGGATCGCGGATCGCGGCCAGCATCAGGGCCCGGGCGTTGCGCGGACCCGAGGGGATGACCGTCTTGAGGCCCGGCAGGTGGGCGTAGGTCGCCTCGCGGCTCTCGGAATGATGTTCCAGCGCGCGGATGCCGCCGCCGTAGGGCATGCGCATCACCAGCGGCACGGTGAACTGCCCCTGGGTGCGGGCGCGCAGCCGCGAGGCGTGGCCCTCGATCTGCGGGATGATCAGGTACGAGAAGCCCGAGAACTGCAGTTCGCCGACGGGCTTCATCCCCGCGATCGCCATGCCGACCGACACGCCGGCGATCGCCGACTCGGCCAGCGGCGAGTCCATCACCCGGTCCTCGCCGAACTTGTCGATCAGGCCGTCGGTGACGCGGAAGACGCCGCCGTCGACGCCGATGTCCTCGCCCAGCAGCACCACCGTCTCGTCCTTCTCCATCTCCTGGGCCAGGGCCAGGTTGATCGCCTGGACCATGTTCAGCTTAGGCATCGCCGGCCTCCTTCCGCATCTCGGCCAGGAAGGTCTCGCGCTGTTCCTCGATGATATCGTGCTTCGTGCCGAAGACGTGGTCGAAGGGCGCGTCGGGCGGGAATTCGCCGGCCTCCTCGAAGGCCTTCACTTCGGCGTCCATCTTCTCCTTCAGCTCGGCCCGCAGCGCCTCTTCCTGCTTCTCGCTCCAGTACTTGCGGCCCTCGAGATAGCGCCGGAACCGCGGCAGCGGATCGCGCTTCCACCAGACCTGCTCCTCCTCCTCGGTGCGGTACTTGGTGGGATCGTCGGCGGTGGTGTGCATCATCAGGCGGTAGGTGACCGCCTCGATCAGGGTCGGGCCCTCGCCGGCGCGGGCGCGTTCCAGCGCTTCCGCGGTCGCGGCGTACATCGCCAGCACGTCGTTGCCGTCGACCTGGACGCCGGGCATCTCGTAGGCCAGGGCCTTCTGGGCGATGGTTTTGCTGCGGGTCTGCTTCGAGCGCGGCACCGAGATCGCCCACTGGTTGTTCTGGACGATGAACACCACCGGCGCCCTGCAGACCGAGGCGAAGTTCAGCGCCTCGTGGAAGTCGCCCTCGCTGGTGGCGCCGTCGCCCATGAAGCAGATCGCGGCCGAGTCCTCGCCCTTCAGCGTCGCGGCGCGGGCCAGGCCGACCGCGTGCAGGGCCTGGGCGCCGACGATCACCGAGACCGGCAGGTTGCGTCCGTGGCCGTCGGGATTCGTGTTGCCCTCTTCGAAGCCGTTGTAGTAGTGGAGCTGGCGGGTGAAGGACTCGCCGCGCATCAGCCGCGCCCCGTGCTCGCGGAAGGCGCCCACGAACCAGTCGTCCTCGCGGGCGGCGAACATCGGCGCGATGTGGGCGGCCTCCTGGCCGGTGCTCGGCCCGAAGGTGCCGATCCGGCCCTGGCGCTGCAGCTTCAGCATGCGCTCGTCGGTCAGCCGGGCCCAGACCATGTGCCGGTAAAGCTCGAGCAGTTCGGCCTTCTTCAGCTTCGGCTCGAGTTCCTTGTCGAGGTTCCCGTTCTCGTCCAGGATCTGGAGGTGGGGAACGCTGTAGCTGGCTATTTCCGTTCTCGGCATCAGGGATGTCCTTTCCGCGCCCCGCGGGGCGCATCTCGATGTCGGCGGCCGGGCTTGCGCGCCTTTGCCGGGACCCTGGCCGGGCCGCCGGCGACGCTCCGGCCGGAACTTCGGGCCCATTATCGTTGAAAACGGATTTCATCGCCACGTATTGTCGGGTTTTGGCCGTCAACTCACGCCGAATCAACGTTTTGACTGGCGAAAGGGACTTTGCTGGATTAATCTGCCCGGACGGGATGCGGTCCGCCGCAAATGGACAATCAAAAATAAAAGGAGCCTGAAGTGATCAGCGAAAAGATGCAGGGCGCCCTGAACGACCAGATCCAGGCCGAGCTCTTCTCGGGCTATCTCTACCTCGCGATGGCCGCCTGGAGCGACGAGAAGAACCTCGAGGGCTGCGCCAACTGGATGCGGCAGCAGGCCAACGAGGAACTCTTCCACGCCATGAAGCTCTTCGATTACGTCTCGATGGCGGGCGGCCGCGTGGTGCTGCAGGCCGTCGAGGCCCCGCAGAAGGACTGGGATTCGCCGCTGGCGATGTTCCAGGCCTCGCTCGACCACGAGCAGCTGATGACCCGGCGCATCAACGATCTGGCCAGCCTGGCGATCGAGGAGAAGGACCACGCCACCGGCACGATGCTGCAGTGGTTCATCACCGAGCAGGTCGAGGAGGAGTCGTCGGTCGACGCCATCCTGCAGAAGCTGATCCTGACCAAGGACAGCGGCGCGGGCCTGTTCATGATCGACCGCGAGCTGATGGCCCGCCCGGCGCCGACGCCGCCGGCGGACGAGTAGCGGCCGGCCCGCCCGGATCGACCGCGAACGAAAGACGGCCGGACGGTTTGCTCCGTCCGGCCGTCGGTTTGGATTTCACCTGTCATATCGGATCACCGTTCGGGACGGAAGGTCCGACCGCCACGAAAAATCAATCCGCCGTTGATCGGCTTCGGACGCGCTTGCGGCGCATGAACAACAACGGCAGAAAAACCAGCAGAGCCGAAAGATACCAAGGCTGATGCTCCAGGACCGAGAAAGCGAGCGATACGCCCACTCCGATTCCCAGACCGGTCGTCATCGGGTCCTTTTTATGAAACAGATGACCGATGCCTGCACCGATCACGCAAAAAAGCAGATAAGCCAGCGATTCCGTCATTTCCTTCACCTCGCAGCATTGAGTTCCAGTTATGCATCAATGAAGAAATCAGCAAATCGAGATATATATTCAACAGCCCCCTTAACCATACCCTACCGGTCCGAAAATCTTAATGTCGAAATCGCAGAACTCCCCCCTCTCGCGGATCCCGACCGTCCTGATTATCCTGCCCTGGAGTCCGAGACCCCGGTCTTCCAACGAGGAGGGGCAGAAGACCATGACCACCATCGCCGACATCCTGAAGGGCAAGGGAGCGAACATCCATTCCGTGGCGCCCGACGCCACCGTCTACGACGCGGTCAGCGGGATGGTCGAGCACAACGTGGGCTCGCTGCTGGTGATCGACCAGGGCGCGGTCGTCGGGATCGTCACCGAGCGCGACTACCTGCGGAAGGTCATCCTCGAGGGCCGTTCCTCGCGCGAGACCCCGGTGCGCGACATCATGTCCGGCCGGCTGGCCTTCGTGCGGCCCGACAACCCGGTCAGCGACGTGATGAGCATCATGACCGAGCAGCGTTGCCGCCATCTGCCGGTCTTCGACGGCGAAGAGCTGGCCGGGCTGGTCTCGATCGGCGACTGCGTCAAGCAGCTCAGCAGCGACCGCAAGGCGCGGCTGGAATTCCTGACCGACTACATCAACGACAAGTACCCCCGGTAGGGGACGCGGGAATCGCGTCGTGCGCGGCGGACCGCCGGCCGGCCGCTTTCCCCGATTGACGCCGGACGGGCCCGAAGCTTAGTTTCGGGGGAGGTTTTCACCCTTCACCGGAGAGGGAGCGTCATGGCCCAGACCGTCGTCGAAAAGATCGCCCAGGCCCACGCCGTGGATCTGCCCGCGGGCGCCGAACTGCACGCCGGAGACTTCGTCACCCTGGTCCCCGACCACGTCATGACCCACGACAACACCGCGGCGGTGCTGCTGAAGTTCGAGAAGCTCGGCGCGGGCCGGGTGAACGATCCGCGGCAGCCGGTCTTCGCCCTGGACCACAACATCCAGGACACGGGCAAGGCGAACCTGGCCAAGTACGCGAAGATCGAGAAGTTCGCCGCCGACCAGGGCGTGGTCTTCCATCCCGCCGGCGCCGGCATCGGCCACCAGCTGATGCTCGAGAACGGCTTCGTCAAGCCGGGCGGCTTCGTGGTGGCCAGCGACAGCCACTCGAACATCTACGGCGCGCTGGGCGCGGTCGGCACCCCGGTGGTGCGCACCGACGCCGCCGCCCTGTGGGCCACCGGCCGCACCTGGTGGCAGATCCCGCGGACGGTGCGCGTCGAGCTGACCGGAGAACTGCGCCCCGGAGTCACGGGCAAGGACGTCATCATCACCCTCTGCGGCCTGTACAACCAGGGCGAGGCCCTGAACGCCGCGATCGAGTTCGGCGGGCCGGGCGTGGCCTCGCTGTCGATCGAATCGCGCATGAGCATCAGCAACATGACCACCGAGTGGGGCGCGCTGGTGGGATGGTTCCCCTGCGACGGCCTGACCCTGGCCTGGCTGCGCGCCCGCGCCGACCGGCTGATCGCCGCCGGCCTGGGCCACCGCGTCGCCGAGGCGAACCTGGCGCGCTGGGCCGAGAACCCGCCCGCATCCGACGCCGACGCCGCCTACGCCGGCGTGATCGAGCTCGACCTGGGCTCGGTCTCGCCCCATCTCTCCGGCCCGGACACCGTGCAGAAGATGACCGCGCTGACCGAGATGGCGGCCACGGGCGTGAAGATCGACAAGGCCTACCTGGTGTCCTGCGTCAACTCGCGGCTCGAGGATCTGGAGCAGGCCGCCGCGGTGGTCCGCGGCGCGAAGGTGGCCGACGGCGTGGAGTTCTACGTCGCCGCCGCCAGCGAACTGGTCCAGCAGCAGGCCGAGCGGAGCGGAGCCTGGGGCGCCCTGCTGGAAGCCGGCGCCAGACCGCTGCCGCCGGGCTGCGGGCCGTGCATCGGGCTGGGCGTCGGGCTGCTGGAAGCCGGCGAGGTGGGCATCTCGGCCACCAACCGCAACTTCAAGGGCCGGATGGGATCGCGCGACGCCAAGTGCTTCCTGGCCAGCCCCGCGGTGGTCGCCGCCTCCGCGCTGGCGGGCAAGGTGGCCGCGCCGGGCGAGTTCGACGCCTCGGTCCCGGCCTACGCCTTCGCCGCGCGCGAGCTGCCGCGCTCGGACGCCGCGGTCGAGATCATCGACGGCTTCCCCGCCGCGGTCGAGGGCCGCGCCCTGTGGCTGCCCCAGGACAACCTGAACACCGACGGCATCTACGGGAAGGACTACACCTACCGCGAGGACATCACCCCGGCCGAGATGGCCAAGGTCGTGATGGAGAACTACGACCCCGCCTTCGCCGGCATCGTGAACGAAGGCGACATGCTGGTCGGCGGCTACAACTTCGGCACCGGATCCTCGCGCGAGCAGGCGGTCACCGCCCTGCAGGCCGCCGGCGTGTCGATGGTCGTGGCCGCGTCGTACTCGCAGACCTACCTGCGCAACGCCATCAACAACGGGTTCATCTGCCTGGAGAGCCCGGC
>CAYLMM010000094.1:0-6170 GCA_964384825.1 uncultured Fibrobacteraceae bacterium
GCGCCGCGGAAGGGCCGTCCGCCCGTGCCGCGCGCATCCGCGACCATGCCGAGGGTGCCGGGCTCGAGACAGCCGGCGCCCTCGTTCTGTTTCCGGGGAGATCGACCATGAGCGACCGGCCAGAAGGTCAGAAGCGGAACTGCGACCTGGATCCCGTCAAGATGGATCTGGCGGTCGGCGGCCAGGCCGTGATCGAGGGCGTGATGATGCGATCGCCGACCGCGATCGCCACGGCGGTCCGGGTGCCGGACGGGCGCATCGTCGTGCGCAAGAAGCCATTCAAGAGCGTCCTGCGGCGCCTTCCCTTCCTGAACATCCCGATCCTGCGCGGCGGCATCCACCTGCTGGAATCGATGGGGGTGGGCATCGGTTCGCTGATGTACTCGGCCGAGCAGTCGATCGTCGAGGACCGCGTCGAGGCCGAGCCCAAGTCCTTCGGCTCCTCGCTGGCGATGTGGGGGACGGTGGCTTTCTCCTTCGTGCTCAGCCTGGGCCTGTTCTTCTACCTGCCCCTGCTGATCACCGACTGGATCGGCGTGACCCACAGCTTCTGGTTCAACGTCGTCGACGGCGTGATCCGCATCCTGCTGTTCATCGCCTACCTGTGGGCGATCTCGAAGATGAGGGACATGGCGCGCGTCTTCCAGTACCACGGCTCTGAGCACATGTCGATCCACGCCTTCGAGAACGGCCGCGACCTCACCGTCGAGGGCGCCCGCCCGTTCAAGACCCTGCATCCCCGCTGCGGCACCAGCTTCCTGTTCTTCGTGATGCTGATCGCGCTGGCCGTCTTCGCCTTCCTCGGCCGCCCGGAGAACGTCGGCGACCGGCTGCTGCGACTGGCCTTCGTGCCGGTGATCGGCGGCCTGGCCTACGAGATGATCAAGCTCTCGGGCAAGTTCAAGAACGCGGCGGTCCTGAAGCCCTTCATCTGGCCCGGACTGATGCTGCAGAAGATCACCACGAGTCCTCCCGACGACGACCAGCTCGAGGTCGCCCTGGCCGCGCTGAAGGCCGTGCTGACGCCCGAGGCCGAGGATTTCCAGGAGAAGAGCTACTTCGAGATGGATGTCGAAACGGACGCGGGGTCGACGGCGGAGGTCGGCGCGTGAAGGACATCATCATCTCGCTTCGCGAACGTTCCGGGGAGCTCGAGCGGCAGCTGAGCGATCCCTCGCTGGTCAAGGACCTCGAGAAGTACCAGGAGGTCACCCGCGAGCACGCCCGTCTGCGCGGCATCCTCGAGGTCGGCGACCGCTACATCGAGCTCGACCGGCAGATCGGGGAGAACCGCGAGCTGCTGAAGTCCGAGGACGATCCCGAGATGCTCGAGATGATCCGCGAGGAGCTGCCCGAGCTCGAGGCCGCCATGACCGAGGCCGCCGAGAAGCTCGAGGTCCTGCTGCTGCCCCACGATCCCAACGACGACCGCGACGCCATCCTCGAGATCCGCGCCGGCACCGGCGGCGACGAGGCGGCCCTGTTCGCCGAGGAGATCTCGCGGATGTACCTGCGCTACGCCGAGCGGCGGGGCTGGAAGACCGAGCTGATCGACGGCACGCCCGGCACATCCGGCGGGATGAAGGAGATCATCTACGCCGTGCGGGGCGACGGCGTGTACGGCGTGCTGCGCTACGAGAGCGGCGTGCACCGCGTCCAGAGGGTTCCGGTGACCGAGAGCCAGGGGCGCATCCACACCTCGGCGATCACCGTCGCGGCGCTGCCCGAGGCCGAAGAGGTCGACATCGAGATCAAGGCCGAAGAGCTGCGGATCGACGTCTACCGCGCCCAGGGGCCCGGCGGCCAGTCGGTCAACACCACCGATTCGGCCGTGCGCATCACCCACGTGCCGACCGGGCTGGTGGTGCAGTGCCAGGATGAGAAGTCGCAGCACAAGAACAAGGCCAAGGCCATGCAGGTCCTGCGCTCGCGGCTGCTGGAGCAGGCCATCCAGGAGCAGCAGCAGGCCGAGGCCGCCGAACGCCGCTCGCTGGTGGGCACCGGCGACCGTTCGGCCAAGATCCGCACCTACAATTTCCCCCAGAGTCGCGTCACCGATCATCGAATCGGGTTGACCGTGCACAATCTTGACGCGATCATGCAGGGCGAACTCGACGAGGTCATCGCGGCCATCGAGGCCTACCGCCGGCAGGAGGCCCTGGAGGCCAGCCGCGAGACCGGATGAACCGGAAACGCGGCGACGTAATGACCGAATCCCTCAAGACCGTTCGCGACCTGATCCGGCTCACGGCGGAATACCTTTCCGCCAAGGGCGTCGAATCGGCGCGCCTGAACGCCGAGCGCCTGCTCGGCGACGTGCTGGGCATGTCCCGCCTCGATCTCTACCTGCATCACGACCGCCCCCTGGTGGCCGACGAGGTCGACCGCTTCCGGGAGCTCGTCCGCCGCCGCGCCGCCGGCGAGCCCCTGCAGCAGCTTCTGGGCGAGGCCGAGTTCTACGGCCGCAGCTTCAAGATGGCCCGCGGCGTGTTCATCCCCCGGCCCGAGACCGAACTGCTGGTGGAGTCCTGCCTCGGGCTGCTGACCGGCGACGGATCGAGCCTCCTGGCGCCGGTGGCCCTGGAGGTGGGCTGCGGCACGGGCGTGATCGGCATCACCCTGGCCGCCGAGATGCCCCGCCTCGAGGTCCACGCTTCGGATATCGATCCGGCCGCGCGCGACCTGGCCGAGATCAACGCGCGGCGCCTGGGCGTCGGACCCCGGACCTTCTTCCATCTCGGGGCGCTCTGCGATCCCTTCCCCGGACGCCTGCGCGGCGGCGTCGACCTGCTGGTGACCAACCCGCCCTATATCCCCTCCGCCGACGTGCCCGATCTGCCGGTCGAGGTCGCGGATCACGATCCGCGCGCGGCCCTGGACGGCGGTCCCGAGGGCCTGGACGTCTACCGTTCGCTCGCGGCCAGGGCCGGCGCCTGGCTGCATCGGGACGGCTGGCTGGCGGCCGAGATCGGGGCCGACCAGGGCGAGTCGGTGCCCGAGATCCTGGCGCGCGCGGGATTCCGGGACATCACGCTCCGGCGCGACTATAATGACCTTCCGAGAGTGGTGACGGCGAGGTCGCCGCTGCCCGACGAGGACGCGAACGGAGGCTGATATGGACCGCTTCGTGATCGAGGGCCCGACCCGGCTGAAGGGCGAGGTCCGAGTCAGCGGCGCCAAGAACGCCGTGCTGCCGCTGATGGCGGCTTCCCTGCTGGCCAAGGGCGAATCGGTGATCGACAACGTTCCCGACCTGCGGGACGTGCGCACCTTCACCAGGCTGCTGGAGATCCTCGGCGCCCGCTGCGATTTCGCCGGCGGGACGCTGCGCATCGACACCTCCGGACCCGGAGGCATCGAGGCCCCCTATGATCTGGTCAAGACGATGCGTGCCAGCATCTACGTGCTGGGCCCCCTGCTGGCCGGCCGCGGCGAGGCCCGCGTCTCGCTGCCGGGCGGATGCGCCTGGGGGCCGCGCCCGGTGAACCTCCATCTCGAGGGCCTGCGCAAGCTGGGAGCCGAGCTGGACCTCGAAGAGGGCTACATCCAAGCCCGCGCCCCGAAGGGTCTGGCCGGAGCCACCTTCAAGTTCGAACCCTCCTCGGTCGGGGCCACCTGCAACGTCCTGATGGCGGCGGTGCTGGCGGCCGGCGAGACCGAGCTGCTCAACTGCGCCATCGAGCCCGAGGTGACCCAGCTCGTCGACGCATTGAACGACGCCGGAGCCCGCATCGAGGGCGCCGGAACCCGCAACCTGATGGTCACCGGCGTCGCGGAGCTGCAGCCCCTGCGCGCGCGGGTGATCCCCGATCGCATCGAGGCCGGCACCTTCCTGGCCGCCGCCGCGATCACCCGCGGCGAGATCACGGTGCGCGACTGCCGGCCCGACCACATGGAGTCGGTGATCGACGTCCTGCGCGGGATGGGCTGCGAGATGAGCTTGACCGGCGGCGGGATCCACGTCGCCTGCCCCGAACGCCCGCGCGCGGTCGAGGTGACGACCCGGCCCTATCCCGGCTTCCCGACCGACATGCAGGCCCAGGTCATGGCCGCGACCGCCTTGGCCGAGGGCACGAGCTACCTCACCGAGACCATCTACATCGATCGCTTCACCCACGTGGCGGAGTTGAGGCGGCTCGGGGCCGACATCGACCAGGAAGGGCCCGGAGCGGTCGTCCGCGGCTGCGAGACGCTGACCGGGGCTCCGGTGATGGCCACCGATCTGCGGGCCAGCGCCGCTTTGATCCTGGCCGGAATCGCGGCCGAGGGCACCACGACCGTCGACCGCATCTACCACATCGACCGGGGCTACGAGAAGATCGAGGACAAGCTGGCCGCGCTCGGCGCCCGCATCCGCCGGGAGTCCGCATGAGCGAGGTCCCGGTCCGGCATTACATCCTGGGCACCGCAGGTCACGTGGACCACGGCAAGTCGGCCCTGATCCGCGCCCTGACCGGCGTCGAGACCGACCGTCTGAAGGAAGAGCGCCAGCGCGGCATCAGCATCGAGCTGGGCTTCGCGGAGTTCGTCCTTTCGGACCGGGTCGCGCTCGGAGTCGTCGACGTGCCGGGACACGAGAAGTTCGTCAAGCAGATGGTGGCCGGCGCCGGCGGCGTCGATCTGGCGTTTCTGGTCGTGGCCGCCGACGAGGGGGTCATGCCCCAGACCGTCGAGCATCTCGAGATCCTGCAGCAGCTCGGGGTCAGCGGGGGCCTGATCGTGATCACCAAGACCGATCTGGTCGACGGGGAGATCGCCGAGGTCGCCGCCGAGGAGGCGCTCGATCTCGCCGCCGGGACCTTCCTCGAGGGAAGGCCCGTGGTGATGGTCTCGGCCGTCACCGGCGACGGCCTGGACGACCTGAGGACCGCCCTGCTCGCCGAGATCGAAGCCCTGCCCCCCCGCGGCTGCGACGGCCCGTTCCGCCTGCCCGTCGACCGGGTCTTCAGCATGCCCGGCGTCGGGGTCATCGTCACCGGCACCTGCTGGAGCGGGTCGGTGAAATCCGGCGACCGGCTGCGGCTCGAGCCCGGCGGCGCCGCGGTGCGCGTGCGCGAGGTCCAGGCCCACGGCAAGGTCGTCGAGCGCGGCGTTTCCGGACGGCGCCTGGCCCTGGCCCTGCACGGGGTCAAGACCGACGTCGTCGAACGCGGCATGCAGGTCGTGACCGAGGGGGCGGCCGGCGTCTGCCGCCGGCTCGACGTGCGCGTCGATCTGGTCCCCCACTGGAAGGGGACGGTCAAGAACCGCCAGCGCGTGCACGTCCATCACGCGGGCCGCGAGGTCCTGGGCCGGATGGTGCTGCTGGACCGCGAGGTGCTGGGCGGGGACGCCGGCGAAAGGACCGGCCTGGTCCAGATCCATCTCGAGGACGTGCTGGTGGCCGCTGCGGGCGACCGGCTGGTGCTGAGATTCTACTCGCCGGTGACGACCATCGCCGGCGGCCGGATCCTGGCCTGCGACGCCCGCCGCCGCCGCCGTTTCGACGCCGAGGTCCTGGCCGAACTCGCGATCCTCGAGCAGGGGGATCCCGCCGAGATCGCCCGGCGAAGGTTGCGCGAGGCCGGCCTGTCCGGATTGCCCGCGACCGAATACGCCGCCGCCGCCGCCGATCCCGAGGCCGTCCCGGTCGGCGCCAGGGTCTATCACCGCGAGGCGACCGCCGCCGCCGCCGCCGCGATCGGCGAACTGGTCGCCGACTACGCGCGCCGCCATCCGCTGCGCCTGGGCGTGCCCAAGGAGGAAGTGCGGCGCAAGATCGGTTTTTCGGCCGGGGCCGGCGAATGGAACGCCTTGCTCGAAGCGATGTCCTCCGATGGGGGATGGGTCGTTTCCGGCGACAGGATCGCGGTGTCCGCCGACGGTCCGCCGTTGTCCGGGGAACCCGCCCGGATCCTGGCGGAGATCGAGAGGAAGCTGATCGCCTGCGGTCTGTCCTGGCCCGGATTCGCCGCGCTGGGCGAGGGGTTGCCCTCCGAGCGCGACGGCGGCCAGCCGGTCGAGGAGTATCTGCGTCATCTGCAGCAGAGGGGCCGTGCCGTCCAGGTGGCCCCGGACTACCATGTGCATGCCCGGGCCCTCGCCGAGGTCGCGTCCCGTCTGCGGGAGCACTTCGACGCCGAACCCGGGATCGATTTTTCCACGTTCCGCGAACTGACCGGCCTGAGCCG
>CAYLMM010000095.1:0-5799 GCA_964384825.1 uncultured Fibrobacteraceae bacterium
AGGTCAACCCCGGCTCGCTGATCCTCTCGGCCGAGATGATGCTGCGGCACATGGGCTGGAACGAGGCGGCCGATCTGGTCGTCGGCGGCATGGAGAAGGCGATCACCGACGGCCGGGTGACCTACGACCTGGCCCGGCTGATGAAGGCCGAGGGCCGCGAAGGGGTGGCCGAGGTGTCCTGCTCGGGCTTCGGCGAGGCGATCATCGAACGGATGTAGGACGATGGACGGCGCGGGCACGCTGAAGGGCCGCACGCTGCTGGTCACCGGGGCGAGCCGCGGCATCGGCCGCGCGATCGCCCTGCGCGCCGCACGCGACGGCGCCTCGGTCGTGATCGCCGCCAAGACGACCGCCGCGCATCCGAAGCTGCCGGGCACCATCGGCGACGCCGCCGCGGAATGCGAGGCCGCCGGCGGGCGGGCCCTGGCGGTCAAAACGGATCTGCGCTTCGAGGATCAGGTCGAAGCCGCCGTCGCGGCCGCCGTCGAGCGCTTCGGCGGCCTCGACATCCTGGTCAACAACGCCAGCGCGCTGGCGCTCAGCGGCACCCTCGAGACCTCCACGAAGATCTACGACCGCGTGATGGGCATCAACGCCCGGGGCAGCTGGCTGGCGACCCGCGCGGCGCTGCCCCATCTGCTGGAATCCGGCAATCCCCACGTGCTGAACATCGCGCCGCCCTTGTCGATGAAGGCGAAGTGGTTCCGCGGCCACGCCGCCTACACCCTGGCCAAGTACGCCATGAGCGCCTGGGTGCTGGGCATGAGCGCCGAGTTCGCCGACCGCGGCGTGGCCTTCAACGCCCTGTGGCCGCGGACCACCATCGCGACGGCCGCGGTGCGCAATCTGCTGGGCGGCGAGGCGATGATCAGGGCCAGCCGCAAGCCCGAGATCATGGCCGACGCGGCCCGGGCGATCCTGCTGCGCGACAGCCGAGCCTGCACCGGCAACTTCTTCGTCGACGAGGATGTGCTGCGCGCCGAGGGGGTCGTCGATTTCGACTCCTACGCGGTCGACCCCGGCGCCGCGCTGCAGCCGGATTTCTTCCTCGACCGGTGAATCCCGCGCAATTGATTGAAATGAAGATGGATTTTCTATAAGATCACGATCTGTTCGAGGGCCCCATATGAAGATTGGAGACGTCATGAAGCGATGGCTTCCGATTCTCGCCGTTCTCCTACTCGCTGTTCCCTGCTTCTCCGCCGAGATCACCGTCCCGCTGACCGATCTGACCGACGCCTACACCGACGGCCAGATCCGCACGGCGACCTTCGACCTAGGGGCCGGAACCGGTCCGGTGATCGCCGCTTCCCTGCAGTTGCAGGGCGGGATCGACATCGGCCTGTACCGGCTCGTGCCGGATGATGGCTACGTCTACTTCATCAACGCCCGCTGGTTCTTCCGCTACGTGGACCACGGGTCGCTGGTGTTCTATTCCTCCGACTGGGACGGTCCGACCGAAGAGACCCTGAGCGTGACCCCGCCGCAGACCACCGGGCCGAACACCGTCGAGATCCAGTTGGTGGGCGACGCCCTGGTCGGCATGGGCGACATCCTGGTCGATCGCTGGCCCACCGGCCATCTGGATTCGGTCGCGCTGGTCCTGACGGTCGACGACTCCGTGGGCGACGACGATTCCACCTGGGGCGGGATGAAGGTTCTGTTCAGGTAGGAGCCGGACGGTCCGAGAATAACTGTTGAAGCAGAACCGGGGGGCCGCATCGGATGCGGCCCCTTGCGTTTATCAAGATGTTGACCGATAGCTACAATCGGATATCATCCCTCCTCCCCGCATCGTCGCCCCACCGGGGCGGGCCACGGATGTCTCGATCACGGAGGATGAAGAGGATGAAGATTCCGCGCCCGGGAACCCTGTATCCGATCCTGTTGCTGACCCTTTCGCTCGCGCTGCTTTGCGGTTGCGGCGACGACGATCCCGCGTCTCCGCCACCTGCCGAGACCGAATACGCGACCCTGGTCTATCGCCTGGACGATTCGGCGAACGACTCGTACACCGCGGCCGACGGCCTGGCCTGGTACGGCCCGTTCATCTTCGACGCCGACACCGGGATCGCCGCCGCGGATCCGGCCTGCACCGGCCCCTTCCCGATGCTGCACGACGACGGCCCCGTCGCGACCGGCGGACACGAGCCCGAGGGCGAGACGGCCGGCGACGGCGTCTGGACGGCCGTGGTGATGGTGGCGAGCCCGCAGAACGACTGGGTCTTCGAGCACTATCCCATCCGCGGCTCGGTGGACGGTTCGGACGGAACGATGCTCTTTCCCGGAGCCGGGCGGACCTGCACCGTCGCGGCCGGCGCGACCGGAACGATGACCGTTCCCGGTCCCGCCTTCGTTCCGATGGCCGCCACCGCCATCGTGCATTTCTCGATCGACGACACCGCCGGGCAGCACTGCCAGGCGGGCGACGGACTGGCCTGGAAGGGCTCGTTCGGCTTCGACCCGGCGACCCGGGTGCTGACCTGGGACGGTTCGTGGCAAGGCCCCTACGTGATGCTGCACGACGACGGCCCCTGGACCGGGGGCGGGCACGAGCCCGTCGGTTCGATCGCCGGCGACCATGTCTGGAGCGTGGCCGTCTGGACGGCCAACGACGCCCAGCGCAATTTCGAGTACGGGGCGATCAGCGGCTCGGTGGCGGGCTCCGACGGGACATGGATCTGGTCTGGATCCAACGGCGTCTTCACCGTCGCGGCCGGAACCATGGGGCCGATCGAGGCCCCCGGGCTGGTGATCCCGGAGACCTGGTGATCGGCGGCGGTTCGCATCATCCGAGTCGGGAACAAGCGAAGCCCCGGTCGTGCGGACCGGGGCTTCTTGCGCGACCGGGCGATGGCGGTCAGCGCCCCGTCGCGACTTCCGCGGCGCGCCGCTTGTCGATCCGGCGGGTGACCCGGCCGTAGACGATCAGCGCGATCGCCGAGAACATCGCGATCCCGACGAATACGAACCATATGTAGTGGGCGTGCTCGGCCGCGCGGGCCCATTCGGCCTGCGATTCGTAGAGGCGCGGGTCGGGGCAGAACCTGCTGAGCAGGATACCCGAGAGACCGAATCCCACGATCGACGAGATGAACGAGTGCAGGTGGCTGAACCCCAGGTACAGCCCCTCTTCGCCCTCCGGCGCCTGGAACGAGAAATACTCCAAAAACCGCGGCGAGATGAAGCTCTCGGCCAGCCCCTGGAAGACGATCCCCACGATCATCATGAACGCCACCGGGTGCAGTCCCAGGATCTCGGCCCCGCCGATCATGTTGCCCAGCGCCATGCACATCGCCGAGACCGGCATGATGAACATGCCGACGGTCATCGAGGTCAGCGCGGTGCGGTTGCGCATCATCTGGGTGACCAGACTGACGGTCAGCACCACCACCAGCGGGTTCACGTTGGCGTACCACGACGGCGACGATCCCTCGCCCGCCATCC
The DNA here is from genome assembly GCA_964384825.1 of uncultured Fibrobacteraceae bacterium. Classification (GTDB taxonomy): domain Bacteria; phylum Krumholzibacteriota; class Krumholzibacteriia; order LZORAL124-64-63; family LZORAL124-64-63; genus CAYLMM01. Next base: position 3,448 of record CAYLMM010000095.1, read on the forward strand.
GCAGCACGTACTTGGGCATGGTCGCGTAGAGCTGGTGCTGCACCATCCAGAAGCCGGTGATGATCAGGATCAGCAGCAGCAGCCGCACGTTCGAGACGACCCTCACCAGCGCGCTCCAGATCTCGCCGAGCGTCTTGCCCTGCCCCGAGGTCCGGGCGCTGCGGTAGAAGAAGATCACCACGAAGAAGGCCAGCAGCGTCATGCCCGCCGAGAACAGGTTCAGGGTGATCAGGCCCGAGTCGCCGAGCGCCTCGCGCAAGGGCTTGACGATGGTCTTGCCGCTGAACGCCCCGACGTTGACCATGGCGTAGAAGATCGAATAGCCGCGGGCGCGGTTGGCCGCGGTGGTCTCGCGGGCGACCGTGCCGGTGATCACCGACTTGATGAACGAGCCGCCCACCATCACCACCAGCATGATCGGCACGATCGCCCAGCGCAGGGCGCTTTCGGTCAGGCCGGTGAAGACGGCGGTCTCGGCGTAGCTCACCAGCCCCGCCGATTCGAGCATCGTCGGCAGCACCCACATCCCGCCGTAGCCCAGGGTCAAGAGTCCGAAGGCCAGCATCAGGGCGCCGCGGAATCCCATCTTGTCGGCGATCGCGCCGCTGAAGGTGGGCAAAAAATACAGCCCGGCGCTGAACGATCCCGAGATGAACGCCGCCTGGATGTCGTTGAAGCCCAGGATGCGCGAGAGGTACAGGGTGATGGCGATGAACACGCCGTAGTAGGCGGCGCGCTCGAGCAACTCGACGCAGTTGGCCGTCCAGAAGGCCCTCGAGAAGCTCCAGCCGGGAGCGGGTGCGGTCCGATCGGTCATGGGCGTGCCTTTCTGCTCCGTCTCGGTGTGGGGAAAGGGCGCGTCCGCCGGAAGGGGCGGAACTGGAAAAATCACCGATCGGACGGCACAAGTCAACGCCGGTCCCGGTATTGACAGCCCGGCGGCAGACGTTAGTCTGGGCGCACGCCGTTCCCGGGCCCCGGACCGTCGCCGATCGCCCTCCGCGGACCCGTCAGGAATCCCCGTTCGCCCGGAGGCCGCCTTGGCTCATCTGCACCCGCTGGACTGGATCGTCGTCGCCGTCTACGTCGTGGTGACCATCGGGGTCGGCCTGGCCTTCCGCCGCCGCGCCTCGTCCTCGACCGAGCAGTACTACCTGGCCGGGCGCTCGCTGCCCTGGTGGGTGCTCGGCACCTCGATGGTGGCCACAACCTTCGCCGCCGACACCCCGCTGGCGGTCACCGGCTTCGTCCGCAACGACGGCATCTGGTTCAACTGGTTCGGCTGGCATTACGTGATGTCGCAGATGCTGGCGGTCTTCCTGTTCTCGCGTTTCTGGCGCCGGGCCGAGGTGCTGACCGACAACGAGCTGATCGAACTGCGCTATTCGGGCAAGCCGGCCGCCGTGCTGCGCGGCTTCAAGGCCGGCTACTTCGCGGTGCTCTACAACTTCATCGTCCTGGGATGGGTGCTGCTGGCGCTGGGCTCGATCGCCGAGACCGTGCTCGGAATCCCGAGCGAGGCGGCCATCCTCGGCGGCGCGGCGATCGCCCTGTTCTACGCCCTGCTGGCCGGTTTCTGGGGCGTGGTCGTGACCGACGTCTTCCAGTTCGTGCTGGCGATGGCCGGAGCGATCGTGCTGGCCTTCGCGGCGCTGGACAAGGTGGGCGGGATGAGCGAGCTGCTGGCCGAGCTGGCCGCCCTTCCCGGCGGGGCCGAGAAGACCCTGGCCCTGATTCCCGGCGGCTCGATGGATCCCGGTTCGGACTTCTTCAAGTTCCTGGTCTTCATCACCCTGATGTGGTGGTGCTCCCACAACGCCGACGGCGGCGGCTACCTGATCCAGCGCATGGCCGCCGCCCGCGACGAGCGCCACGCCCGGGCCGCCACCCTGTGGTATTCGATCGCCCTGAACGCGGTGCGCTACTGGCCCTGGATCGTGGTCGCCCTCTGCTCGATGGCGCTGTACCCGACGCTGCCCGAGGGCATGACCGCCGAGAAGGCCTACCCCCTGGTGATGGTCGACGTGCTGGGGCCGGGGCTGCTGGGCCTGATGCTGGCGTCGTTCCTGGCCGCGTTCATGTCGACCGTCGACACCCATCTCAACTGGGGCGCCAGCTACCTGGTCAACGACATCTACCGCCGGTTCCTGCGCCCGGACGCCGCCGAACGCGAGACCCTGCTGGCCTCGAAGGTCTGCGTCGTGCTGATGATGACCATGGCGGTGGTGATCGCTTTCGCCATGACCTCGATCGGCAAGGCCTGGCTCTTCGTCTGGGCGATGGGGGCGGGGATCGGCCCGGTGCTGATCCTGCGCTGGTTCTGGTGGCGGATCAACGCCTGGAGCGAGATCA
>CAYLMM010000096.1:0-5333 GCA_964384825.1 uncultured Fibrobacteraceae bacterium
GAATACAGCACCCGCTATTCGGTAGCCATCGACGCCGCCCAGAAGACCGCCCCCGACAGCTGGCGCACCCAGGCCGCGGACAACAAGCAGGGCAGCGGCGCGCCCCTGGATCCGGCCGCCGGCGCCGCGCTCAGCGAGCAGGAACGCGCCCTGCACGAGCAGGCCCGCGACGTCTACCGGCATCGCCTCGAACAGGGCGTGGCCCGCGAGCAGGCCCGCAAGGATCTGCCGCTCTGCACCTACACCGAGGCCTACTGGAAGATGGATCTGCACAACCTGCTGCATTTTCTGGCCCTGCGGATGGATCCGCACGCGCAGCTCGAGATCCGCAGCTACGCCGAGACGATCGGCAACGAGATCGTCGCCAAGTGGGTGCCGCTGACCTGGGAGGCGTTCCGGGACTACCGGTTGGGCGCCACCGGGCTCTCACGCATCGAGAGCGCGATCCTGGCCGCGATCGGCGCGGGGAACCGCGACCAGGCGCTCGCCGTGGCCGCGGAAGCCGGTTGGCTCGACGAGGGCAAGAAGGGCCTGAAGCGCAACCGCGAGCGGGCCGAGTTCGAGGCCAAGCTGGCGGGATGGAACCTGGAGATCCCCTGGTAGGCATCCCCCCGCGCCGGCCATAGCGAGGTACCCGCCATGATCCCCATCGAAACCCTGGCCGCCTTCTTCGCCGCCGCGATCGTGCTGGCGCTGGCGCCGGGGCCGGACAACATCTTCGTGCTCGCCCAGGCGGCAGCCCACGGCAGGCTGGCCGGGCTGATCGTCACCCTCGGGCTCTGCACCGGGCTGATCGTCCACACCACCGCGGTGGCCTTCGGCGTCGCCGCGATCTTCCAGGCCTCGCGGCTCGCGTTCACCGCGCTGAAATTCGCCGGCGCCGCCTATCTGCTCTACCTGGCCTGGAAGGCGTTCCGCGCCTCGTCGCGCCCTCTGAAAGCCGGCGGACCGCACCGGCTGCCGCGCCGCAGCCTCTACCTGCGCGGCATCGTGATGAACGTCACCAACCCCAAGGTGTCGATCTTCTTTCTGGCCCTGCTGCCGCAGTTCACCGACCCCGCACGCGGCCGGCTCACCGGGCAGTTCCTGCTGCTGGGCCTGACGTTCATCGTCGCGACCCTGCTGGTCTTCGGGGCGGTGGCGGTGACGGCCGGAGCGATCGGCGAACGCATCTCGGGATCGCCGCGCGCGCGGAAGATCATCGACCGCGCGGCGGGGACGGTTTTTCTGGCGCTGGCGGTGAAGCTGGCGGCGGCGCAGCGGTGAGGCGTCAGCGGCGGGATATGGAGAAGCGAACCATGAACTCCCCTAACCTAGGAGAGGTAATCGATCTTCGTGGCGCATCACCCGTCCCACATCCGGTCGTAGGCGGCCATGCGCTCCTGGACGAAGGTCCGCACCGCGGCCTTGGTGGGCAGCGAACGCAGGGCGCGGCGGGCGGGATCGGATTGCTCGACGACCAGCCAGCGGCGGCCCAGGCGGCGCACCTCCATCTCGCCGGCCATCATCGTGTCGCGGGTCTCGACCAGTTCGAAATCGCCGGCCAGCTTCTCCCAGGCCGATGCGGTCATCGCGACCACTTCGCCCTCTTCCAAACGGCGGCGCAGTTCCTCGGCCTTCATCGCGCGGCCTCCCCGGGCGCGGCCTCCCCCGCCGGACCGTCCGCGAACGACTCCACGGCCTCGCACAGACGATCCCACGAGTACTTCTTCTTCTCGCGCGCCACCCCCGCGGCGAAGGCCTCGGCGCGGTCCTCGACGAAGAACTTCGCCACCGCGTCGGCCAAGGCGTCCGAGTCCGAAGGCGGCACCAGATATCCCGTCTCGCCGTGGCGCACCACCTCGGGCAGGCCGCCCACCTCGGTCGAGACCACCGGCCGCTCGTAGTTGTAGGCGATCTGCACGATGCCGCTCTGGGTGGCCGACACGTAGGGCAGCACGACCAGGTCGCAGGCCAGGAAATAATCCTCGACCGTCTCGTCGGGCACGAAGCCGTCGCGCAGGGTCACTATGTCGCCAACCCCGAGATCGGCGATGCGCTGGACGTAGGGTTTGCGGTCGCCGTAGACGTCGCCCACGATCAGCACGTTCAGATCGGGCCCGCAGAGTTCGCGCAGCCGCGGCGCCGCGTCGATCAGGTGCCCGACGCCCTTGTAGGGCTTGATGTACCCGAAGAACAGCGCCACCGGGGCGTCCGCTGGCAGGCCCAGGGCGCGGCGGGCCTCGGCGCGGGTCTTGCGTTCGCGTCCCGGCGCACCGAAATCGTAGACCGGATGCGGGCTGGTCACCACCTGCGCGGGATCGACCTTCGGCAGCACCGTGAACAGATCGCGGCGCACCTGGTCGCTCTGGGCGATGTAGCCGTCGGCCGGCCCCAGCGCCCAGCGGGTCAACGCCCCGGCCAGCGGATAGCGCTCGTGGGCGACGACGTTGTCCAGGATGTAGACCCGGCGCGTCCGGCCGCCGCGTCCGGTTCCGCGCATCACCGCGCCGAAGCCCGGCGCGAAGTAGGGGATCCAGTATTTCGAGACCAGCAGGTCGGGCGCGAAGTCGCGGATGTCGGCCGCCGTCCGGCGCCAGCTCCAGGGCGACCAGGGCACGAAGCGCCGCGTGTTGGGCCGATCGAGCCACGGTGCGGTGTCGCCGGTCTGTTCGGTGCCGGGAAAGAGGAACTTCGGGTACTGCCTGGCGAACGACGACCAGAAGACGTCGTGGCCGCGGGCCTCGAGCGAACGCGCCAGCATGGCCAGGTAGGTCACGATGCCGCCGTGGAAGGGCGGGGCGGGTCCGAGCAGGGCGATCCTCATGAGGCCGGCCCCAGTTGCCGCAGGACAGCGTCGCGGACCGTCTCCGGCCGCAGCGTTTCCATGCAATGCCGCTCGGCCTTGCAGCGGGGGCTGAAGAAGCACTCGCAGCGCTGCTCGGGCGCGAGGATCTCGCCCCGGCCGTAGAGCTCGAACTCGGCCGGGTTGAAGATGTTGTTGAACAGCACCAGGGGCTTGCCCAGGCCGATGGCGATGTGCATCGCCATGGTCACCGCGGTCACCACCACGTCGCAGCGGTCCATCACGCCCACGAAATCCCGCAGGGGGAAGGTGCCCGGATAGGAAGCGCCGGTCTCGGCCGCCAGCCGCCGGTTGCGCTCGTCCTCCTCGGGCCCGCCGAGCAGCATCACGCCGCAGCCCGCGTCCGACAGCAGGCGCGCCAGTTCGGCCCAGTGCTTCTCGGGCCACAGGCGGCTGGTCCAGCGCCCGCCGCAACCGGTGTTCAGGCCCACGACCGCGCGGCCGGCCGGCGCCGCGACGCGCGGCGGATCGGCGGGGCGGTCGAGTACGTAGGGTTCGCCCGCGAACTCGTAGCCGGCGATCGCGAAGATCTCATCGAGATACGACTTGTCGTTCGCCTGGCTGACGTCGTCGAAAAGGCCGGTCAGGAACTTCGCCGCCGCCGGGCCGTCGTCCGCCGGGGCGCAGAAGCCGTCGTCGCCGAGCAGGAAGCCGCGCTTGTCCGCGGCTTCGACCGCCGAGGCCAGGGCGCAGGCCTCGGGATCCTTGTCCAGGTTGATCACCAGGTCGAAACGCGTCTCGCGGGCCCACACCACCGTCGCGGCGTCCAGCCGGCGCACGTCCGGCACCGCGGCGGGCACCAGGTCGGGATGGTGGGTCACCCAGGTCAGCCGGTGCCGCGGATAATCGCGCTCCAGCGGCGCGAGCAGCGGCGTGGTGCGGATGACGTCGCCCGCGGCGCCGAGCTTGATCAGCAGGATGCGTCCGGCCCGCTCGACGAACTCGGTACAGCCTTCGCAGTGCACGCCGCGCTCCTTGTGCGGGCGGCAGGGCACGTCGGCGCGGAAATGCAGGCAGTCGCGTCGGATGATGGTGTCGGGCATCTACGGCTCCTTGGTGCCTGTGTCGTCGTCTTCCCCGAGATCGGCCAGGGCGGCCGCGGCGCGGGCGTTCTCGTCCTGGGGCAGGCCGTAGCTGGCGGCGATGCGGAAGGCGTCGCGGGCCTGGCGCCGGTTCTCCATGTCGAGGAAGAGCTCGCCCATGTGGAAGTAGATGATCGCCTGGTCGGCCCGCGATTCGGCCATCGCCAGAGCCACGGTGAACACGTCCACCGCCTCGAACCAGCGATTCTCCCGGTGCAGGGCGCGGCCCCGCCGTTTCTGGATCTCCATGCGGGCGATGTTGCCCTGTCCCGGCTCCATCGGGAAGCGGGCCTCGGCCAACTCGTCGACCGCCGCGAGCGCCGCGGCTCCTTCATCCTTCTCGAGCAGGGCGTCGATGTCGGCCAGGCGGGCCAGCAGATCCTCGGGCAGGTTGCGCCGCAGCCGGGCCAGCTCGTCCTGCAGATCCAGCGCCAGCAGCTTCATCTCCGGGGGCAGGTCCTGTTGCAGAGCGCGGGCCACCAGGGCCGAGGCCTGAGGATAGAACCGCTTGTCGCGCATGAAACCGGCCTTCAGGACCAGGGCCACGCCCTCGTCGGGATTCTCGCGCAGGGCCTCCTCGCAGAGCAGCTCGGCCTCGGGCCGGCGCCCGGCAGCGTAGGCCTCGAGCGCCCGGTTCAGCTTGTAGCTGTACGACGCCCGGGCCGCGTCGCGGGGCGGCCCCATCAGCTTGACGGTGAACACGCCGCCGGTCCGGCGGCCGGCGGTCAGCACGACCGAGATCTCCTCGCCCTCGCCCCAGGGCACGGTGACCTCGTGGTGCGATTCGTCCTTCTCGAAGTAGAGCAGCGAACCGTCGCGCAGGCGCAGCACGTGCAGATCGCCCAGGACGTAGTCGCTGTCCACGACCAGCTTCCAGCTGCGGACCGGGATCTCGTCGTAGGCGATGCGGAAGGAGAAGGCCTCGCCGGCCTCCAGGGTGTAGGCCTCGGTGCCCCAGGTCTCCCAGGGCGCGGCCGCGGCGCAGGCGGCGATCAGCAGAACCATCACGGCGGCAGTCGGGGCCGCCATCCGCAGTCCGAACGCTCTCATCGGCGATTCTCCTTCGTCATGGGGGCCGGCCGGTGTTATCTTGACGCACCGCCGGCCGATCGAACATATCGGAAGACGTCCGGGAAGACAAGCGACGCCCGCCCGCCAGGAGGCCCCGAGAACATGAGCAAGATCGTCAACCTGACCCTAGGCCACTCCCCCGACCCCGACGACGCCTTCATGCACTTCGCATTGGCCAAGGACAGGATCGACACCGGCCCCTACCGCTTTGAGCACATTCTGCAGGACATCCAGACCCTGAACGAAAGGGCCACCCGCGGCGAGCTCGACATCACAGCGATCTCGGTCCACGCCTACGCCTACGTGGCCGACAAGTACGCCCTGCTGCCCTCGGG
>CAYLMM010000097.1:0-5199 GCA_964384825.1 uncultured Fibrobacteraceae bacterium
CGGTCGTCCGCCCCGAGGACTTCAGCATGGTGTACTGCGCCATGCCCTACGCGGTGGAAGGCATCCTGCCGATCGAAAAGACGTTCAAGAAGGACGACCTGGTGACCGGCGCCGGAGCCGATCTGATCCGCTCCTCGGTCGAGAATATCGATTTCGAGAACGGCGTCGTCACCCTCTCCGATTCCGCGCAGCTCGGTTTCGACGAGATCGTCATCGCCACCGGAGCGGTTCCCTTCATTCCGCAGATTCCCGGCTTCGACCTCGAAGGCGTGATGGGCTTCAAGACCGAGAAGGACATGCGGGCCATCAACCGGATGATCGACGGCGGCGCGACCGGAGCGGTCGTGGTCGGCGCCGGAGCGATCGGCGTGGAACTGGCGCAGGCCCTGAACCACAAGGGCCTGGACGTGCATCTGGTCGACATGGCCGGCTCGGTGATGCCGAACATGGTCGACCCGGAGATGGTCGAGCAGGCCCGGTCCGAGCTCGAAGAACTCGGCATCGCCATGCATCTCGGCTCGAAGGTGACCGAACTGAGAGGCGAAAGATGCGCCGAGGAAGTGGTGCTCGAGAACGGCGAGGTGATCGGGTTCGACCGGGCCGGAGCCGCCGCGGACGCCGACTGCCGGGGCATCGTGGTCTTCGCGGCGGGGATGCGTCCGGTCGTCTCGCTGATCGAGGACAGCGGGATCGCGACCGGCCGCGACGGCATCATCGTCAACGACCGCATGGAGACGAACCTGCGCGGCGTCTACGCCGTCGGCGACTGCGTCCAGTTCTACAGCGGCATCACCGGCAAGGCGGCCCCGGGCAAGCTGGCCACCAACGCGGTGCCGATGGCGAAGGTGCTCGGCTACAATCTTCTCGGACAGGACCGGTTCTACCGGGGCTTCTACAACGGATCCGCCACGAAAATCGGCCGGTACTACATCGGCGGAACGGGACTCACCGAGAGCGGCGCCAAGCAGGAGGGTTTCGACGTCGTCTGCGGAACCAGCGAGGTGACATCGAAATTCCCGATCATGCCGGGCGCCAGGAAGATCCGCCTGAAGCTGATCGCCGACCGCGCCGGCGGCCGGCTGCTCGGCGCGCAGATCGCCAGCGAGGAACCGGTCACCGACCGCATCGATCTGCTGACCTTCTCGATCCAACAGCAGGCCGAAATCGCCGACCTGACGACCCTCAGCTACGCCGCCCAGCCCTATCAATCCTGTTTCCCGGCCTCGAACCTGGTGGTCATGGCGGCGGAGAAGATTCTGGCGGAGATCGGGAGTTGAGGTTCGCTGGCGGTCGAAGACGGATGATCAGCGATGAACATGAAAGCCGGCGCCCTTGCGGGCGCCGGCTTTTTCGACCGCCGGAGGGGGGATGGAGGTCGGCGGTCTAGTTGGGCAGGACGCTCGCCGCCGTCCACGGGCTGGCGGAGGTGTCGACCAGCAGCAGGCGGAACGATTCGCCGTTGCCCGCGAGCGACCCCGCAGCCACGGCGAAGGCGCGCAGGCCGCTCGGCGGAGTCAGATCGAAGGTCGCGACAGGATCGGCCTGGCCGGCGGCGGCCACGCCGAGGGTCAGGGCCGAAGCCGGGACTTCCAGACCGGCAGCATCCGAAGCCTGTCCGAAGACCACGCCTTCCAGACCGCCGATCGACGAGAAGTTCTTCCCGTCGTAGGTGCCGACATCCACGGCCGGAGCATCGGGCGAAGCGTGGACGACCCGCACGGAAGCTTCGCCGTCGCCGGAGAATCCTTCCGCGTAGGGCAGCAGGGTGAACGACATGTCGCCCAGGAACCCGCTGGCCACCGCCAGGTACCTCTCTCCCGCCGCGAGGGCCGGGGTCGTGGCGCTGGCCGCGACGGTCATGCTGCCGGAGGCGGCGAAGTCCAACTCGTAGCTGCCGGGCGGCACCTGGATCGCGGCCGAGATCATTCCGAAGTCCAGATCGCCGGCGAGCTTCGCCGAACCTGCATAGATGTCCACCGCCGGGGCGTCCGGCGAGGCGTGCAGGGCGTAGACGGTCGGGTTCTGACGGATGAAGCCGATCGCGCCGGAGGGTCCGACGGCCAGCAGGCTGAATCCCGTCTCCTCGCGCGCCAGGTCGCCGAGCAGTCCGGTGGCGATCACGAAGATCTCGCCGCCGGCCGGCAGGGCGGGCGTGGTGAAGGCGGTCACCCGGGACAAGGGCGATCCGGCCCACACGCCGATCTGCAAGGCCGTATCGGCGGTCAAGGCCACGCCTTCCGCGCCGCTGTCGGCGAAGCGGGCGAAATCGTCGATCTCGGGCGAACCGTCGTTGCCCACGTCCAGGGCCACGGCCGGCGCGTCGGCCGAACCGTGGATGATCCGGACCGCGGCGTTGCCGGCGCCGGGGTCGGCGAAGCCCTCGACAAGGGGAAGGACCCGGAACGCATCATCCGAGCCGGAGGCGGAGCCGAGCAGACCGACGGCGACGGCAGTGATCTTCGCGCCGTCGGGAATCGTCAGGCCACCCGTCTCGAACGCCGGCATGGAGGACGGATCGGAACCGGCCGCCCTCAGCTGGATGTTGTACGTGCCCGGGTCCAGGTCCAGGTACGCGCTGGCGTCGCCGTACCCCAGGCTGCTGATCAGCGGTGCGCTCACGCCCTCCGCGTACACGTCGACCGCCGGCGCGTCGGGCGAGGCGTGCACCACGCGCACGCTGGCCCCATCGCCCATGGGCGGGGACATCGGATTGCTGTCGTCGTCGCTGCAGCCGATCACGCCGAAGGCCAGGAAAGCCATCAGGGCGGTCGTCAGGATGTAGTTGCGCTTCTTCATGGTTATCTCCCTCCAATTTTCCGATCGATAACAACTCTGGTCCGGGAAGCGGCCGCCGTCCGGCATGATCGGATCCTCAGCCGGTGTCATCACATTGTTGATCACTCGAATCACGCCTTGCCGGCGGCCACGCCGGTCTTGATCACTTCGTTCGATCTATCCTCACGCCATTCCGGGCGTCGATCAGATGGTCGGGCTTCGATGACGGGCATCCATGCAACCATCGATACAGGACATTATAAATCCGGTTTATAGTATGTCAAGGATATTTTCTATACATTTGCTATACATTCTTGCCGGGCACGACCTCGCAAGCCCGTAAGACCGCCTCTGGGACCTCGGATGGCATGATTCTGCGTATCGAAGGGTTTCGGCGAACGGAGGCCGGTGAACGGGTGGGGGAACGGGTCAGCGGACGAGGCTGTCGATCTCCCGGCGCAGAGCATCCAGTTCCGGAGTGTGGATCGCCCCGATCTCATCGAGGATGTCGGCATAGGTCCCCGCCGAGTCGCCGCCGACCATGATGGGCATGTCCGCGCCCAGCAGACGCCTCAGGCGACGCAGTTCCGCCCGCACCCGCGGATCGTGGCCGGGATAGACCAGGCTCAGCATCAGCGCGCGGGCGCCCTTGGCCAGACAGACAGAGGCGATCTCCTCCGCGGGCAGACTCGGCCCCAGGTAGATCGCGTCCCAGCCGGCCTCCGCGGCGGTGCCGGCGGCCATCAGGGCGCCGAGCTCGTGCAGCTGCCCCGAGGGCGTCGTGGCCACCAGCACCGGGGCGTTCGGCGGCACCAGGGCGCCCCGCAGGGAGTCCATGAAGGTGCGAACGACGGCGGTGGCCATATGCTCCTGGGAAATACGGAGGGTCCCGTCGCGCCAGAGATCGCCGACGCGCCGCATCAGGGGAACGACCAGATCCTGCCGCATCCTGGCGGGGCTGAGCGTCACCGAGGCCTCGCTCAGAGCCTCCTGCAGGCCGTGATGATCCAGATCGGCCACGGCCTTCAGGCAGCGCTCGAGCAGCCGGGAGATGTCGCCCGGGTCGTCGGAAGCGACCGCCGGCGCCGGGGAGGCGGGCGCCGCGTCACGATCCTCGCGAACCAGGCCCCGCAGCTCGGATTCTTCGAGGCGGGCCACATCGCTGATGCGCCGTCCGGCGTCGACGGCCTTCTTCATCAGGACCAGGCGCTCGATATCCCGATCGGAATAGAGCCGGCGGCCGGTTTCGGTCCGCTGCGGGACCACCGCGGCGTATCTGCGCTCCCAGGCCCGCAACACCACCGCCGCGACTCCGGTCCGTTTGACCGCCACCCTGATCGGATGCCTGGGCTGACGACTGAGATCCCTGTCTTCCATAACCGACTCCTCCCTTTGCCATATGCTTGAAAATACGACGATGTCCACACTTTGTCAAAGAATTCCTATCGAATTACTTGACATTAACGAATTGTACAATTATTGTACACGAAATCGATGGGCGGCCGGCAACCGAATCCGGCCCATGAACGACAAGAACGCCGCAAGGCTACGGAAGGAAGATATCATGAAGTCGATGGATGTTCTCGCAGCCGTCCTGCTGGTCGTCGGTGGTCTGAACTGGGGCCTGTGGGGTCTGTTCCGCTTCGATCTGGTCGCGACCCTGTTCGGTGACGGCGCCGCTCTCTCGCGGATCGTCTACATCCTGGTCGGGTTCGCCGCGGCGTATCAGGCCGCGAGCTGGAAGATGATCCGGCGCCGTTGGCGCACCGCCACGGTCAGCGCCTGATCCGATGAACAACAAGCCACTCGTCCGCGGCCGGACGGTTCGGCACCCGTCGTAGGGGCTTCGGGTAGCCGGATCGCTCCGGCCGATCATTCGCGCCGGCCATGGCGAAACTCCGCAACTTCCCGATCCGTGGCGACCGCCATATCGCCGGCGACCGCACCATCATCGATCAATCGGCCCCGCGCACCTCATCCACCCCGGCCGACGAGTTCGCGGCTCCTGCCTTCGCTCTCAACGCCTCGCCCAGCTTGCGATCCGCGTCGTGCGAGCGGCTCAGGAAGTTGAACAGCCACAAACTCCTCGCCACGTGCAACTCCTCCCGGAACCGCGTCACTTCGCCGTCGGGGGTCTCGACCTCGTAGGCGAACCAGTACACGTCGGCGTTGACCAGCGGCACCAGTCCCACCAAGGCCAGGAACATGAAATATCCGGTGCCGCAGCCCAGGCGCTTTTCCAGCGGCGCCAGCAGGATGCTCGCCGCCTCATCGTCCCGGGCGTCGAGGTCGTAGAGCCCCGAATGGCGCAGGATGGCCAATTCGCGCTCGAGTTCCGGATTGACCACCCGGGCCGGCGGCGGCGCTACCGGCGGCGGCGCATCGCGGTCCTCGACCGGGAAGACGTGGTAGGCGGCGCAGCCG
>CAYLMM010000098.1:0-5148 GCA_964384825.1 uncultured Fibrobacteraceae bacterium
CGCGCTTCGTCGACGAGGCCGGCATCGTGCAGGACGGCTTCAGCTTCCAGGCCGGAGCCGGCGGCACCAGCCTGTCCTTCGGCCTCTACCTGCGCGACATGATGCGCGAGCGGAACATCAAGGCCCGCTTCATCCAGGGCGGCACGACGAAGTTCCTGGTCGACATGCTCGAGGACGGGCTGGCCGACTACATCATCGACGGCCAGACCTTCGATCTCGAGGCCGTGCGCTCGATGCGCGAGAACCCCAATCACATCGCCCTGACCCCGGACGAATGCTATAACTGGCACGGCAAGGGCATCTTCGCCTCGATGATCGACGTGATCGTGCTCGGGGCCACCGAGGTCGACGCGCACTTCAACGCCAACGTCGTGACCCACACCGACGGCCGGCTGATGCACGGCATCGGCGGCTGGCAGAACTGCCTGTTCAGCAAGTGCACGATTTTGCCCATTCCGAGCTACCGCAACCGCACGCCGGTGATCGTGGACGACGTCACGACCCTGGTCGGCCCGGGCGAGATGATCGACGTGATCGTCACCGAGCGCGGCATCGCCATCAATCCGCTGCGCGAAGACCTGCGGGCCAAGCTGCGCGGGTCGAACCTGCCGATCCGCGAACTCGCCGACATCAAGGCCGAGGTCGAGGATATCTGCGGCGGGAAGCCGGCCAAGCCGGAATTGGACGAGAAGGTCGTGGCGGCCATCAAGTGGGTCGACGGGACGGTGATCGATTGCGTGAGGGCGGTGAAGGGCTAGAGCTGCGCTCCGACATGGAGGATCGGTCGAGGGGGTCCGCGGGAGCGGGCCCCCTTGGTTTATGCGTTCCGGAAGAGTAGCGGGCGGCAATCAGCGGAACACGGCCTTGATCCGGCCCCAGGGACTCGGCCGGTTTTCTACCGCCGGACCGCCGAGCTGGATGTAGTTCCAGTATTCGCCCTGTTGCGGCATCGCGGCCAGGTTGCTGGGCGGTCGGGGACATCCCGCGGGCGTCGTGTCGGCGACCCAGGCGTTGAATTCGGCCAGTACGACGGGTTGCTCCAACCTGATGGTACCGGCGATCGGTTCGAACCAGAGAACCAGGTGGTATCCGGGATCTCCCGGGCAACCCAGACTGGTGGCGAAGTCCCACCCGCCGATGAAATCCGAAGCCTGAACCCAGTGCGGGTCTTCGAAGTCGATGAGGTCGTGAGCGGTTCCGTAATGATGGACCAGATCGCATTCCAGGCATGATCCGCCGAGGCCGAAACCCACGCGTCCGATCTCTTCGCCCGGGAAGTCCGGAGTCAGGATCAGCTTGACCACCGCGCTCGTGTCGAAGGTGATCTCGTTGATGGTCGCGGGATCGTCGTCGGTATCGATGTCCAGCAGGATCTCGTAGGCGCAGACCGGGACGGCGGCGATCATCAGAAACGCGGCGGCCAGCAGCGTGCGGCGCGAAATCATGATCTTCCCTCCTTCTCGGGCCTGCGCGACATGGTGCGTATTGATGTTGGCCGGGGGAATCGCAACCGCGATGACCAGGATCATACTTGCCAAGGAATGTTCAGGGCCGACGAAACGCCATCTATTTCACCAGCACCATCGGCCTCGACTGGCTGCTTCCCTTCGCATCGACCCGGTAGAAATACGTCCCCGCCGCCACCGCGCGGCCGGCGTCGTCGCGGCCGTTCCAACTCGCCTCATGCCGCCCCGGCCCGAACCCCACGCCATCGAGCAACGTAGCCACCAGCCGTCCGCCCACGTCATAAACCCGAAGCGTCACCGGCGATGCCTCGCCCAGCGTGAAGGCTATCGTGGTTCGCGGATTGAACGGATTCGGCGCGTTCTGGTGGAGTTGTAATATCCGTGCCGCCGGCACCCCGGTCACCCCGTCCCCAAACGCCCCCGATTCCGAGGTGAACAGCACTCCTTCCGACGCGGTCAGCGAGGTGATGCGCAGCCCGTCGGTGAAGTCGATGTCGCCGTCGCCGGTCACCCAGCCGTTGCCGGTGTTGAAATCGACCGACCATGTCATGCCGCTCCAGATGCCCAGCTTCACCTGGTGGTTGTATTGCACCGGGTTGTTCAGGGTCGCTCCGGGGGCGACCAGTTCCACGACCAGGGTGAAGTCCTCGTTCACCACGATCGTGTTGGATTCATCGACGCCCACTGCAAGCAGGCCGGTCCCGAATCTCAAGGGCCCGAAATACGCGTCGCACTGGGCCTGGGCGCCGGCGCCCACGTTGGAGCTGATCGTACCCTGCATGATGCCGGTCATCGTCGCGAACAGGCCGTCCGGGTGGTATCCGGCCGGACAGGTGAATGTGACCTGGTCGTAGAAATCCGCGGCGTTGACCCGGCCCGTGCCGACCGCAGTGTACGGCCAGGGCTCGAATTTCTCGCCGTGGGAGTGCGCGGACGCGCTGATCGACCGGTCCATCATGTCGACGACGAACGAGGCCGTGCCGTAGTTGCCGTAATAGCCGGTCATGGTGTAGGAGCCGTCGACGTAGACCTGGTCCTGCCATGTCTGGTCGCCGTAGACCGGGGCGCCTTCGGCACCGCCGGCGGTGACGTAGTAATCGAAGCTGACGAAGTAGGCCGCCGCCATCGCGGGCGACAGGGCCAGCAATGCGGCCGCGACCAGGCAGATGCGCAGGATATTCATGGTGATCCCCCTGTTCCGCCGGGATCCGGCCTGAATCCAAGGATCCCGACGCCCCCCTGACCGGTCCCCACCGGTCGGAACGACTCTTATGCGGCAGTATAGCATACTTGAACCGTCTTGTTCATGGGGGAGGCGGGTCCGCGAGGGGGATGGCGATTCCATCGACCGGGCGAAACCGGCGTGATAGACTGCCGCGGGAGGAAAACGACCATGAAACCTGTCCTTCTGCTCCTCTGCCGCGGCGTCGAGATCTACGAGGCCGCCGCCTTCCACGACGTTCTCGGCTGGTCCGGCGCCGAAGGCGGCCCCGAGGTCCCGGTGGCGACCGTGGGCCTGCAATCCGAGGTATGCTGCACCTTCGGCCTGAAGATCCGGCCCGACCGTCTGCTCTCCGATGTCGATCCGGCCGATTTCTCGGCTCTGGCCGTGCCCGGCGGCTTCGAGGACCACGGATATTACAAAGACGCCTACTGCGAACCTGTCGCCGCGCTGATCCGGGCCTTCGTCGCGGACGGCAAGCCCGTCGCTTCGATCTGCGTCGGCGCCCTGCCGTTGGCCAACGCCGGGGTCCTGCGCGGTCGCCGCGCCACGACCTACCACCTCGACGGCGGCCGCCGTCTGGCCCAATTGGCCGAGTTCGGGGTCGAGGTCGTCGACGAGTCCCTGGTGCGCGACGGTAATATCACCACCTCATCATCGCCGGAAACCGCCGTGGACGTGGCCTTCGCGCTGCTCGAACGGCTGACCGACGCCGGGAACGCGACCATGGTGCGGGGGAGGATGGGATTCGGGCCATGACGACGCCCTCCCCCCGCCGCCTCCTGCCCGCCGCCATTCCCTACGCCGCCGTCCTGATCGGCATGTATTGGCAACGCAGCGTCTGGCTTACGATGGGCCTGTACCATCTCGGCGCCGTGGCGGTGATGCTGGCGACCCCGAACGGCCCCGGCCGGCGCGCCCTGGTGCGCGGATGGCGCCGCGGCCCGGGCCTGGGCCTGGCCGCGGTCTGCGCGTTGAGCGGAACGAGCATCTACCTGGCGTTCCCCTGGGCCGACGCGACCCCGGCCGGCATGGCCGCCGCCCTGGCCGATTTCGGCGTCCGCGGCGCCGGTTTCTGGCTGCTCGGCGCCTGGTACGTGGCGGTCACGCCGTGGATCGAGGAGCTGTTCTGGCGCGGGCGACTGGCGTCCTGCAAGCGCGGCCCCGACGCCTCGGACACCCTGTTCGCCGGCTACCACGTTCTGGTGCTGCTGAAGTTCCTGCATTGGCCCTGGGTGGCGCTGGCCTTCGTGTCGCTGGCGGCGGCCGCCTGGGTCTGGCGCTGGGCGATGAGGGCGACCGGCGGCCTGGCGATGCCGGTGCTGACCCATGCCGTGGCGGACCTAAGTACGATGATCGCAGTGTATATGTTGATGGCATGAACACGGGGCGGCCGCCCTCCGGCCGCGGGTTTCGCTTCGGGCCGTGTTGCCGGCGCCACGACGCGTGAGTAGACTTCATTCGGTCGCGATCCATGCACAAGGCGGGGAACGGCGGTGCCATTTCCGCCGGCCGCCGTCGCTTCGACCGGGAGGCTCCGATGGCCATCAAGCTGTATTCCAGGGGCGGAGCCGAGGAAGTCACCGGCTCGCGGCATTATCTCGAGGTCGACGGCGCCACCATCCAGGTCGATTGCGGCGCCTACCAGGGCAAGCGCAAGGCGGCCGAGGCGAAGAACCGGGCGATCCCCGACGATATCGGCGCCGTCGACGCCGTCGTTCTGACCCACGCCCATTACGATCACAGCGGCATGCTGCCCCTGCTGCCCAAGAGCGGCTACGGCGGCAACATCTACGCCACTCCCGCGACGCGCGATCTGGCGATGCTGATCATGATGGACAGCGCCTACATCCAGGCCAAGGACATCGAGTATCTGCGCCGGCGGAAGGGCAAGAAGGGCGAGCCGTTCCTCGATGAACCGCTCTTCGACGAGGACGACGTGGTCGCGACGGGGCATCAGTTCGTCACGCTGTCGTACGAGCGTCCGCTGTTCGTGGCGCCCGGCGTCCAGCTCACCCTATATGACGCGGGCCATATCCTGGGCTCGTCGCTGGCCGTCTTCGACGTCAGGACCGACGATGGGCGCGAGGTGCGCGTCGCCTTCTCGGGCGATCTGGGCCGCAAGAACAAGGCGATCATCCGCGACCCCGAAATCATCCCCGACCCCGACTACCTGATCCTCGAGAGCACCTACGGCGACAGGCTGCACGAGAGCACCCACGACGCCATGGCGCGCCTGGCCGAGATCGTGAGCGACACCGCCAAGCGCGGCGGCAAGCTGATGATTCCGGCCTTCGCCGTCGAACGCACCCAGGAGCTTGTCTACTACCTGCACCTGCTGACCGACCAGCGGCGCATTCCCGAGCTGCCGATCTACGTCGACAGCCCGATGGCGACCAACGCCACGTCCATCTTCCGCGTCCATCCCGAATGCTACGACCAGGAGACGCACGCGGCCTT
>CAYLMM010000099.1:0-5081 GCA_964384825.1 uncultured Fibrobacteraceae bacterium
CCAAGGTGTACCGCAGGGAAGGCGGATTCTTCACCGACATCGGCGCGGGGCTGGACGGGGTCGCGGGCAGTTCGGTCGCCTGGGGCGACTACGACAACGACGGCGATCCGGACATCCTGCTCGCCGGCTTCAACAGTTCCGGCAATATCTCCCAGGTGTGCCGCAACGATTCGGGGACGTTCACCGACATCGGAGCCGGGCTGGAGGGGATTGAACACGGCACCGCCGCCTGGGGCGACTACGACAACGACGGCGACCTGGACATCCTGCTCACCGGCAGCGGCTACTCCCTGGTTTACCGCAACGATGCGGGGATCTTCACCGATATCGACGCGGGGCTGGCGGGTTTCTACGAATCGTCCGCGGCCTGGGGCGACTACGACAACGACGGCGACCTGGACATACTGCTCGACGGTTTGTGGCCCAGTGCCAGCTACTGCAGGCCCATGCTGTACCGCAACGATGCCGGGACCTTCATCGAAGCCGACTGCACGGGGATCGACGGGATCCGCTCCGGTTCGGTCGCCTGGGGCGACTTCGACAACGACGGCGATCTGGACATCCTGATCACGGGTTATGGGAATAACTACGAACTGTATCTGTCCAAGGTCATCCGCAACGATGGCGGCAATTTCAGGAATATCGGGGAGAATCTGAAGGCGGTCGGGGGCGGTTCGGCCGCCTGGGGCGACTACGACCACGACGGCGACCTGGACATCCTGCTCGCCGGCAATAACACCTGCGATTTGTGCGGCGATTGTCCGACCTCGCGGGTATACCGCAACGATGCACCGGCGCCCGACAACACGCCCCCCGCCGCACCGACGAACCTGAGCGCGCAACTGGCGGGTTCGACGCTGACATTCAGCTGGGACCCGGCGACCGACGCCGAAACCCCCGCGGCCGGACTGACCTACAACCTGCGGGTGGGGACCACGCCCGGCGGCGGCGAGATCTGCAGCGCCATGGCGGAACCCGGGGGCTACCGGACGATCCCGGCTCTGGGGAACACGAACCACGAGAACAGCTGGACACTGGATGTGCCCGGATCCGAGGTCTACTACTGGAGCGTCCAGGCAGTGGATACGGCGTTCGAGGGTTCGCCTTTCGCAGTCGAGGAGATGATCTACACGATCACCGGCGTGCCCGGGGGCGTGTTGCCGGCGGCGTTCGCCCTGCGGCCCAACGCGCCCAACCCCTTCAACCCGATGACGACCATCGGCTTCGACCTGCCCGAATCCCGCGTCGTCAGCGTCGAGATCTTCGATCTGCAGGGCCGGCGCGTGCGCTCGCTGGTGTCGAGAGTCCACATGCCGGGAGGCGTCCACCGGGTCGTCTGGCGCGGGGTGGATGATTCGGGCCGGGGAGTTGCCTCGGGGTCGTACTTCTGCCGGTTGAGCGCGGGGGGATTCGTCCAGACTCAACGAATGACGCTGGTGAAGTAGCCCCGTCCGTCGGGGGTGAACGACAGGGCCGGGCAGCGCTTCTTCGCCCGCGTCGCATACAGCCCCACGGAGGCTACCATCTTCGAGAGCGGGCCGTCCCCAATGGGGCGGCCCGTTTCTGTGCCTAGGCCGCGGATGTGGTATAATCAAGTAATCTCGCCCACCATATTGGCCCACTCTCGCCGCGCCCGGCGGAACAACGCAATTGTGGGCGACCGAATGTCTTACGCCGCCACTCGGCGCCATGATTATGGGGGTCTGGACCATGTTTTCCCGGAGAATGCTGATTCTGGTCTGCATGGGGTTGACGGCGGCCTTGGCCGCGCCGCATCCGGCGGCTGCGCTCGAGAGGCGGTTCGTGGAGGATTTCTCTTCCCGGACCCTCTGCGACACGAGCCTCACCACTGCCGAGTGGGACACGGTGGTCGGCGAACTGCGGCTGCCCGCGTTCGCGATCACCGAACTCGGATCTTGGAACACCACCGGGACCGCCTACGGGGCAGATGCATCGGGCGATCATGTCTACGTGGCCGACTGGGGCGGCGGGCTGGTGGTCGTCGATGTGAGCGATCCCGCCGCGCCGACCCTGGCCGGGACCTGCGCCCTGGCGGGCAACGCCTTCGGAGTCGCCGCGGCGGGCGATCTGGCCTACGTGGCCGTCCAGGCCGCGGGGCTGCAGATCGTCGACATCTCCGATCCCGCATCGCCGACGGTGGCCGGCGGCTACGACACGGCAGGCAGCGCCTACGCCGTGCTGCACGCGGGCGATCTGGTCTACGTGGCGGACGGCTTCTCCGGCCTGGCGATCGTCGACGTCTCGAACCCGGCGAGCCCGTCCCTGGTCGGGGCCTGCGACACCCCGGGCAAGGCCTACGGCGTCGCCCTGCACGGGTCGTACGCCCTGGTGGCCGACAGCGAGTCCGGGATGCAGGTGATCGACGTCACCGACCCGGCGCTGCCGGCGATCGTCGGCTCCTACGACACGGGCGGCTACGCCTGGGACATCGCGGTCGCCGGCGACGCGGCCTTCGTCTCGGACAATACCGGCGGCCTGGTCGTGCTGGACGTGTCGACTCCCGCCTCGCCCTCGTCGCTGGCGGTCTTGGCCCTGCCCGGCCCGGCCCTGGGTGCGCAACTGGACGGCGACCGTCTGCAGGTCGGCTGCGGCGCGGCCGGGCTGGCGGTGATCGACGTGACCGATCCCGGCAACCCCGTCGTGACCGGGACCTACAACACGCCCGGTTCCGCCTACGATGTGGACGTGTCCGGGGAGTACGCGCTGGTCGCCGACGCGGCGGCGGGTCTGCGGATCCTGGATCTGCGCATGGCGGCCGGTCTCTCGCGGCTGGATCTCGTCGATCGCCTGGGCGACTGCGCGGCCATCGCCCTGGCCGGCGACGTGGCCTGGGTCGTGGACCAGGGCTACGGCTTGCGGTCGATCGACATCTCCGATCCCCTGAACATGGTCGAGATCGGCGAAGTCGCCGTGCCGGGCGACTTGAGATCGATCGCCATCCACGGCGACCATGCCTTCCTCGGGGATTACAGCGACGATCTGATGGACGTCGACATCTCGGTGCCGGCCAGCCCGGCCTTCGTCGACAGCATCGGTCTGCCGGGCCACGTTTACGATGTCGTCCGCGGCGGCTCGCTCCTGTACGCGGCCTGCGACGCCGCCGGCGTCCAGATCGTCGACGTCGGCGACCCGGCCGCCCCGTCCACGGTGGGAAGCTACGCGGCGGCCGGGAAATGCCGAACCCTGACGATCGACGGCAACCTGCTGGCCGTGGGCTTCGCCGACGGCTTCGAACTGGTCGACGTCACCGACCCGGCGGCGCCGTCCCTTCTGGGAAGCGGCGGCTGGTCGAGCTTGGATTGCACGAGCCTGGCCTTGGACGGCGACCTGCTCTGCGCCGGCTTCGGGCCGGGGATAGTGGGGTCGTACCTCTTGATCTTCGATGTGAGTGATCCGACGGTACCCGTCCAAATCGCCATTCTCGCGGTCGCCACCGTTTCGGACCTGCAGATCGCCGGCGATCTGGTCTTCGTGACGACCGAGGGGTCGGTGCTCGTCTTCGACATTTCCGATCCAACCTCCGTGGTCTCTGTCGTCGCCACCGCGGCTCTGCCGCGCGGGCCGCTGGTCCTGGCGGGCGACGTACTCTATGTGGCCGGCGCGGACGAACTGGCTTCGGCCTGGGCCTTCACCGACCGCTTTCGCACCGACAGGAACATGGCCTTCTCGACGACCGTGTTCGAGCACGACGACGAGATCGCCGCCCTGCGACTGTCCACCGAGCAGTCCGGCAGTCCCATCAGTTGGCAGGTCTACCAGCAGGGGGCTCTCGCGGAGCTCATCCTGACCCCCGGCGCCGCGTACCGGTTCCTTGACGGAACCTACCGGGGGCAAAATCTCCAGTGGTATGCCGTGCTCGATTACAGTCCGTTGTGGGGCGGAAACGGACCGGTCTGCACGAGCTTCGAGTTGGAATGGCTCTTCGACCACGCGGCCGTCGACTCGATCGTGGACGTTTCCGACGACCAGGGCGGCTGGGTGCGCGTCCATTTCTCCCCGTCGGGCTGGGACACCGAAGGGTCCGACGACCCGGTGCTGGGCTACAACGTCCTGCGCCGGATCGACGACGTCCAGACGCTGAAGGCGATCGCGGCCGACGACGACCGCCGCCTGGCGGCCGATGCGGAGCTCGCCATGTCCCTGCCGCCCGGACAGTGGGAGGTGCTGGGCTACGTCGGCGCCTGGAAGGCGGAACATTACACGTTCCTGGCCCCGACCCTCGGGGACTCCGGCGGAGTGGCCGCGCCGTCGGCCTACTGCATCACGGCCCAGACGGCCGCGGGCGGGTTCCACGTCAGTCCGCCGGACAGCGGCTGGTCGGTGGACAACCTGGCCCCGAACGTGCCGGAGGGCCTGATGGTGGAATACGCCGCCGGCGGCAACGTCCTCGCCTGGTTCGAGTCCCCGGACCCCGACTTCCGCTACTTCAAGATCTATCGCGGCGCGACGCCCGACTTCGTCGTCGATCCGCTGAACTCGACCCACATGACCACGGCCGCAGCCTGGACCGACCCGGCTGCAGGGTGGGACGTCTTCTACAAGGTTTCGGCGGTGGACTTCGCGGGCAACGAGAGCCCCGCGGCGATGCCCGGCTCCCTGACCGACGTGGGCCCGCCGCCGACGGAGTTCCGCCTGCTGGGCGCGGCGCCCAACCCGTTCAACCCGCGCACCGCCATCAGCTTCGAGCTGCCCGAAGCGCGGGCTGTGGATTTGCGGATCTACGACGCGTCGGGTCGTCTGGTGCGGACGCTGCTGAGCGGAGAGACGATGCCGGCGGGCCGCCGGGGCGTGGAATGG
The DNA here is from genome assembly GCA_964384825.1 of uncultured Fibrobacteraceae bacterium. GTDB lineage: Bacteria > Krumholzibacteriota > Krumholzibacteriia > LZORAL124-64-63 > LZORAL124-64-63 > CAYLMM01. The sequence goes on from CAYLMM010000099.1 coordinate 4,819, forward strand.
GACGGCCGGGACGCCTCGGGCCGAACGTCGCCTTCCGGCGTCTACTTCTACCGCCTGACCGCCGGCGCGGATGCGGACCTGGGCCGGATGCTGCTGCTGAAGTAGATACCGGCGGCGGTATAGGCTGCAGAACGTTCCGCGGGCCTACCGTTTCCCGCCGCGCAGCTTCTTCAGCATCTGCGCCGCGTTGCGGTTGTCCGGATCCAGTTCCAGGGACTTCTCGTAGTTGCGGATGGCGGGCCCGGTTTCGCCCGCGGTCATGT
>CAYLMM010000100.1:0-5005 GCA_964384825.1 uncultured Fibrobacteraceae bacterium
ATCCGCGGCGCCTGCTGGCCCGCGGGTGGACTTTGACTTTGGATGTGGACGGCAAAGCCGTTTCGACGGTCGCCGGACTGGAACCCGGCAGCCGCCTGACGACGCGGTTCCGCGACGGCGCCGCCCGGAGCGTCGTCGAGTCGATCGAGCCTGATCCCGGAGACTGACGTACCGTATCCCGGCCCGTGCCGGACCCCGAACCACGCGAGGAGGAAACGTGGCCAAGAAGAAGGAAGAGATCGGATTCCGCGCGGCGGTCGAAGAGGTCGAGAAGATCCTCGGCCGTCTCGAAGCCGACGACATCGACATCGACGACCTGTCGGCCGAGGTGCGCCGGGCGGTCGAGCTGATCGGCGTCTGCCGCGGCAAGCTGGACAAGACCGAGGTCGAGGTGCGCGAGTTCGTGGCCGGCCTGCGCGAGGAGCCGGCCGCCACCGACGCCGACGCCCCGCCGCCGGACGACGAAGGGCAGCTGCCGTTTTGACCGAGCGATCCGACAGCCTGATCCGCGTGCGCCATCTGACCAAGGATTACAAGGTCAGCCGCAAGCGCGAGGGCGTGACCGGCGGCCTGATCGACCTGGTCCGGCCCCGCAAGGGCGTGCTGCGCGCGGTCGACGACATCTGCTTCGACATCGCGCCCGGCGAGATGGTGGGTTACATCGGGGCCAACGGCGCCGGCAAGTCCACGACCATCAAGATGCTCACCGGCATTCTCACTCCCACATCGGGCGAGGTCAGCGTCGGCGGCCTGGTGCCGCATCGCGACCGCGTGCATTACACCCGGCACATCGGCACCGTCTTCGGCCAGCGCACCCAGCTGTGGTGGGATCTGGCGGTGGTCGAGTCGCTGAAGCTGCTCAAGAAGATCTACGAGGTCGACGACCAGGCCTACCAGCGGCGTTTGGCGATGTTCGACGACATGCTGGGCATCGGCGAATTCCTGCACCAGCCGGTGCGCAAGCTGTCGCTCGGCCAGCGGATGCGCTGCGATCTGGCGGCGGCCCTGCTGCACGGTCCGCGGCTGCTTTTTCTCGACGAGCCCACCATCGGCCTGGACGTGGTGGCCAAGCAGAACGTGCGCGATTTTCTGACCGAGGCCCGCGACAAGCTGGGCACCACCGTGCTGCTGACCACCCACGACCTGGGCGACATCCAGCAGCTTTGCCGGCGGATCATCATCATCGACCGCGGGGTGGTGGTCTTCGACGGCGAACAGGATGATCTGCGCGCGCGCGTCGGCGACCGGGTGCGGCTGCGGGTGCGGCTGCGCGAACCGGTCGCAAGCACCGAGATTGCCGCCGAGCTTTCGGCCCTGCCCGCGGTCTGGACCGAGGCCGATGGGCTCGAACACGTGGCCGAATACAGCCGGCGCGACATCGGGTCGGCCGAGGTGATCGAGGCCCTGGTGGCGGCCCGCAAGGTGGCCGACCTGAAGCTCGAGGAGCCGTCGATCGAGGACATCGTGCGCAAGATCTACCGCGACTCCGGACGGGAGAGCCTGGGCTATGGCGACTGAACGCGCAGCCGCCCTCGCCGCCGCCGCTCCCGGCCCGCTTTCCGCCACGCTGCGCCGATGGCGCCGTGGCCGCGGCGCCACCGCCGGCCTTTACGCCACCTTCGCGCGCCTGGCTTTCCTGAAGTTTTTGGCCTACCGCCTGCGCTACTACACCGGCGTGCTGTCCTACACCATCTTCATCGCGGGCAACCATTTCCTGTTCACCGCCCTTTTCGACAGCCGTCCCGAGGGCGTCGAGGCGGCGCGCATCGGCGGGCTGACCCTGCAGCAGATGCTGACCTACGTCGCGCTGAGCTGGATCGGCCGCAGCTTCTACTTCAACGGCATCGACCGCGCCCTCTCGCATCAGATCGTCCAGGGCGACATCGCCGTCCAGCTGATCAAGCCCTTCCACGTGCAGACGATGATGCTGTCCGAGGCGGCGGGCGAGGCCCTGTTCCGCTTTCTGATGTTCACCCTGCCGATCACCCTGGTCGCGATGCCGCTGTTCCACATCGCCGGCCCGCCCCGGCCCGAGCTCTACGGCTGGACCCTGCTGAGCTTCTTCCTGGCCCTGCTGGTCAACAGCCAGATCAACTTCCTGGTCGGTTGCCTGGCCTTCTATCTGCACAACATCCACGGCGTGATCCGCGCGAAGATGATCGTGATGGAGTTCCTCACAGGCGTGATGATCCCCTTCTCGTTCTTCCCGGCCTGGTTCGAGCAGGCCGTGCGGTGGCTGCCCTTCCAGGCGATCAGCTACATCCCGGTGACGATCTACCTGGGCCTGCGTCCGGGGCCGGCCCTGTACGAGGCGCTGCTGCTGCAGGCCGCGTGGGCCGTGGGATTGTTCGTCGCCGGCCGCTTCGTGTGGGCCAAATCGGTGCGGCACGTCACGCTGCAAGGGGGGTGACCGATGGCCAAGACGAATACGCACGCCGCCTTCGCTTCGGCCGAGATCGTCGCCGACCCGACGCGTCTGCCCCGCCGTCCCGGAGGCCTCGCCCGGCGCCTGCGCGAGCCCCTGCGCCAGGCCGGCATCTTCGCCGCCTACTTCGCGCAGTTCCTGAAGTCGCGGCTGGCCTACCGGGTCGACTTCGCCATCGACCTTACCGCCAACCTTTTTTCCATGGGCGTGCAGCTGGCTATCCTGTCGGTGCTCTTCGGGAAGGTCGACGCCCTGCGCGGCTGGAGCTACGAGCAGGTGCTGTTCATCTACGGCTTCAGCATGCTGCCGCTGGGCCTGTTCAACCTGGTCAGCGTGAACCTCTACCGCTTCGGCGAACGCTTCATCATCGAGGGCAACTTCGACCGCGTGCTGCTGCGCCCGGTCCACCCGCTGGCCCAGGTGATGTTCGAGTCGTTCAACCTCGGCGGCCTGAACGAGATCCTGCTCGGCTCGCTGGTGATGGGATACGCCGGGTCGCATCTGGGCCTGACGATCGGCGTGGTCGACATCCTGCTGCTGATCCTGCTCGCAGGCACCGCCTCGCTGGTCTTCAGCGGCGTGTTCCTGGGCCTGACCGCGGTGTCGTTCTGGTTCGAGGACAGGATGGGCCTCGCGCCGCCGGTCTACAACGTGATAAGGTTCAGCCGTTATCCGGTGACCATCTTCAATCCGCTGGTGCGGATGTTGCTGACCTTCGTGCTGCCCTTCGCGTGGGTGGCCTTCTATCCGGCGACGTGGTTCATCGGTGGCGGGGAGTTCCGCGGTTTCGCGCTGGCGACGCCGCTGGTGGGAACCGCCGTTTTCGCCCTGGGGTACACGGTCTGGCGGCTGGGGGCGCGCCGCTACGCCAGCACCGGCAGCTGATCCGCGCCCGTCGCGTTTTCGCCCTACGAATCCAACGGAGGTTCTGTCGATGACTATGCGCAGGCCCGGAATCCTGATCCTGATGGCGGCGGCGGCCGCGTTGATCGCCGCGGCTCCAGTGAGCGCGTCCGAGTGGGCCGGCCACAACGGCGTGGTCCGCCTGTCGTTCTCCGACGGCGACACCCTGGCGCCGGTGCTCGAGCAGCACGCCGACACCCCGGTCGGGGTGATCCTCGACCTCTACGCGGTGATGACCGACGTCGATCCGGTGGTCTGGAACGAGACCGCGGTCGAGGCCCTGGGCGCCTTCGAGCTGAAGCTGATCGTCGAGGGAGCCCAGCCGGAGTTCCTGAGCACCGACTTCCCGCTGGAATGCTACAACATGGGCCGCGAGCCGGGCAGCTGCGTGGTCGGGGTCTTCCCCGAGATCCGCCTGTACGACGGCGGCCCCGCTGTGCTGGTGCACTGGCGCCTGCGCTTCCCCGATGATCCGAAGGACGTCGTGTTCCGCCTCGACCCCGAGGGCCTGGTCGGCGCCCGCGGCACCGACGGCTTCACCGAGGACGCCACCTACGCCCTGTGGGCCGGCAGCCGCGAAGCCAAGCACGCCGGCTTGATCTTCAGCGCCGGCTACGCGCCCGCCTACCTGAACTTCACGGGCGAACCTGATCTTTCGGTCGTCAGGGGAGAGGGCGACTGGCGGGAGATCGGCGTGGTCACCGAGGCGGCCGCGGCCGAAGCCGCCGCCGAGTGATTCATCGGGGCGGGTCGCCACTCGCGGCCCGCCCCGTTCCCGACTACTCCATGCAGGAGCAGATCTCGATCAGCACCGAGCCGGTGCTCTTGGGATGCAGGAACGCCACCTGCTTGCCGTGCGCCCCGGCGACCGGCTCCTCGTTCAGCAGCCTCATCCCCGCCTCGCGGCAGTTCTGCAGGGCCTGGCCGATGTCGTCGGCGTAGAAGGCCACGTGATGCAGCCCGGGACCCTTCTTGGCGATGAACCGGCCGATGTTGCTGTCTTCCTCCAGGGGCTGCAGCAGCTCGACGTGGCCGATCTCCGAGCCCTTGTTCAGGCGCAGGAACGCGACCTTGATCTTCTCGCGCGGCACTTCCTCCACGCCCTCGAGCGTCAGGCCCATCAGCCCGCCGTAAAGCGCGATCGCCTCGTCGAGGTCGGGAACCGCGATGCCGATATGGTCGAGGTGCCCGGCCATTCCGGGCGGCGTGGGAACATTCTGCAGGGGGTTGCCGTTATCCATGACGTCTCCTCGTAATGGTCGGTAACGTTGTTGACGTTCCCCCCAAGATAGAAGCCGGACGCGCCGGGCAAAAGCTCTTTTGCTCGAGGCCCGGGCGCGTTATCGTAGGCGTTATCGATACCCCGTCTCCAAGGAGGACCCATGAAGGACCCGCGCACGACCCGTCTCGCCGAACAGCTGATCAACTACAGCGTCGACCTGCAGCCCGGCGAGGTCTTCTACCTCGAGCTCAAGGGCATCGAGTCGCTCGATCTGGGCCGGGCCCTGGTCGCCGCGGCCACCGAACGCGGCGGCGTGCCCTTCTGGTACTACAACGACGAGGACGTCTCGCGGCAGTTCATCAAGGGCGCGGGCGAGGAGCAGTTCGCCAAGTGGGGCGCCTTCCACAAGAAGATCATGGAGATGTGCGACGCCTACATCGCCATCCGCGGCAGCA
>CAYLMM010000101.1:0-4780 GCA_964384825.1 uncultured Fibrobacteraceae bacterium
GCCCCGGTGCTCAGGTCGCGCAGCAGATAGAGGAACGGCTGGTCGGCGTGGAAAACGACCGTTTCGCCCCCGGGAATCCCCTCGCCGCCCTTGGTCCGCAGCAGGACGGCGGTGGCGGCGCCCGCGGCCACCCGCTGCTCGTCGATCCCGAACCAGGCCTGCTGCGACACCAGCCTCACGAACATGTCGTTCGCGGCGATCATGCCCGAAAGATCGGCCCCCATGCCGAAGCAGGAACGCACTCCCATCGCCTCCAGGGCCCGGCAGGCCTCCCATCGCTGCGCGCTGCTGAAGCGGGGAAGCTGGACGTCGGCCTTGACCCGTTGCAGCGAGGAGACGATCCAGGCGAGCAGATCCGCACTGAGATCGGCCTCGAGGCGGGGCAGGCCGTCGACCTCGTCCGGCAGCAGCACCAGCATCGCCTGGCCGCCCTGGCAAGGCAGTTCCAGGGCCGCTCCGCCGTCGAATTCCGCGTACCGGAAGTTGCCCATCGCCCGGCGATCGGCGTAGCCGGAATCGTGCCGCAGCGTGGGCACGTCGACCGCTTCCCCCCCGGCCAGCCGGAAGGGCCGCGCCGCGGTCGCCTCCGCGGCGAAGGGCCGCTCCCAGGCGCCGCTGTAGAGCAGGCGGTTGCCCATCACGATGCAGGAATCGCCGGCGGCCAGCGAGGCGGGCACCGGATCGCCTGCGGCGGCGGGCGCGCCGGCCATCAACTCCTCGCCTATCCGGCTGCAGACGCCCGCGGGATCGTTCACGAAATCCACTCGCACCGGCGCGACGCCGAAGGCCTCGGCAAGATAGCCGGCGTAGTCGGGATTCAGATCGCGTCGCCGGTCCACCCAGGCGCGGTGGCGGGCGTCGAGCAGCGGTCCGTCCGTTCCGGCGCCCCGTTGCAGATCATGCCAGAAGCAGGCCAGATCCGAGGCGTCGCCCCGAGGCACGTCGTCCAGCCGCAGGGCCGCCCGCAACTCCGCCTCGGTCCGCCCGCGCGCGCCCTCCTCGACCATCGTCAGGACCGAATGCAGCGCCAGCGGCGAGAGCAGGATGTTGCCGGGATCGGACTGCGGATCCCTTGCCGCGGCGGTCGCGATGACCTCGCCGTAGAGATCGATGGCGAACGCGTTGGCGGCCCGGGCGTAGGCCATCTCCCAGGCGGTGGGATGATCATCGGCGGCGGCGGCCGAAGTCGGCCAGGCCAAGGCCAAGACCAACGACGCGACGACCGGCAACGCGGCCGGCAGCATCTTCGGCAGGGAAGGGAAAACGGAGTGAGGGATCGGCCGCGAAGCCGTCGGGAAATCCGGTCGGCTGGACATGGAAGGTTCTCCTGACCGGGCGACATCGGTTCTACGGTCAAGAAAGGGCGGAGTTCCCGCAGGCGCCAGCAGACGCGCGTTCCGACGAAAAAGGCCCGCTCCGAAGAGCGGGCCCCGGCAAACGCCGCCGGCATCGCGACCGACCGGCTAGAGCTCTTCGAGATACTCGATCTCGGCGGCCTCGCGCAGCTCGTCGACCCAGGCGCGGATGAGCTCGGTGCCGGCCTTGTGGATGCAGTGGGAGCGGATCATCGGACCGGCATCTTCCAGGCTCAGGGCCTCGCCCTGGGCCAGCGGTCCGGGCTCGTCCCCCTCGCCGTCCTTCTCGCGGCCGGCCAGGTACTCCCGGTAGCCGGTCTCGATCTCCTCGGCGGTGGGCTCGGGCACCTTCTGGAACCAGCCGTCGAGCACGTTCTCGACCAGCACCTCGCGGCGCACCGAACGCAGCAGCACGTCGGGGTCGACGCCGAATTCCTTCAGCTGCTCGTACATCTTCTCGCGGGTCTCGAACTGCTCGGCGATCTCGCCGATCTCCTTGTCGACCACGTCGTCGGAGACCTCGGCGCCGTCGGCGATCGAGCGCTGATAGATCAGCTCCCAGACCAGCAGCTTCTCGACCGCCGTCTGGAGGATCTGGTCATGCTGTTCGTCCTCGAGCTGATCGACGGTCTTCTCGTGCATCTGAAGCGAGTATTCCTGCATCGTATTGGTCAGTTCGAAACGGGTCAGCGGCTGGCCGTTGACGGTGATCACGGGGGTGTTCATGGGAGGATCCTCGGGTTGGAGAAGACCGTTAACTTCTGGCGGCCCGAATCTATATCACGACACTCGATTTTTCCAGAAGACTCTCCCGCCGCGGTCGCCGATACCGCCCGCGTCCGGCCTTGGAACCCATCGGCAACGGGGTTATCTTTGACGGCGTCCACCGCCCTCCAACAGCGAGGCCCCCATGGAACACGTCGTGCTGGTCGACCGCGAAGACCGCGAAATCGGAACGATGGAGAAGCTCGAGGCGCATCGCCGGGCCCTGCTGCACCGGGCCGTGTCGGTGATCGTCTTCGACGCTCGCGGCGCGATGCTGCTGCAGCGCCGGGCCGCCGGCAAGTACCACTGTCCCGGGCTGTGGGCCAACGCCTGCTGCACCCATCCGCGCCCCGGCGAATCCTACGCCGACGCCGCCGCCCGCCGCCTGCCCGAGGAGATGGGCTTCACGACGCCCCTGCGCGACGCCTTCGACTTCATCTACCGCGCCGAGCTGGACCGCGGCCTGGTCGAGCACGAACTCGATCACGTCTTCGTCGGGGAATTCGATGGCGAACCGGCACCCGATCCGAGCGAGGTCGGCGAGTTCCGGTGGGTGGATCCGGGCGACCTCGCGGCCGGGATCGCCGAACGGCCCGGGGAATTCGCGCCGTGGTTCCGGATCATCTTCGCGAAGATGCGGGAGCGGAAGCTGCTCTGAGCCGGAACCGGCGACGACGGGGCCAGGGAAATCGAGGCGACCCCGCCGTCGCGGCCCCATCTAGTAGCTGAAGGTCAAGCCGCTGCGGAAGGTGTCGTCCTTGGTGAAGTAGTCCAGGCGCAGAGACGAGAACTTCGCGTACGGGATGTCCAGGGTCAGGCCCAGCTCCTCGTCCTCGTACTCCTCCATCTCCAGAACGGCCGACAGGCGCACGCCCTTCTGCTCGAGGTAGTACTCCAGCCAGAAGTTGTCGATCTCGCCGTCGTCGTAGTGCGTCACGCCCACCGTGCCGTTCAGCCACCAGGCCTGCGAGCGGGTGAACGCGCAGCCCACCGACAGGTCCTCCACGAAGTAGACCTGCAGGCCCTGCCAGTTGGCCCAGCCGGTCAGGGCGGTCTGGTCGTCGGTGCCGGCGGCGTTCACGCTGGCGATCCGCACGTCGACCGGACCCTTCCAGCGCACCTGGGCGCCGGTGCAGTACATGTACGGCACCATCTTCGCCTGGGCCACGGTCAGCCGGTGGGTGCGGGTCTGCTGCGGTCCGGGCCACACGTAGTGGACCGGGCCGAGGAACTTGCCGGCGATCACCGACACGTCGCCCAGACCCTCGACGTTGTTCGTCCACTCGACGTAGCCGTACTTGAAGGCGCCGTCGAAGGAATCCTTGGTGATGTCGAACTCGGTGCGGACCAGCATCTTGCCGGGCAGGTCGGGCGTCGGGTTGTAGCGCATGCCCACGCGCAGCCAGTTGAAGCGGTACTGGTCGTCCTGGCCGTCGGGAAACGACATGTAGCCGAAGGTGTAGGGCTGGATGTCCTGGGCGACGGCGCTGCCGGCCAGCAGCAGCACGAGCACCAGCATCGTTGTCTTGATCAATCGCGACATGGGGAATTCCTTGGCTCGGGTGTGGTCGCCGCGGCGCCCGAAGAACGGACGCCGCGGCAGGAATGATCGGCGGGTCGGCGTGATCCGAGGGCAGGGTTCCCGCGCGGATACCCTGCCGGGCGAGCGGAAAACGCCGTCCCGCGATCGCGGATGTCCCTACTTCGCCAGCGGCGGAATCGCGCAGGGGTTCAGCAGGGTCTCCAGATCCACTCCGTCCATCTGGAAACGCGGGTCGCGCTTCTCGATCACAGTCACGGTCTCGGGCTCGGTCGAGCGCCAGCCGTAGTTGCAGTGATCGCACTTGTAGATCTCCCAGGCCCCGCTGCCGTCGGGGGCCTTGGCGACCACGGTCACGCCTTCCTTGAGGCATCGCACACACTTCATTGTTCAATCTCCTTGGCTATGGGTATCGACGTCGATCGCGGCCGGCCTAGAGGGCGGCGTGCAGATCGGCGATCACCTTCTGGTAGTGCTCGGCGCAGTCGACCTTCTCGATGAGCATCGTGTCGCGGAGCTTGGGCTCCGGATCCACCGGCGTGGTGGCGTCGATGATGATCTTCGAACCCATTCCGGGCGGCTCGGAGCCGGGATCCAGGGGCATGCCCGGGGTGGCCGGGATGACGAAGACGTCCTTCTCGCCGCGCAGGCGGGTGGACATGGCCCACATGACCTCGTTGAGGTTGAAGGGGTCCACGTCGCCGTCGACCAGGATGATGTTCTTGCAGTACGAGATGCCGTGCGGCGTCGAGGCGCAGCGCATGGCGACCGACTTGGCGTAGCCGCCGAAACGGGGCTTCACGGCGATGATCACCGTCAGGCCGTGCTGGTACAGGGCGTTGACGGCCGTGATCTCGGGCATGGTCTCGCGCATCTGCTTGTACAGGGGCACGCAGGTGTTCAGGCCCAGCAGGGTGTCGATCTCGGTCCAGGGACGGCCCAGGTACAGGTTCTCGAAGATCGGGTCCTTGCGGTGGGTGACCTTCTTGATCTTGATCACGACCTGGCGGCGGGTGCCGGAGTAGCTGCCGGGGAACTCGCCGAAGGGGCCCTCGGGCACGCGGACGCGGGGGATGATCTCGCCCTCGAGCACGTACTCGCTGCCGGCCGGGATGTCCAG
>CAYLMM010000102.1:0-4759 GCA_964384825.1 uncultured Fibrobacteraceae bacterium
CCAGGTGGCCGTGGGTTCGAATCCCATCATCACCCCCACCCTTTTTCCCGGTCTCGCGGTCGCCCGCCGGCCGGGTACGTCCCGGCAGGCGGCCCCTTCGGGCCGCTTGTCTTTTATGACCCGGCGGGGATCCGCGCGGCCGTCGTCGTCGGACACAGGTCATCACGAGTAGGGAAGGGCGGCCGTGCCGCCGCACCGAACAGGAGGACCGAATGGCCAGTGTGAACAAAGTGATCATCGTGGGCAACCTCGGGGCCGATCCGGAGCAGCGCTACACCCAGAACAACACGGCGGTCACGAATTTCCGCATCGCCACGACCGACCAGTGGACCGACAAGCAGAGCGGCCAGCGCCAGGAGCGCACCGAGTGGCACCGCGTCGTGACCTGGGGCCGTCTGGCCGAGATCTGCGCCCAGTACCTGCGCAAGGGCAAGCAGGTCTACATCGAGGGCCGGCTGCAGACCCGCGAGTGGGAGGACCAGCAGGGCCAGAAGCGCTACACGACCGAGATCGTGGCCCAGACGATGCAGATGCTCGGCCGTCCGGGAGAGGGCGAGGGCGGCTACGGCGGCGGTCAGCCGCAGCGGCAGCCTCAGCCCCAGCAGACCCAGCAGGCGTCCCAGCAGACGCCGGCCGCCGATCCCTTCCCCGCGGCTCCCCAGAGCCTGCCGGGCGAGGACGACGATCTGCCCTTCTAGCGGATCCTTCGGCTCGGGGCGCCCTTCGGGGCGCCCCTTTTTTTGCCGCCTCCCCACGCTTGTTTTTTATGGATGATGAGAAATGTTGACATCATATGGTCGGTATATGCTAGAATTTCCGTTATCGAGAATTTATATCCGGTATTTCATGCGGGGGAGGGAGCATCATGATCAGCTGGCTTGAAGAGATGATCAACTGGATGATGGGTGCCCTGGTTCTGGAAACGCACGACGGCACCCGCTGGATCTGATCTCCCTCGCCGCCGGGGCGCCGCTTCCTCCAGGGGCGCCCCACTTTTCCATCCCGCCATTTTTCCAGAAACCTTTCGCGGCTGCGGCGGTATTCTTCGGGTGGCCCGTTCCCCTGAATTCCGAACCCGAGGAGAGATCATGTTCCCATGCGCCCGCGCCGTGCCGCATCGGATCCTTGCGGCGGCCGTCCTGGCGATTCTCGCGATTTCCCTGCCTGCGGCCGCCGCTCCCGAGGATGCGCCGCGGGTGGTCAACGGAGCCGAACCCCGCGACGGCGTCCGGACGCTGAACCTGGTCGAGCAGTGGCGTCGCGGCGGCGACGACGACCAGGAGGTGATGTTCGGCGTGCCCGAGGCCGCGACCATCGCCGACGACGGCACCATCTACGTGATGGATACCCAGCTCGCGACCGCGCACGTCTTCGGTCCCGGCGGAGAGTTCCTGGGCAACGTGGGCCGCGAAGGCGAAGGCCCCGGCGAACTGGGCGAACCCAACGCGATCTTCATGACTCCCGGCGGCGACGTCTGCTTCCTCGATCGCATGCCCGGCACCATGGTGACCGTGACCCGCGGCGGCGATCCGGCCGGTTCGAAGCGCCTGAGCCTGCTGGACACCGACGAGGGCGGGATGGTCAGCGCGGTCTACGGCTTCTATCGCAACGGGCGGATAGCCGTGTCGGGCCACGTGTTCTCGGGCTTCGAAACCTCCGACGGGATCACGATGCTCCATTTCCTGGGCCTGTTCGATCAGTCCGGAAAGGAGGTCGCCCGGCTGGCCGAGAAGACCCGCAAGCTCGACATCAACCGCCGCCGCTTCGTCGAGCGCGAGGACTTCTCCTTCGCCTTCGGCGGCCTGTGGGCGATGGGCCCGGACGGCCGCTGCTATCTGGCCGCCGACCGCGACCGCTACGCGATCGAGGTCTACAGCCCCGAGGGCGAGCTGGAGAAGATCATCGAAAGGCCCTACGAGGGTCGCAAGAGGACGAAGAAGGAGAAGGACGACATCGCCGCGGGCGTGCGGATGATCGTCGACGGCCAGCGCGTGGAGATCGAATGCGAGATCGAGGATCGCGAGCCCTGCATCAACTTCCTGCACGTGGCCGACAACGGCGAACTGTGGGCCCTGGGCAGCGTCGGCAGCCGGCCCGCGGAAGAGGGCGTCTACCAGATCTGGGACGTCTTCGACCCCGACGGAACCTTCCTGCGCCAGGTGAAGCTGATGTGCCCCGGCGATCCCGACCGCGACCGGATGCTGCGCGTGGGCGACGACGTCTTCCTGGTGATCCAGGGCTTCGAAGGTGTCGGCGACAGCATGTACGGCGGCGGCGACGAGGGCGACGGCGAGGATCCCGAGCAGCAGGTGCCGCTGGAGGTGATCTGCTACCGGGCGCGGTAGGCCGGCAGCGCGATCGAGAGACGAGGCCCGGGCCCGATCAGGCCCGGGCTTCGCAGTGCCGGTAGAGGGGGCAGGCGTCGCAGTCGGGCTTGCGGGCCTTGCAGGTCTTGCGCCCGTGCTCGATCAGCAGGTGGCCGAAGAGCACCCAGTGCTTGCGCGGGACGCAATCGTTCAGGTCGCGCTCGATCTTCACCGCGTCCTTGGGCCCGTTGTCGCTCAGCCCCAGCTTCACCGCGATGCGCCCGACGTGGGTGTCGACGACCACGCCGTCGGGCTCGTTGAAGACGTTGCCCAGCACGACGTTGGCCGTCTTGCGGCCGACCCCCGCGAGCTTCACGAACTCCTTGATGTCGCGCGGCACCTCGCCGCCGTGTTTCTCGACGATGTCGCGGCTGCACGATCGGATCGATTTGGCCTTGTTGCGGAAGAACCCGGTCGAGCGGACGGCCTCCTCGATCTCCTCCTGCGTGGCCTCGGCCAGGTCGCGCGGCGTGGGGTAGGCCGCGAAGAGATCGGGCGTGACCTTGTTCACCCGCGCGTCGGTGCACTGGGCCGAAAGGATGGCGGCGATCAGCAGCTGGAAGGCGTCGCGATGGTCGAGCGAGCAGGCGGCGTCGGGAAACTCCTTGCCCAGGATGCGCAGGACGTGCCGGGCGCGGCGCTTGCGGGCGGGGAGGTCGAGCATGGGGGCTCCTCGGGGAAGAAATGGCTCGTTATCGGGGTTTCCGGCCTCTAGGCGCGAAAAAGGGCCCGGTCGGCTTGACAGGCCGAGGGGGCGGTGCTAGCTTTTGGTCCGCTTCGAGCGGGAGAGGATATCACGGCTCCGGCCGGAGTGCCACAGACATCGGGTGCGCCGCTAGCTCAATTGGCAGAGCAACTGACTCTTAATCAGTAGGTTCGGGGTTCGATTCCCTGGCGGCGTACCAACAAGATCAAGGACTTACGTCGGATGGCGTGAGTCCTTTTTTGGTCCGTGGGGCTCTCCGGGCCTGGATCGTCTCCACTTACCTTCTCACCCCATCATCCGGTTCTGCTTCCCCTCTATACAACCCCCACCCCATATGCCAGAATACAAACCCATCAAGGTCGAGTATCTCGTCCCCACCTCCCGCCGGAGGTCATCCCATGACCGTAATCTCCAAGTCCAAGTACCTCGTCGGCCGCCAGTGCCCGCTGCTTCTCTGGACCCACTACAACGATCCGCGCGCCATCCCCGAACCCGACGCCGCCACCCGCGCGGTCTTCGACGTCGGCCACGAGATCGGCGCCCTGGCCCAGCGATGCCGGACGGGCGGGGAGGAGGTGCCCCATTCCCGCGATCTCGACGCCACCGTCGCCCGCACCCGCGAACTGATGGCCCTGCGCCGGCCGGTCTACGAGGCCAGCTTCCTGGTCGACGGCCGGTATTGCCGCGTCGACATCCTGGATCCGGCCGATGACGGCGCCTGGGACCTGATCGAGGTCAAGAGCGGCACCGTGGTCAAGGACGTCAACCTCGACGACGTGGCCTTCCAGGCCGACACCCTGCGCCTGGCCGGCGTCGAGCTGCGCGATCTCTACCTGATGCACGTCGAGCGCGATTACGTCCGCCGCGGCGCCGTCGATCCGCGGGGGTTGTTCCGGACCGAGAATGTGACCGGGATCTGCCGGGACCGGGCGGCGTGCATCGCCATGGACCTGGGCCGGATGCGGGAGGTCGTCGAGGGCGAAAAGCCGGCCGCCGTGCTCGGCCCGCATTGCGACATCCCCTATGCCTGCCCGCTGCGGGAGAAGTGCTGGAAGAAGCTGCCCGACCACGATGTCACGACCTTCTACCGGATCGGCCGGAAGGCCTACCGGCACATCGACAACGGTCTGCTGGCGGTGGCCGATGTTCCGGACGTCGTGCTCAGCGACATCCAGCGCATCCAGAAGGCGGCGGTGGTCTCCGGCGAGGCGCACGTCGATCGTCCGGGCGTCGCGGATTGGGTCGGGCGCCTGGAGTATCCGCTGTGGCTGCTGGACTTCGAGACGATGAGCCCCGCGGTGCCGCTCTTCGACGGCACGCGGCCCTACCAGCGCATCCCCTTCCAGTTCTCGCTGCACGTGATCGAGGAGCCGGGCGCCGAGCCGGTCCATCACGAGTTCCTGGCCGAGACCTCGGACGATCCGCGTCCGGCGTTGCTCGAGGCGCTGGAGGTGATCGGATCGGCGGGCAACGTCATGGCCTACAACATGAGCTTCGAAAAAGGCGTGCTGAAGGAACTCGGAACCGACTTTCCCGAGCACGCCGCGCTGACCGGCGATCTGCGTTCGCGGATGGTCGATCTGATGGATCCCTTCCGCGCCTTCGATATCTACCATCCCGAACAGCGGGGCAACTGCTCGATCAAGGCCGTGCTGCCCGCGTTCACCGATCTGAGCTACCGGGACAT
>CAYLMM010000103.1:0-4225 GCA_964384825.1 uncultured Fibrobacteraceae bacterium
CGGTCGAAGCGCGTCTCCATCTCGCGATGCACCTCGTCGGTGCTGCAGCCGCAGATCGAATCGTGGGGATGGTTGCGCAGCAGGGTGCGCCACAGATCGTCGCCGAGTCCTTCCGGCGCTTCGAGCCCCATTTCGATGGCCGCCCAGGCGCGCAGCGGTTCGAGCACGTCGCACAGCAGGGTCTGGCAGGCGTCGTTGTGCTGCTTCAGATGCATCCGCGCCGACCACACGCCCGAGAGGATGGGATGATGGTAGCCGCCGAGCAGCTCGCCCGCGTGGGCGCGCAATTGCGGCCGCGAATTCCGCAGCGCCGCCAGGTAGTCGCCCAGCGATCCGACGACGAACTCGGTGCCGGGGAAGGCCTCGCGCAGGGCGGCCAGCACGCGGCCGAAATCGCGCTGGGGCGGATGGTGGTCGCAGCCGGCGTTCAGCAGCGCGACCGGCGAGCGCGAGCCGGATTCCATCTTCGCGAAGAGCTCGCGCACCTTCTCGACCGCCAGTTCGGGCTCGATCAACCGCCGGGTGTGGGCGTGCCAGAGCTCGGCCAGGCCCAGGGCGGCGGCGTTGCAGTAGCCGTCGCACTGGTTGACCGCCAAAACCTCGCTGCCGTCCGGCGCGCGCCACAGGTGCTCCCAGCCCAGCTCGTCGATCTCCGGCCCGTGACCGCGGGTGTAGACGAAGCTGTCGATCCCCGCGCGGCGCAGGATCTGCGGCATCTGGGCGATGTGGCCGAAGGAATCGGGCATGTAGCCCACCTTCTGCGGCTCGCCGAAGCGCCGGGCCGTCCGGTGGCCTATCACCAGGTTGCGCACGTGCGCCTCGGCCGAGACCAGGAACTCGTCCGGCAGGATGTACCACGGCCCGACCGAAAGCTTCCCCGCCGCGACCGCGTCGGACAGCCGTATTTCATCGCCGGGGCAGAGATCTAGGTGGTCCTCCAGGGCGACCGTCTGGCCGTCGAGCAGGAAGTGTTCGAGGCCCGAACCGGGATTCTCCAGATCGTCGAGCACCCGGCCCACGACATCGGCCAGCATCAGCCGGAAACGCCCGCAGGGCAGGTACCACTCGCGATCCCAGTGGGTGTGCGGAACCAGGAAGACCTTCTCGGGAACGTAGGGCAAGAGACCGCCTCCATCGAAGCAGGGTGAACGGGATGGGCGCCTAGAAGCTGCAGGCCGCCAGCAATTCGCCGACGGTCGCCCGGGCCGCCGCGACGCAGGTGTCGGCGGCCCCGTAATAGACGGTCACCGGGGTGTCCACGGGCGCGAAACCCTCGTCGTCGACGAGGTCGGGAATCAGCCCCGAAGGGAACACGACGTTCGGCACCTGGCCGTGCGTCTCGTATCCGGCGCGGGGCTCGAGCACGTTCTGCGTCCCGCGCGCGAGCAGCCGCGAGGGATCCTCGAGGTCCAGCAACGCGACCCCCGCCTGGTAGATGTTCGCCGCCGCGAAGTGCGTGGCCACCCCGTGATAGACGTGCAGCCAGCCGGCGCGGGTCTTCAGCGGCGGCGGGCCCGAGCCGATCAGTTCGTCCCAGCGCCGCGGCCGGCCGCGCATCACCTCGCCGATCTCGCGCCATCGCATCAGATCGTCGGATTCCGCCAGCACGATCGCGTCGCCGGTCGCCGGGCCTCCTTCTTCGCGGACCCGGTTGGGCCTCTCCAGCCGCAGCCAGCGCCCGCCGATCTTCTCGGGAAAGAGCACGCCGTTGCGCACGTCCGGCCCCGAGACCAGGCCCTCGCAGCGCCAGGCGGCGCCGTCGTCGCTGCGGATCAGCCCGAGGCGGCAGGTGTCGTCGACGTCGATCGCCACCAGCCCGCCGATCGTGTCGTCCAGCACCGTCAGCCGCGGATCGTAGACGTGGTGCACCTCGCCCGGCACCGCATCCAGACCGGCGAGTTCCACCGGCTCGGGATCGGGACGCCACCGCCGCCCGCCGTCGTCGCTCCAGGCGGGCCACAGCATGGTTTCGCGGCCGCGGTTCTGCACGCGCAGCAACAGCAGGTCGCGGTCCCGGAATCGGCAGGCGCCGGGATTGAAGACCGCCGACACGTCGGTCGCGCGCGGCCCGGCCGGCGGCAGATCTTCGCGCGAGATCACGGGGTTGCCGATGGCTCGATGCAGGATCATGACCAGCCTCCGTTTCGGATCTCCAGCCGCGCCCGGCGTTCGGCCGCCAGCTCCAGGTACCGCCTCCGCGTGTCCGGGGCCAGGAACGATCGTTCCAGCAGGGCCGGCCACCGGTCGCAGGACGCCGCCAGTTCGGCCAGCACCCGCGCGACCGCCGCTTCGGTCAGCCCCAGCCGCCCCATCCCGAAGGCCTCGACCAGATCGTACCGCCCCAGGTCCCGCGTGCGCCCCCCGACCGGCAGGGCCGATTCCTCCAGCGCGTGCCCCTGGGCGACGGTCGTGTTCAGAAGATCGTACGCGGGCGTCAGGCCGACCACCTCGCCGTGCATCAGCGAGTAGTTCTTCAGATGCATGTCCTCGTTGCCGGTCAAAAAGCAGAACAGCACCCTTCGCAGCAGACGCAGCTTGTCGCGCAGCGGGAAGGTGCAGTGCCGCTCGACGACCGCGGCCACGTCCTCCAGGCTCGAGCGGTACTTCGCATCGCGCGACCGGCCCTCGAGCTGGGCGAAATCCTCGACGTGCACCCTGGCGTTGCGCCCCGAGCGGTCGAAGCGCCGCACGAAGTATACCAGCTCGCCGTCGGCCGCCCGCACCAGCCCGTGATCGGGCACCTCGACGCCGGCGTCGCGCGCCAGGGTCATCGTCGCGGCCTCGTTCTGCGGCACCTCGGGAAAGGTCGGATTGGGCGGCTTGAGGATGAACCTGCCCCCGCGGTCGACGATCTCGAAACGCCCCTCGCTGATCCGCAGCACGGCGCTGAGCTTCGGCTGCACCCCCTGGATGGACATCTTGCCGACGCGGCGGCCCGCCTCGCGCACCAGTTCGGCGCCGGGCAGGGGCAAGGGAGCCAACGAGCGCAGCCGCGGCGAGAGCATGGCCAGGCCGTGCCGCGAATAGGCGTCGAGACCGCAGGATTCGCCGGTGATGGGGCAGCGGTTCACGAGGCGCCTCCGGGTTCGCCGGCCGCGCCGGGCGCTTCGGGCGCTTCGTCGATCGCCTCGACGGTCACCGCGCCGACCACGTCGCCGCCGACGGCCGCCAGCTGGCCGGTCAGATCGTCGCGATCGAGCTTCACGCGCCGCAGAAGCTGTTCCAGCAGGTAACCCTCGGGCAGCAGACCCTCGAAAAAAGGCGGGAAGCGGTCGAACTGGTAGGCGTCGGCCCGGACCGGCATGGCCAAGGAGACCGGCGGGCCGTCGTAGCCGTCATCGTAGGCGAAGACGTAGCCGCCGCCGGCCGTCTCGCCGAGCACGCCGGCCTCTCGGCCGTGGATCATCACGCGCAGGCGTCTCATGGAACGGTCTTCCCCCCGCCCGAGCCCCCGCCGGAACCGCCCACCGGACTGACGATCTCGATCTTCAGGTTCAGCGCCGCCAGCACCTTCAGCAGCCCGCAGGCGAGCACCGATTCCTTCCCGTGCTCGATGTCGAACAGGACGGTCTTGCCCACCCCGGCGAGCTCGGCCAGCTCGACCTGGGTCAATCCCGCCAGCTTGCGATGCCAGCGGACCGCGTGGGCGATGTCGCGAAATTGGTCTTTTGTGTCCATGACATATACTCCGTGGCGGGTAAAAATTACCGCTTCAACGGTAGATTACCCTTATCCAGACCCGATGTAAAGCGATTCTCCACCCGGCGGGCCCGAATTACCGCGTTCGCGGTTATTTCAGGCATACATGTGGAAGATTAAGGCCGCGAATACACATGGATGCGCCGATTTACCGCTACCGCGGTAATTATCGCCATCCACAGAGATGACCCGACACCCGCCAGTAGCCGAAGTTCCCATCGGCGTCCTCGGGCCGGATGTCCTCGATATCGAAGCCCACCACGTGATCGCCAGGGGTCAGCCACGCCGACAGATCGATCTCCTCGGGCAGCACGACGTCGCCGGGGCACCAGTTGCTGCGGGAGTAGTCGCTGGACCACGAGCCGTCCGACCAGCGCGCGCAGTAGGGGTTGATCTCGCGGAATTGCCGGCAGTCGTCGCGCCAGGGCCGGAAGCGGTAGACCTCCCGCCCATCGACCGTGATGACGTTGTCCTTGGTCACGAACTCGTCGGCGTCGCGGCCGTCGGTGCAGTGGCCGCTGGTGAA
>CAYLMM010000104.1:0-4204 GCA_964384825.1 uncultured Fibrobacteraceae bacterium
CAAACCGTCGAGCAGTATGTCCAGGTCGCCGTCGTTGTCGTAGTCGCCCCAGGCGGCCGAACCGTCGAAAACCCCCGGCAGCCCCGCGTCGATGTCGATGAACATCCCTGAATCATTGCGGTACACTTGGGAGATGTAGCCGGATTTGCCGCAGCCGGTGAGCAGGATGTCCAGATCGCCGTCGTTGTCGTAATCGCCCCAGACGACCGAGCCGTGCAAGACGTTCTCCAGCCCCGCGCCGATGTCGGTGAAGAATCCGCCTTCCCTGCGGTACACCTTGGCGCAATTGCCGAAATAGGGGGACTGGCCGGTCAGCAGGATGTCCAGGTCGCCGTCGTTGTCGTAGTTGCCCCAGGCGACCGAGCCGTTCATGACCCCCGGCAGCCCCGCGCCGATGTCGGTGAAGGTTCCCTCGTCGTTGCGGTACACGATGGAAACGGGGTACTCGTAGTTGGAGCCGGAAAGCAGGATGTCCAGGTCGCCGTCGTTGTCGTAATCGCCCCAGTCGACCGAACTGCGGGCAACCCCCTCCAGCCCCGCTCCGATGTCGGTGAACGTCCCCGCATCGTTGCGGTAGACCCGGGAGATATGGGAGACACCGATACTGCCGGCGAGCAGGATGTCCAGGTCGCCGTCGTTGTCGTAGTCGCCCCAGGCGGACGAGCCTTGGATAACCCCCTGCAGCCCCGCGCCGATGTCGGTGAAGATCCCCGCATCGTTGCGGTAAACCTGGGAGATGGCGCCGGAATCACCGCAGCCGGTCAGCAGAATGTCCAGATCGCCGTCGCCGTCGTAGTCGCCCCAGGCGGACGAGCTTTCGTAAACCCCCTCCAGACCCGCGCCGATGTCGGTGAAGATCCCCGAATCGTTGCGGTATACCAGGGAGACACGGAAAAAGAAGTCGTCCATGCCGGCGAGCAGGATGTCCAGATCGCCGTCGCCGTCGTAATCGCCCCAGACGGCCGAACCGTACCCGACCCCTCTGAGACCCGCGACGATGTCGGTGAAGATCCCCGCATCGTTGCGGTACACCTTGGCGATACAGCCGGAACCGCTGTCGCCGGTCAGCAGGATGTCCAGGTCGCCGTCGTGGTCGTAGTCGCCCCAGGCGGCCGACCCGATTTCGACCCCATCAAGGCCCGCGCCGATGTCGGTGAAGGATCCCGCGTCGTTGCGATACGCCCGGGAGATAAGGTTGGAGTCGTTGTCCTGGCCGGTCAGCAGGATGTCCAGGTCGCCGTCTTCGTCGTAGTCGCCCCAGACGGCCGAACTGTTCCAAACCTCTTCCAACCCCGCGCCGATGTCGGTGAAGGTGTCCTGGCCCAGGGCCGGCGAGGAAAGGGCCAAGACAGCCAGCGCACAGGCAATCATGGTTCTCGACATTCGGTCTTCCCCGTTCGCGTGGCGTCGCGATGGGCGACCCGCAGCGCCGGACATGCCGGGACGGGGAGCGCGGCTCCCCGAGAGATTCATTCGATCCATGTGCTGGAAAGGCGGTTCAACCGTTGCGGCCGACGGGCGGCCGGAACGTTTGAAGTCGGGATCGCGACACATCCCACGATCGGCGGCGACCGCATCACAAAGGAAGAACGATCGTATTGATCGTCCTTTGTGATCATACCACAATCCATTGGGATTTCGGGGTGTTGATCCAGGGATATCGGAGCCCGGCCGCAGCCGTGTCCGGAGCACACGAAAACGGGCCGCCCCCAAATGGGTCGGCCCGTTGTTCGGGATGACACTGCAAGAACCGTCCGAGCCCAACCGAAGGACGCAACCATTTCTTTCCGCACCGTGTCTCACGAATGAAGCCCCACCCCCTGCGGGGATGTATTCGACGGACGGCATTACATCGGCAGCGGCATGCGACCCGGTTCGGCGCCGATGCAATCACCCCGGCAACGAAACTGAATTATCATCGCAATTCACCCTCCCGTGGATATTTCGCTTAGGAGGCAGACCACGATGAAGATCTCGATATCAGCGCTCCTGCCCCTGCTGTTGGTATCCGCCGCGGCGGCGGCCCACCCGGTCGAGGTGCGCAACGAGTCACCGCAGACGCCGCCGCGAACCGTCCGTCTCGTACCCGAGTGGAGCGCGGGAGGCGAGGACGGCGACGTCATCTTCGGCATGATGATCGACAGTCTCGCGGACCCCGACGGCAACATCTATCTGCTCGATTCCCAGCTCTGCCACGTGGAGGTCTTCTCCCCGACCGGGAAACACCTGCGGACCATCAGCCGCGAGGGCGAAGGTCCGGGCGAGGTGAGTTCGCCGCAGTCGGTGGTCATCATGCCCGGAGGCGACCTGGGCATCCTCGAACTACTCCCGGCGCATTTCGTGGTCATGGGCCTGGACGGAACCCCGCGCAAGAGCCCGACATGGGGCGGCGGCGGCGAGGCCCGGACCGGCTGGATCTTCGGCAACCGCGCCGTCTGCCGCGGCGGCAACCTGCTGGTGGCCGCCATGCACAGCGGGGCGCGGATCGACGGCAGGCAGACCCGGACCCAGTACCTGGCCAGCCTGAGTTCCTCGGGCGAGGAACTCGTCCGCTACCACCAGAGGAAGATCACCTTCGACTTCACGACCCCGCGCATCGTGGAGTCGGACATCCTGCCCAACTTCCTGCTCACCAACGCCGTGGGGCCGGACGGCCGGATCTACATCCCGCGGGAGCGGAACTCCTATTCGATCGCGGTCTTCGAACCCGACGGCACGCCGGTCCGCGTCATCGAGCGGGACTTCTCGCCTCCGAAGCGCACCGACGGCGAGCTGCGCCGCCTGAACGCCGTGATCGACGCCTGGACCGCGGGCATGGGTGATATCCCTCGCGATCTGGAGATGATCGAGCCCGTGATCGCCGACCTGCAGGTGGACGACGATGGCGTGCTCTGGGTCCAGCACAGCCGCAGCGGGAAGGAGTTGCCGGAGGGCGTACTGTTCAGATACGACACGTTCTCCCCGGACGGCGCCTGGCTCGGGGAAGTTCACGTCGAGGCGGACGGCCACCCCGTCTACGACGGCGTCAAGTTCCTGGGCGGCGGCCGCGCGCTGCTGATCCGGGGCTACGTCCTGGCGCGCTGGGCCTCGCTCGGAGCCGACACCGCGGATTTCGGCGAGGAAGAGGCCGCGGCCATGGAGGTCGTCTACTGCCGCGTCGTGGAGGAACCGTAGCGTCCGGGCCGGGCGGATTCGGCGGGACGACCCCGGGCGCCGATCGGGGCCTACCGCTGCGCCGCCATCCGGTAGACGACGACCTCGGGCTCACCGTCGGGACCGTAGACCGTCAACTCGTAATCGTCCCTGCCGCCGGCCGCGTAGACGCGACCGTCGGCTCCGACGTCCCAGGCCCACTGGAAGGGCTGCAACTCGTCGCCCTCCACGAAGCAGGGATCGTCGAAGTCGCAGACCGTGTTCTTCTCGGCGTAGACCGCGGTCACGGCGCCCTCGAGGTCGTACCTTTGCAGGAAGAACCGGCGCAGGCGGATCGAACTGGACTCGCCGCGCGAACTGCAACGCCCCGCCAGGACCACGCCGCCGTCGACACCGGCGCCGGACAGCAGCGCATAATTGCCTTCCCCGGCGTCGCCCACGCGCAGCGCCCCCCTGGTTCGCCGCTCGCGTCCACGAACTTCACGATCCCCATGTCCACGAGCACCAGGCCGACGCCTCCGTCGGGCATCAGCAACATGTCCCGGGGATCCAGGACCTCGCCGGGTCCCCCGCCCTGGCGGAACACCGTGCGCAGGAGATCTCCGGCTGGCGAATAGACGTGCACCCGGCAGAGCTGGACGTCGAGGATGTAGACGTTGCCCTCCGGGTCCGTGTCCACTCTCGGTACCTGTCCGAAAAAGACGTCGTCCTCTTCGCCGCCCACACGCCAGAGTTCCTCGAGAACGACGGTCTGGAGCCCGTCCCGGGGCAGGGCGCCGTTGTGCACGCGTCGGACTTCGCCTCGGGCTGCGGAGCCCGAAGTCAGGGCCAGAACGACGACCAGCAGCAATATGGAATTGCGGGCACGGGGGTGTATCACGGGCAACCTACAGTTGCTTTTCGAGATCGGGATCTGAAATGTGAATACGCAGTTCGCGCCACTTAGTTGTGGCGGATATGGTCGTCCCCGGCCCACCAAAAAGCACCTCCTCCACTTGTTGGTGAAGAAGGTGCTGATCAGGGACCGTCGAACCGCGGAGGTCTGGTATCG
>CAYLMM010000105.1:0-4144 GCA_964384825.1 uncultured Fibrobacteraceae bacterium
AATGGAACTTCTTCTGGTATTAAAGATAAAATATTTGGATTGTCTGTTCGTTGTACGCCTCGCGGCCGCGCAGGTTGAGATACAGCCCGTTGATCCCCACCGCGTAGGCCCGCGTGCGGCTCCAGTCCACGCCCGCCAGGTATTCCACGTCCTGCGGCCGCACGCCGCGGCGCAGGACCAGGTAGCCGTGGTCGTAGAGCCAACGGTTCAGGTGGAAGGAGCGGTGGTAGGGCGCGAAGCCGTGATCGCTGAGCGCCACGACCAGGGCCTGGTCGCCGACGGCGTCGAGAGCCCGGCCCAGGGCCTGGTCGCAGGCCCGGTACATCCGCTCGATGCGGTCGGCGTGACGGGCTGCGTCGGCGTCGTGGGCCGGCGAATCGGAGTCCATGTTGCGCCAGAAGGTGTGGGAGGTCTGGTCGGGGCTGTTGAAGTAGAAGAACAGGAAGCCCTCGTCCAGGCCGGCGAAGCGTTCCAGCTCGGCGTCGAACTGGCGCATCCTTTCGGCCAGCACCTCGTCCGACTGGCTGATGTAGGCCTCGTCGTCGAAGACGTCCTCTTCGAGGGCCTTGGTGTCGTCGGGCAGTCCCTGGGTGTAGTAGGGGCCGCCGAGCTCCCGCGCCAGATCGGCGCTGTAGCGGGCCGGCGTGCTGATCGGCATCTCCGGCGCGGACGGGTCGATGTTGATCGGAGTCGCGTAGAGCCGGAAACGCGGCGCGGCCTCCATCAGGAAGAAGCGGCAGACCCCGCGGACGGTCTTCAGCAAGGGCACCAGCCGGAACTCGACGGTCAGCCACGGGCTCCATTCCCCCTCGGCCAGCAGGAAGCGTTCGCCCTGGACGTCGAAGAGGGCCGAGCGCGAATCGGCGTCCAGCCGGATGTTGAACGGGATCGCCGATTCCGGTTCGCCGACGCGGTAGATGTTCACCGGGCCGCGCAGCTCGGTCTCGGCCCGGCCGCCGTCGAATTCCAGCGGGATCACGCGGCCGCCGGAAAGGTCGGTGTCCCGTGGCGGCGCGTCGGTGTAGAAGCTGAAGATGCCGTAGGTGCCCAGGATGTCGGGCGTGCCCATGCCCGAGAGCGTGCGGGCCTCGCATTCGGTCGGCGGGAAATTGGCCGGGATCTTGAAGATGGTCACGTCCACGCCCGCGTCGGCCAGCAGCTCCCAGAAGGCGGTCCCGTGGCGCAGCAGTTCGACCGAGCCCGAGCCGCGGGGGATCCGCCACTCGCCGACCTCCCACCAGCGCTGCGGGCTCATCGCCTGCGCGGCCGAGAGGTAGGGGACCAGGGTCTCGGGATCGCGGTGGATGAAGTCGAAGATGCCGTGGACGCCCGGATCGGCGCCGGTGATGAAATTGCTCCAGGCGACGGGCGACTGCGGGGGCATCGAGGTGCCCAGGTCGCGCAGGTCGCCGGCGGCGATCAGCTCGGCGAAGCGCGGCATCGCGCCCTTGTCGACGTACGCGCGCAGCAGCTGCGGATCCATGCCGTCGAAGCCGATGCACAGGACCTTGCACCCGCTGTCGGCCTCCATGGCGGTTTCCTGGGCGGCCGCCGGGCGGGGGGCCGAAACCGCGGCCAGGATGCAGCAAAGGATCAGCGTCGCGGCGGCGGCGCGTTTCATGACCGGTCTCCCTCGTCGGCCGGCAGCAGGCTGCGGCCGGTCATCCAGGCGGGCTTGTCGATCCCGAAGAGATCGAGGATCGTCGGCGCCATGTCCGTCAGGGCGGGGCGTTTCGCGGCGAAGGGCACGTTCGAGAAAAGCACGCCGGGCACCGTGCGCGGATCCACGCAGTGATCCCCCGACCAGCTGCGGGTGTTGTCCTCGAAGATGTCGGCGCCGACCCGGCCGACCGCGGCGTCCCAGCCCGTGCGCCAGCCGATGCGGTAGCCGACCACGATGTCCGGCCCGTCGCCGGCGTAGGGGCCGTGGAAGACCTCGCGCCCGTCCCAGGCCGCGTTCACGCAGTCGATGTCCCGTCCGGGATCGCGCAGCCCGCGCAGCCCGGCGATCAGTTCGGCCTTCAGCGCGGCGGCGTCCTCCGGCGCCACGCAGCCCTGCTTCTCGCGGCCCCGCAGGTTGAGGTAGAAGCCGCCCAGGCCGGTGGCGTAGGCGCGGGTCCGGGACCAGTCGATCTGCGTCGGCTCGGCCTTGAAGCCGGGCGGCAGCGCCGGCGCCGGCCCCTCGGCCGGATCGCTCTGCAGGAACAGGTATCCCCGCTCGCGCAGCCAGGTGTTGAGGTTCACGCCGCGCTGGAAAGTCTTGAAGCCGTGGTCGGAGATCACGAACAGCACGTCGCCCTCGCGCAGCTTCGCCACGGTGCGCCCCACCAGGTCGTCGGCCATGTCGTACAGATCGCTGATGGCGTCGCGGTGCCGCTCGACGTCCTTGCCCCGGTTTGCGGGATGATCGGGGTCGAGGTAGCGGAAGAACATGTGCTGGATGCGGTCGGTGGCGTCGAAGACCACCGAGATCGAACCCGTCCGCTGCCGGTCCAGCGCGTGGAAGAACTGCTTCTCGCGCTCGGCGTGGATCTCCATGGCCTGGTCGAGGAAGGCCTGCTCGTCGATCACCCGCTCGTTCAGCGCCCAGGTGTCCTCGGCCAGCCCCAGGGTGGCGAAGGGCCCGTGCAGCTTGCTCAGCGCCACCGAGAAATGCTGCGGATGGGAGATGGGCATCGCCGGGCTCTGCGGGTCGATGTGGATGGGCGAGACGTAGAACGAGAAGGGGTCGGCGAACGAGGTCACCCTGAACTTGCAGATGCCCCGCGCCGAGGCGAAGCCGCCCCCGAACTTCAGGCGGATCCACGGGGAATTCTCGTCGGGCCCGAGGGTGAAGCTCTCGCCCTGCACCTGGAAGGAGGCCCGGCGGGCGCCGTGGTTGATTTTCACGGCGATCGGCAGGGTCAGCGGCTTGCCGGCCGGTCCGTCGGGCCCGGTCAGCCGTCCGCGCCAGCTTCCGGGGCCGTCGGGCTCGAGACGCTGCCGGACGCCGCCGATGGTTTCGTCGTCGGTGTTCGGGGCCACGCCGGCGGCCGCGCCGTCGACCGTCTGCTCGCCGGCGGGATCGGCGCTGAAGGCCGAAAACGTGCCCTGGGTTCCGCGCAGGTCGGGTACGCACATCGCCGAGAGCATCCGCCCGTCGACCTTCTCGGGCGGGAAGGTGATCGGAACGCGCAGGACCGTCGCCTTGACGCCGTGTTCGCCCAGCACCCGCCAGAAGGCCTTGCTGCGTCGCAGCAGCTCGATGCGGGGGCGGCCCAGCGGCAGGCGCAGCTTGCCCAGACGCAGCTCGCGCGTGGGCGGGGTGATGCGGGTGGACGAGAGCACCGGCAGGTAGGTCCGCAGGTCGCGGGCCAGGAAATCGAAGATGTTGTGCCGCCCGGCGTCGACGCCGGTGGCGAAGCCCGACCAGGCCACCGGCGACATCGAGGGCACGGTCGAGGCCAGGGGGCGGAAGCCGCCGGTCTCCTTCAGGCGCCGGAAGTTGGGCAGCCGGCCCCTGCGCAGGCCCTGCTTGACCAGGCCGGGATCGAGCCCGTCGAGGCCCAGCACGATCACCCGCCGCGCCCTCGCTTTCCGAAGGCGCCGCCGGCCGCGCAGGATCCGCAGCAGGGCGCGCGCCGGCCACAGCAGCACCGCCGCGATCGCCACCAGGAATCCGGCCAGCCCGACGAGGATCGAACCCCCGAGCGCGAATCCGGCGCCGGGGCCGATGTAGGCCATCGCCGGCGAGGCGGTCAGGATCAGGCAGGCGGCCGCCGGCAGCGCGCAGAAGGCCGTCCTGCGGATGCGGCGGAAACGGGAAACGGGCCGGGATTCGGGATGCTGCATGGGACCTCTGTCGTTGCATTGGAGGCGTCGGGGCGTCCGAACGTGCCACGGCGCATCAATATACAGAAGGCGGCCCCGGAAAGCATCCCCAAACCGGGCGCGGTCAGTGCCCCAGCATGAAGGCCACGATAACCGAGGAGAGGAAATCCGGCTGTTCGACCATCACGAAATGGCCGATGTTGGGCATCGTCTTGAAATTGAGCGTCCGGGCGGCCCCGAAGCCCAGGCGGCCGAGCGTCTCGGTGGCGCCCTCGGACGAGGAATCGGGGAAGAAGAAGCCGCTGCCGACGACCAGCAGGGGGATGGGCGAGAT
>CAYLMM010000106.1:0-4090 GCA_964384825.1 uncultured Fibrobacteraceae bacterium
CCGCTCACGTTGAAAACGGCCACTGTGGATCCCTGGGCGGGAACCGTTGTCAGGATGACATCTGAAAAGGCGAGACAGCCATCCGTCTCGAGGCGCACCCGTACGTTGGATGCCGCCGCGCAGGCGGTGTTGGCCACCGTGACGCGCACGCTGCCGGAGATGTGGTCCGCGGAGCAGGAAAGGGTTGAGAAATCGATGTCCGTGATGGTGAGGTTGGGAATCGGGGCCGTATAGGTCCGGGTGAAGGTGTTGTTGTCTTCCCGGCATTCGCAGATGGTGCCGCCGGTGTCCACCGTGGCGGTGAAAACGTAGGGATCCGCGCAGGCATGGCAGTCCGGGGCCCAGGTGGAGGTGTCCACAGTGAGGGTCACGTTGCTTCCCGGAGCGAGGGTATTTGCGGAGGTCACGGTCTGGCTCCAGCCCTTGCCGTCCTCGACAAGTACGGTGAAACCACCGTTGGCCGTGCCGTCGCCCTGGTTGCGTACGCGTACCGTGAGCGTTCCGGAGAAACTGCCGTCGCTGTTGCAGGTGATGGTCGGAGTGATGCGGTTGACGATGAGATCAGGCATCGGCACCGTGGCGGCCCCGGCGCTGCTCCAGGTGGTGTGGGTGCATTCGTAGCCCGTGGTAACGGGGTCGCCGTCCGTGGCGTCCCCGCTGATGCCGCAGCCCCAGATGGCGCGCGCGTTGTTCTGCCGCAACAGGGGGGAACAGTCCGCCCGGGGGGTGTCGGGATTCAGCTGGCCCGTGATGGTGAATGACTGGCTGCCGCCCCCGCCGGCCAGGTTGGTGATCTCCCAGCCATGGCTCTGGCCGCCCAGGGAGGTGGCCGCGGGAGAGGAGGACACGTAATCGAACCAGTCACCCAGGGTGTCTTCGATGCGCACCACCTGGGCGTTGCCACTGCCGTTATTGGTGACCGTTACCGTCCAGGTGACGTTTTCTCCGCAGTCCACCTGGTTGGTGACCGGGGTCTTGGTGACCGTGAGGTCGGGGTAGAGCGCGGTCAGGGTTTCACTGTCGGAGATGTCGTATTGAGTATCTCCGCAGCAGTCGTAGTAATAAAGGGAAAAGTCGATTTCATCCGTGACGTAGCAATTGGATGTAACTTCGAATTGCAGCACCAGGGTGTCGTTGCCGCCGTCAGCTTGCAGTAGGTCGGCCAGGTTGCTGCCGGCGTCGGCAATATTGTAGAAAGTCAGGGTGCCGCCGCTGACTGCCGGCTCGGCAATCCCGGTGGGGGTGCAGGAATCATCCGTACCGATACAGCTCTCGGCCGTACCTGTATTGTAGGTCAATCCGGGCGGCAGAGTGATCACCAGGTCCAGGTTGGACGCGTCCGTGGGGCCGGGGTTCTGGATGGTCACGGTGAGTACGGTGTTCTGGTTGCATGAGTCGATGGCTCCCGGGTTGAGGGCGATGTCCAGGAAACCGACATCGGGTCTCCGGGTTTCGCTGCGCACGTCACTCACGCCGGTGGTGGTCAGGCAGAGAGCGTTGTCCGGAGGATCCACTCCCGGTTGGGTGGCCGAGGAGCCATCCGCCGTGCCGCAACCCCACCAGGCGGTGACCGTGTTGTCCAGGTCCGGGCTGCAGGGGGATGTGTCCGTGGAGGCACGCAAAGTCAGTGTCACGGTATCGTTGTGGTTGAGGTCGCGCAGTTCCCAGGTAATCGTGCTGGTTCCGTCGAATGTGCCGTTGTCGGAGGTGAAGGGTGGGTCACCCACCGAGGACTGGTAGGTGAATGCGGCATCCAGCACATCCTCCACCCATACGATGGGCAGGGTGTAGCCGCTGGTGTTGGCCACCGTGATGGTCCATTCCACCAGGTCGCCGCAACCCACGGGATCGTTGGCCCGGGTT
Source organism: uncultured Fibrobacteraceae bacterium (assembly GCA_964384825.1). Lineage (GTDB taxonomy): Bacteria > Krumholzibacteriota > Krumholzibacteriia > LZORAL124-64-63 > LZORAL124-64-63 > CAYLMM01. The sequence continues at coordinate 1,864 of CAYLMM010000106.1, forward strand.
TTATTCACCGTGATGACCGGATCTCTCCGGGAAACGGTGAACACGCTCTGGCTCGTGGTGAAGCCGTCTCCGCAGGGGTTGTCGTAGGCCACGTCGGCGGTGACGCTGCCGCCGGTGAAGGGGCAGTCCGCCGTGAGGGCGAACTCGATGGTCAGCGTGTCTCCAGGGGCCAGGTCCGCCAGGCCGGCAACCTGGGTGGAGCTCCACTGCAGGGGCGAGGTGACTGGGTTGGGGTCATGGGCCGGGCCGGGACCGTTCCAACCGCTGCTGTTCAGCTTCCAGCGCGTGGTGCCCGGCACGTAGAGAAGTCCGGCGGGCAGTCCCTCGGTGACCACCAGGTTGTAGACATGGGTCTGGCCACTGTTGCGCAGCACAATGGATCCGGTGGTGCCGCCGCAGGCATCCACCGGGGTACCCACGGTGGTGGTGGCCGTCAGTAACGGGGCGGGCAACTCCACCCGGGAGGTGTCCAGGATGGGAGGGAGGCAGTTCACGCCGTTGCAGCCGAATGCGGTGGTGGCGGTGTTGGTCAGGTTTGCGCAGTCCACCTGAGTGGCGGACAAGGTGACCTTGCGGCGTTCCCCCGGCGCCATTTCCGTGATCAGCAGGGTACAGCCGTTGATGGGGTTCCCCTGGTGATCCTGGTCGGCGGTAATGGTGACGCCGGTCATATTGTCCACCGTGGCGGCGACGTAATCCAGTCCCGCCCCCAGCACGTCGTCCAGCCACACGAAGTAAGCGGAGCCCGTGCCGCGGTTGGTCAGGTAGATCGTCCACTCCACGGTGTTTTCATCGGCGCGGTATACTTCCGGGGTCTTTTCGATGAGGAGCAATCCTTCACGCACCACCACGGGCGATAACGCGGCCGCGGCAGAGCAGGTGTCGTCCGGGACGTCGTCGTCGTTGCAGGGGTCGTCGTAGTAGACGACGGCCTGCAGGTCGCCGCCGTCGTTGCAGCGTTTGCGCATCTCCACCTGGATGGTGGCCGAATCGCCGTTGGCGGCAAACACGTCGTTGAAGGTCCAGACATAGTCGTCTCCGGACAGCACCGGGGTGCAGGAGACGGGGGACACGTCACCGGAGCAGACCGTGGCCGTCGGGTTCACGGCGTAGTAATTTATCCCGCGCAGAACCAGGCGTACGTCGGAGGGGCGTACGTTCGCGGAGGTCCGGGTCAGGGTGATGGTGACGGTGTTGGTTTCGCACTTGTCGATGATGGGGCCGATCCCGGACATGGAAATGGACATGGCCGGTGCCTCCACGTTGATCACCGTGGTTTCGTGAAGGATGCCGTCGGCCAGGCATTCGCCGGCACCGGTCACCCCGGTGTCCAGGTCGGACCAGGAGTAAAAGGATCCACCGTCGCAGGCGGATACGCTGTTTTCCGTGATGTTCATCCGGTAGGTAATGGTGAGTAACTTGTTATCCAATATATCGGCGGCGCATCCGGAAAAATCGACTCCCAGGGTTCCACCCGGCGTGTTGTCCGTCAGCGCGGCACAGCCCGTGATGTCGCTTCCATTGTAGATAATGGATATTGATCCGGGCACGTATTCCATCTGACTGTCGGCGTTTTCCGTGAATACGAGATCCGAGAGGAGGGCGGAAATGGCGCCGAAATTATAGGTGTTGACGATCTCCACCACGCCGCAGCGGCCCGGGGTGATGACGCTGTAGGTCTTTTCCGAGTCCACCAATTGTTCGCACTCGATGGCCGTGGTCTGGCTGTCCGTAGCCGTGCGCGTGCAACCGCAGCAGTCCACGACCTCGGCACTGACGGAGTTGGTGAAGGTGGTGAAGCAATAGGTTTCGCACTGGGATGCGTCCGGGGCCTGGATGGTGATGTCTTCGTCCATGGGCGGATCTACTGAAGGCGAGTAGCTCCAGGTGATGGTGCCGCCTGTTCCACCCGTCCCGGGAACCCATGACCCGCCGCCGGCGTCAGTGACGGTGAATCCCTCCGGCAGAGTGTCGGTTACCGTGACCATTCCGGTGGTTCCCGGTCCACTGCCGCAGGAAAGGGGGCCGCTGTAGCTGGAGGTCACCTGGTAGGTGACGGAGTCTCCGATCTGGATGGCTTCGGGCCCGCCGGTTTTGGAGATGCTGACGGAGGGAGACTCCGCCGGCCCGCTGAGGGTGAACACTTCAATGGGAGGATAGAACTCATTGCCGCAGTCATCTTCGTAGATCTTTGAACAGACGCGCAGGCCCCCGGGGAAGGCCTGGG
>CAYLMM010000107.1:0-4036 GCA_964384825.1 uncultured Fibrobacteraceae bacterium
GGCCGCTGCACCTGCGAAGACATGGAGGAAGCCTTTTTCTGGATCGATCCGGTCGGCTCCTCCGACGGTGTTCCCGAGCCCTGCGAAGTCGAATACATGATGCTGCTGGAATGCGACGGCGATCCCAGCATCGATCTCGACGAGCCGGTCCTGAAATTCGAATACTACGAGGACACCGGATGCGAACCCGGCCCGACCGGCATGATGGTCGTGTCGTTCTACTCCCCCTTCGCGCCGGCCGATATCGAGGTGCCGAACCTGGCGCTGGTCGACAAGCACGCGCAGTTGACCTGCTGGGGCGAATTGACCGGGGTCTTTCCGGGCATGCCCTGCGACCCGGTTTCCGGCGGTCACGCCACCTGGGGCGCCTTGAAATCCATCTTCGGCGACTGAACCGAGCCGGACCCCACCGAAACCGCCCCCCTACCCGGGGGGCGGATTTTTTCTGCGAAATTTGCAACTTTACATATCGACCCCGTAATTTGGATTCATGAATACCTCCCCTGAATCAAGGGCCCGAATGCGCTGGCCCGTGCTGCTTTATGCAGTTTCGCACCTGATTGTCCTGCTGTCGGCCGCTACTCTCGCGTATGCTTTCGACGACTCCATTATTGAAGAGTACGCCTCCCCCGCCGCTGATGGAATCCACGTCATCGACGGATCGTACGTGATGAATGCCGGCGACCTCCACATCAACATCACCAATTTCGGCCTGATCGGATCGCAGTATTCCCTGGTCAGCACTTACGCCGACGCGCCCTCGGGACAATGGCCCGGCGGCACCGGCGACGAATACCTGTGGGCCGCGGGGCTGTGGGTCGGAGGCACCGTCGCCGGAGACATACGCGTCTCGACCGGCCACCCCGAGCGGGAGTTCCGCCCCGCCGGCGATGTCGCCGACACCATCTACGAGGCCCGCGACCGCGAGGTGATCCGGCCGGCCGCCGGCTCGATCTGCGGCCGCCGGCACCCCGACCTGAGAGCCGACGACGACCAGGACGGAGTCGAGGACGAAGAGACCCTCGACGGGCATGACAATGACGGCGACGGATTGGTCGACGAGGACTTCGGCCAGGTCGGCGCCCAGATGATGAGCTGCACCGTCACCGACAATTCGCTGCTCGCGCAGGAACTCTATCCCGACCACCGCCCGCTGAACATCAAGGTGGTCCAGAACACCTACAGCTGGAGCGAGGTCAAGGCCCGCGACTTCGTCATCTTCCACTACATCATCACCAACATCGGCAACGAGACGATCGAGGACATGTACATCGGCATGTACGCCGACTGCGACATCGGCCCGCGTTCCAGCTCCGGCGTCGGCCGCAACGACGAGGCCGGATTCTGGGACGGGTACATCCTCGGCGAGGACACCGCCTATCAACCGGTCAAGGTGGGCTTCATGCACGACGAGCCGGGTCCGGACGCCCTCCCGGGATGGTTCGGGGTCGCCTTGCTGGACCATGACCACTCCCCCTTCGACGATGAGCTGCCCGACAAGATCCAGGTCCACTCCTACAACCGGTTCGCCAGCTCCCAGGGCTACTACCAGGGCGGCGATCCGACCAACGACTCCGAACGCTACATCCTGATGAGCACCGAGCACCGCGACCGCGACTCGGCCAACTACCAGGTGAACGACCATCGGTTCCTGATCTCGAGCGGGCCGTTCAAGAGCGTCGAACCCGGCGAGAGCGTGGAGATCGTCTACGCCATGGTGGCGGGCCTCGGCCGCGAGGGGCTGCTGCAGAACTGCTGCCGCGCGATGCGCACGCACTTCGGCGAATTCTTCAACCGCGATCATGAATTCTGGTCGGGCATGATGTCCCGCGAATCGAAGGTCTGCCTGCGCGACTTCGGCGTCTATCCCAACGGCGAGAGCCGCCTGATGTACATGAACCGGTGGGGCATGGACCTATCCTGCATTCCCGAACCCCACATGTTCCGCATCATGCAGTCGGATCTGAAATACGATCACGACCGGAAGGACTTCTGCATCTGGGTGAACCTGGACAACTGCGAGGAATGCTCGCGCAAGGCCGGCTTCGACTGCACGCCGATGAAGCGCAGCCGCTTGGGCTGCGGCGGATGGTCGCTGACGCCCGAACAGGCCGCGGGCTGCACCGGCGTCAACGGCAACGAGACCCAGGTCCACTGGCTGCTCGACATGCCGCCCCCGCCCCCCAACCAGCGATTGTGGGCCTCCGACAACGCGGTCCACATCTTCTGGAACGACCGCAGCGAGCGGATCGCCGACAGCCACAACCACGTCAAGGACTTCGAGTCGTACCGCATCTGGCGCTCGGACTACTGGGACCGGCCGGCCGGCACTTCGGTCGAGAACGGCCCCACCGCCGAATCCTGGTCGTTGCTGGCGGAATTCGACCTCGACAACGAGTTCGTCAACGTGCGCGAACTGCCTTCGGGCGACATCGCCTACGACACCCTGCCCCTGGGCGCGAACACCGGGCTGGACACGATCCGCTACGAGCCCCGGGTGCTGTCGGATCCGCAGTTCGAGGGCCTGGGCAAGGTCATGGACGCCCTGGTCAAGAACGGCCGCTACCGCACCGAGCATCTGCCGGTCATCTTCGACTCCAACGGCAACCTGAAGCCCGAGATGATCTCCCTGGAGCCCTGGATCCAGTACCCCGCGGAGCTCGACACCTTCTACATGTGCACCGAACGCGAATACGACCCGTTGACCGGGATCGCCGCCAAGCCCGCCATCAATTTCTATGAATACGTCGATGACGACCTGCTCAACGGCTTCCTCTATTTCTATTCGGTCACCGCGACCGATCACGAGATCAGGTCCATCAACGGCAAGCTCACCAACATCGGCCCCGGCCTGACCGGCCAGCCGGCCAGCGCCTTCAGCGCGGCCATCCCCGGCTCTTCGGCCCTGCCCGCGGAGGAATTCGGGACCGACCGGAACAAGGTCTACGTCTATCCGAACCCCGCGACGAGCGAATCGCTGGCCGAGTTCCAGGAGATGCAGCCCAACTCCGAGGATCCGACGGGCCTGCGGGTGAGATTCGCCAATCTGCCCCTGTCGCCCTGCACCATCAAGATCTTCACTCTCGACGGGGATCTGGTGAAGGAGCTCGAGCACGACGGATCCGGCGGCTACGGCGAATGTTCCTGGAATCTGCTGACCAAGAACGGCCAGCAGGTCGTCAGCGGCATCTATCTGTTCTCGGTGACCGCCGACGAGCCAGGCTTCGACCGGCAGATCGGCAAGTTCGTGGTCGTGCGCTGAACCGCCCCCCGGCAGGGGGCGGTTCGCCCGCCCCTCGCCATCTCCAACCTTTTTAGTTTGATTCAATTCCGCATTTGATCCCACCTCGTGATCACGCAACGGGTCCGGACTTGTCCTCTGTTTTGCCTGGATATGCGGGAAGATTTGCCCGCGTTTTGCAAGCTCCGTATCATAAGTCTGCACACCCCACGCGGACAGGCCGTCCCCAGCGGGTAACGGCCCGGAGGCGCCGTGGACAGGCAACCGCTCCCGTTCGGGCGGTGCGTTGGATTGCGCACCTTTGAACACCGGTCGATCGTCCCCCCACTCTCCCACTCGCCGGCACTGCTGATCCTCACACTGACCCTGGCCCTTCTGTCGATCCCCCTGATCGCAGCGGGCTTCGACGAGCCCGGCGACGGCCTGTTCCCCGGCCGCCCCGACATGGCCCAGATCACCGACGGCTCCTACGTGATGAACGTCGGCGAACTGCACGTGAACATCACCAACCACGGGCTGATCGGCTCGCGGTTCACCGAGGCGTCGAGTTTCGCCGACGCCCCCTCGGCCCAATGGCCCGGCGGTTCGAGCGACGAGTACCTCTGGGCCGCCGGCCTCTGGGTCGGAGCCCTCTGCGTCAACGCCCCCCTGGTCTCGACCGGCCAGTACGACCGCGAACTGCTGCCGCCCCAAGGGGTGGAATACACGATCTACGAAGCGATCGACGGCCGCAGGACCCGGCCCTCCATCAGCCCGACAGTCACCGGGCAACGCAACATCGACGACGACGACGAC
>CAYLMM010000108.1:0-4030 GCA_964384825.1 uncultured Fibrobacteraceae bacterium
CGTCGCCCCGCGGCATCAACGTGCGGTGTTCGGCTTTCGGCCGTCGCCGCCGGGAGGGTCGTTGAAGCGTTTGGTTTGGATGATCGCCGTGCTGTTAGGGGCGTCGGCCGCATTCGGCGGGACGCCCGTTGTAAATCATGAGGTCTCGGTGATCCTGTGGCCCGCCGAGCACCGGATCGAGGTCGAGGCCGTGGTGACCGTGCCGGCCGGGGTCGATTCGGCGCTCGTTCTGCCCTACGACCCGGATGGGGAAGGGGCGCCCGGCGAACCGGCGATGCGGGCGGTGCCGCGCGAAGGGGCTGAAGGCGCCGACGGGGAATTCCGCTGGGCCTTTTCCGCGGCCGGACGCTTTCACGAGCCCACCGCCGACGTCGTCTTCTCGCGGGAGAACGTGGGGCGCGAGATCTCGGCCACCGTCGGGGACGAGGGCGTGTACCTGTCTGCCGGATCGGGGTGGCTGCCGGTCTGCGCCGGGGCGATGAACACCTACCATCTGACCGTCGAGACGCCCGCGGGCTGGGAGGCGTTCACCCAGGGGCGCCGGATCTCGCGCGAGGAACGCGACGGGCGTGTCGTCACGGTCTGGAGCTCCGAACATCCTTCCGACGGGCTGACGCTGATCGCCAACCGCTTCCACGTGACCGGGCGCGAATTCGGCGATGTCGAGGCGATGGTCTGCCTGATGGACGACGATCCGCGGCTGGCCGAGCTCTACCTCGAACGCACCGGCGCGTATCTCGAGATGTATTCGGAGATGATCGGGCCCTATCCCTACGCCAAGTTCGCCACGGTCGAGAACTGGTTCCCGACCGGTTACGGGATGCCTTCGTGGACGCTGCTCGGCGGCCAGGTGATGCGCCTGCCCTTCATCCCCTACACCAGCTTCGGCCACGAGATCTGCCACAACTGGTGGGGCAACTCGGTGTTCGTCGACGAGCGGGGCGGCAACTGGTGCGAGGGCGCGACCGTCTACTGCGCCGACTACCATTACAAGCAGATGGAATCCGACGCCGCGGCCCGCGAGTACCGGCGCAACCTGCTGAAGGATTTCGACGCCTACGTGCACGGCGGCCGCGACATGCCGCTGCGCGATTTCCGAGGCCGGCACAGCGGGGCGACCCGGGCGGTCGGCTACGGCAAGGCGATGATGGTCTATCACATGGTCGAGCGCATGATCGGTCGCGAGGCCTTCCTGCAGGCTTTGCGCGACGTCTACGCCGAGCATCGTTTCAGCGAGGCGTCGTGGGACGATTTCTTCGCCGCCTTCTCGAAGGCCGGCGGCCGCGACTTCGGCGGATTCCGCGACCAGTGGCTGGAACGCGAGGGCGCGCCGCGGCTCGAACTGCGCGCCGCGACTCGCGACGGCGGCCGGGTGACCGTGACGCTGGCCCAGGACGAGCCGGCCTGGAACATCGAGGTGCCGGTGGTGTTGTCCTGCTCGGGCGTCCAGGCCGAACACGTCGTGACCCTGGACGCGGCCGAGGCCTCCTTCACCTTCGACGATCCCTGCGCCCTGACCGTGGCGGTGGATCCCGACTACCATCTGTTCCGCCTGCTGCCGCCCCAGGAGATCGAGCCCACGCTGAGCCAGGTGCTCGGCGCGGCCGAGACGGTGTTCCAGCTGCCGCCGCCGTCGTCGCCGACCGCGTCCGCGGCGCGGGAGTTCGCCGAGGCCTGGGCCGAGGGCGGGGAGCCGGTCTTCGCGCAGGCCGGAACCCCGGTTCCCGAGGGGGCGGCCCGCATCCTGATCAATCCCGAACCCGCGGCGCTGTCCGGAATGCTGCCGGGGGAGTTGCAGTTGGCCGGCGGATTGGCTTTCCTGGAGGGTCGGAGGCTGAATCTGAAGAAGGTCGACCTGGTCTTCGCGGCGAAGCGTCCGGGGGCCGGGGCGGTCGATCTGGTCGTGATGGGGAGCGACCCGTCGCGTCTGGCGCGCCTGGGCTCGCGCCTGGGCCATTACGGCAAGTATTCGTATCTGGTGTTCCCGGGCGGCCGAGGCCGCGTGGAGAAGGGGAACTGGCGTCCCGAGGGATCGCCCCTGTGCCGCGAGATCGCGGCGGGGCGTTGATCCCGCAAACGAAAGGATCGGACATGAAACGCAGGATTCCGCTTGTTGCGGTGCTGATGCTCTGCCTGATGATCGTGGTCGGATGCGCCAACATGAGCAAATCGCAGAAGGGCGCGATGATCGGCGCTGCGGCCGGCGCGCTGGGCGGCGCCGCGGTCAGCGACGACGACACCAAGGGCGCGGTCATCGGCGGCGCGGTCGGCGCGCTGGCCGGCGGATTGATCGGCTCGTACATGGACAAGCAGGCCGAGGAGATGGAAGAGATCGAGGGCGCGACCATCACCCGCGAGGGCGACCAGCTGAAGGTCACGTTTGACAACGCCATCCTGTTTGATTTCGATTCATCGGTGCTCAAGCCCGCGTCGCAGACGCAGCTCGGCCAGGTGGCCGCGGTTCTGGTGAAGTATCCCGAAACCGAGATCCTGGTGATGGGGCACACCGACAGCAAGGGTTCCGAGGACTACAACCTGAATCTCTCGGAGCGTCGCGCCGCCTCGGTGCGCAACTATCTGGAGTCCCAGGGCGTGGCTCCGCTGCGGATCCGTTCGCGCGGGTTCGGCGAGACCGTGCCGGTGGCCGACAACGCCGACGAGTTCGGCCGGGCCCGGAACCGTCGCGTCGAGCTTTCGATCATGGCCGACGAGCAGCTGCGCGCACGCGCGGCCCAGGGTTGATCCACTGCAACAGGAGGAAAAATGGCGAAGTACGACACGCTGAAGCCGAAATCCGTCTGGCAGATCTTCGGTGAGATCTCCGCGATCCCCCGCGGGTCGGGCAACGAGACCGCCGTCATGCAGTGGGCGCTGGACTTCGCCGCGAAGCGCGGCCTGGCGGCCAAGCAGGACAAGGTGGGCAACGTGCTGGTCACGATCCCCGCGACCGAGGGCCTGGAGAAGAAGCCCGCCGTGCTGGTGCAGGGTCACCTGGACATGGTCTGCGAGAAGAACAGCGCGACCAAGCACGATTTCGAGAAGGATCCCATCAAGTTGAAGGTCGAGGGCGACTGGGTGACCGCCGACGGCACCACCCTGGGCGCGGACAACGGCATCGGCGTGGCGATGGGCCTGGCCGTCGCCGACCAGAAGGGCCTCAAGCACGGTCCGATCGAGGTCCTGATGACCGTCGACGAGGAGCGGGGCCTGACCGGCGCCGCCGGCGTGCAGAAGGGCTTCTTCACCGCCAAGAACATGATCAACCTCGACTCCGAGGAAGACGACGCCCTGTTCGTGGGCTGCGCGGGCGGACGCGACACCGTCTACACCGTCAGCAACCGCAAGCAGAAGGTCGGCAAGGGCCTGGTCGGCCGGAAGGTCACGGTCACCGGGCTGCTCGGCGGCCACTCGGGCCTGGATGTCGACAAGCATCGCGGCCACGCCATCAAGATCCTGAACCGCTGCCTGCTGGCGGCGATGGACGAGGTGCCCTTCAAGCTGGTCAGCTTCGACGGCGGCAGCATGCGCAACGCCGTTCCGCGCGAGGCCGAGGCGGTCGTGGCGGTGCCCGAGGCCGACACCCGCGAATTCAAGAAGCTGGTCGACGGCATGGCCGCGCGGATCAAGGCCGAGGAACTGGCCGGGATCGACGACGGCTGCGTGGTGAAGGTCGGCACCTGCAAGCTGACCCACACCCTGGGCGCCGGCTGCACGCTGCGCACCCTGGGCCTGATCGCGGCGATCCCCAGCGGCATCCTCGACATGAGCGCGGCGATCCCGGGCCTGGTCGAGACCAGCAGCAACCTGGGCGTCGTGAAGACCGACGGCTCGAAGGTGAAGATGGTCACCTGCAGCCGCTCCTCGTCGATGGCGGCGCTGGACGGCGTCGTGCGGCAGCACGCGATGATCGGCGAGTTGGCCGGCGCGGCGGTGAAGGTGGAGCAGCCCGAGGGCTATCCCGGCTGGGCCCCGAATCCGAAGTCGAAGATGGTGGCGATCACCGCCAAGGAGTACAAGCGCATCTTCAAGC
>CAYLMM010000109.1:0-4008 GCA_964384825.1 uncultured Fibrobacteraceae bacterium
CTTCGAAAACCCTTCTTCATCCGGAGGATATCCTACACACACCCTAGGAATCGGTCAACTTTCGAAGTTTCGAAGATTGTGACATGCCTGGAGGATGGATGGGGGTGCTGATCGGGGCATCGCGAAGGCGGCGAGAGGCAGGATGCCGGAGCCGCCGGAGCGCTGAGGCTGCCGGGGGCAGGACGCCCCCGGCAGCCGGCCCCGAGCAGCACCCCCATCCATCCTCCAGGCAAGCCCCACCCGAACCTCCGAATGTCGAAGGCTCAGGGTGAGTTTGAAAATCCGCGGGGTTATCGGAAGAGGGATTTCACCCCGCCCCAGGACTCGTCATGAGACCCCACGACGGCCTGCAGGCTTCCGGTGATGATCGAGCCCAGCGCGAAATCGACGGCGTCGCAGGTGGCGGGATCCTGGGTCATGGTGATCTCGATGCGATCGACGTGCGAAAAGTCGACGCCCGGGAATTCGCTGAAGGCCAGGGTGTAGAGGCCGGCTTCGATCAGGTCGACTGTTGCCGAAGCCGTTGCTCCGCCGCCGGTCACCGCGATCGTCATCGGAACGGGGCGGGGGCCGGTGGCCATGTCGCCGCTGACCAGGTCGATCAGGATGGCGTCGGCGTCGTGGTCGGTGAGGTCGGCGTCCATCGGGCCGTCGGCGCCGTAGACCAATGTCCAGGTCGCTTCGCAGTCGAAGGTGGAGTTGTAGGTCGCGACGCCCATCTCGCCCTCGCTGCCCAGGAAGATGGCCACGTAGGGCTGATCCACCGTGCCGGCGCTCTTCTCCAGGGTCACCTCGCAGATTCCGCCGACGATGTGTTCGAGGGTCGGGTCGAGGCGGGTGGCGTCGACGGTGCTGGGGGGGACCAGGCCCTCGCGGCCCAGGGTGGTCTCGCCGGCCTGGAAATCGTCGATCACGGCCGCGGTCGCGGGAATCGCCAGCAGGGGCAGCAGCAGCAGGATGGTTGCGATGCGCATCGGATTCTCCTTCGTCCGTACGGCGGGGGGGGGCGAGTCCCTGATCGCACGACAAATATAATTATAGCACAAAAAATCATACTGCGGCGAAGTGTGGATCCCGGCGGACTGGGGACCGGCATAAAGCTCTGCTATATTGCCTGCGGCGGAATTTCCGGCGCCGAAGCGAGGGCGGCGAATCGGGAACCCCGCCTTCCCATTCCGATCCGAGGAGGATCCCCGTGACCTACGAAAACCTGATTCTGACGCGGGAGGGGGCCGTGGCGGTGGTCACGATCGACCGCCCCGAGAAGCTCAACGCGCTGAACGCCGAGGTCATCGACGAACTGCACCGCTGCTTCTCCGAACTGGCCGCCGACGACGGCGTGCGGGCCGTGGTGATCACCGGGCAGGGGGACAAGGCCTTCGTCGCCGGCGCGGACATCGCCGAGCTGGCCGCCCTTTCGGGGCCGCAGCTCGAGCGCACCGCGGAGAAGGGCCAGTCGCTGATGTGGCGGATCGAGCATCTGGGCAAGCCGGTCATCGCGGCGGTCAACGGCTACGCCCTGGGCGGGGGATGCGAGCTGGCGCTGGCCTGCACCTTCCGCTACGCGGCCCACGGCGCGCGCTTCGGCCTGCCCGAGGTGACCCTGGGCCTGATCCCCGGCTACGGCGGCACCCAGCGGCTGCCGCGCCTGGTCGGACGCGGCCGAGCGCTGGAGATGATCCTCACCGGCGGGATGATCACCGCCGAGGACGCCCTGACTTACGGACTGGCGGAGAAGGTGCTGCCCCAGGACGAACTGCTGCCCAAGGCCGTGGAGAAGGCCGCCGCCATCGCCGCGCGTTCGGCGGTGACGGTGCGGCTGGCGCTCAAGGCGGTCAACGAGGGCCTGGGTTGCGACCTGGACGACGGCTGCCGTCTCGAGGCCGCCCTGTTCGGCGTGGCGGGCGCCACCGAGGATGCTGCCGAGGGCTGCCGGGCATTTATCGAGAAGCGCGATCCGGTGTTTCGGGACCGCTGAACCGCATGAACGGGGGGGCGGCCGGACGCGAAATCACGCCGCGCCGCTTCCCTTTTTCGGAAACATATTTTTTCCCCCTCCGCACCCAACTGACTATCTTGGACGGGTCCGGAACATTTCCCTCAGCGCGAGGAGATTCGGGATGAGTGATACGACCCAGACGGCGGCGCCGTCCATGGCGGTCGACAGCGAGTTGTGCAAGGGATGCGGGCTCTGCGTCGACGTCTGTCCGAAGCACGTCATCGGGATCAGCGAGAAGCTGAACAGTTCCAGCTACCACCCGGCCTATTACCTCGGACATGATTGCACCGGGTGTGGACTCTGCTTCTACGCTTGCCCCGAGCCGGCGGCCATCCGCGTCGTCAAACCTTGACCTTCGGACACAGGAGTGCGGACATGACTCGTAAGTTCATGAAAGGCAACGACGCCATAATCACTGGCGCTCTGTCTGCCGGCTGCCGCGCCTACTACGGCTATCCGATCACGCCTGCGAGCGAGATCGCGCATGCGGCGGCCCTCCATTTCCCCGCCCTCGGCGGCACCTTCATCCAGGCTGAAAGCGAAGTCGCGGCCATCAACATGGTCTACGGCACCGCCGGCACCGGCATCCGCGTGATGACGGCGTCCTCGAGCCCCGGCTTCTCGCTGAAGCAGGAGGGCCTGAGCTACTGCGCCGGCGCCGAGCTGCCCTGCGTCGTGGTGAACGTCGTGCGCGGCGGCCCCGGCCTGGGCAACATCGCGCCCGAGCAGGCCGACTACTTCCAGGTCACCAAGGGCGGCGGCCACGGCAACTACCGCCTGATCACCCTGGCGCCCAACTGCGCCCAGGAGATGTGCGACCTGACGATGGACGCCTTCGATCTGGCCGACAAGTATCGCAATCCCGCCTGCATCATGGCCGACGGTTTCTGCGGCCAGATGATGGAGCCGGTCGAGATCCCCGAAGCCAAGCCCGTGCCCTACGATCACACCGATTGGGCGGTCCAGGGCGACAAGGCGACCCAGAAGAACCTGATCAGCTCGATCTGGCTGGAGTCCGAGGATCTCGAGCAGCACAACCTGAAGATGGATCGCAAGTACAAGGAGATCGAAGCCGAGGAAGTGCGCTACGAGGCCTACAAGACCGACGACGCCGATCTGGTCGTGGTCGCCTTCGGCATCGTCTCGCGCATCGTCTACTCGGCCGTCGATCAGGCCCGGGCGGCCGGCAAGAAGGTCGGGCTGCTGCGTCCGATCACCCTGTGGCCCTTCCCGAGCAAGCCCCTGGCCGAGCTGACCGGAACCGCCAAGGCCTTCCTCTCGGTCGAGCTCAGCACCGGCCAGATGGTCGAGGACGTCCGCCTGGCGGTCAACGGCAAGGCCCCGGTGCACTTCTACGGCCGCTGCGGCGGCATGGTGCCCGGCACCGACGAGATCATGGCCGAGTTCGACAAGATCCTGGAAGGAGGTCGGTCGTGAAGCTCTACGAGAAGCCTGCATCCTTCTACGAGGAATTCGAGCGCAAGAGCGGTCCCCAGACCAAGACGACCCATTACTGCCCCGGCTGCGGCCACGGCAACATCCACAAGCTGATCGCCGAAGCGATGGACGACTTCGGGATCGCCGACCGCACGGTGTTCATCTCGCCGGTCGGCTGCTCGGTCTTCGGGTACTACTACTTCGACTGCGGTCACGAGCAGGCGGCCCACGGGCGCGCTCCGGCTCTGGCCACGGGCGTCAAGCGGACCCATCCCGACTCGATCGTCATCTCCTACCAGGGCGACGGCGACCTGGCGGCCATCGGCACCGCCGAGACGATCCACGCGGCCAACCGCGGCGAGAACATCTCGGTCTTCTTCGTCAACAACATGATCTACGGAATGACCGGCGGCCAGATGGCCCCGACCACCGTGATCGGCCAGAAGACGGCCACCACGCCGCTCGGGCGCGTCGAGAACATCCACGGCAACCCCATCCGGGTCGCCGAGATCCTCGCCACGCTGCCCGCCGCGACCTACGTCGAGCGCGTCGCGATCGGCATGCCCAAGCAC
>CAYLMM010000110.1:0-3925 GCA_964384825.1 uncultured Fibrobacteraceae bacterium
TCGGTCGAGACGAATTCCACGACCTGGGTGCCGGTGGCCGTGACCACGAAGCTGGTCTTGAACCACATCTCGTTGGTCTTGTTGTCGCCGGCGTAGGTGTAGGCGGGCGTGGCGGGACGCGTCGAGCCCGGCGGGTAGATGTAGACGTCGAAGGCGTCCTTGGCCAGGCCGTCGAGGTGGTACATCGTCAGGCACTTCGTATCGTCGGCGCAGTAGCCGAAGTCCATCTCGATGGTCGCCTGGACGTCGTTGTCCTCCGGCGCGTAGATCGGCCGGCACTGGGGGATGGCGCCGTAGGTGCCGCCCGAGGTCGCCGGTTCGATCGGACCCCAGCCGGTCATCACGCGACCGCTTTCGGAGGCCGGATCGCCGATCATCACGACGTCCTTGACCGGCCGGTAGCTCTCGACCCGGATCCCGTCGAAGCACATCTGCCCGTAGGTCGCCCAGCTGGACCACTTCGGCTCGGTCGAGACCAGCTTCACCGTCCAGACGCCCGTCTCCTCGACCAGCACGCTGGAGGTCAGCCAGGTCTCGACGGTCGAGTCGTCGCCGGGATAGGTGTAGATCAGCGAGGCCGATCCGGGATCGCCGGGCGGATGCATGTAGACCTCGAAGGCGTCCTTGCCGATGCCGTCGAGGTGCTCGAGGATCAGGCACTTGCGGCCCTCGCAGCAGCCGAAGTCCAGGTTCAGGCTCGCCCAGTCGTCGTTGTCGCTCGCCGACCAGACCGCGCGGCAGTCGTCGATGCCGCCGTAGGCGCCGCCCGAATTCGCGGGCTCGATCGGGCCCCATCCGACCAGGTCATGGCCGGCCTCGGAGCTCGTCTTGCCGATGTCCACCGAGTCGATCACCGGCGGGCATTCGTCGACCCGGATGATGTCGATGCACATCTGCCCGTAGATGTTCCAGTCGGTCCACTTGGCCGCGGTCGAGACGAATTTCAGCGTCTGGATCCCGGAGGCGAACACCTGGATGCTCTTGCGCATCCAGATCTCGGCGGTCTGGCTGTCGCCCGGATAGTTCAGGATCCGGCGCGAAAGTTCGGAATGTCCCTGGGGATAGATGTAGAGGTCGAACGCGTCGAGTCCGATGCCTTCCAGATGGTGGATCGTCAGGCACTTGGCGTTCAACTCGTTGTCGCCGAAGTCGAGATCGACCGTGGCGTAGTCGTCGTGGTCCTCCGGGGCGTAGACGGGCCGGCAGTCGGCGATGCCGCCGTAGCCGCCGCCGGAAGTCGCGGGCTCGATCGGGCCCCAGTGCTGCAGGTTGTGCCCGCTCTCGGAGGTCGGATTGCCGATATCGACCATGTCGAGCATCGTGCAGTCGGTCGGGCACTGCTCGACCTCGATCTCGTCGAAGCACATCTGCCCGTAGGTCGACCACTGGGCCCACTGGGCCGCGGTCGAGACCAGTTTCACCGTCTGCACGCCCGAGGCGCAGACCGGAACCACGGTCTGGTGCCAGATCTCGGACGTCAGCTCGTCGCCGGGATAGGCGAAGACCATCGCGCCGCCGATCCAGACCTCGAAGGGATCCTTGGCCAACCCGTCGAGGTGGGTGAGGGTCAGGAGTTTGCAGACGGTCGGGTCGGCGCCGAAATCGAGATCGATCGTCGCCCAGTCGTCGCCGTCCTCGGGGGCGTAGATCGGGCGGCAGTCCGCGACAGAGCCGTAGCTTCCGCCCGAGGTCGCGGGCTCGATCGGGCCCCAGTGCTGCAGGTTGTGTCCGCTTTCGGAAGTCGGGTTGCCGATGTCGACCAGGTCGGTCGTGGTGCATTGGGCCTCCGTGATCCCGGGGGCGCAGAGAATGCATACGGCGGCGAGGGTCACGGCCAGGAACACGTTCGCCTTCATGTTTTTGGAACCTCCAACGGCGAGTATCCAGCAACTGGGGGCTTCACTGCCGAAAGGAACGGGGGCGGCGATGTTCCGCGGCGATCGAAGCGCGTATTGGGAACGGAACCGCGTCCTGCCGTGCCGGGACGAACGACGGCGGCGGCAGGTTGATGCCGGATCGGCCTTGGGGAAAATCGGGGGCGATCGGATGCTTAGGCAGAGATGGTCCTCAAGGGGGCGAACAAATTGGGTTTGTCGCCAAACACTCCTCTCCAGGCGAGTGCCCTGGAACCGGCTCGTATCATAGTCGAAAAAACAGGATGATTTCAAGGGAAAAGCACAGCGGTGATCGTGGCAGCAGAAAATGAATGACCTATCCTGTCCGCAATTCGATGATGGTCGACGAATCGTTTTCCGGACGGGGAAGGGCGGACCGAGCATGAGTGAACTGATCCACGACCGCGGCCGGCGCAAGGAACTGCTCAAGCACATGATCGGCCAGCTGCACGCGGGAGAGGCGCCCGACGCCGTCCGGCCCCGCCTGGTGAACCTGCTGGGCAAGGTGCCCTACGACGAGGTGGTCGAGGTCGAGCAGGAACTGATCGCCGAGGGAATGCCCGCCGAGGAGATCCTCGAGCTATGCGACGTGCATACCGAAGCCCTGCGCGGGGCCCTGGACGCCGGGCCGCAGGCCGAATTGCCCGCGGGGCATCCGGCCCGGGTCATGGGCGAGGAGAACGAGGCCCTGGGCTGGGAGACCGCCGCGCTGGAGAATCTGTCCGCGCGGATCGCCGAGCTGGACGACGCGGCCGACGCGACCGAACTCGTCCAGGACATGCGCGTGCGCTTCAACGCGATGATGGATGTCGAGAAGCACTACCTGCGCAAGGAGAACCTGCTGTTCCCCTTCCTGGAGAAGCACGGCATCACCGGTCCGCCGACGGTGATGTGGGGCAAGCACGACGAGGCCCGCGAACTGCTGGCCGAGGCCGACGCGGCGTTGCGCGGCGCGGTGGGCAAGACGGCCAAGGAGGCCGGGGCGACGCTGGAGTCCCGTGTCCTGCCGGCCGTCGCGGCCGTCTCGGGCATGATCGACAAGGAACGGCAGATTCTGCTGCCGATGTGCCTCGACACCCTGACCGAAGCCGAGTGGGGAGAGGTGGCCGCGGACAGCGAGGAGATCGGCTATTGCCTGGCCGCGCCGGACATGGTCTGGCGTCCCGAGGGCGCGGCGGCTCCGGCCAGGGCGACAACCGCTGACGGCCGGATGCGCCTGCCGACGGGCGTTTTCGACGCCGCGCAGCTCGAGGCCGTGCTCAACTCCATCCCCTTCGATATCACCTTCGTCGACGCCGACGACACCGTGCGCTACTTCAGCCACGGCCGCGAACGCATCTTCGCCCGCACCCGCGCCATCCTGGGCCGCAAGGTGCAGTACTGCCATCCGCCGAAGAGCGTCGACACCGTCCAGCGCATCCTCGACGATTTCCACGCCGGCCGCGAGGATCACGCGCAGTTCTGGATCGAGATGAGCGGCAAGTTCATCTGCATCGAGTATTTCGCGCTGCGGGACGCGGACGGAGGCTACCTCGGCACCCTGGAGGTGAGCCAGGATCTGACCGCCAAGCGCGCGCTGACCGGCGAGCAGCGGCTGCTGAACTACGTCGGGGGCGGAGAGGAAGCCGGCGCCGGCGAAAACGCCCGCGGCGCCGCGGCCGGCGGCGCGCGAACCGTAGAATTGCCGCGGATGGATCATGCGGGCGGCCAGCCGTCGTGGCTGGCGACCGTCGCGGTGGTCGAGACTTATGACGCCCGCGAGGAACTGGCGTCCGGCGGACATCCCCTGGCCCGGGTGCTGGCGGCTCTGGAGGCCCTGGAGCCCGGCGAAGGCTACGAATTGATCACGCCGTTCGTGCCCGAGCCGATGCTGGAGAAGGTGCGGGCGCTGGGGTTCGATGCGTGGAGCGAGCCGCGGGAGGCGGGGGTGTATTTGACGACGTTTCACCGGTCGCAAGGGTGAGGCAGGGGGAAAGAAAAAGCGGCCGAAATCGGCCGCTGTATCCGTATGGCGTCCCCTACGGGGATCG
>CAYLMM010000111.1:0-3809 GCA_964384825.1 uncultured Fibrobacteraceae bacterium
CGAATCCACCAACGGGCGGGCCGGGTTTTCCGCTCCGCCCGTTTTTCGATGTTCTGCGGGCGGCCGGAGGGTGGTCGGGGGGCGGGCGGAAGGCCGTCTCGGCTGCACATCCTGTGCAGCCGAGACTCGGCGCTCCGGCGGCTCCGGCATCCTGCCTCCCGCCGCCTTCGCGACGCCTCCGCCCGCCCCCCGACCACCCTCCGGCCGCGCGACCGCCGATAAGCACGGGGACCGGATAACCCGGAACGGGAGATGGTCGGATCGGCTAGCCCTGGCCACCGTCGGACCCCCGCGACAGCACGAAAAATGCGGACCGGAAAACCCGGCCCGCCTTGTTGGAGCTTCGTGGTCAGTCCGCGACCAGGATGCGCTCGAAGTAGTCGATGACCTCGGGGTCGTCGTACTGCGCCAGCCAGAAGATGGCGGTCTGCCGCAGCTGGGGATGGGGGCTGTTCTCGGCGATGCGCTTCAGGGTGGGCAGGGCTTCCCGCGAATCGCCGCCCTGCGAGAGCGCGAAGATGGCGTGCTCGCGCAGTTCGAGGTCCTCGTCGGCGTCGTCGAGGATCGCCTCGAGGCCCTCGGTCGCCTTCTCCGCGGTATCCTGGCCCAACCAGAACACCGCCGACTCCCTGACCTCGCCGTCCAGATCATCGTCGCGGGCCAGTTCCAGCAACTGCGGCCAGACCACCGCGTCGCGGCTGATCGCGGCGCCGACGACCGCTTCCTCGGCGGAATTGCCGGGCAGATCGCGCACCAGCGACAGCAGGAACTCGGCGCAGGCCGGACCATCGACCAGGCCCAGGTCGCGCGGCGGGCGGGAGCCGGCGAGTTCCCGGGCGCGCTCGCGGCAGCCGATGATCTCCAGGGAGGCGACCCGGCCGTCCTCGATCCGCATCAGCACCGATGCGTCGGTGCAGGGGTCTTCCTCGATCCACTTTCCGTCGGACATGACGCAGTTCCGGTGATATTCGACGCCCTCGTCCAGGGGGAAGGTGAACAGGGCGCGGCCGTCAGGCATATCCGACGGCACGATCCGCCCGGGCGCCGCGTCGGCGTCGGCGAACAGCAGTCCGGCGGCGACCACCAGCATGATCGCCAGCAGCACCGGGAACAGCACTTTCAGCATCGTCTTCATGGTTCGCCTCATTCCTCGGAAAGGAGTTCTTCCAGGTACTCCAGGGCGCGGTCGTCGCCGCTGTCGCCCAGCCAGAAAATCGCCATCTGCCGCATGTCGGGGGAGGGATCGTTGCGCGCTATGTCGATCAGCAGATCCACGCCCGCGTCGGAATCGAGTTCCGAGACCGCGAAGATCACCTGTTTGCGCAGTTCGGGATCATCGGCCTCGTCGTAGAGCGAACGGATCTCGGCCACGTCCAGGTTCTCCGACTCGACGGCCCAGAAGAGGCACATCTTGCGCGTGTCGATGGAATTGTTCGAATCCTTGACCTGGGCCATGAACCAGGACTGCAGGTCCTTGTCGTCGCCGAAGCGGGAAAGCGCCACCAGGGCCTTCTGCTGGATGTCCTCGTCGTCGCTCTGCTCGAAGACCCGCTGCAGGTACTTCATCGTCCGGGGTTCTTCGCGGTCGCCGAGGGCGAGCAGGGCGATGCCGCGCACGTCGGGATCGCGGTCCTCGTCGCCGGCGATCTCCATCAGCAACTCGCCGGCCTCCGGGTCGTCCGCCTCGCCGAGACCGAGCAGCAGCCGCTTCATCACCCGCGGCGGCTGGTCCTGTTCGATCAGTTCGCGGCTGATCTTGACGGCTTCGGCGCCGGACAGATGGGTGATGGCCATCGCCGCGTTGGCGCGGATTTCCGGGTCGGGATCGTTGCGGATCACGTCCAGCAGGATGGGCGCGGTTCTCTCGTCGTCGATCGCGATGGCCAGCATGACCGCCCGCCGGCGGATGTCGATGTTCTTCGGCGAACGGTTGGCGAGGATCTTCTCCAGGATGGGCACGGCCTTGTCCTCATCCATCATCACCAGGGCGTTCAGGGCGGCCAGCCTGGTGTCGGCCTTCTGATCGATCTCCGATCGCGCGGCCTCGGTCACCGCGCGGGCGGCGTCGGGATCGCCGCTCCGGGCCAGGGCGCCTTCGATGCGCAGCATCAGCTCCGCCGCGTCCTCGGATTCGACCGAATCGGGGAAGCGGGACTCGAGCTTGCGCAGCACCGACCGCGCCTTGGTCAGCTGCTTGCGCCCGCCTTCGCGATAGCGGGCGTAGGCTTCCCAGTAGAGGGCCGAACCAGCGCGGCCGTCGTCGGCGTGTTCGCGGTAGAACCTGGAGAACATCCCGGCAGCCGCGTTGAAGTCGTCCTCGCCGAGGGCATTCTGCGCCGCGGCGTAGTCCTTGTCGGCGGGGGATGCTGCCCAGGCCGCGGCGGCCAGCGCCATCAGCAGGACGGCGGCCCCGGCCAGCAGGATCATCCTGTTGCGTTTCGCGTGCTTGTCGTTTCGCATTGTCGAGTCCTCCTAGAGGGTGACCGGCGCGTCGCCGGCGGGCAGCCGCCAGCGGATGCGCGGGAGCAGGGTCCGGCTTTCCAGGTCCCGGCGGAGCCATTCCGCCTCGCCGTCGTCGCCCGCCGCGTAGCGGGTGATCCGGGCCAGGACCAGCTCGAGGTCCAGCAGCAGTTCACGCATTTCGGGATCGTCCGCGGCGGGGGAATCGATCAGCAGGCGTGTGTCGCCGAGCAGCATGTCGGCCCGCGCCAGCAGATCCTCCCGCTCGGGCGCAACTTCGGAATCGGTCCGCAAGCCGGTCAGCAGGATTTCGGCCCGGCCCAGGACCGGCATCGCCACGGCCTGGAAGAACTCCCGGTGGTCGATGCCGGCGACCGCCGACGCCGGCGAGGGATCGGCCCGCCACCCGCGCTCGGAGATCCGGCCGATCCCGATGCCCAGCAGCAGGATCGCCGCCGCCACCGCCGGCCAGCGCAGCACCGGCGGGCGCCGGCGCGGCATCGGCACGACCCGGCGCCGCTTCTGCATCGCGGCCCAGATGTCCTCGCGCGGCGTGGCCGGGGGAGCGTTGTACTCCAGCAGGGCCTCGCCGATCGCTTCCTCGATGCGCCGGTCGTCGTTCATGCTTCGGCCTCCTGATCGGTCCGACATTCCCCGAGAACCCTTCGCAGACCTGCCCGGGCCCGGCTGAGCCGGGCCTTGGACGTACCGGTCCGGATGCCCATGATCTCGGCGATTTCGTGATGCTTGTAGCCTTCCATGTCGTGCATCACCAGCACCATCTTCTGATCGGGGTCCAGAGCGTCGATCGTTCTCTGCAGCGTCAGCTTCAGTTCCGTGTCCGGTTGCCGCGGCCCCGGCAGCCACGCGGCCGCCGAGTTGTCCAGGGATGTCTCCCTGGTCCGCAACATCCTGACCTTGCGCATCCCGTTGAGGATCACCGAAACGGCGATAGAGTGGAGCCAGGTGCCGAAAGCCGACTCCCGGCGGAACGTGTCGAGTCGGTCGAAGGCGCGCAGGAACGTGTCCTGCGTGAGGTCCTCGGCCAGGGCGCTGTCGCCGGTCATCCGGTATGCCAACCGGAAGATCCGTTCGACGTGCGCCTCGTAGAGGGCCTTTTCGGCGGCGGGGTCCCGTGCCGCCGCCGACTCGATCAACAGTTCCTGGTCCACATCATCTCCCGGGGGTGCTGCTGTCTCTCACCTCCCTTTGACACGCGACCGGGCCCGAAGGGTTGCCGGGAATTTTCTCGATGCGGGAAATAATTTCGGGGGCGGCCGCCTGTCGGCGAGGCGGGTGGGGGGCGCGGCGGAAGGACGTCTCGGCTGCACTTCCTGTGCAGCCTCGAC
>CAYLMM010000112.1:0-3764 GCA_964384825.1 uncultured Fibrobacteraceae bacterium
TGACGAATTCTGGACGACGGCGAAATAGACGCCGGAGGCGACGTCGCGACCGGAATCGTCGCGGCCGTCCCAGATCCACGAGCCTTCCCGTGAACCGCCCAGAGTGTAGCGCCTGACCGGTCGGCCTGTCACATCGTAGATGACGAGACTTTCGCCGTTCGCTTCGGGCAAGCGCCAGCGGATTTCGGTCGCGGGATTGAAGGGGTTGGGATGGGCCGTCAACAGGAATGAATCGGACACAGGCGGCCCCGGTTCGGAGACGCGGGTGAAGACGTCGTCCTCGAAACCGTCGCCGTCGCGGTCGACGACCAGGTGCAATTCCTGGTCGAGGACATCTCCGCCGGCGATCTCGAAATCGACGTAAGCCTGGAAGCCGTAGGCGGAGCCGTTCGCGGACAATCGGTTGAATTCGATGAACTCGGTTTCTCCTAGGTCCAGATCGGGGAACAACCATGTGAAGTCCACGTCATGGAGCGCAAGCTGACCCAGGACGATGAAATCGGAATCCACCGGCACGGCGCCCGATTTGGCGACGGGAGGTTCGGCCGGGATGAACATCTCGGGACTCGGCCGGATCACCAGCCGCAGCGACATATGATCCATGCAATGGCTGCCGACCAGGATTTGCTGACCGAGGCAGACTCCCTTGAAACGCCGGTTCAGCACCAGCGGCAGGACCTCTCCCTCCGGGTCTTCCGGAGAGGTCAGATGCGTCGTGCCGATCAGCATCTGCCCGGTCTCCCGGTCGAGCAATTCCAGCGACACCGGATAGACCGGAAGTTCCTCGTAGTTCCCTTTTCCACCGTATTGCCAGACCGCGGCATCAAGCCGCCATTCGAACAGCCAGCCGTTGGAGAAGTCGAAAACGGAACTCGGATCGAAGATACTGGCGGGATCGGCCGGAAAATCGTTGTCGTAGGGGAACAACGGCTCATCTGCGACGATCGCCGTCAGAAAATCCGCAACGCCCTGGTTCTGCACCATCTCCCGATGCCGTATCGAGGCGCAGTAACGAGTATGGACATTTTCGACGTTGACCGTTTCCGCACTCCACTGCGGCACCGTGCCGTCGCCGCTGGAGAAGAAGGCGTCGTATTTGGTGCTGTAGCGCAGGGATTCGCTGATGAAAGACGGCCAGGTTCGACTCGCTTTTCCATAGCGGGCAACGCCGCGCAAAGTGTAGAGGTTGGGACAGACCAGGAGCCAGGTATCGACGTCGCGGATCATGGTTTCATTATTCATATCTAAATAATCATCCTGAAAATCATTTGAATACCTTCTCGCATCTTCATTATGCCCCCACAACTCATCCGGATCCTCCGGGTCATACGGATCAATCCGGCAGCCGTTTCGGTTCGTTTCTATGTCGTCGCACGTGTACTGCGGATAGACCGGTAGACTGATGCGCCGCATGTTCGCCGGATAGGATCCGGCTTCAGCGAAGACCTCCGGCCCTTCCCATGCGCCCGGAATGCTGCAGGCCGAATCGTCGAAAGCCGGAGTCGGCAACAACTCCCAATGAGGGACGAAGTTCTTGACCAGACCGGTGGTCTTGCGGGCGGCGGTTGGAGAGAGGATGTCGCCGAATAAAGGGAGCGCAGCGACCGGACCGGCGTTGGCGCTGTACAGACCGGAGAAGGCATCGACCGTTCCCTGGAAAGGAACTCCCAGGGCGATCCAGCGGAATACTCCATGATCGTCGGGGTTGGATCGTAGATAAGCCTCGGTCAACAACCCGCCCATGCTGTGGCTTATGATCGTCAGCCTTTCGCTACCCTGATGATGCACCACGTCGCGGATATGGTGGACCAGGCTGTCCAGTCTGGTGACGGACGGCGTCAGGCCGTCGGGCAGCGGACGTTCGGGATTCAACTCCTTGCGCCAGTCGTAGTTGAACAGGAAAAGATCGTATTCCAATTCATAACCGTATTGCTGAGTAAGGTTTTCGATCAGCGGGTCCCACATGTTCTGGCTCGATTCCTGCGCGATATAGATATCCGGCAATCGCGACAATCCGGTATTGATTCCCGCGAGTGGATTTCGTAAGTACGATCCGACGTTACGGAGAAAACCGCATTCCGGATAATAGGCTCCCGGAACCGTCATCCGCCCGCCGTCGGCCTCGTAATTCGTCGTCCCGTCACGGGCGATACGGTTCAATCCAAGTGTCATCGTATGCACGGTTTTCAGCAGATTTTCTTCATAGACCGGATCACCGTCCTTGACCAGCCCTCCGCCCATGTAGCCGTGGATCAGCACGACCGGAGGCAGCATCACGTTCCACGTGGCCGTCGCGCAATGCTCCAGATCGTTGTTGTACTCGTCGGTTTCGGGGATTTCATGGTCCGGATCGATCCGGAAGGAGAGGTCATGGGTGATGATCGTACCCGCCGCCTTGCTTCCGGCGCCGGCGGCATAATCGATCAGCACCGACACATCGACCGAGGACATGGGCGGAATTTCGGGCACCGGCACGACCCCGGTATATTGGGGCTGTTCTTCATAGGGCGACGGCAGATCGCAGTTCTGAACGTAAGCCAAACTGCTCGGTGAAGAGGGATCGCTGCCGTCGTTGCGTATGGTAACCGTTACGGTCACGGGATCATCGGTGCTGAATTGGCCCCCGTCGTCGAATGCGGATGCGATCACTAGATCGGTATCTTGGCTGAATATCGAAATCTCATCGATGAAAGCGCCGTCGAAGCTTTCGAGATCAAAGCGGCCGGTGTATGCAAATATGATCTGGAAGCTGGAACCGAAGGTAGCTTCGCTTGGCAAAACGATGCTGTGCGTCAGCCAATCTTCCGCCGGTTCGAGGATCGACGCCAACATATGGGAATATCCCGTCTCGGGATCATAGAGAAGAACCTCGAGCCAATCATAATAGTTACCGTTTGAATACTGGAGGAGATTGAAATCGGGATAGACGTCCATCTTTAGAGTAGCGGGCAGATAGTCGGGCCAATCCACGGAATTGACCATCATCAACTCGTTCTCGATATATTCCGAAATATCGATGGATTCACCCGGCTCCAGATAATTCCATGCTGTCGAATCGGGATCCGAACTGTCTTGCGGTCGACATAAGCGCTTCCATTTGCGGCACCATGCCGAAGATTGTCCCCCGCTCGCCCGGGCGCATGTTGCACCCCAGATGATTTCACCATCACCGAATATCGGATCGTAGGAGTCGTCCCAACTGTCCCAAATGGGCCCCCTGTCGAAAAGCGGCGATTCGGGATGATGCGGGCATGAATCCACTTCGAATGATTCCGAAAAAAGGATTTCAGATTTAGGGGGGGGCGATGCGGCGATAATCTCAAATTTCGAAAGCTCGGCCAGTGTGGAAGGATCCGATTTTTCGGAGGCTTTTCTTCTGGGGACATCCATCCACCGGTGTTCGATTCGGTTCCATCCTTGAAGAACGCCTTGGTGCTGCCGGTATTCCGAAAACACAGAGGCGTGCCTTGTTGACGATGATTCCTTGTCCGAAGCATTGGAATTCGCGGCGATGGCCGACAAGACAAGAACGGTGAAGAACAGCATTTTGGTCCGGATAGTTCTTTTCATGACGAACCCTCCATAGCGGAACGGGATTGCCTCGAAAACTCTTCGATTTGCTTTTCGGGTCGAATACCGGGGTTTCGTTTGTCTGATCGTTCGGTTATAAATTCTGCATGTATATAAATTCACCGCTTTGGCGGTCAGTGAAAGCACCCTGTCATGGTCGCGTATTCCGGGTCAACCTTAGTGATATCGATTTT
>CAYLMM010000113.1:0-3672 GCA_964384825.1 uncultured Fibrobacteraceae bacterium
GGATTCAGGTATTCGTTAATCTTTTTTTCGTATACTCTGTTTGCACTGGTTTTTAACAGTACCTGCGCCAAAGCGGAAAACAGCGTGAGCAGGACAAAAAGCCCCATGATAAGCAACAGATCTGCATGCGCCTTAGCCGCACGCTCCAGGCCGTCATCTCACAGGCTCTGGTGCCGCGCAGGGAAGGCACGGGGCGATTCGCCGAGGCGGCGACGATTCCCGGCAGGACGCAGAGCAGCGCCGCGACCGTCGCGCAGAAACCCGAAATCCGAGAAAGGAAGGCCGGCGCCGGAATCATGATGTCAGGACTCCTCGGAGGAACCGGCGAGAGGCTCGGCCTCTTCGACCAGCATGATCGGGATGTCGTCCTCGACCCGGTAGCGCAGGCCGCAGGCGGGACAATCGAGATGGGAATGATCCGCAGCCGGAGTCAAAGGCCCCTTGCACTGCGGACAAGCGAGGATATCGAGCAGGTTGTCGTCGAGCACGTGTCTCTCCTCATGAACGATCCGCTGAGCCGCGTCGTCGAACGGTCCGGCGACGATTTGACGGCGATCACGCCGAGCATCATAGACCCATGGGAACGGAACGGGCAAGAATCGTTGGCGCACGGAAAAGAGAGTTCCGTCCGGCCGGACGAATCCCTGAAGAGGTTGGCTGAATCAGGATAAACGAATCGGCGGAGCGTGTCAACGGCCATCCGCGGTCCGGGCGTCGAAAACGCCCATCGCCAGGAACTTATCGATGCGATGGTCGACCAGTTCGTGGGCCGAGAGTCCCGAAAGCTCGGCCAGATCGCTCAGCAGCCCCTGGCGGATCGCGGCCGCGGCGGCGGCGTGGTCGCGGTGGGCTCCGCCCGGAGGTTCGGGTAGGATGCGGTCGATAACCCCGAGTTCGAGGGCGTCGGCCGCGGTGATCTTCATCGCCCGAGCGGCCTCGGGAGCCTTGACGCGGTCGCGCCACAGGATCGCCGCGCAGCCTTCCGGGCTGATGACGCTGTAGATCGAATTCTCGAGCATGGTGACGCGGTTGCCGACGCCGACCGCCAGCGCGCCGCCGGACCCGCCCTCGCCGGTGATGAACACAAGCACCGGCACCGGCAACGACGCCATCTCGCGCAGGTTGCGGGCGATGGCCTCGCCCTGGCCCCGTTCCTCGGCCCCGATGCCGGGATAGGCGCCCGGGGTATCGATGAACGTCACCACGGGCCGGCCGTGGCGGGCGGCGAGTTCCATCAGGCGCAGCGCCTTGCGATAGCCCTCGGGATGGGCCATGCCGAAATTGCGGTGGATGTTCGACTTGGTGTCGCGCCCCTTCTGGTGCCCGATCGCCAGCACGCGGTGATCGCCAAGCCAGGCCATGCCGCAGACCAGGGCCGGATCATCGCGGAAGTTGCGGTCGCCGTGCAGTTCGATGAAGCGGTCGAAGACCAGATCGAGGTAATCGAGAGTCGTAGGACGCCGGGGATGGCGGGCCAGCTGAACCCGCTGCCAGGGGTCGAGGCCGCTGAAGATCTCCTCGCCCAGCTCCTTGACCCGCCGGTGCAGACGCTCGACCTCGGCCGACACGTCCAGTCCGCGCAAAGATGCGGTGTCCTCGAGGGTGCGGATGCGCTCCTCGAGTTCGATGATCGGCTGCTCGAAATCGAGCCAGGCCGTCTTGCTGGGTACCACGGCGGGGACTCCCTCCATATGATCGCGGCGCCGGGACGATCCGGCGCCGATTCAGCAGCAATCTACCCACGATCACCGGGAAGTGTCAAGACTCCCGGCGGCCGCGGAAACCCCCGTTGCGCTTGCGGGCCGGCTGGGGCGCGGGCAGGGTGCATTCGAGCGAAACGCCGGCCACGCCGGGCAAGGCGCGCAATCGCCGCAGGCAATCCAGCGAAAGCTGGACGCGGCGCGATTTCGAGCGCAGCAGCCATTTCCGCCCGCCGCGCGCCACCTCGACCAGCACCGGAGCCCCCGCCTCCCCCTCGGGCGGACACGAGGCGGACAGGAAGTTCTCCAGCCCGCGCAGCTCCCCGTTGCCGTCGGCGTCCATCCGCATCCGCAGCAGCAGCCCGCGGGTCCATCCCGCCAACGCCTCGTCGATCGGGACGATGCGGTCGGCCACCAGTTCGCGCGCGTTGTCGCCCCGGGCACGGACCCTGCCGCCGACCAGCAGGATGGAATCGCCCTGGACCAGCGGAGCCGCGGTCTCGTAAAGGCTGGAATAGACGGTCAGCTCGATCATGCCGGCCCGGTCCTCGAAATGGCAGCGCGCGTAGAGCCGTTTGTTGCGGTCGCGGGATTCGCTGAACGAAGTGATGACCCCGGCCAGATCGACCCACTCCCCCTCGCCGCGGCGGTGCGCGATGCGCGTGTCGGCGACCGGGACCGAATCCATGAACTCGCGGTATTCCTGGAAGGGATGTCCGGACAAGAAGAACCCGACCGCCTTGCGCTCGAGGCTCAGCTCGACCAGCGGATCCTGCGGGTCGCGCGGCTCGAGCTGCGGCTTGACCAGCTCGGCCTGCGCGCCGCCGAAGAGCGAGGCCTGCCCCCCGATCCGGTCGCGGGCCTTGCGGTTGCCGTACTGAAGAGCGCGGTCGAGGTTGTGCAGCTGGGTCGGGCGGTTGCCCTCGAGCTCGTCCAGGGCGCCCGCGTTGATCAGGCTCTCGAGGACCTTGCGGTTGATGCTGCCGAGATCGACCGAGGCGCAGAGATCGAAGATGTCGTGGAAGTCGCGCCGCACCTCTTCGCGCGCGCGTCGGATCTCCTCGATGGCCTTGGACCCGACGTTCTTGACCGCCCCCATCCCGAAGACGATCG
Organism: uncultured Fibrobacteraceae bacterium; assembly: GCA_964384825.1. Classification (GTDB taxonomy): domain Bacteria; phylum Krumholzibacteriota; class Krumholzibacteriia; order LZORAL124-64-63; family LZORAL124-64-63; genus CAYLMM01. Next base: position 2,814 of record CAYLMM010000113.1, read on the forward strand.
CCCCGTCCTTGACGCCGAACTCCACGCGCGGGCGGTTGACGCTCGGCGGCAGGATCTTCAGGTTCAGCTGCTTGACCTCGTCGATCAGCTCGGTGACGCGGTCGGATTTGCTCATCTCGGTGGTCGTCGTAGCAGCCAAAAACTCGGCCGGATGGTGGGCCTTGAGCCAGGCCGTCTGCAGCGAGAGCACCGCGTAGCTGGCCGAGTGCGACTTGTTGAATCCGTACTCGGCGAAGAACGCCATGTCGTCGAAGACCTTCTCGGCCAGATCCTTCGCGTAGCCGCGCTCGATCGCCCCGTCGATGAACATCACGCGCATCTCGGCCATGATGCTCTTCTTCTTCTTGCCCATGGCCTTGCGCAGGGTGTCGGCCTGGCCCATGGAGAAGCCGCCCATGGCGCTGGAGATCTGCATGACCTGCTCCTGGTACAGGATCACGCCGTAGGTCTCCTCGAGGATGGGCTTGAGGTCCTCGTGCGGGTAGGCGATGGGCTGGCGTCCGTGCTTGCAGTCGACGTAGACCTGGTCCATGCCGGCGCCCAGGGGGCCCGGGCGGAACAGGGCGTTGACCGCCACGATGTCCTCGAAGGCCTCGGGCTGCATCTTGCGCAGCAGCTCCTGCATGCCCGAGCTCTCGAGCTGGAAGACGCCGACCGTCTTGCCCAGCTGCAGCATCCGGTAGGTTTCCGGATCGTCCATGGGGATCTCTTCGGGCTTCACGCGCCGGCCGGTGGTCTCGGCCACCAGCCCGAGCGCCTTGTCGATCACCGTCAGGGTCCGCAGGCCGAGGAAGTCCATCTTCAGCAGGCCCATCTCCTCGACCATGCGCATGTCGAACTGGCTGGTGATGTCGCCGCG
>CAYLMM010000114.1:0-3566 GCA_964384825.1 uncultured Fibrobacteraceae bacterium
TCCAGCACCATGGCGTGCAGCTCGTCGACCACCAGCAGATCCAGGAACCTTCCGACCGCCGTGGCCTCCAGCCGGCCCGGTTCGTCCGATCCGGTCAGATGCACCAGATGCGACCGGTTGCCCAGCCGCAGCGACAGCGCGCGGCCGTTCATCACCACCTGGGCGTCGACCTCCTGCTGCGCACCGTCGTCCAGCTGCACCGTCAGGTTCCCGGCCCGGCTGCCGACCATCGCGGTGAACTGCTCGTCGCCGTGGCGCAGCAGGTAGCGTTTCTTCAGCCACATCGCGGGGTTCCTTTCGGGTCTCGCCTCGGGCGCCGCGGCCTCGCCGGCCGCCTTCGTTATTTCCTGCCGGTCATCTCGCGCAGCGCCGACCGCCGCCAGTTCGACGCCCGTTTCTTCTGCCTGTCCTCGGGGCAGTCGCCGCAGGGATCGGGACTGCGCACCACCGTCAGCCGCCGGTCGGCCTCGAACAGCGCCGCGGCGGTCAGCAGCGCCTCGCGATCCTCCGGGGGCAGCGGGTCGATGAAGTCGGCCGGGTCGAAGTTCTCGTCGATGAAGTTCGTGGAATAGCCGCCGTCGTGGAAGGCCGGCTGCTCGAGCGCCCACAGGTGGAAGGGGATGTTGTGCCCCGGCCCGTGCAGCACGCATTCGCAGAGCGCGCGGCGCCCGCGGTCGATCGCCGCGGCGCGGTCCTCGGCCCATACCACCAGCTTCGCCAGCAGGGGATCGTAGTGGATGGGCACGTCGCAGCCCTCGTACACGCCGGTGTCCAGCCGCACGCCCGGGCCGGTCGGCGCGTGCAGCGCGGTGATCCGGCCGATCGACGGCGCGAAGTTCTTGGCCGGATCCTCGGCGTAGATGCGGAACTCCAGCGCCCACCCGCGCTGGCTCAAATCCTCCTGCCGCCACGGGATGCCGTTGCCCCGCGCCACCTCGAGCTGCGCCCGCACCAGGTCCACGCCCACGACCATCTCGGTGATCGGATGCTCGACCTGCAGCCGCGTGTTCATCTCCAGGAAGAAGAACTCGCCGTCGGGCGCCAGGATGAACTCCACCGTTCCGGCGCCGCGGTAGTCCACGGCCTCGGCCGTGCGCACCGCCGCCGCGCAGATCGCCTCGCGCTGCATCGGATCCAGGCTGGGAGAGGGGGATTCCTCGATCACCTTCTGGTGCCGCCGCTGCACCGAACATTCCCGCTCGAACAGATGGATGACGTTGCCCCGGCCGTCGCCCAGGACCTGCACCTCGATGTGCTTGGGCTCGTCGATGAAGCGCTCGACGAACACCGCGTCGTCGCCGAAGGCCGACTTGGCCTCGCCCATGGTCTGCCGCAGGGCGCCGGCCAGGTCGTCGTTCTCGCGCACCACGCGCATGCCCTTGCCGCCGCCGCCCGCGGCCGCCTTCAGCAGCACCGGGAAGCCGATCTCTTCGGCCGCCGCCAGCGCCGCCACCGGATCGGTCACCGCCTCGGAAGTCCCCGGGATCACCGGCACGCCGCTGTCGATCATCAACCGCCGCGCCGCCAGCTTGTTGCCCATCAGCTCGATCGATTCGGCCGTCGGCCCGATGAACACCAGCCCCGCCTCTTCGCAGGCGCGGGCGAAGTCGGCGTTCTCGGCCAGAAAACCGTAGCCGGGATGGACGGCCTCGGCGCCGGTCTCGCGCGCGGCGGCCAGCACCCGCTCGATGTCGAGGTAGCTCTCGTTCGCCGGCGCGGGCCCGATCCGCACGGCCTCGTCGGCGGCCAGCACGTGCAGGGCGGTGCGGTCGGCGTCCGAGAACACGGCCACGCTCAGCATCCCCGCCTCGCGCACGCCCTGGATCACCCGGACCGCGATCTCGCCCCGGTTGGCCACCAGCACCTTGCGGAATTCGCGTTTCTTCTCGCCGTCCATCGGCCGTCTCCCTCGGTTGCGTCGGTGTCTGCGCGACGGCTACAGCGGCAGGTTCCCGTGCTTCTTGGCCGGCAGCACCTGGCGCTTGTTGCGCAGGGTGTGCAGCGCCGCGATCAGCAGGGGACGGGTCTGCGCCGGCTCGACCACGTCGTCCAGATAGCCCAGCCCCGCCGCGATGTAGGGGTTCGCGTAGCGCTCGTTGTACTGCTCGACCAGCTCGGCCCGCAGCGCGTCCGGATCGTCGGCCGCGGCCAGCTTCTCGCGATGCAGGATGTTGACCGCGCCCTCGGGCCCCATCACCGCGATCTCGGCGGTCGGCCAGGCGATGTTGTAGTCGGCCCGGATGTGCTTGCTGTTCATCACGTCGTAGGCCCCGCCGTAGGCCTTGCGCGTGATGACCGTCAGCTTCGGCACCGTCGCCTCGCAGAAGGCGTACAGCAGCTTGGCCCCGTGCTTGATGATCCCGCCGAACTCCTGGTCGGTGCCCGGCAGAAATCCCGGCACGTCCTCGAAGACCACCAGCGGCACGTTGAAGCAGTCGCAGGTCCGCACGAAGCGCGCGCCCTTCAGCGAGGCGTCGATGTCCAGCACCCCGGCGTTGACCTTCGGCTGGTTGGCGACGATGCCCACCGGGCGGCCGCCCAGCCGCGCGAAGCCGCAGATCAGGTTGGTGGCGTAGAGCGGCTGCACCTCCATGAACATCCCGTCGTCGACCACGCGCTTGATCGCCTCGTGCATGTCGTAGGGCTTGCGCGGGTCGTCCGGCACCACGCTGTTCAGCCCGGGATCGCAGCGGTCGGACCGGTCGGTGGGGTTCTCCAGCGGCGGTTCGTCGAGGTTGTTCTGCGGCAAAAATCCCAGCAGCCGGCGGATGGTCAGCAGGCATTCCGCGTCGTTGGGCGCCATGAAATGCGCCACGCCGCTTTTCGAGCTGTGGGTCTTGGCCCCGCCGAGGTCCTCGAAGCTCACTTCCTCGCCGGTGACCATCTTGATCACGTTCGGCCCGGTCACGAACATGTGGCTGGTCTTGTCGACCATCAGCGTGAAGTCGGTGATCGCCGGCGAGTAGACCGCCCCGCCCGCGCAGGGCCCCATCACCGCCGAGATCTGCGGGATCACCCCGCTGGCCATCGTGTTGCGCCAGAAGATCTCGGCGTAGCCGCCCAGCGATTTCACGCCTTCCTGGATCCGCGCCCCGCCGCTGTCGTTCAGCCCGATCACCGGACAGCCGTTCTCCAGCGCCTGATCCATCAGCCGGCAGACCTTCAGCGCGTTGCTTTCGCTCATCGACCCGCCGAACACCGTGAAATCCTGCGCGAAGACGTAGACCTGCCGCCCGTCGATCCGCCCGGACCCGGTGATCATCCCGTCGCCCACAGGCGTGTCCTCGACCCCCGGCTCGCGATGGGTCACGAACACGCCCGCCTCGAGGAACGACCCTTCGTCCAGAAGTAGATGGATTCGTTCCCTGGCCGTCAGCCGCCCCTTGGCGTGGATCTTATCAATTCGACCCTGCCCGCCCCCGAGATGCGCCTCGTCGCGCAACTCGTTCAGCCTGGCCAGTCGCTCTTCAAAAGAACTACTCATCGTGCCTCCCAGGGCGGTTCCTGAGGCCTTCGAAAACCCTTCTTCATCCGGAGGATATCCTACACACACCCTAGGAATCGGT
>CAYLMM010000115.1:0-3496 GCA_964384825.1 uncultured Fibrobacteraceae bacterium
CATTATTTGTGTTTTAGACCAAAACAAAATTATAATATTATTAACAGAAAAACAACACTCCTTTTGATAGCATCCCGATTAATCTTCAAGTGTAAAAGAGAGGCCGCCCCGACCGGGGCTTGCGGTTCTTTGCAGACTGTGCTACAGAGAGGTCGCGCCTTAACAGGGGCTTTTCGTTTCATGGGGTACATTCATGGTACAGAGAAAATTACTCAGATACGAAATCAATTTTTATTCACATTAACCTTCGAGCCCTTTGTGTCTCATTGTGCCCACTGTGTCCCAGTCCCCCTATACAAACAACAACAAACTCACCGCCATCACTGCCATGCCGGCCACAACGCCGTAGATGGAAAGATGGTGCTCGCCGTACTCCTCGGCAGCGGGCAGAAGCTCATCCAGACTGATAAACACCATAATCCCTGCGACACCTGCCATGATAACTCCAAATACCAGGGGTGTCATAAACGGCATTAGTATAAGGAAGCCGATCACTGCACCCACAGGCTCTGACAATCCACTCAGAAAGGATAATAGAAAAGCCTTTTTACGGTTTCCGGTGGCATAATAAAACGGAACTGCAACCGCAATCCCTTCCGGAATATTGTGAATGGCTATGGCTATCGCAATCGCCAAACCTAAACTGGGATCGGAAAGAGCTGCGGTAAAGGTGGCCAGTCCTTCAGGAAAGTTATGAATAATAATCGCCACTCGCTGGTCGCTGGCGGAACCACCCACGGCGCCGAGGCCGGCATCGCCGATCGCTCCGCACTGCTCCGCTCGATCCTGGGCGAAGCCCTTCCCGCCGAGACGGTCGCGGCCGTGGCGGAAAGCTGCTGAGGAGGATGAGGATGCAGAAGCTTGTCGGCATGCTCGCGACCCTCGCGGCCCTGGCGGCCCTGTTGACCGGATTGGTGCGCGGCGACGCCCTGCTGATCGTCCTGAAGAGGACGTTCATCTCGTACCTGGTCATCTACGGCGTCTCCACCCTGCTGGCGGTGGTCTTCCGCACCGGCGTCGTGGACGAGGGCCGCAGCGAGGAAGCCGTCCGGACCGATTCCGCCTCCAGGGGTCGCGGCAGATCCGCCGGCGCGTAGAGGTATTGGCATGGAAACTGCTGGAAACATGAGCGTTGAACAAACCCGACAGAGAGGTCATCGATGACTCAGACGACCCGCATCCCTTACGCCGATCTCTGGCAGCTTCTGATCACCAAGAGGGATCAGGACGCGCGTCGGCAACTGGTCGAGGCTCATGTGAGGATGGTCAAATATGTGGCAGGCCGGCTGGCGATAGGCTTGCCGCATTACGTCGAATTCGGCGATCTCGAGGCTTCCGGCCTGCTCGGCCTGATCCAGGCCGTGGATCATTTCGATCCCGGGCGGGGCATCAAGTTCGAGACCTACGCCATCCCGAGGATCCGCGGCGCGATCCTCGACGAGTTGCGCAGCCAGGATTGGATCCCCCGCTCGCTGCGACGCAAGGCCAAGCAGCTGGAGGGGACCTACGCCGAGCTGGAGGCCCGTCTGGGCCGGCCGGCCACCGATTCCGAGGTCGCCCACGCGCTGGGCATCGACCTGAGTGAACTGGACGAGCTGGTCGACGAGGTGGCGGTGACCTCGATCGTCTCGCTCGACGCCGACATCTCCGGCGATGACGACGAGCAGTCGACATCGCTGGGGGAGTACCTGCCCGATCCCAAATCCGAGGACGTCGAGCAGACGGTGACCGAGCGCGAGATGAAGCTGCTGGTCGCCAGCAGCCTCGAGGACCTGCCTCGCAAGGAGCAGCTGGTTCTGGTCCTGTACTATTACGAGAATCTCACGCTCAAGGAGATCGGCGAGATCCTGGACGTGACCGAGTCGCGGGTCTGCCAGATCCACACCAAGGCCGTCCTGCGGTTGCGCAGCCGCATCCGCCAGAGCGAGGGCAAGAAATCCCTGGGCCGGTTGAGCCGGGAAATTCGCGAGAACAAGGGCCGATCCACCGGATCGGGCGCCGGAGGCGGCGAACCCGAGCTGGTGCCCCTGAAGGCCCGTATGAACATCATGGCCGGCGCGGCTCTGCCGACCGTGCTGATGGTCAAACTGGCCTCGATCCTGCTTGCCAACGGCGTATTGCCGCAGGTTTGACAAGATCCGGAAGGAGGGATGATGCCGGCCGACGGGATGTCCATCCAGGCAACGATCGCCCAATCCGGAAACGTGGCGCGGACCCAGCTGAAGGAGCGTCCGGCGCGTGAAGCGCCGCCGGCCTCCCGCCAGCTCGAGGAGCGCCGTGAGACCAAGGTCGAGAAGGTGCGCGATTCCGAGGAGCCGCAGCGCAATCCGGAAGAGAAGGCTTCGGACGACGAGCGGCGGCGAGAGCAGGATGACGCGCGGAATGAGGATGATCAGTGCGCCGACGGAATTTCCGTGGGCGTCGGATTGAAAGTCGATACTAGGGCCTGAGCGGCCCCGGGAGGAATCGTGGACAGCATGTTGCAGATCTTCGAGAGCGGAGATACGACCCTGATGTGGCTCGGCGCGGTGGCGGCCGCCGCGGTCGGAACCGCCCTGATCGTGGGCGTCTACCTGCGGAGCATGCGCCGGCGGGCCGGCGCTCGCGACGCGGCCGGTCGGCCGGCTGCGAATGCCCCGCTGGCCGCGGCTCGCGGACTGGCCGCCTACCAGGCCCAGAAGAAGAGCGCGACCGGCGCCAGCATGCAGCGGCAGGCCGATTTCACCCGCACCGACATGCAGCCCAGCGAGCCGGTCACCGAAGCCTCGCTCGCGGCTCTCGAGGAACTGCTCGGCCGCGTGCAGCGAGCCGCCGGAACGCTCGAGGATCTCGCCGGCCGGACCCGCCGGCCCTCCCGTCCCGCCGGCGTTGAGTATCTGCACCGGACCGTCTGATCGGCAATTCCGGGGCTCGGTTCCCTGAATCGGGCCCAGCCTGTCACCTTCCAGCAAGGCTCATCATCGAATTCTCTCCTCGTCAAATCCCTGCCTGAGCGGTTTTTCTGGAATCTGCCCCGTCTTGGTGTATGATGCTGCCTGACAGCCTGGGTGACAGATTTGCAGGAGGTGCGTCTTGGGACGCTCGACATTCGTTCTTCTGGGCCGCCGGCCCGCGCTCTACAAGACGGTGGCGATGTGGCAGCTGCCGGATATCGATCTGCATGTCCATGATTCGCCTTCCGAGGCCTTGGCCGCGCTCTCCGACGGCCAGGGGCTGCTCTTCCTGTTCGACACCACCGGCTACACGCGCACCCGTCACGTGATCAATACCTTCCTGGGGCTCAAGGGCGACACCGACATGGTGCTGCTCGGACCGCCCTCGCTGCTCGAAGGGATCGCCGACGATCCGCACCGGGCCGGGCATCCTCGACGGGCGAGAAACGGCGCGTATCGGCAGAACTGGATCGTGTCCCCGAAGCCCTGCTCCGCGTGCAGCAGCAACGAACCCTGAAGCGGCCCGCCGTCCCAGAGCGGCACGGGCAGCACGGGCATCGGCC
>CAYLMM010000116.1:0-3446 GCA_964384825.1 uncultured Fibrobacteraceae bacterium
GGGCCGAGCAGGCCGTTGTGGTGAAACAGCTCGAGAACGTGCTGCCGAAGCTGGCCGCGCCGACTCCGGAGAACCTGGTGCTGGCCTACGAGCCGGTCTGGGCCATCGGCACCGGCGAGACCGCCACCCCCGAGCAGGCGCAGGAGATCCACGCCTTCTCGCGCGGAGTGGTCGGCGAACTTCTCGACTGGAATTCGGCCGCCGACACGCGGATCCTCTACGGCGGCAGCATGAAGCCGGGCAACGCCGCCGATCTGCTCGACCGGCACGATATCGACGGCGGACTGATCGGCGGCGCGAGCCTCGACGCCGAGCCGTTCCTGGATATCGTCCGCGCCGCCCCCGCTTCCTGATCCAGGGCGCGGACGGCGCCTGGGCCGCGCTCCGATCGCGCCGGGAGGAACCATGACCGAACCTGTGTCCAGCCTCGGAATTCCCCGCGGCCGCCGCTTCTGCGCGGCGGCCCTCGCCGTTCTGGTCGCCGTCGCGGGGCTCGTCGCGCCCGCCGCGGCTTCCGGCCAGCTCGAACAGCCGTCCCGGACCTGGGTCGAACCGGTCTACGATCCCGCGGGCGACGAGCCCCGGTTCCCGGATCTGCCCGACGGCGTCGAGGCCCTGCGTCTGGACAACGGCCTGCGTGTTCTGCTGCTGCCCAATCCGGCCCAGCCGATGGTGGGGATCTACACGCAGGTGGCCGTGGGTTCGGCGTACGAGGATTTCCGCACCAGCGGCATGAGCCACATGCTCGAGCACCTGCTGTTCAACGGCACCGAGAAGTACGACCAGGACGCCCTCTACGACCTGGCAGACAGCCTGGGCGCGTACAACAACGCCAACACCGCCGGGTTCGAGACCAACTTCATGACCGTTCTGCCCGACGGGTCGCTGGCCGCGGGGCTGGACCTGCAGTCGCAGATGCTCTTCCACTCCACCATCCCGGCCGGGAAGTTCGAGAAGGAGCGCGGCGTGGTGCTGGGGGAATTGGCGATGTCGGCCGACAGGGGCGACGGGTTCGTCGAGGATACGCTGCGCGACGTTCTCTACGCCGGAACCGGGCGGGCGCTGCCGGTGCTGGGAACCCGCGCCACGATCGCGGCCCTGGACCGCGACGAGGTGGTCGGTTTCTACCGGAACCACTACGTGCCGAACAACATGGTCACGACCCTGGCCGGCAACTTCGACCGCGACGAGGCCATCGCCCTGCTCGAAACGTACTTCGGCTCGATTCCGCCGGGAACCGTGAAGCGGCCCGAGCCGGTCGCTCCGCCGTTCATCGACCGCACCCGCACCGTGACCCGCCGCGGCGGATCGCAGCGCGTCCTGGCCCTGGCCTGGGAGGCTCCGGGCTACGGCTCGCCGGACTTCTTCCCCTTCCTGGCGCTGGTGCGCCTGCTCGAGGCGCCGGGCGACGGCATCCTCACCGCGGCGATCGACGCGGCGCCCGAGGACCGGCGGCCCGAACTCGAGATCGGCTGGGACCGTTCCGAGGGATCGGGGCGGCTGGTGTTCACCATGACCCTGCCCGACGATCTCGAACCGGCGGCCTGCCATTCCCTGGTGAGCGCCGCCCTGGACCGGGCCCAGGAATGGGGCGTCGCCGACGACGCGGTTAACGCCGTGATCCGCGCCGAGCAGACCGCGACGCTGGTCAACAGGGAGCAGCTGCGGCATCTGGGAGTGATGTACGCCGATGCGATCAGCCGCGGCGGCGTCGATTTCTTCCTGAATTATCTCGATGATCTGGCCGAGGTGCGGGCCGACGACGTAGCCCGCGTGATGGGCGCCTATCTTGTCGACAGCCCGCATCTGGTGCTGCACGTGCTGCCGCGCGAAGGCGCTCCGGCGGGCGTTTCCTCCGGAGGGATGCCGGGTGGAATGCCCGGAGGAATGCCGGGCAGCGCGCCCAAGGGGATGCCCGGCGGCGCAAGGCCTGACGCATCGCCGGCGCCGGCCGCCGGCGTCGTGATTCCCGGTTCGGGCGCCGAGACGTCCGAGCCGACGGTCGAGCGTTCGATGCTGGCCAACGGGACCGTCCTGCTGACCCTGCGCAATCCGGGATCGCCGCTTTTCGCGGTCCATCTCGCCGCCCGCAGCCGGGCCGTGGTGGACGAGGGCCGGCCGGGCGCGGTCAACCTGGTCCACCGGCTGCTGACCAGCGGCGTGGGCGGCTGCGACCAGAAATGTCTGGGCCGCAAGCTGCGCAACCTGGGCGTCCGGCTCAAGACGGTGGACGACCCCCGCATCCCGATGGACGACTACACCACCACCGGCCGCTTCTCGTACATCCGGCTCGAGACCGCCGCGGCGCAGGGGCCCGAGGCGCTGCTGCTGCTGCTGGGCATGATCCAGCACGGCAGCTTCACGGCCGAGGATTTCCGGCGCGAGCAGCGCGCCGAACTGAGCCTGCTGCGCCGGCGCGCGGGGGAATCCCGATACGCGGCGCGCGGACTGCTGAACGCAGCCCTCTACGGAGATCACGGCCTGGCCCTGCCGCCGGAGGGGACGGTCGCGTCGGTCGAGGCCTTGACCTACGACGAGCTGCGCACCGTCTACCGCCGTGTTTTCGCACCGTCGAACCTGGTGCTGACGGTGGTTTCGCCCCTGTCGCACGACGGCATCGCGCGGATCGTCGAGCAGAATCTGCCGCGGCGCAACGGTCCCGAGCCCGCGTTGCCGTCCCTGGAGCCCACCGAGGCGCCGGCCCGCATCACCGCCAAGCTCGGCGGCCGTTCCGGAGCCGTGCGCGCGGCCTCGATCCTCGACGTCGCCGCCGAGGACATCCCGGCGCTGGATCTTCTGACGGCCGTGATCTCGGATCGCCTCGGCCGCGACCTGCGCGAGACCCGCGGCTTGGCCTACAGCGTCGGCGCCGCTCTCGCCGCCCACGGCGAAGGCTCGGTCTTCAACGCCTGGATCAGCCCGCGGCGCGAGAATCTCGCGGCCGCCGAAGAGGCCCTGACCGCCGCGCTGCGCGACTTCGATCCCGCGACGGTGACCGCGGCGGAACTGGACCGCATCCGCAGTTCGCGCACCGGCCGCCTGATGATGCGCCGCCTCTCGAGCATCGGCCAGGCCTACCATCTGACCATGGCCGAACTCGACGGCGACTTCGCATCCTACGGGGCCACTTTCGACCGCTACGAAGCCGTCACTCTGGCGGACGTGCGACGGGTCGGGGCGCGGTATCTGACCGGGATGCCGCTCGTGGTCGTGGTGGTGGACTGACCGGAGGCGGATGCGGGGTGATGGGGGGGCGGGGGATGTGGTGAACCATGGCGTCGGGGGGCGTTCGCCCGGCGCGTCCTGCGCCGGGCTCTCTCGGCGCTCCGGCGGCTCCGGCATCCTGCCTCCCGCCGCCTGCGCGACGCCCCCGCCGCCATGGTTCACCACATCCCCCGCCTCGCCATTACCGGGGCATTCGGCCTTCGGGCGTCGCCCCGCGGCAT
>CAYLMM010000117.1:0-3017 GCA_964384825.1 uncultured Fibrobacteraceae bacterium
CGGAACGATTCTGACCAAGACGAGCACCGTCGGCGCCGTCGACGAGATCAACTACGCCATCGCGCTCGACGGCGAGGGCGACGTGACCGTGACGATCGGAGACCAGAGCGTCGAGGCCGTTCCCGAGGCGCGTCTCGCCGACGGCGAATGGGCCCACATCGCCGTGGCCGTCGACAGCGCCACCGGAGCGATCACGCTGACCGTGACCAAGACCGATCCCGACCAGCCCGCCGAGGCGGACGCCTTCGTGACCTACGAGCGCACGGTCGCTCTCTCCAGCGAGATTCCGACGGACGACGGCGCCCTGACGCTCGGAAGCGCCTCCATCGCCCGCCAGGTCAACGAGCTTCGCGTCTGGGACGGCGCTCTTGACGGCGCCACGCTCGCCGCGGACCGCCGCGCCACGCTGGCCGGCGACGAGGCGGGCCTTGTCGCCTACTATCCGTTCGACGACGACGGCGACACGGCCGAGGACTTCACAGCCCGTCTCGACGAGGACGTGGACGGCGAGCTTTCCGGCACCGCCTCCTTCGTGATCGGCGAGGGCGCTGTGAGCGCCGTCGACAGCGATGGCGACGCCATGGCCGACGCCTGGGAGATCGAGAACTTCGGCGACTTGAGCCACGATGGCACGGCCGACACCGACGGCGACGGGCTCAACGACCTCTACGAGTATCTGACCGACCAGGATCCGAACGACATCGACAGCGATGACGACGGCACCGGAGACGGCCAGGAGGACACCGACAACGACAACCTCGTCGACGCGCTCGAGCAGATCGAGGGCACCGACCCGACCGACGCGGACACCGACGACGACACCAGAACCGACGGCGACGAGTACGGCGCCGGGACCGATCCGCTCGACTCCCTGAGCCCGCTCGACAACGGCGTGCTCGATCTGACCGGCGCGGCCACCGACTGCGCCAAGGTGGCCATCGGTCCGGTGCTGACCGGCTCGATGACCGTCGAGGCCTGGCTGAACCTGAGCGTCGACAACGACGGCGTGATCGCCCGCAAGGCCAGAAGCGACGGCGGCAGCGACGACTTCGCGCTCGCGCTGGACAACGGCGATCTGACCATCGCCTACCGCACGCTCGACGACACGGTCGAGACGGTCGCGCTCGACAGCGACCTCTCCGCGGGCGCCGGCTGGGTGCACGTGGCCGCCGCGCTGTCCTTCCCGGACGGGGTCAACGGCGTGGTCGCGCTGACCGTCTACGACGCGGACACCGGCATCGAGACGCGCACCGAGACCGAGCTTAAGGGCGGCATCGCCGGCGCGGCCGGATCGCTGTACCTCGGCGACGCGCCCGCGGGCGGCGACACGCTGCAGGCGCAGATCGACGAACTGCGCATCTGGAACACGGCCCGCACGGCCGACGAGATCGCCGACAACCGCGCCACGACCGTGGACGGCGACGACGCCGACCTGGCCGCCTACTACCGCTTCGACGATCGCGGCGACTCCGCCGAGTCGTTCCTGGCCGCGCACCGCTTCGACGGTCCGCTCGCGGCCGTCGACAACGCCGTCTACGCCGCCGTGCCCGCCGGCACCGCGGTCGTGGCCGACCTGGCCGAGCTGGCCGACGACGCGGACGAGGACGCCACCTTCCTCTATCTGGACGCGGACGCCGACGGGGACGGCATCGCCGACCTCTGGGAGGCGAAGTTCTTCGGCGACGAGACGGTCGCCGACGAGACCACCGACAGCGACAGCGACACCATGAGCGACCTGTACGAGTTCTATCTCGGCTGGGATCCGCGTTCCGGCAACACGCCCGCCGAGCTGAACGCCGACGACGACAACGACGGCCTGAGCAACATCGACGAGCAGGCCTACGGAACCGATCCGGACGTGACCGATACGGACGACGACGGGCTCAGCGACGGCGAGGAGGTGCTCGTGACCGACGACGCCGGCGGCACGGCCACCGCGCTGACGCCGACCGCGCAGACCGATCCGCTCGACAGCAGAAGCCCGTACGTTCTGCGCGTGCTCGAGTTCGCCGCGACCGAGACGATGACCGTCGCGCTGAACGCCGAGCAGCGCAAGCTCGCGCTCTCCGCCTTCACCGCCGAGCTGTGGATCAAGCCGGCCGCCGCCGCGGGCGCGGGCGAGATTCTGACCAAGAAGAGCACCGTCGGCGCGAACGAGATCAACTACCAGATCGCGCTGGACGCCGAGGGCGACGTGACCGTCACGGTCGGCGACCAGACGGTCGAGGCCGTGCCCGAGGCGCGCCTGGCCGACAACCAGTGGGCCCACGTCGCGGTCGCCGTGGACGGCGCCGCCGGCACGGTCGCGCTGACCGTGACCAAGACCGATCCCGACCAGCCGGTCGAGGCGGACGCGTTCGTCACCTACGAACGCACGGTCGCGCTGTCCAGCGAGATTCCGACAGACGACGGCGACCTCGTGCTCGGCGGCGCCACCTTCGCCGGCCGGGTCGACGAGCTTCGCGTCTGGGACGTGGCGCGCGACGCCGCCGAGCTGGCAACCGACCGCCACGCGACGCTGGTCGGCGACGAGGCCGGGCTTGTGGCCTACTATCCGTTCGACGACGCCGGCGCGACCGCCGAGGACTTCACCAGCCGCCTCGACGAGGACGTGGACGGCGAGATCGCCGGCGCCAGCTTCGAGACCGACGACGGCGCGCTGACCACCGTCGACAGCGACGGCGACGGCATGGCCGACGACTGGGAGATCGAGAACTTCGGCGACCTCGGCCACGACGGCGCCGCCGACACCGACGGCGACGGCTTGAACGACCTCTACGAGTACCTCACCGGCCAGGATCCGAACGACATCGACAGCGATGACGACGGCACCGGCGACGGCCAGGAGGACAGCGACAACGACGGGCTGGTCGACGCGCTCGAGCAGATCGAGGGCACCGACCCGACCGACGACGACACCGACGACGACACCCGCCTCGACGGCGACGAGTACGGCGCCGGCACCGATCCGCTCGACTCCCTGAGCCCGCTCGACAACGGCGTGCTCGATCTGACCG
>CAYLMM010000117.1:3117-3423 GCA_964384825.1 uncultured Fibrobacteraceae bacterium
CGGCCGCCGCCGCGGGCGCGGGCGAGATTCTGACCAAGAAGAGCACCGTCGGCGCCGCGAACGAGATCAACTACAAGATCGCGCTCGACGCCGAGGGCGACGTGACCGTGACGATCGGCGACCAGACCGTCGAGGCCGTTCCCGAGGCGCGTCTCGCCGACGGCGAATGGGCCCACGTGGCCGTGGCCGTCGACGGCGCCGCCGGAGCCATCACGCTGACCGTGACCAAGACCGATCCCGACCAGGAGGCGGAGGCGGACGCCTTCGTGACCTACGAGCGCACGGTCGCTCTCTCCAGCGAGATTC
>CAYLMM010000118.1:0-3409 GCA_964384825.1 uncultured Fibrobacteraceae bacterium
GCCCTGATTAGAACTTCAGGGTGACGGTGGTCTTGTGCTCCCAGGCGTTCTCCAGCTGGTTGTTGTGGCCGTTGATCAGGTAGCCGGCCGCGTCGCCGGGCATGAACACGCCGCCGCGGAAGCAGAAGATCAGGTTCGGCTGCATCTTCCAGGTGATCCGCCAGTCGATCTCGTCGCCGAGGTCGGTGGAGTTGGCGGAGCCGAACGTGGTCTCGTCGGCGACGCTGTCGTACGACCAGGCGTTGATGGCCTCGGTCGCCTTGATCTTGGTGTACGAACCGAAGATGCTGACCTTCGGATGCACGTTGTAGGTCGCGTTGATCTGGAACAGGGTGGTGTTCTCGAGCTCGCGGTAGGCGCGAACGTTCGGAGCGCCCAGACCCTGGGGGGTGATGCCTTCCTCGTCCGGCATGATCGAGTCTTCCCAGACCTCGGTCACGTAGAAGAAGCCGGAGGTGCGCAGCTTGTTGACGTTGCCGTCGCCGCCCATCAGGTCGTCGTCGCCCGAGCCCATGCCGAAGACGCCGCCGATGTCGAACTTCGGCGTGACCTTGTCGTTGGCCTTCAGGTACAGGTTGTAACCCGAGATGTCGCCGTCGTTGACGTCGTTCAGCTGGTTGACGCCGCTGATGGCGGTGTTGGCCACATCGTCCTTGCCGGTCAGGTAGTTGAACTCGCCGTCGAGGGTCAGCCCGCCGGTCTTGTACTTGCCCGCGGCGCCGAAGATGTTCAGCTCGCTGATGCTGGGCGTGAAGCGGGAGCGGAAGTAGTTGATGTCGTTGGGCATGTAGGTGGTGCCGTCGTCATCGCCGTTGTCGCGGTAGACCAGGCCGAAGAGCTCGTAGTCCGTGCCCTTGTAGGAATCCTTGTACTGGGCCATGACCAGGTTGGCGTCCTCGGCGTCGGTGCCGCCGTCGGCGGTGGTGTCCAGATCCGAGGTGTTGTCCATGCCCTCGGACACCTTGGCGAAGCCCAGGTTCAGCTTGCCGTCGTAGACGAACTGGACGCCGTCGAGGTTGTTGTCCAGGACCAGCTTGTGGCCCACGCCGTACCACATGCGGCCGACCTTGGCCTGCAGCTTGGTCTCGGGCACGTCGAACACGATGTAGGCCTGGTCGACGTGGAACAGGAAGTTGGTGTCCTTGTAGTCGAAGAGGCTGCTGCCGCCGGTCTTGCCGGTGCGGTTGACGGTGCGGTCGGCGTTGTCGACGCCCCACCAGCCCTGGGCCATGTCGAAGCGCGTGATGGCGTGGACACCCTTGGCGGCCTCGAAGTCCAGCTTCATCCGCAGCATCTGCACGACGTAGTCGTCGTCATACTCGGCCTTGGCTTCATCACCCAGCCAGAAGTCGTTCTGGGACTGGGCCCAGGCCGTGTACACTCCGTTGTACTTGATCTTGGTGTCGCCACCGGCCATGGCGGCGGATGTGAGGAGCATCACGCTGAACAGAGTGAGAGCGAGAACGAAGATCCTGCGTCCCATGTTCGGTTTCCTTCCGTGGGGTATTGCTGGATGTTCTGATCGACCCGTGAATTCCGTCGAAGACGCATCGCGGGCGGGTCCCGAGTGTATCGGTGGTAGAGTGTTGGGTGCATGTCGGCTTGTCAATGCTTAATTGGCATAGAGATAAATAACCAAAGAGATCCATAATGTCCGATTTACGAGCGCTTTTCGACGGTTTTGGCGCACGGCTAGCGCCCAGTGCGTTTACGCTCTCGATTCACCGGCGGCAGCTTGATCGTCTCCGCCCTGCCGGCCTCGCGGACTCGCGCGAAATGCAGCCCGGCCGGCGGCGCGTCGGCCACGCGGACCCGGTCGATGTGGACGGCGTCAAGGGCGGCGGGCAGCGCGGCCCTGGTCTTGGCCGGGGGCAGAAGCAGGAGGTGTGATGGGGATGCTCCCGAGCCCGTATCCGGGGGATCGATTGACGGGAACAACTAAAACCGATAAAGTCCGGTCAAGATTCTGGGCGGCAGTATCGCCGATTCCCGGAACGCCCCGAATCGCACCGAATGGCGTGACCGACGGCGATCTTCGACGAACCTGAAGACTCGGTGCCGGGCGGATTTGAGGGCGCAACAAGAAAGGCCGGTAAAATGACCGAAACACTCGAAGGCTGGGCGATTCCCATTACAACGCCCGTCGAATGGGCGAACGAGGCCTCGATGGCCTGCGCCCTGCGCAACCCGGACGAGATGATCCGGCATGCCGGCCGCGCCAACGCCATGGTGAACGAGTTCCTGAACGGGGCGGCCGAGATCCTGAACGCCCGGGAGTTCGAGGATCTCTTCGACATCGCGCCGCATACCACGGTGGCGGTGATCATGCCGGATATCGTGAACGAACTGATTCCTTGCGCCGGCCGGCCGTGAGGAGGAGACCGGAGGTGAAGACATGAAGTACGCCGTCGAAGCCGCGGATAATATGAAGCGGGAACTGAGAAAGAGAATCGCCGAGTCGATGGATCGTGTCGCGGGATCCGATGCGCCCCGGGTTGTCGATGAAATCCTGGAGCAATTCGTGGAGATCACCGCGCCCGAATACGGCTTGGCTCCGAAGTCCGATATCGACGACAAGATCCTCGGCATCGAGGTTCCTCCGGGAGGTCGAGGAGGAGCCAAGTTGATCAAGCCGGGGAACATCAAGTTCAAGTTTCGCGAGTTCATCGTGGCGATTTCCGGCGGAGTGTCGGCGATCGCGGGGGCGCTCTCATCGCCTTGGCTGGTCGTGCTGGGCGTGATTGCGGCCTGGGGCAACGTCAAGTCGGCCATGACCCAGGAACTGGACGAGCTCGACGCCAGCGTGCTGTGGTCGATGTGGGAAGGCCGCGACCGGAACGATTCGGTGGAGAAGGCCGGGGTGCTGGATCTGGTCAATCGCGAGCGCGAAAAATTCGAGTTCGGCCCGGTCACCTCCAAGACGCTCGACCGCGCATTGGAGAAGCTGAAGAAACTGGGCTGCATCGAGCAGTCGGCCGATGATCCGGACCGGTGGTGGCTGCGCGAATCGGTGGAGGTGAAATTCTCCTGATTCGTGACGAGCGCAATCAATAGTGATATGCTCCGGTTGCGTGCCGGCGGCAAGGGCGTCCATTATATGGACGACAAGCGCACCTGCGTCGTGCCGGTGACGCTCGAACCGGAAAAGAGCTACGCCCTGTGGTTCAACACGGGCAAGTACGACAGCTTCCGCGACACCGGGAACAATCCGGCGGTGCCTTACCTGCTCGTGTTCCGGACGGGCAAGGCGCGGTAGCGCGGCCTGATCGTGGCCGCCCGGACATCGGAGACGCTATGAGAACAATGGTATTGCTGCTTCTGGCCTGCGCGGCGATCGCCGCTTCCGATGCGTCCGCCCAGATCGATCCCGACCCCGACGGCATCGGGATCTACTTCGACCAGGCGGCCA
>CAYLMM010000119.1:0-3372 GCA_964384825.1 uncultured Fibrobacteraceae bacterium
TGCGGTAGGTGATCAGCGGATCCAGCTCCCACTTGCGGCCGAAGGCCATGTGGTAGGGGAAATCCCCGGTCTGGGCCAGCTCACGGTACAGGGGGCTGACCGAGTCGTTGTGCTGGACGACCAGCCGCACCGAGAGCCGCGGATTCACCTGATAGCGGATCCGGGCGCGGGTGATGGTCTGCTTGAAGAGCAGTTCGCCGGTTTCGGCGTGGTCGCTGCGGATGTAGTCGAAGGTCGGTTCGATGACCAGGCGGTCGAAGGGCTTGAAGTCCAGCGACAGCGAGACGGCGTCCTCGTCGCCCTCGTCCTGGGTGAAGATGGCCGGGCTGCGGCCGGTCCGCAGGAAGGCCGTGAAACGGATCATGGCGCTCGGCCGCGTGGCCACGTACAGGCTGACGTCCCAGATGTCGTCGAAATCGGTTCCGAACCAGGTTTCCGAGCCGAAGTCGTAGTCCAGGGCGATCTCGGTCTGGGCCCAGCGCAGGCGGCCGTTGACCGCCGCGCTGCCGTGCATCCACTTGCGCCGGCCGTCGTAGTTCCAGCGCCCGTCGCCGAAGAGGCTGGGCGTGATCCGCTCGAAGATCCCGCTCCCGGGATAGAAGTTGTAGTTGGTCCAGACGAAGGAGTTCTTCTGGTCGGTCCAGGGATCGTAGCCCGTCTGGGTGCGGTAGTCGGGCGTCAGCTCGTTGTAGTCGATGGTGAAGTTCCAGTGCCGGGTGCGCCGGCGCAGCTCGGTGATGAACGCCGTGCCGTTGAACGATTCGCCGTCGAGATCGACGGTATGGGCCCCGTCGTCGAAGGTCTCGCCGGCGCTGATCGCGACGCCTTCGGGCTCCTCGGTATGGCTGTGGACGACCTGGGCGACCCAGTTGTAGCTGGGCGAGAGGCGGATGATCGCGTCGGCCGAGAAGATCGTGCCCGAGCCCCCTTCGTCGTAGCGCCGGTCGGTGATCATGAAGCCGGCCTGGGAGTTGCCGCCCATGCTCTGCAGCCCGCGCAGGATGTTGACGGTCGAACGCCCGAGCGAGACCGAAGGCCTGTAGGTCCGCTCCTCGGTCGGGATGATGTAGGGCGAATGCTCGTCGCGGGCCAGCATGTACGCGAAGCTGGTGCGGTCCCAGCGCGCGGTGCCCTTGACCGCCAGTTCGGGGTCGCTCACCATCCGGGTGTAGAAGGAGTTGAAGGGCGTGCGGAAGAGGTCGTTGCCCTCCTGGAAGAAGGGGCGGCGTTCGGGGAATCGCTGCACGATGGTGGTGTTGACGTCGATCTGGTCGGCGTCGGCCTCGATCTGGCTGAAGTCGGGGTTCAGGGTGGCCTCGAAGGTGACGTCCGACGAGACCGAGACCTTGGCGCCCAGCGACATCTCCCCGCGCACGTCCTGGTCGTCGATGCCCGAGTCGGGATCGCCGGCGTCGCGGATCCCGCCGGTCTGGTAGCCGATGTACGAGGGCAGGATCTCCAATCCCCTGCCCGGCCGGATCCCGGCGATTCCGGTCACCGTTCCCCACTGGCAGGGCATGCACTGCTCGTTGCGGTCGTAGGCCGCCCAGGAATACTGCCGGAAGCTGTCGCGGGGATGGTTGCGTTGGAAGTCGATGCGCCAGGCCTGCGTCTCGCGGTCGGGGAAGCGGATGCCCGCGAGCGGGATGGCCATCTCGACCACGTAGCCGGTCTCGGTGAGCGCGGCGGCCGAATGCCAGACCAGGTCGAAGCCCCGGTCCTCGCCCTGGACGTTGGTCCACATCAGGTCCATCTGGATGCCGTAGGGGTTCACGAAGAACTCGTAGGCCCAGGAGGCGTCGCCGAAGGTGTCGAGCAGCAGGCCCACGCAGTCGTCGCCGTCGAAGAGATCGCGCTGGCACATCGTGGCGCGCACCGCGGCGGGATCGTCGTCGCAGACGAAGGCCACGTAGATGTTGTCCTGGTCGTAGGTGAGCATCGCCTCGGTCCGCACCGGGGGCTCGACGTTCTCGCCGGGCCGGCGCTCGACGAAGCGGTCGGTGCGCGCGGCGTCGCGCCAGCCGGGCTCGTCGAGCGAGCCGTCGATGCGGAATTCGGCGGACGCGGGCGCGGCGTCGAGCTGGGGCAAGAACACGGGCTCGAAGGCCCGGGCCGCGGCGGGTGCGAAGAGGATCAGCGCCAGCAGGGCGATCGGCGGCGCCGTCAGGAGTTTCAGGGGTTGCTTCGGCATCCGGGGCTCCTTGGTCGACGGGGTCCGGGGGCCGCGACGACACCGGGTGGGCGGGTCGTTTCCCGGTCGATGCGTCGATCCGGGAGGCGGCCGGTCGCGTGAAATCCGCGCGTCAGGGGGGATTACGGGAATCGGGGGGGAATGTTCTGGGGAAATCCCAGAAAATTTGGGGGTGATAAGTAGGGCCGGCGCAAACATGAGGGTTTGCAGTAGAAACTGTCAGAATGCTTTCAAGTCGAAAGAATATGGAAAATCCGCGACGTCGAGCATATGCGAAGCAGAAGAGAATGACATGAGAATCAATGGTATGGTAATCTGAAAAGCATAAAACAAAACGACGGATCTCATTTGTAAAAAAAGTAATAAGGAGAGCCATGAGACAACAATTACTGATTATTTCGATAGCCGCGCTGGCAATGCCCGCCGCAGCCGGTCGCATTCAAGAAGCAGAACTGATAATTCAACCTCCCTGCTATGTTGTCCATGACGGAAAATTCATAGAAGAGGCGACATTAATTCTTAATGAAGATACAGTCACGTTAAACAATAAAATTGTATTCAAATCACGTCCCCCGCTGACACCAAATTTTGGGATCAAAGAAGCCGAACAACTCAAAACACAGATCAAAGCTGTCCTTGAAAAAGTCAAAAAGAAAGAAATTTCGGTGCAGATCGCCGAGGCGCTTTGTGACTCCATTTACAAAGATGGTTTTGGGAGATTTTATAATGAAATAATTATATCAGAAGATGGAGAGATCGAGTTGTTTGACAATACACGAAAAAATGGAAAAGCCATAGGTATATATCCCTACCCTGGAGGGGGGGAGTATGATGCACTTAAAAAAGCCGAAAATGCATTTAACAGTTATTGTAGTTTTGTAAATACACGAAAAGGCCCAAGGATAATGTTGATCGATGTGGGATTAAGTATTGGTGGTGGAAGAATCGACCAAGCAGTAAAGCAAATAACCAACCTGATTAATAACGGGCCGAAGGTTGATGGGCCCATTAAAGACCATACAATTCAGAGACTTAAGGAGATTTGGAGTAAAGATGATATCGAACATTAACAAGTCCGATCGCGAAAGTAACGCAACCGACCCTCAACACATCGATATATGGCAAGGTACGGGGACAAAAGCTTGCCGCTGATGCGTTCCCCGCCTGAATGCGCCGACAGG
>CAYLMM010000120.1:0-3270 GCA_964384825.1 uncultured Fibrobacteraceae bacterium
GCGCCCCGCCCAACGTCTCGACCAGGAGCGCCGGATCGCGCCCGATGCCTCGCACCTGGTCGATCACGAACTTCTCGATCTCGCCGGCGGGAATCGACTTCGACGGACACGTGTGCCAGCCGCGCTTCTGGGCGTTCGCGCAGACGTAGTACCGGTAGCGCCGGTCCTTCTTGGTCGCGTGCGTCGGCACCATCGCGCAGTTGCAGGGCACGCAGTTGATCAGCCCCTTCAGGATCGCGCCGAACCGGTTCCGGACATGCCTGCCACCGGTGGCCCCGTTGCGCTTGAGGATCTGGCCGGCGCGCCGGAACGTCTCCTCATCCACGATCGCCGGGTGCTCCCCGTCGTGGATCTCTTCCTTGTAGGTCAGGCGGCCGATGTAGAGGACGTTGGTCAGCAGGCTGTACAGGCTGTGCTTGTTGAACGGTGCGCCGCCGGACTCGCGGCCCTTCTTGGTGACCCACCGCTTGTTGGCCCATCCCCGCGCGTCGAGTTCCTTGATGGTCTCGATCAGCGACTGCCGGTCCAGGTAGACCTCGTAGATCGCCCGCACGCGTGCCGCTTCGTCCTCGTTCACGACCAGGCGGCCCCCACCTGGGGCAACGTCGTAGCCGAGGATGGGCCGTCCTCCTGACCACTTCCCCTTGCGGCGGGCCGCGGCGATCTTGTCGCGGGTCCGCTCGGAGATGATCTCGCGCTCGAACTGCGCGAACGACAGCAGGATGTTCAGGGTGAGGCGCCCCATCGAGCTCGTCGTGTTGAACTGCTGGGTGACAGACACGAACGAGACGCCGCGCCTCTCGAGGGCCTCCATGATCTGGGTGAAATCCAGGAGGCTACGCGACAGGCGGTCGACCTTGTAGACCACGACGCAGTCGACCCGACCCGCATCGATGTCCGCCATCAGGCGTCTAAGCGCCGGACGCTCCATGTTGCCGCCGGTGAACCCACCGTCGTCGTACCGGTCGGGCAGGCAGATCCAGCCCTCGCTCTTCTGGCTGGCGATGAAGGCCTCGCCGGCCTCGCGCTGGGCGTCGAGGCTGTTGAACTCCTGCTCGAGCCCTTCCTCGGTGCTCTTGCGGGTGTAGACGGCGCAACGGACGGCCGGCATCTCAGTCCTTCTACCGACCATCGGTGCAACCCTTCTGGCCCAGCTTGAAGAAGTTGAAGCCGTTCCAGTGGGTGCCGGTGACCTTCTTGGCCACCGCGCTCAGAGTCCGGTACACCTCGCCCTCGTACTCGAATCCCCGCGGCAGGACCCGTACAGCGACCGTCTGGTTCTTGTACTGGCGGGTGATGATCGCGCCGGGCATCGGCAGGCGGTCGTCCTGGGGAAACTCGATGGGAGCGGTGGTTGTCTCGCCGCCCGGGGCGGCGGGGCGCGGCCGGGGCGCGGTCAGGCGGACATCGGACCCAGAGGCCAAGTCCCGCGCTCGCTGTCGGGCTCGCTCGGAAAGGCCACCCTCCTGATTCATCTGGAGCCGCCAGACGATGCGGCGGATCAAGTACTCCTTGTGCCGGGACGTCGTGTTCTCGCCGAAGACACGGGCGTACTTCCGCCGCAGTTCCGGCACGGTCATGCGCTTCAGCGCAGCGATCTCTTTTCCGATGTTCAGCGCCATGGTGCATCTCCTCTCATGATCTCGGTTGCGTTAACCAGGACACATGAGGGTCGCCGGGCGCGGACACATCAAGGGCTTTCTGGTCGGGGGAATCCGGCGTGGCCGGCTGGTGTCCGCGTGCACCATCGAGGCGGAGCAGGCCGCGGCCGAGGATGGCGGCGATCTCCTGGCGTCGCTGCGTGGGGGTCAATGCATCGATGGTCGAATGCGGCATGGGTTGCCTCCGGGTAGCGGTCATCTCTCTGGTGTTTACCTACCCGGATGCTTTTCGATGTGTCGGCGCTGGTGTTCTACCAGCCGTAACCCAACCTGCCGTCAGGGGGGGGTGGAGCCAGACCACTGCCCTGGATACTTCGCCACTTTTGATAGACGAGCGTCGTCTGGGGCCTTAGACTCCGAGATCGAAAACGACTATTCGGGCGAAATCACAGATGATTCGCTTGGGCAGAAAGGAAGCCGACAGAACCGCCATTTCCAGGGAGTATGCCAGTGAGTGATACCATGTGGATGGTGCGCAGCGAGAGTGTCGCACTGATCGAGAAATTTCTAAGAGGTTCTGTTGCCGTTGGATGGCACCAAGTGGGGGACCTTACGCCCAAACGGACTTGCCGCCCCGGGCTTTCCGGCCATATGATATACCGCATTCACTTATAACCATTCAGTATTCGATCATAATCGACAAGGAAGGAAGAAACCCATGGCTGAGCTTCCTGGCGACGCGGACCCTGGGTCAGATAACCTTCGTCCTCCGACCGAACTCTCCGTCCCGCCCCGCAAGAGCCGGCAACGCCTCCGCGCTGCGGCACCGATCGTCGGAGCCCTGGTTGTGCTGGCGCTTGCTGCATGGTGGGGGGTCGATCGCGGATCGCTACCGGCACCGCGTGTCCTGGTGGAACGCACGCTGACTCGCATGGACCCCACCGCCGAGGCGGAGCGCGTCGCTCGGTTACAACAGGAATCCCGCGATCATATCGCAGCCATCTGCGCCGATAAGCAGTTCCGGAAACGCCTGACCCAGGCCTCGATGCTGGGCCGCGACCTCGAGCAGCGCTTCGCGCCGATCAAGCAACAACTCGCGGAGATCGATAAGGTCATTCGTCCGGTCCGCCAACATGCCATCGGACGCGTTGTACTTTTTCTTACCGGTTTTGGAAAGATCGCCGAATCGGTCACCGAGCTCCACGAGTTCAGTAGCTCGCTTTGCAACGAAGCGGCCGGCATGGCCCAGCAATGCAGCGTCCTGGCGGAAAACCTGGCGGCCTACCAGCAGGATGGGGATACAGACCGTCTGACGAGAATCAGCAAGGAATCCAGCGTTCTCAGCACGAAAACGGGTTCTCTCAGAAAGTACGCCGCCGCCTGCGACGATGCGCTGACGACCATCATGTCCATCACCGGCCGTACGGCAGATTTGTTGGATGGCCGCAACCAGGACGCGGCGGACAGCATCCGCAATGTAGTCCGCCCCCTGGACGACCTGCACCAGTACCTGGCGACGATAAGACTACAACTGGAGCAGGACGACAACAATCTCAGCACGTTGGCCAGGGATGCCGCCATCCTTGTCGGAACGTTGCATCCCTGACCCTGGTGTCTCTGCTGCGGAGTGTCCCCTACTCCACCTTGCGGTTCTGCTCGTAGATCCGGC
>CAYLMM010000121.1:0-3249 GCA_964384825.1 uncultured Fibrobacteraceae bacterium
CTCCGGCATTGACTTTGTTTCCAGTCACCTCAGACTCAATCAGGGTCAAGTTGCCATCGTTGATGATCGCTGTGCCGTCAACGTCACCACCAGTACCGGTAGCACCGGTGCCAGCTCCGCCAGCACCGCCGATGCCGCCAGAGCCGCCGGAGCCCGCTGTGTTAACTCCAACACTGCCGCCGCCACCGACGGTACCGCCCAATCCGACTCCGACGCTGGTTCCTCCTTTAGAGTCGCCACCGGCACCACCAGAGCCGCCAGATCCTCCGACGCCACCGGTTCCAGAGCCACCAGATCCGTCTCCGGCATTGACTTCGTTTCCAGTCACTTCAGACTCGGTCAAGGTCAGGTTGCCGTCGTTGACAATTGCCGTACTGGTAACGTTGCCACCAGTGCCAATACCACCGGTGCCAGCACCGCCCGCACCACCAGCGCCACCAAAGCTGCCATTTCCAGCTGTGTTAACTCCGACACTGGCCCCAATGCCTACGGTACCGCCTCCGCCGAAACCGACGTCAATTCCGCCCGTGGCATTTCCACCTGCGCCACCTGCACCGCCAGCACCACCAGCACCACCTATGCCACTGCCACCGGTCCCACTGCCACTGGATACAACGTTTTCGACGATCGTCGTGTTTATCAGCGTGAGATTGTCGTGATTAACGATAAAGTCGCCAGAACTGTCACCACCGATGCCAGAGCCACCAGTTCCAGATCCACCGATGCCACCTGCACCACCCGCACCGCCATTTCCTGCAGCGTTGACGCTGACGCTAAAGCCTGCGCCAACAGCCCCACCGATGCCAACGCCGACACCAATTCCGCCGTCGGCGTCGCCGCCAGATCCACCGGCACCACCTGCGCCGCCAGCACCACCGATACCAGAGCCTCCAGCGCCAGACCCGCCAACAGCATCGTTTCCGGTGATGATCGATCCGTTCAAGACCATTTCATTCTCGTTGATAATTCCTGAATTTGCAACGTCGCCGCCGATCCCGGTGCCACCAATACCGGATCCGCCATCGCCACCCGCGCCACCGGATCCGCCATCTTTGGCTTTGTTGACGTTGACGCTGATCCCGGCACCCACTTCGAGCCCTGCGCCTGCTCCAATGGATATGCCACCTTTAGCGTTGCCACCAGCACCACCGATGCCACCATCGCCACCGGCACCGCCGGTTCCATTGCCACCGGTGCCGTTGCCTGACTTTGCGCCATTATTGAATAGGTTGGTGGCAGTCATGGTCAGGTCGCCTTCGTTGTAGATTCCACCGCTCTCGCCAATGCCGCCGGTGCCATCGCCACCGACGCCTTTGCCGTCATCGCCACCAGAACCGCCATCGTTTCCAGTTCCAGCATCGTTGACGCTTACGCTAACTCCTACGCCAACAAGGCCTACGCCAGCAGCAATGCTGATACCTCCTCTCACATCGCCGCCCGCACCACCAGCGCCACCGATGCCGCCAGATCCACCAATGCCCGACCCGCCGATCCCAGAGCCGCCTTCTACAAAATTGCCGGTAACGTTGCCATCACTGATCGTCAAGTTGTTTTTGACATAAATTGCGCCACCCGATGCATTGCCACCGACTCCAATACCGCCGGTGCCAGAGCCGCCGTCGCCACCTGAGCTGCCAATGTCACTAGATCCACCACGATTAACGTCAACGCTGCCACTGACTCCGGCAATTCCACCTCCAATGGCAACGCCGATGCCACCTTCAGCATCGCCACCATCGCCGCCCGCACCACCAGTGCCACCATCGCCACCAATGCCAGAGCCACCAGTTCCGTTGCCAGCTTTGGCGACATTACCAAGAACGTTGCTCACTTCAAGCGCAGAGGTGCCGTTCTCGTAAATTGCACCACCTGAACCATCACCACCATGACCTGTGCCACCGGTACCGTCACTGCCAGAGCCACCAGATCCGCTAGAGCCAGCTGAGCCTGCATCGTTGACGCCAACGCTAGCACTAACACCAGCAAGACCGATTCCTGCAGCGATGGTAACTCCACCATTGGCGTTACCGCCACGGCCTCCATCGCCACCATCGCCGCCAGCACCACCGGTTCCATTGCCACCAGTTCCATCGCCACCTTTGGCAACGTTGCCGGTGGCGTTACTGTTGACGAGGATAATGGTACCGTTGTCGTAGATGCCACCGCCAAGAGCGCCGCCACCAATGCCTTCATCGCCGACCCCAGCGTTGCCAGTGCCGCCAAAGACACCGTTGCCACCATCACCGGCGTTGTTGACCGAAACGCTTCCGCTGATGCCAGCTATGCCGCCACCAACTGCAACGTCAACACCGCCGTTAGCATCTCCACCAGCACCACCATCACCGCCAATGCCACCGGATCCACCGATGCCAGCACCGCCACTGCCATCACCACCACTTGCAACATTATCAGCTATTGTGACGTTTTCAAGGACCGTGTCGCCTTCGTTGTAGATTCCACCACCAAATGCACTGCCACCGGTGCCAGAGCCGCCACTACCGCCAACGCTGGCACCACCTAAACCACCGTTGCCACCATCACCGGCGTTGTTGACCGAAACACTGCCTCCGATTCCAGCGATGCCAATTCCTGCGGCAACGTTGACGCCACCATCGGCGTTGCCACCATCGCCACCGGTTCCGCCACTGCCACCGGATCCGCCGACGCCAGAGCCGCCACTGCCAGAGCCACCGCTTGCAATGTTATCTTCTATTGTGACGTTTTCAAGGGGCATATCGCCTTCGTTGTAGATGCCACCACCGGTAGCGTTTCCACCGTTGCCAATACCACCTTCGCCAATGCCACCAGCACCACCTGAGCCGCCGGTTGCACCGTTGCCAGCCTCGTTAACACCGACGCTGACACCAACTCCCACCAGGCCAACGCTGGCAGCAACATTGGTGCTGCCTTCGGCGTCACCACCTGCACCACCAGAACTGCCACTGCCACCGTCACCACCAGTGCCAGAGCCGCCACTGCCAGAGCCACCGCTCGCAACGTTTTCGATGACGCTGCTACTGTCTAGTGAGATATCGCCTTTGTTGTAAACGCCGCCACCTGTGGCGTTTCCACCGGTGCCGATACCGCCCTTACCACTGCCACCTGCACCACCTGCACCACCGGTCACACCGTTGCCAGCCTCGTTGATGCCGACGCTGACACTGAGACTCACTAAGCCCGCGCTGGCGGCAATGTTGGTGCCGCCTTCTGCCTTGCCGCCTGCGCCACCGGCTCCGCCACTGCCACCGT
>CAYLMM010000122.1:0-3140 GCA_964384825.1 uncultured Fibrobacteraceae bacterium
TCTCGGTCCACGCCTACGCCTACGTGGCCGACAAGTACGCCCTGCTGCCCTCGGGAGCGAGCATGGGCGACCGCTACGGTCC
Organism: uncultured Fibrobacteraceae bacterium; assembly: GCA_964384825.1. Lineage (GTDB taxonomy): Bacteria > Krumholzibacteriota > Krumholzibacteriia > LZORAL124-64-63 > LZORAL124-64-63 > CAYLMM01. The sequence goes on from CAYLMM010000122.1 coordinate 83, forward strand.
GATGGTGGTCGCCAAGCAGCCCTACGCGCCGGCCGACCTGAAGGGCCGCCGGATCGCCGTGCCGGGCCTGATGACCAGCGCCTACCTCGAGCTGCGGCTGGCGATCGGCGACTTCGAACCGGTGGTCGTGCCCTTCGACCGGATCATCGAGAAGGTCGTCTCGGGCGAGTTCGACGCCGGCCTGATCATCCACGAGGGCCAGCTGACCTACGCCGACGCCGGCCTGCACAGCTGCCTCGAGCTGGGCGAATGGTGGGACGACCTGACCGGCGGCCTGCCGCTGCCGCTGGGCGCCAACACCATCAACAAGCGCCACGGCGAGGCGATGCCCGAGATCGCGCGGATCCTCGAGAACAGCATCCGCTACGGCCTGGACCACCGCGAGGAGGCCCTGGACTACGCCCTGGGCTGGGCCCGCGACATGGAGGTCGACCTGGCCGACCGCTTCGTCGGGATGTACGTCAACCACTGGACCCTGGACTACGGCGAGAAGGGCCGCGCCGCGATCCGCGAGCTGCTCGACCGGGCCTTCGCCGCCAAGCTGATCCCCGAAGTGAAGGAACTGGAGTTCATCACCGTCTGACGCCGGGGCGGGCCCGCCGAACGCCGGCCGCCGCCCCCCCCGTAAACGAGGAAGGGCCGGAGCGCGAAGCTCCGGCCCTTTTGCGTCGCTGCGGCGGGGCCGGCGACCGGGACGGCCGGAACCGCGAGAGGAATCGCAAGCTGACGAAGCCGAAGAGGAGCAAATCCGCCCCCTTAAAAAGGAGTGAATATCTCTTGCGGCTTATTCGGAGACTGTATATATTCTCCGTGGCTCTGGCCGCAGCGGCCGGAGTGTTTTTTGCAGGACGAAAGCCTTTCCTATTGGTTGGAGACGGCAGTTGTTCCCGCGAAGCAAGGGATGTGACCCGTTTGAAGAAGATCTATGTCGGTAACCTCAGCTTCAGCCTCTCCGACCAGGATTTGATGACCATTTTCTCCGAGCACGGCTCTGTTGCCAGCGCCGCGGTCGTCATGGACCGTGAGACCGGCCGCTCCCGCGGTTTCGGTTTCGTGGAGATGGAGAACGACGAGGACGCCAACAAGGCCATCCAGGCCCTGAACGGCAAAGAAGTCGAAGGCCGGACCCTCAACGTGAATGAGGCCCGTCCGCGCGAGCCCCGCAACAACCGGCCCCGCTGGTAGTTGTCGGGCGCCGATCCATGTGATCGGACGCATTCGATGAAGAGGCCCCGCTCTCTCCGGAGAGCGGGGCTTTCTCGTATCCGGCGGCCGGCGAACTTGCTCCGGACGTGCCTGCGGCGCTAGTATGGGAATGCGCCCCCTCGGGGGCGCGCCCCGGGGAGGCGCCATGAACGACCGAGCCATCAGCCGCCGCCGATTCCTGCAGGTGCTGGCCCGCTACGGGCTGGCCGCCGGCGCGGCCGGCGTCGCGCTCTCCGACCCCGCGTTCCTGAACGATCTGCTCGAAGGAACCGCCTCGACCGCCTCCGCCGCGAACCGCCTCGACATCCTGGCCGCGAACGCGCCCCGGGCCCGCTACTGGGCGGGAACCCGTACGGCCGCCGCGGTCGGCGATTGCCTGGCCTGCCACGACGAATCCGAACTTCCGGTCGGCCTCGATCACGATCACGACACCGGCGAGGTCCGCTGCCTGCTCTGCGCCCGCGAATGCCGCATCCCGGTCGGCGAACGCGGCCATTGCAACGCCCGGATGAATGTCGGCGGCGAACTGCGCACCCTGGTCTGGGGCCGTCCGATCGCCATCCACGCCGATCCGATCGAGAAGAAACCCTTCTACCACTTCCTGCCCGGTTCGACGGCCTTCTCGCTGGCCACCAGCGGCTGTCCGCTGACCTGCCGCTTCTGCCAGAACTGGGAAATCTCCCAGGCGCGGCCCGAGGACTACGACACCCGCCGCATCACGGCCCGCGAGCTGGCCCTGGCCGCCGAGCGACGCGACGCGCCGGTCATCGCGTTCACCTACAACGAGCCGACCGTGTTCATGGAATACCTCTGCGAGATCGCCCGCGCCGCCCGCACCCACGGCATGCGCTCGGTGATGATCAGCTGCGGCTACATGAACGAGGCCCCGCTGCGCGAGATGTGCGAAGTGCTCGACGCGATCAAGATCGACCTGAAGGGTTTCTCGCCCGCGTTCTACCGCGATGTCTGCGACGGGGAGCTCGGGCCGGTGCTACGCTCGATCGAGCAGGCCGCGGCCGCCGACATCCATCTCGAACTGGTCAACCTGGTGGTGCCGACCCTGAACGATTCGGATGAGATGATCGCGAAGCTGGTCGACTGGGTGGGCGAAAAGGCGGGGCCGGACGTGCCGATCCACTTCACGCGATTCCATCCCGACTTCCAGCTGCGCAACCTGCCGCCGACTCCGGCGGCGACCCTGGAGCGCGCCCGCGAGACCGCACTGCAGCGCGGACTGCGTTTCCCGTACGTCGGCAACCTGCCCGGCCATCCGGGCAACGACACCCACTGCCCCGCCTGCGGCGAGGTGCTGATCGACAGACGCGGGTTCTTCATCATCGAAAACAACATCCGCGACGGCGCCTGCCGGTTCTGCGGCGAACCCATTCCGGGAGTGTGGTCATGAAACGGATCGCGATCCTGATGCTTGCCGGGATGTGCCTGCTGGCCGCCGCGGCTTCCGCCGCCGACCGGGTCCGCCGGCCCGCCTTCGCCGGCAGCTTCTACCCGGAAGACCCGCGGGCGCTGGCCTTGACCGTCGACACCCTGCTCGACGGCGCCCGCCCGCCTGCACGAACCTGCCCGGTGGCGATCGTCTCGCCCCACGCCGGCTACGTCTATTCGGGACAGATCGCGGCCGACGCCTGGAACCAGGCCGCCGGCTCGGACATCGACCTGGTGGTGATCCTGGGGGTGAACCACCGCTCCGAACCGTTCCGCGGCGTCTCGGTCTACGACGGCCGGGGCTACCGCACGCCGCTGGGAACCGCGGCGATCGACCGCGGCGTGGTCGCCGCGCTGCTGGAATGCGACGCGGTCCGGTTCGTGCCCGCCGCCCACGCCGACGAGCATT
>CAYLMM010000123.1:0-640 GCA_964384825.1 uncultured Fibrobacteraceae bacterium
CGAACGCTCGACGTGTGGTCGCGGTATTGAGCCCTCTGCTCGGCGACGAGACCCCTACCAAGGCTTCGAAGACGTTCCTTGCTCTTCCATCGGAGGTGAAGTCCACAGCCCAGGATGTCCTGGGAATGCAACGTGCCTCCTTTGGCGTGGGGCACGATACAACCATCAATCTCAACCTCGGCTCGGTCGCATCTGTGAAGGGCTGCACCCACGATGCCACCTTGGTCGTCCAGACCACCGCGAAAAATGTCCGCGACACCAAGACCGCTCCGGAGCTCGCTACTGGCCAGCGGCAACGGACGGCCCTCGGTCCCGACCTGCTTCGTGGTGTGACCAACGTGTTCGTCGGCGCTACCCGTCCGCGACATCTCGTCTGCCTGGCCTTGCCTGTCGATGACTTGACGGAGGAGATCAAGAAGGGCCTCGATGACTGGAAGTGGCGGATCATAGAGGCCACGGCGTAGTCACTCCAGACAAGAAGCTGGACAAGCCGATGCACTGCGAGATGGCCGAGCTGTTGCCTTCAACAAGTGTGATCCATTGCCAGGACATGGGCTGTCTTCCACGGGGCTCCCTAGGGTTTGCTGAAGGAGCTGCGGTAGAAATATACGCCCCTACAGGTACGGCAATCATCCGAAAC
>CAYLMM010000123.1:650-3109 GCA_964384825.1 uncultured Fibrobacteraceae bacterium
TATTGCCCGTAATTAGCCTATTACGCGATAAGAAACCACCCTCATCGGCTCCGGCTCCCCATCCAGCCCGTCGCCGCCGAAGCTGGCCAGCGCCGCACTGTGGAAGTCGGTGATCCGAAACACCCGGTCCCCGCAGAACACCAACGCGTCCCGCAGCGCGTCGCCTTCGCACTGCACCAGCACCTGCTCCGCGAACCGCCCGTCGGGGGTGAACACGTCGTACCTGGCGAACGCATCCTTGGGCGGCTCCCACCGCGCCCGACTAGTCAACACCCAGATCCTCCCATCATCCGCCACCCGCAGCGAAGCGATGTCGGGCTCGGTGTCCTCGAAGTGGATCGAGGCGTGCGGGGCGTTCCGGTCGCGCAGGGTGGTCAGCATGCGTTCCTGGATGCCGCGGGCGCGCTTGTTGCGCTTCCAAGGCTTGTATTCGCGGGTGAAGATGCGGCGCAGCGATCCGTCCGGGGCGTAGATCTTCAGCTCGTAGCCGTTGCGCGGCTCGGCGGTCACCACGTCGCCCGACGGCGCCACGGCGTAGCGGCGGTCCGGGCCTTCGCCCAGCACGACCTCGTCGTAGCACAGGTTGCGGTGGTCGATCACCGACGTGCGCGATGCGTAGGTCACGTCGCGCATGCCCTCGGGGGTGAAGGTGCCGATGAAGCTCTCGCGGGTCGAGCGGCCGCTGTCCTGGTCGACGTGCTGTTCGGCCACGCCGAGGACCACCGTGTCGCCGCCGCGTTTCAGGCCCCGCGCCATGTAGTACGCGCCCTGCGTCGGATCGCCGATCGTGATCGTGCCCGCCGGCTCGTTCCCGCGGGTCATCTTGATGATCCTTCCGGGGAACATCTGGGTCACCGCGATCGTGCCGTCGGGCATCAGGCACAGGTCGGTGGGGTTGCGGAACTCGCCCGGCCCGTCGCCCAGGCGGCCGATGGTGCGGATCAGCTCGCCCCCGGGCGACAGGACATTCACCTCGCAGAGCTGCGAATCCAGCAGGTAGACCGTGCCGTCGGTGTCCACGACCGCGCGCCGGATCGCCCCGAACATCAGCTCCTGGTCGTCGTCGCCGCCGCGGCGCCACATCTCCTCGAGGGTGATCGTGCGCACGCCGTCGGCCGGAACGGCGGGGTTGTGGATGGTCGGAACGTCGGCGGCGAACGCCATTGCGGGCAGAAGGAGCATCACGGCCAGGATCGCGGCCTGGATCGGGCGGGTCGAGAGCATGGGCGGCCTCCGGTGTCGATACGGTTCGATGATATCCGGGTGAAACAGACGGATGGTTTACGGCAGGGCGGGGGGGATGGTTGCAAAGGAGCCCGCCAACCGGCGGGCTCCACACGCATCGAACACATCTCTCAGCGCATCACCGGAACAAAGCCTTGACCTCGCCCCAAGCAGCCTCTTCGCTGCCCACCGCGTTGCCCACGACGATCGAGATGGCCGTCTCGGCCACCAGGGAGCCGCCCAGATCGTAGGCGCGCAGATAGATCTCGTAGACCCCGTCCGCCGACGGATCGAAGGTGTCGTAGGGCGCGTTGTTGAAGAACTCGTAGCTCCAGGAGTTCTGGGCCACGTTCAGCGAGGCCAGGTAGGAGGCGTAGGCGGCCTCGTCCCCGGCGACCACGTCGGTCGAACTGGTGGTCGCGTTGTCGCCCAGGGAGTGGTCGGCGTAGGGCGCCGCGGCGCTGGGCGTGATGGGATCGAAGACCAGGTAGTCGACGCCCGCGGGAGAGGGGTCGAAGTCCAGGCCCAGCTCGTAGGTGAAGTCGTCCAGCTTCAAACCGCCGGCGCCGTCGGCATCGGTGTTCACGCTGAATTCGAAGTTCCAGACCGGCGTGGTGGGCGACCCGGGCTGCCAGCTGAAGCCCGAGGGCGCTGCGCCGGCGATGAAGGCGTAGGTGCCGTCGCCGCCGCTGTTGAAGATGTTCTGGGGCTGGTTCGCGGGGTCGAAGCGCAGCTTGCCGCGCAGGCCCAGTTCGACGCCGCCGGCGGTGTCGGTGGTGAACGAGCCGTTGAGGTTGCCGTCGCCGAAGATCACGTCGGGAGTGACGTTCTGGTCGAAATCCAGGGCGAGGGCGGCGGGAGCGATGATCAGCAGGGACGAGAGGACGAGCAAGATTCTCATGTTTTCGCCTTCGGTAAGAGGATCACGGTGCATAGGACCACGGATCCCGGGCGAAAAGGATCCCAACGGCGGAATTTTAGCACATTATCAGATTGAAAGAGGGGAATTATCACGAATTGTCAGGATGGGTGGTCGTCTGATATTCTGGGCGCCCCATGGGAAACCGGCCGGAACAAGGGAGCGGGAAGGCATGGCTCGAAAGGAACTGATCCAAAGCAGCAGCGTCTTCGCCTGGATCGCGCTCGCGGCCTGCCTGGTGCTGCTGGCGCCGTTGGTCGCGATGCGGTTCACCGACGAGGTGAATTGGGACGCCGCGGATTTCATCGTGATGGGC
>CAYLMM010000124.1:0-3062 GCA_964384825.1 uncultured Fibrobacteraceae bacterium
AACGCGGGCGGTATGCTTGCCCGGCGTGAGATCGCCGATCCGCGAGGCCATGCGGGCCCAGCGGGGCTTGGTGAGGAACTGCAGGGCGCGGCCGGCGGTCAGCAGTTCCAACGCCACGACGGTCTCGACCCGGTCGAGCATCGGCCCGAGCTTCAGGGCGGCGACGCTGCCCATGCTGACGTGATCCTCCTGCCCCATCGAAGTGGGGATGGTGTCGGCGCTGGCCGGCGCGGTGGCGTTCTTGCACTCGCTGACAAGGGCCGCGGCCAGGTACTGGCCGATCATCAGACCCGACTCCAGGCCGGGATTCGCGGCCAGGAAGCGCGGCAGGCGGCCGTCGTTGCCGCCCATCATCAGGTAGATCCGGCGTTCCGCCACGCTGGCCACCTCGCTGCCGGCCAGGGCCAGGGCGTCCAGATGCAGAGCCAGGGGTTCGCCGTGGAAATGTCCGCCGGAGACGACATCGCCCGAAAGCGGGAACAGCACGGGATTGTCGGTCACCGAACCGGCCTCGCGCAGGAAGACCTGCTCGGCGTTGCGCACGCTGTCGAGGCAGGCGCCCAGAACCTGGGGCACGCAGCGAACCGAGTAGGGATCCTGCACCCGGGGGCAATCGTGATGCATCTCGATGATCGGGCTGTCGGCCAGCAGCGCGTCGAGGGCCGCGGCCACGTCGCGCGAACCCGGATGCGGCCTCAGGGCATGGAACGCGGCCCCGAAGGGACGGATCGAGCCTTCGAGCGCCTCGACGGTCAGCGCCGCGGCCAGCACGCCCCACTTGATGATCCTCTCGAGGCGGGCGACCGAAAGCAGGCCGAGGGCGTTCATCATCTGGGTGCCGTTGATCAGCGCCAACCCCTCACGGGCCTCGAGCTTCAGGGGCTTGCGGCCCGCAGCGGCCAGGGCCGGGCCCGCCGGCAGACGCTTGCCGTTCTCGTCCAGCACGTGCCCTTCGCCCATCAGGACCAGGGCCAGGTGGGCCAGCGGAGCCAGATCGCCGCTGGCGCCGACCGATCCGCGCGAGGGAATGAAGGGATGGATATCGGAAGACAGCAGCCAGAGCATCTGCTCGATGACCTCGGCGCGGACGCCCGAGAACCCGTGGGACAGGCTGGCGGCGCGCAGGAAGATCATTCCGCGCACCTGCTCGCGATCCAGGGGATCCCCCCAGCCGACGGCGTGGCTGCGGATGAGGTTCTCCTGCAGCTGGCTCAGATGATCATCCGGAATCCGGGTGTCGCTGAGCTTGCCGAATCCCGTGTTCACGCCGTAGACGGGCTTCTCGCCGTGCTCCAGGACGCGGCGGAACTCCAGGCAGCGGTCGACGGCGGTCCGGGCCTCGGCGCTCAGATCGACCTGCGACTGACCACGGCAGATGGATACGAAACCCTCGAGATCGAGACGGCTGCGGCCGATGATGAATTTTCTCATGCTTGTCACTTTCTGAAGACTGCTTCATTCCCCCGCATCGAAGAACGACGACACGGCGTGAACGACGTCGTCGGCGTCGTTGCAATAATGGACACTGGTAGGCAGGGCGTTCAAGAAAGTAATCCCGTAGGATTTCGAGTGCAGACGGCTGTCGAGCAGCACGACTGCCCCGCGATCGTCGCGGGAACGGATCAGACGGCCGATCCCCTGCCGCAGGCGCAGCACCGCGTCGCGCACCGTGAAGGTGGAAAACGGATTCTCGCCCATGGCCTGCAGGCGCTCGCAACGGGCTTCGACCCAGGGATCGGTCGGAACCTGGAACGGGATCTTGGTGACCACCAGCACCTCGAGCTCCTCGCCGGGAAAATCGACGCCCTCCCAGAAGGTGTTGGTTCCCAGCAGGACGGCGTGGCGCTCGCGACGGAAACGATCGATGAGCTCGGACGGGGAAAGGCCCGCCCCCTGGACCAGAATGGTCGGCCGCGTCCGCAGCCAGGATCGGTCGTCTCCCGCGAAGAGTTCGCCCGGCGTGGGATCCGCGGCCAGTTCCCGGGCCACGTGCTGCAAGGCGTGATAGGCGGTGAACAGGACCAGGGTCTTGCGGGGCACCGCGGAGACCAGGCGGCGCAGCAACGAGACGACCGCCGGCAGGTAATCGGGCCGCTCGGGGCTGGGAAACGCCGGCGTGGCGGTGAAAAGGGCCTGCTTATCGAAATCGAAGGGCGATGCGATCAGGGAATTGCGGGGACGCGATTCGAGCCGGCCGACGCCCATCTCGGCGGTCATGTGACCGAAATCCTCGCCGACGGCCAAGGTGGCGCTGGTCAGGACCGGCGCGAGGCCGGCGCCGAGCCAGCACTCGCGCAGCACGCTGCCGGCGTCGAGGCGGGTGGCCCCGGCCCCGCGAACGCCGGACCGGCTGTCGGGCTCGATCCAGAAGACCCATTCCGCGTCGTCGCCGTGGACGACGAAGCGCAGATCGTATTCCAGCTCGGCCAGCAGCTCCGCCGCCCGGGCGTGGGTGGCCAGCAGATCGGTCGCGGAATCGGGCAGATCGTCGAGCACGTCGATGCAGCGGGAGAAGGAAGCGTAGGCCGCGCCGACGGCCGCCGCGGCCTCGGTGAACGCCAGGGTCTCGGTCTTCATCCCGCCGAAGGCCTCCTCGGCGACGTAGATCCGGACCCGTCCGTGCGGACGCTGGTTCTCCCCGAGCTTCTGCTCGAAAGTCTCGCCGAGGGCCGCCAGCCAGGCGCGGTAGGCCGCCAGGGCGGCGCGCACCGATTTGAGCAGGGATGTCAGGGCCTCGGCTGCCTCGCGGCCCGATTCCCGACGGTCGGTGAGCAGGGTCCGCAATTCGCGCGTGGCCTGGGGCTCGGCCACCGCGGGACGGCTCTCGCCGAGCACCTCCTCGACGACCGCTGCGCGGATCAGGTCGCAGGAGATCGCGAAGGTATCCAGCGCCGACTGCGGCAGACGGTGGGCCTCGTCCACGACCAGATGGTCGAAGGACCCGATCAAGGCGTTGCTCGCTGCGAAATCGTTGGTCAGCAGCGAATGGTTCACGACCACCAGCTGCGCCTCGCGGGCCAGGCGCCGCGCCCGCTGCACGTAGCATTCGCGGGGCCCGTGGC
>CAYLMM010000125.1:0-3020 GCA_964384825.1 uncultured Fibrobacteraceae bacterium
CCGCTGTCGCGGCAGCACGAAAGGAACCCGAGGCCCACAGGCCGCCATTCCGGAATCCGCAACGCACGCGGCCGTCCCGCGCCCGGCGGGACGGCCGGGCGCGTCGTCTCGCTGGTTCCGAGCCTGACCGAGACCGTCTGCGCCCTGGGCGCGGGCGACCGGCTGGTCGGCCGCACCGGATGGTGCGTCGAACCGGCCGCCGAGACGGCCGGCATAGCGGCCGTCGGCGGGCCGAAGAATCCCGATCTGCGGCTCATCGGCGAATTGCGCCCCGACCTTGTCCTGGCCTGCATCGAGGAGAACAAGCCCGCGCATCTGCGGGCGCTGGAGGAGGCGGGGATCCCGGTCTTCGCGGTCATGCCCCGGACGCTGGACGACGTCGACGCCCTGCTGCGGGATCTGGGCGTCATCCTCGGGACCGGGGCCGCCGCCGCGACGGCCCGAGGGGAATTGGCGTCCGCGCGCGCCGACGCCGCGCGACGGAGGGAGGCGCTGGCCGAGGCGCGCGGCGAGGCCGGTCTGGTCTATCCGGTTCCGGCCGCGACGCTGGTCTGGCGCGACCCCTGGATGGCGGCCGGGGGCGGCGTCTACATCGACGCGATGATGGCCGCGTCCGGGCTGGCCAACGTCCTGTCCGGCCGCGACGGTTATCCCGGGATCACTCTCGAAGAACTGCGGACCGCCGGTCCCGAGATCCTGCTGCTGCCCGACGAGCCCCGCAACTTCGATCGCCGGGATGCCGAGGTTCTGGCCGCCGCCCGCGTCGTCGTCGAACCCGAACGCTGTATTTTGCTGGACGGCAGGGATTTAGCCTGGTACGGCATCCGCACCGCCGGCGCTCTGCGGAGCGTTTCGCGAACCCTTCGTCGCGCATGGCCGACCGGCCCGTCCGCGATATGAAAAATTCCATGTCAAGAATTTGACAAGTTCCGTTCTGAGACGCATATCCCCTTACATACCTTGATTTGAACCGGAAATGCGCTGGGCCCGATGGTGGGTTTCCCGCGTCGTGCCGGAAGCCCCGGAGGTCGACCCCAGATGGCGTCTTCCAAGATCAATCGCCTGCGCGAAACCAAGGCCCGCCTCTACAAGGGCGGCGGCGACAAACGGATCGAGAAGCAGCACAAGAAGGGCAAGCTCACTGCACGCGAGCGCCTCGCCCTGATGTTCGAGCCGGACACCTTCCAGGAGTCCAACCTCTTCCTGAAACATCGCTGCACGAACTTCGGCCTGGCCGGCACCGAGATGCCCGGCGAGGGCGTGGTCACCGGCTACGGCCAGGTCTCCGGACGTCCGGTCTACGCCGCGAGCCAGGATTTCACCGTCGCCGGCGGCGCGGTGGGCGAGGCCTCGGCCCAGAAGGTCCACGCGGTCATGGACGACGCCCTGAAGACCGGCGATCCCTTCGTCTTCATCAACGACAGCGGCGGCGCCCGGATCCAGGAGGGCGTCGATTCGCTCGCCGGCTACGGCGGCATCTTCCATCGCAACATCATGCTGTCGGGCGTCGTGCCCCAGATCAGCATCATCGCCGGCCCCTGCGCCGGCGGCGCGGCCTATTCCCCGGCCCTGACCGACTTCATCATCCAGATCCGGGGCGAGGGGCAGATGTACATCACCGGCCCCAAGGTGATCCAGCAGGTCACCGGCGAGATGGTCACCGCGGAGCAGCTCGGCGGCGTGGAAAGCCATTCGCACTACTCGGGCGTGGTCCATTTCGTGGCCGAGAACGACCAGGACGCTATCGCGATCACCCACCGGCTGCTGTCGTTCCTGCCCAGCAACAACACCGAGGACCCTCCGTTCTACCCCGAGCTCCACGAGGACGCCGTCGGGCCGGACGAGGGCCTGAACGACGTCGTGCCCGAGAATCCGCAGGAGCCCTACGACATGCACGCGGTGATCTCGCGCGTCGTGGACCGCGGCGACTTCCTCGAGGTGCAGCAGCATTTCGCGCCGAACATCATCGTGGGATTCGCCCGGATCGAGGGTTCGACCGTCGGCGTCATCGCCAACAACCCGATGCACAAGGCCGGCGTGCTGGACATCGACTCCTCGGACAAGGCGGCGCGCTTCATCCGGTTCTGCAACGCTTTCAACATCCCGCTGCTGACCTTCGTGGACGTGCCCGGCTTCATGCCCGGCGTGCAGCAGGAATACGGCGGCATCATCCGCCACGGCGCCAAGATGCTGTTCGCCTACGGTTCGGCGACGGTGCCGAAGATCACCGTGGTGGTGCGCAAGTCCTACGGCGGCGCCTACCTGGCCATGTGCGGCAAGAGCATGGGCGCGGACCGGGTCTGCGCCTGGCCGACCGCCGAGATCGCCGTGATGGGAGCCGAGGGCGCGGTCAACATCCTGTACCGCCAGGAGATCGAGGACGCAGAGGATCCCGACGCCCGGCGCAAGGAACTGATCGCCGAATACCGGGAGGCCTTCGCCAACCCCTACGTTTCGGCCGGCCGCGGCATGATCGACGACGTCATCGAACCGGCGGACACGCGCATCTACGTGGCCCAGTCTCTCGAGATCCTCAAGGCCAAGCGCGAACTCCGTCCGCAGAAGAAGCACGGGCTGATCCCGCTCTAGGCCGCCGCGCCGCCGCGGCGACCACCGGGGAGAGTAAGACAGTGGAAAATTCCGCGCAGAACGTTTTGAACGGCGACATCCTGACCCTGGCACTGGTCGGGTTGCTGATCGTCTTCTCGGTGCTGACGGTCATCGTGTGCGCGGTCGCGGTCGTCCGCAAGCTCGACGACTTCTTCGCCGCCCGGGCCGAGGCCAGGGCCGCCGCCCGGGCTGAAGCCGGCGGCGCCGAAGCCCAGCCCGGTTCCGACGCGAACATCGACGCGGTGACCTCGGTTCTGATCGCCGCCGCCGCGGCCACCGTGCTCCAGGGCCGCCACCGCATCCGCAGCGTCCGGCGCCTGTTGCCGCCGGGATCGCCCCGCAGTCCCTGGTCCTCCCAGGGGCGCTTGTACCTCCAGGGTTCCCATTCGATCCAGAGGAAGAAGAGCCAC
>CAYLMM010000126.1:0-2928 GCA_964384825.1 uncultured Fibrobacteraceae bacterium
ATTGACGAGATTTGTATTTCGACTGTTACAGCAGCTGAGCTTGAATACGGCATCCAAAAAAGCAAAAAAAGATCTGCTTCCCGAGAAGCACTACTGCGATTTCTTGCTCCTTTCAGAATTATTTAATTTTCATCCGGTGATGCACATGAATTTGGCAAGATCCGTGCATATCTTGAGAAGAATGGAATGCCAATTGGTCCGTTTGATCTTCAAATAGCGGCTCAAGCGCTGTCCCGAAATCTTATCCTTGTAACCAACAACGAAAAAGAATTTGAAAGAGTCCCAAACATCATCATCCAAAACTGGACAAAACCAGGATGAATAAAGGGCAAATGGCATATAACAAATAAGGATAGATCGTGCGAAGCCACGATCTTATCCGGGTGTTGAATCAGCCCGATGCTTGTTTTCACCGGGGCTTTGCGATAGGAAGATAAATCCTATTTTTTGGGGAGGTCGCCTTCCCGTTTTGAGCGTTTGAGAGGAGTCATATTTGGGAAAATGAAGGGATGATTCCTTTTATGTCTCGCGAATGGTGCGAAATCATCGGCTCAGGCATGGTACTTTTCTGGCATGGGCGACAAATGAGAAGGTCGAAATACAGCACTGCAAAGTTGCAGACCGGAATTGCTCGAAAGTGGTTTGTTTTCTGTCGTGCTTCAGTGAATTCCCGGTGGGCTGGTTATGTGCTGCTCCCGTTTGTGGCAAAAGGCAACGATGATCATTGGTGTGTTGCATTGTCGACATCGAACCGGCGGCCGCGGACAATGCACCCGACTGGGCACTTTTGCGTACAAAAGGAGTTGAATCATGCGAAGGATTTTCTGGGCATTGCCGTGCAGGAATCCGAAGTCCCGTGTTCGACGAAACCCTGTTGGCAAAACATGCTGCAGAACAAGACGAAGAAACTCCTCGCCGGGCAGGCGGCGAATTTTCCAGATGCCGCTCCGACCGTCCCGATATTGAAACGCGACCTCTCCGCCTTCGCTGCGCAGAATGTTCTTTTCTGCAATGACGCCCCGGTAGAGGTATCGCGAAAGGTAGGCCAGAGCTGGAGCTCCGGTCCCCGCCATCGTGCAGTTCACGACCCAGTCTCCCGTTTTTCGAAAAGCGGGAATAGTCCAGTTTTCCCGACGACAGCTGGCCAAAAGCTTGGCACGAAACAGCCGCGCCAAAGCCTTTTCGGGAAAGAGAAACTTCCAGTTCTTCCGCTTCCAGTATCGATTTCCCTTGTCGATTGCGCCCCCTGGGATCAAGTAGTGAATATGGGGATGGAAGTCCAGTTTTCGCGAGTGCGTGTGAAGGACCCCTGTCATGCCGACCTCACCCCCAAGAAATCGTTGATCGGCCCCGAGGGTCTTGAGACTGGAAGCCGATGCACGGAACATGGCATTGAAGAACGCTCTGGAATGAGCCCGAGCCAAAGGTCGAAACCTTGCCGGAATCGTAAAAGTAACCAGGAAATACGGAACCGGCAGAAGTTTCTCGCGCTGGCGCTCAAGCCAGGTGCTGGTTTCATGGTGTTGGCATCTTGGACAACTCCTATGCCCGCAGGAGTGCGGCAGATATCTGATGGCCGCGCAGTCAGGACACTGCAGGACCATCTCACCGGCCGCGGGGGTTCGGCATCGCAAAATAGCCTGAATGGCGCGGCGTTGCTCATGACGGATGTTCGCATGGAAACGAGCTTCATAGGAGGGCAGATAGTCTTCAAACAGAGAAGCCAATTCCATTGCTCACACCACCACCTTTCTGAAGTGCTCCATGAGATCATTGATCGCCTTGCTCCGGTCTTGAAAAGAAGGCTCGGTAAGATGAGCATACATGGCCGTGGTGGCAGGACTGGCATGTCCAAGGATGTCCTGAATAAGGCGCAAATGAACTCCCAGCTCGACAAGATGCGTGGCAAAACTGTGCCGAAGAGAGTGGACCGTAATTCGCTTGGCAATGCCTGCGTCTTTGAGAGCCGCTTGAAGGGCGGCCTGAACCCCACCACGATCCATAGGGGTCTTCGCTCTCTGAACGGTCTTGAACGATCCGACCGGGTTTGGAAAGAGCAAGGTTGGATGGCAATGCGTTTTCCAAAATGTCCGCAATGTTCCCAGGGTCAATTCTGGCAACGGAACCAATCGATCCCTGCCGCCTTTGCCTTGCCGGACATGGACTCGCATGTGAGCGCTGTCGATATCTCCGACCTGAAGAGCCAAACCTTCCCCAAGGCGCAACCCCATACTGTAAACGGTCAGAAAAAAGGTTCGGTATCTTGGCTTTTGGACCAGGCCCAACACTCTGACAACCTCTGCAATGGAAAGAACATTTGGCAAACGGCGCGTTTGCGGTGGCTTCACAATTCGAACCCACTCCCACTTCCTACCGAGGGTATGGTCCCAGAAAAATTGGAGGCCGATCCGATCAACTTTGACCGTACTCCAGGAATGACTTTTGACAAGATCTGCGAAGTATATCTTCAGATCGTCCGGAGTCAGTTGGTCGGGACACCGATCAAAATACCCAGCCACCCGTCGCACGGCCCGACTGTAGGCATCAATGGTCCTCGGTCTCTTGCCCTGAAGCGTCAGAGCTTGCAGATGTCTTTGGTAGAGGTTTTCAAAGCGTTCTTTTTCCTTGGCATTCATGCAATATCTCCTCAAAATGGATTCTTCCGGAAAGCATTGAATGTTCCGGACTCCAGGAGATATACTTCACCTGAGTGGACAAGAAGACATGCAATTCCTGACAACTTCCAAAAGCTGTTTGCCCTATCTGCCGCGTCAGCGGCTCGGTTCAACAATTCGTTCGAGTGGACCGGGTATACTGCCGTCGAGGCCTGGGTGGTTTCTTATTCGAGCTTTGTTTGTGCCCGATTCCGTGTCACGTTTCCGGCCACTCAACTCAACCGGTTCGAAAGAAATGAAAAAAAATCATAAA
>CAYLMM010000127.1:0-2907 GCA_964384825.1 uncultured Fibrobacteraceae bacterium
CTGCCCCAGATGCGGTTGATCTCCCAGTCGACGCCCGTGGTCATGGCGGCCCAGCCGGTGCCGTCGTCGTGCAGGATGACGCCGCCCTGGCCGCCGACGAAGACGTCGTTCTCGCCGATGCCCCACACGAATTCCAGATCCGCGCCGGAGCCGACGTAGGTGCGTTCCCAGGTCGAACCGTCGTAGTGCAGCAGCGTCCCGTCGTTGCCGACGGCGTAGACGTCGTCGTCGGCGCGGGCCCAGATGTCGTTGAGGAAATCGAAGCCCACCGCCTGCAGCTCCCAGCCCGCGTCCTGCGGTTCGGGATTCGGATCGGGGCTCACTCCGTCGTCGCCGCAGGAGACGACGACCAGAAGCGCGGCCATCGCGCAGAGCAGGACCGGAATCGTCCGGCCGATCGATTTCGAGTTCATCGCGGGCTCCCTTCTCGAGCGTCTGGCGCCCGGAATCACTGGTCGAAATAGGTCGTCACCGGCACGGTCGTCGCGGTCCGGTGCGTCGCCGAGGCGATCGAGTCGGGATCGAATTCGTAGGCCCAGTCGGTGAACGGATCGCCGTTCTGGTCGATGAACCGGAATTCCTCGACCAGGGTCCACACCGAGTAGGCGAGGTTCTTGTCGGCTTCGGGACTGATGGTGAAGGTCTCGGTCGTCGTCTCCTCGCTGGAGTAGGTCGTCTCGGTGGATTCGGACCACTCGAACTCGGTGCGCACCGACATCGAGAAGCTGACGAACCAGGAGCCCGATATCGAGGCCTCGATGCCCAGCGTCTTGGTGAAGGACTCGGCCCGGGTCTCGCTCATGCCCTTGGTGACCGACCGCTCGACCGAGGTCTCGATGCCGCCGGCGTAGTACTCGACCCCGCCCAGGCGCGCCCAGTAGCGCACGTACTGCAGGATCGGCCGTTCGTCCAGGGGATAGGCCCGCATCGGCACCACGGGGAAAGCCCTCTCGCCGTCCCATACCTGGATGTAGATGATCGGCTCGGCGGCGATCTCATCGTCCTCGATCAGCGGATAGCGCCGGATCCCGGACGAGTCGGCCGCCTCCGGAGACAGGACCAGGGCGTACATCGTGTCCGGCTCGAGGGTGTAGGACGGAGACGGGAAACGGGCGCCCTGGACTGTCGGATGGAAGTTGGCGGGAACGCACTCGGCGACGATCAGTTCTTCGGATTTCAGCGGGACGTCGGGATCGCCGTAGAAGGCAGGCTCGGGGATGTCCGGAACGGAGGGGCCGGGGTCGGGACTGGTCCCGTCGTCACCGCATCCCGCGTTCAGGATCGCCGCGACCGACAGCGCCGCAAGCATGAGCAAGGCGATGGTTCTCATTGATCAATCCTCTCGAAACGAGAAAATCGGGCGCGAGAATGGACCGGTTCATGGATGGAACGCTCCTGTTGGGTATTGCGCTGCTGTATCGAGATGGTTACGCCGGGTTGCCCCCCCGTGCGCGATCAGGTCCCGATGATATCGGTCGAGCAAATCCAGGTCAACGCTATTAACAGGATGGGGTTTTGCCGGAATTTTCGATGCCGGGATATATTCCGGCTCGATGATGGGAATTTGACACCCGGCCCGATCCGTCGTATCATCACCGATCAATCGAAACCCCGGGAGAACGCGAAATGCGCGTCCGCAACATCATCGTCAACCCTTGGTGGTGGCCCAACGGCCGGACGGTGAGGTGCGCGCCCTAGGATTTCGGGCAGAATCGAAGCATCCGCCGCCGGTCTCCTCGCGAGACCGGCGGTTTTTTTTGTCCCCGGAAGAACGACAACGACAGGAGATAGCCATGGCCTACCCGCTGCATCGACAGAACGAAATGCCCGACCAGAACGGCTTCTTCGGCCCCTACGGCGGCCGTTTCGTGCCCGAACCGCTGGAAAAACCGCTGGCCGAACTGGAGAGCGCGTTCCGCAAGCTGCGTTTCGATGCCGATTTCCTGGCCGAGTACCAGCACGAGATGCGCACCTATTCCGGCCGCCCGACGCCCCTGTACCACGCCCGCCGCCTCAGCGAGCACATCGGGGCCACGGTGCTGCTGAAACGCGAGGACTTGAACCATCTGGGCGCGCACAAGCTGAACAACTGCCTCGGCCAGGCGCTGCTGGCGGTGCGATCGGGCAAGACCAAGCTGATCGCCGAGACCGGGGCCGGACAGCACGGCGTGGCCACCGCGGCGGTGGCGGCCCGCTTCGGCCTGGAATGCGACGTGTACATGGGGGCCGAGGACATGCGCCGCCAGGCCCCGAACGTCAAGCGGATGCGGATGATGGGGGCCAACGTCATCGCGGCCGAAAGCGGCGACAAGACCCTGACCGCCGCGGTCGACGAGGCCATCGGCGCCTGGGTGGGCGAGTCCGCCACGGCTCACTACCTGCTGGGCTCGGTCGTCGGCCCGCATCCCTACCCGATGATCGTGCGCGAATTCCAGGCGGTGATCGGCCGCGAGGCCCGCGCCCAGTGCCTGGAGATGTTCGACCGCCTGCCCGACGTGCTGGTGGCCTGCGCCGGCGGCGGCAGCAACGCCATCGGCCTGTTCGCCGAGATGCTGGACGATCCCGAGGTGAGGATGATCGGCGTCGAGGCCGCCGGCTCGGGCGTCGACACCGACCGCCACGCCGCCACCCTGACCACCGGCGAGCCGCGCGTCATCCACGGCATGAACACCTACGCCATCCCCGAGGGCGCGGTCGGCGCCGAGGGCAACCACTGCATCGCCGCCGGCCTGGACTACCCCGGCATCGGCCCCGAGCACAGCTACCTCAAGGACACCGGCCGGGTCGAGTACCGCACCGCCGACGACCGCGAGGTGGTCGAGGCCTTCGAACGCCTCTGCGAACTCGAGGGCATCCTGCCGGCCTTCGAGAGCTGCCACGCGCTGGCGTATCTGGAGAAGATGCGCG
>CAYLMM010000128.1:0-2861 GCA_964384825.1 uncultured Fibrobacteraceae bacterium
GCCTCGCGGGCCAGGCGCCGCGCCCGCTGCACGTAGCATTCGCGGGGCCCGTGGCAGATCGACGGGGAACAGGGCTCGGGAGAATCGAAGAGCATGCCCAGATGCTTGCGCAGGGCCGGATGCCTCTCGACCTCCTCGCGCATGCCGGTGTCGGTGGCGGCCAGCCAAAGCCGGAATGAGACCATCGTCCAGGCGTCGTCGATGCTCTCGATCGGCCGCTCGAAAAATTTCAGCTCACGCCGCCGACAGATATAGTTGCTGCGCCCCATCAGCAAGCGCGCCTCCACATCCGGAAACAGCGGCGCCAGACGCGGCATATCGTGCTCGAGAATCTGGGTCTGCAGGGCCCGGGTGAAGGTCGAAACCACGGCCCGCTCCCCGTTCTCGGCGATGCGGGCGAGCAACGGCGTGAGATAGCCGATGGTCTTGCCCACGCCGGTGCCCGCCTCCAACAGCAGAGGGACGTGGTCCCGAAGGGCGGCGGCGATCTCGCGGGCCATCTCCGACTGCTCGAACCGCGGTGTGAAGCCGGCGCCGAAAACACGCTCGAGCTTCGCCGGGTCGGCCAGCCACTCGGCCAATTCGTCGGGATCGGCCGGCGGCGGCTCGGGCAACGGAGCAGGATCCTCGGCGATCGCCTCGGGTTCCTGCCAACCCGCGAAGGGATCGGCCTCGCCCGAGGTCGCCAGGCTTTCGATACGGTCCCAGAGCGTGGCGCAATCGGCGGAATACTGGGCGAGCAGGGAGCGGCACCGCCCCTTCATGTCGGCGTCGAGATCGCGGAATCGGGCCAGGCCGGCCCAGAAGCGCCGGCCCTCGCGCCGCAGTTCCTGTTCGGCGTCGAGGCTGTCGGCGGCGGAGAAAGGGCGATCGATGCCGCGGCGGGCGGGATCGAGCAGCGACCAGAGCAGGGCCCGAGGCACGATGATCCGCCCCTGCGGCAGCCGGCCGGTGCGCGGAGCTTCGGGACCTTCGAACGAAGGCGGAACGACGATCAGGGCGTCGGGAGGCAACTGATCCAGCTCTTCCGGCCCCTCGATCTCCATCGGCTCATGCGGAGAAACCACGTCCAGCAGCAATCGGCGGTCGGTGCCGCCAAGATCGACGGCGAGCCAGACCGGACGGCCGAGCCGAAAATCAGCCGTCATCTTCATCCTCCCGCAGCCGCTCCAGGAAGCCCGCCTCGTCCAGCACCGGGACGCCGAGCTTTACGGCCCGCTTCCGCTTGCTGCCAGGATCGGCGCCGGCGATCACGCAGTCGGTCTTGCCGCTGACCGAGCCTGTGACCCGACCGCCCCTTTTCTCGATCATCTCCTTGGCAACCGCGCGGCTGTAGGATTCCAGGGTCCCGGTCAGGACGAAGGCCTTGCCCGCGAACCAGCTGTCCGCGGACACGACCGTCTCCGGCGGCAGCGTCTCGACATCCAGCAGGAAGCCGGCCTCGCGCAGTTCGTCGACCAGCCGGGCGCTGTCGGGATCGGCGAAGAAATCCCCGATCGCCGCGGCCACCAGCGGGCCCACGTCCGGCAGCTCCTCCAGGGCCCCGGGATCGGCTGTCCGCAGCTGCTCGATGTCGGTGAAGCGGCGCGCGATCACCACCGCGGTCTTGATGCCCACCCCGGGTATGCCAAGCGCGAAGATCTTGTTGGCCCAGGGCCGCCGCGGCGCCGCGGCGATCGCGGCGACCAGCTTCGTCGCCGAGACCTCGCCCCAGCCGGGCAGCACGGCCAGCGACGGGGCCGTGAGCCTGAACAGATCGGCCGGACCCGAGATCAGGCCCGCCTGCAGCAGCACCTCGATCTGGCGGGAGCCCAAGCCTTCGACATCGGCGGCGTCGCGTCCGACGAAATGCCGCAGCCGGCCCGCGGTCTGGGCGGGGCAACCGATGCGGTCGGTGCAGCGGTAGGCCACCTCGCCCTCGCGCCTCTCGGTCGGAGCGCCGCAGACGGGGCATCGCCCGGGACGCGGTTCGGGCGCGGCGCCGTCGGGGCGCAGATCGAGATCGACCCGCAGGACCTTGGGAATGATGTCGCCGCCCTTGGCCACCACCACGGTGTCGCCGGCCCGGATATCCTTGCGCTCGAGTTCGTCCCAGTTGTGCAGCGTGGCCCGGGAAACCGTCGATCCGGCCAACGCGACCGGTTCGAGCTCCGCAACCGGCGTGATGACGCCCGTACGCCCGACCTGAAGGGTGATCGCCCGCAGCACCGTGCGGGCCTCCTCGGCGGCGTACTTGAAGGCCAGGCCCCAGCGGGGCGCCTTGGCGGTTTCGCCGACGCGGCGCTGCAGGGAGAAATCGTCGACGGTGATCACCGCGCCGTCGATCTGGTAGCCGAGCCCGTCGCGCAGTCCGGCCAATTCGTCCAGATGCCGCTGGATGCCATCCGGACCGGTCGCGGTGCGCAGGAAGGGGTTGACCGGCAGGCCGAGCGAGCGCAGGAGATCCAGTTCGTCCCGATGCGTCCGTCCGGGGCCCTCGCTTTCGATCGCGAACAGACGGTAGAAGAATACCGACAGGCCGCGATCGCTGACGACCTGCGGATCGAGATTCTTCAGCGTACCGGCCGTGGCGTTGCGGGGATTTGCGAAGGGCGCCGCGCCCCGGGCTTCGCGCTCGACGTTCAGCGAACGGAAGCGGGCATGGTCGAGATACGCCTCGCCCCGGATCTCGAAGAGCTCCGGAGCGTCGCCGTCGAAGGCATCGCGCCAGCCGTCGGGCAGGGTCGTGGGGATCTGCCGGAACCGGGCGAGATTCCGGGTGATGTCGTCGCCCTTCTCGCCGTCGCCCCGGGTCAGGCCGAGCTCGAGCTCGCCGCGCCTGTACCGCGCAGCCACGGCCACGCCGTCGATCTTGGGCTCGA
>CAYLMM010000129.1:0-2749 GCA_964384825.1 uncultured Fibrobacteraceae bacterium
GGGGGACCTTGCCCTCGCGGGCGGGGTAGCCGCCGTAGCCGCCCGAGTGGATCGAGGGATCGGCCTCGACGATCTTCGCACCCGCCTCGATCGCGTCGAGGGCGCCGCCGCCGCCGGCGAGAGTTTCCCAGCCCGCGGCGTTGGCGGCGGGCCCGAAGTTCCAGGTCGAGAGGATCTTCGGCGCGCCCGGCTCCGGGGCCGGAACGCCGTCGCCGGCCGCGGTCATCGGGGCCAGCCCGACGGCCGCCGCGCCGAGGGCGGACTGCTGCAGGAATCGACGTCGCGACATCATCTTCGCTCCTCCGGGTTCTCGTTCACGGTGCCGCGACCATTCTAGCCCCCGGCCGGCCGCCGTGAAAGGGCGGGTCGGCCGCGGCGCGGTTTGATTCGGTCTTGTCAACCGGCCGGTCCGGCGCGAGGATGGAGGCGTCGCGGCAACCGGTTGGATCACCTCTCGCCCGGGGGGCTTCGATGCCGGAAGGCACTCCAGACCTGGTTCCCGTTCCCGTTTCGATGATGAGACGCGAAGGCTCGTTCACCGTGACGCCGGATAGTCCGGTGGCGTTCTCGCCGCCGTTCCGCGCCGAGGCCGAACTCTTCGCCGCGGAGGTCGGGCTGCCCCTGGCCAAGCCCGGCGAGGTTCCGCCCGGCTCGATCCACATCATCGAGGACCAGGCCCCCCTGCCGCCCGGCGCCTACGTCATGACCGTCAGCCGGTCGGGCGTGCGGATCTCGGTCACCGGCGCATTGGGCGCCTTCTACGCCACCCGCACCCTGCGCCTGATGATGTTCGACGGTCCCGCCCTGCCGGCGCTGCGCATCGAGGACCGGCCCCGCTTCGGCTGGCGCGGCCTGATGCTCGACAGCTGCCGCCACTTCATCTCGCTGGACTACCTGTACAAGACCATCGACCGCATGGCCCTGTTCAAGATGAACCGCCTGCACTGGCATCTGACCGAGGATCAGGGATGGCGGCTGGAGATCCCCTCGCGGCCGCGGCTGACCGAGATCGGCGCCTGGCGCGACGACGGCAAGGGCGGCCGCTACGGGGGATTCTACACCGGCGACGAGGTGCGCGATCTGGTGGCCTACGCGGCGGCGCGTCACGTGACGATCGTGCCCGAGATCGAGATCCCGGGCCACTGCACCGCCGCGCTGGCGGCCTATCCCGAGCTCTCGTGCACCGGCGGGCCCTTCGCGGTGGCGACCGACTGGGGCATCTACGAGGACGTTTTCTGCGCGGGCAACGACGATGTGCTGGCCTTCATCGAGGAGGTGCTGGACGAGGTCGTCTCGCTGTTCCCGTCGCAGTACATCCACATCGGCGGCGACGAATGCCCGACCAACCGCTGGCGCTTCTGTCCCCGCTGCCGCGAACGCGTGAAGGCCGAAGGCCTGGGCGACGCGTCCGGGCTGCAGGGTTGGCTGATGTGGCGCGTGGGCGCGATGCTCGCCGAACGCGGCCGCCGACCGATCGGCTGGGACGAGATCGTCGAGGGCGGCCTGATGCCGGGAGCCACCATCCAGGCCTGGCGCGGCTTCGAGGGGGCGGTCGAGGCGGTCCGCACCGGGCACCAGGCCATCGTCTCGCCGACGTCCCACGCCTATTTCGACTACCCGCTGGAAAAGATCGACGTGGCGCGGGTCTACGCTTTCGAGCCGGCGCCCGACGGCCTGTCCGCGGCCGAGACATCGCGCATCCTCGGCGGCGAGGCCAACATGTGGACCGAACGGGCCCCCGAACCACTGCTCGACGTGAAGCTCTACCCCCGTCTGCTGGCGATGGCCGAGCGCCTCTGGTCGCCCTCGACCCGCCGCGACTTCGAGGATTTCCGCCGGCGTCTGCTGGTGCATTATCCCCGGCTCGGAGCGCTGGGGATCGGCTACGGACCGGAGAAAGCGTGATGAAGGTCAAGAGGATGCCTCGCGCGGCGATCGCCGTCGCCGCTTCGGTCGCGGTGGCCGTGTTCGCCGCCGTGTTAGCCGCCGCCGCGCCCGTCGCAGCGGCCGCCAGGGTGCCGGTGCCGCCGCCCCCCGCGCCCCCGCTGCGCTACGACTGCCCGCGCATCGACCAGGCGCCGCTGATCGACGGCCGCCTCGACGACGCGATCTGGGCGGCCGCTCCCTGGACGCGCGACTTCGCCGACATCGAGGGCGAGCTGAAGCCCGCCCCGTCCCTGCGCACCCGCGCCAAGCTGGCCTGGGACGACGACGCCCTTTACGTGGCCGCCGAGCTGGAAGAGCCCCACGTCTGGGCCACCCTGCGCGAACGCGACTCGGTGATCTACCACGACGACGACTTCGAGATCTTCCTCGATCCCGACGGCGACCGCGCCCTGTACTACGAGCTGGAGATCAACGCCCTGGGCACCGAATGGGATCTGCTGCTGGTGCGCACCTACATCGACGGCGGACCGGCGGTGAACGGCTGGGACATCGCCGGCCTCGAGACCGCGGTGCACGTCGACGGCACCCTGAACGATCCGACCGACCGGGACCGCGGCTGGACGGTGGAGATGGCCCTGCCCTGGGCCGCGCTGAAGGAATGCGCGGGCCGGATGAGCGCCCCGCCGCAACCGGGCGACGTCTGGCGGCTGAACTTCTCGCGGGTCGACTGGCCGATGCGCGTGGTCGACGACCGCTACGAGAAGGACGTCGATCCGCTGACCCGCGAACGCCTCCCCGAACGCAACTGGGTCTGGTCGCCGCAGGGCGTGATCAACATGCATCTGCCGGAACGATGGGGATT
>CAYLMM010000130.1:0-2728 GCA_964384825.1 uncultured Fibrobacteraceae bacterium
GCGAACACATCTCGAACGGGGTGGTGTGGCGGTTGCGCAGCAGGTAGCGGATCAGGCCGCGGTCTTCGCTGACCTTCTTGGTGCCCTGGCCGTAGCTGACGCGCGCCGCCTGCACGACGGCCCGGTCGTCGCCCATGTAGTCGACCACGCGGACGAATCCGTCGTCCAAAACGGGAAAGGTGTGGCCCAGGATCTGGTCGAGGGCGGGGACGCGGGGGCGCTCGAGGTTTTCGGCGTGCTGGTCGGTCATCGGGGCTCCTCGCGGGAGGCGCGGTGTCGGTGTTCGGCGAAAGAATCCGGCGGCCGCGACAGGATACCACGGCCGCCGGGATGGGTGTAGGCCGAACCGCCGGCGCGGTCCGGCCGCATCGGAATCAGCCGCCGAAGGCGCCGTCGACCGCCTCGTCGACCAGCCCGTCGGCCGCGTGCTCGGGCATCGTCACCCGCAGCAGCGGATCGCGGTCCATGGCCTGCCGCGCGGTGTACTCGGCCGGCGCGTTGCGGGCCCAGGCCCGGCGCGCGATGCCGTTGTTGACGTCCCAGTTGAGCATCGACTCGAGGCGGCGCTCGGTGTCGGCGGTGCCGTCGAGCACCATCCCGAAGCCGCCGTTGACGACCTCGCCCCAACCCACGCCGCCGCCGTTGTGCAGGCTGACCCAGGTGGCGCCGCGGAAGCCGTCGCCGATGACGTTCTGCACGGCCATGTCGGCGCAGAACATCGACCCGTCGTAGATGTTGCTGGTCTCGCGGAAGGGCGAGTCGGTGCCCGAGACGTCGTGGTGGTCGCGGCCCAGGACGATCGGAGCCGAGATCCCGCCCGAGGCGATGGCGTCGTTGAAGGCCTTGGCGATGCGGCGGCGGCCCGTCTCGTCGCTGTAGAGGATGCGGGCCTGCGAGCCGACCACCAGCTTGTTGGCGCCCGCCTGGCGGATCCAGCGCAGGTTGTCCAGGTACTGCTGCTTCGTCTCGGCGGGGGCGGCGGCGGCCAGCTTCTCGATGACGTCGCCGGCGATGCGGTCGCTCTCGGCCAGATCCTTCGGATCGCCGCTGGTGCAGACCCAACGGAACGGCCCGAAGCCGTAGTCGAAGCAGATCGGGCCCATGATGTCCTCGACGTAGCTCGGATAGACGAAGCGGCCGTCGGGCTTGGCGATGTCCGCGCCCGCGCGCGAGCATTCCAGCAAGAACGCGTTGCCGTAGTCCCAGAAGTTCAGGCCGCGCTCGTCGACCAGCCGCCGGATCGCCGCGAGCTGCCGCAGCAGCGAGGCCCGGACGCGCTCCTTGAAGCCCTCGGGGTCCTCGACCATCATCCGGTTGCTTTCCTCGAGCGTCATGCCGGCCGGGTAGTAGCCGCCGGTGTAGGGGATGTGCAGGCTGGTCTGGTCGCTGCCCAGCTCGACGGCGATGTCGCTGTCGGCCAGCTTCTCCCACAGGTCGACGATGTTGCCCAGGTAGGCCAGCGCCACCGCCTCCTTGTCCGCCTTCGCCTTCGCGATGCGCGTCATCAGCTCGTCGAGGTCCTCGTGGATCTCGTCGACCCAGCCCTGCTCCAGGCGCTTGCGCGCGGCCTGCGGGTTGATCTCGGCGATCACCCCGACGCAGCCCGCGATCACCGACGACTTGCCCTGCGCGCCGCTCATCCCGCCCAGGCCGCTGGTGACGTAGAGCTTGCCCGCCAGCGGGTCGTCGCCCTCGCCGCCCAGGTACAGCCGCCCGGCGTTCAGGATGGTCAGGGTGGTGCCGTGGACGATGCCCTGCGGCCCGATGTACATGAAGCTGCCGGCGGTCATCTGGCCGTAGCTGGTCACGCCCAGGGCCGACATGCGGGTGTAGTCGTCGCCCGAGCTGTAGTTGGGCACGACCATGCCGTTGGTCACCACGACCCGCGGCGCGTCCGGATGCGAGGGGAACAGGCCCAGCGGGTGGCCAGAGTACATCACCAGGGTCTGCTGCTCGGTCATCTCCGAGAGGTACTTCATCGTCAGCAGGTACTGCGCCCAGTTCTGGAACACCGTGCCGTTTCCGCCGTAGGTGACCAGTTCGTAGGGATGCTGCGCCACGGCGGGGTCGAGGTTGTTCTGGATCATCACCATGATCGCCGCGGCCTGCGGGCAGCGGGCCGGGTACTGGTCGATCGGCCGGGCCTTCATCGCGTAGACCGGCCGGAAACGGTCCATGTAGATGCGGCCGCGGGTCGCCAGCTCGCGGGCGAATTCCGGGGCCAGTTCGGCGTGCATCGAGGCCGGGAAGTAGCGCAGGGCGTTGCGCAGGGCCAGCTTTTTCTCGTCGTCGCTGAGGATGACGGGGCGGTCGGGCGCGCGGCTGATGTCGGGGTCGACGGCCGGCTGCGGGGGCAGGGTCTCGGGGATGCCCCGGCGGATCTGCTGCTGGAAATCGCTGACGGAGATCGGGTCGCTCATTTCGCCTCCTGGCTTGTCATTGGATTCCGCGGCCCCCCGCCTGAAGGGGGCGCACCGGCAAGATAGCACTTCGGACCGGACGGGGGAAGTCCCGGCGGCCGGGACTCGCGGCCCTTGACGATCCCGGGGCGAACCGCCAAGATCGGCCCGCCCCTTTTCTTGTCCGTCGCGACAACGCAGGAGGAGATCCATGTCCCAGCTAGTCGACCGTATGCTGCGCGCGTCCCGGCTCGAACCCGGGCTCTACGAAGAGGTCGAACACGACCGCACCGCCACCGGCCAGGCCGCCGCCGTGGTGGCCATCTCCA
>CAYLMM010000131.1:0-2692 GCA_964384825.1 uncultured Fibrobacteraceae bacterium
TCCGGGCTGCCGGTGAACGAGATCAGCTTCAGGCGGGGATCGACGACCAGCGGCTCGGCGTCGGCGCCGCGGCAGGGGAGGATCGAGAACGCGCCGGCCGGCAGATCCAGCCCGGCAAGCACCTCGCCCATCAGGATGCTCGAGACCGGCGTGTGCGACGCGGGCTTCAGCACGAAGGGGCATCCCACCGCCAGCGCGGGCGCCATCTTGTGCGCGGCCAGGTTCAGCGGGAAGTTGAAGGGCGTGATGAAGGCGCAGGGCCCGATGGGGAAGCGGCGGATCTCGGCCTCGTAGCCGACGGCGCGCTCGCCGATGTCCAGGGGCATGATTTCGCCGTCGATGCGCACCGCCTCTTCGGCCGCGATGCGGAAGGTGTCGATCGCCCGGGTCACCTCCACCCGCGCGTCGCGGATCGGTTTGCCCGCCTCCACGCACAGCGCGCCGGCCAGTTCCTCGTGGTTGGCCGTCAGGGCCTCGACGAACGCCATCAGGATGTCGCGTCGGCGGTAGCTCGGCAACGCGGCCATCGCGGGCGCGGCTTCTGCGGCGGCGGCGATGGCGGCGTCCAGGGCCGCGGCGTCGGCCACGGCCACGCGGGTCACGGTCTCGCCGGTGGTCTTGTCGCGGACCGCGAGGTCGGCGTTGGCCTGGACGGGCTCGCCGGCCAGGTAGTAGGGGTATTCGGGGCGGAACTGCACGGTCATCTCCCGGTTGCGGTCGTGGTTGCCGTGATGATCGGCGCAGGTTGCAGATTCAGATATATAGCATGAATCTGCGATGGAACCCACTAGTTGCTTCCCAGGGGAAGAATCGAAGGCGCGGAAAGGAAATACGAGCCTTATGGGGCATGAAACAGCAAGAAATTGGACTAATAACATCTTGACACTGAAATCACTTTGGATAAAGAGTGTCATGTGAAAGAAAAATAAACATACTCCGAATATTAGTTAGGCCGACCCGATTGAATCGCGCAATGAATGATTTGAGCGGAAGGATGCATCTTAAGGTCGTTACAATTCGTTATTGATCATGTATGAATGATACATCAGTAATTGCCAGCAAAGCAAAATATATTTTTCACAAAGGGGATACTAATGCTTACCTCCAAAGGTGTGTCAATGATTTGGTTGATCATCCTGTGTTTGACGTCGTTGTTCCTGGTGGGCAGGGCGGGACGGCCTGATTTTTCAAATATTGTTGCCAGGATATTCCGTGCTGCCCGAATAATTACGTCGAGTATTCTGGCGATTGCTGTGATTATTTCAATTGCCGAAACAAGTTTCTTGAATTCCTTCGGGTGTGAGATCGTTGTTTCTACCCTTTTGGTTGTTCTGTTGCTGAATACCTTTTCGCGAATAATGCAAAAGCAAAATTAGTATTATGAATTTCTGAATTTGCCGTAAAACGCATGTTGAGGTTCGCAGCGGGGGCTGTGTGAATATTATATAAATTTATCCACTTAAAAAGGGAGGAGCGAATATCTGGATTCGCAAATCGATTATTTGAATAGATTTCTTGGTTATTTCTGGAGGATAACGCAATGAAATTATTACCGATTCTTGCGATAGCGATTTCGGCGGTCTTAATCATTGGATGCTCAGATTCAACAGAAAGATGTGTCGAGCCAGCGGTAGAATATGTCGGCGGCGGTTTCAACCCGTCAATTGTCGATTTTGGGCTATTTATCGTCTCGGATTCCAAGGCGACAGGTTTGAGTTACGACGTGGGCGCAATTCACAATTCGGTAATGTATCAACTGAATGACAAATACCCGTATCCGTATGTTGATCCGGGTAAATCTGTAGAAGACGATCTCATCGCTGATATGAAGCCGATCGTATTGAATGAAGTCGTAGGCATGGAAAGCGATTTTTATGACGAGGTCTTGAATGAAATCCAGCCTTTCTTCATTGACGGACAATTTGAGCTGGATTCATTACTGTCGGGGTCTGAATTGATTTGGTGGAATGGCCTGATGGATTATTGCTGCGATGCAACAAATTCATCGGAAAT
Source organism: uncultured Fibrobacteraceae bacterium (assembly GCA_964384825.1). Lineage (GTDB taxonomy): Bacteria > Krumholzibacteriota > Krumholzibacteriia > LZORAL124-64-63 > LZORAL124-64-63 > CAYLMM01. The sequence continues at coordinate 2,014 of CAYLMM010000131.1, forward strand.
GCTTCAGCTGGTTTGCGATTATGGGGAAATCCATGGATTCCCGTTGCCGGGGTCGGATCTAGGAATGGGCCTGGATGTACTGCTTTCATCGTCTGGGTTTTGGCTGGATGATGTCGGCGCAGGGGCCAAGAAGAATTTTTTCACTTTCATCATGGCAGATGCAGGTGGTGTTCTTGTCGGAGCTAAAATTGGAAGTTACTTGTCGTTCCTGAATCCGAGCGCCGCCGCTTGGGGTGCGGTTATAGGCGGTGTGTTCGGCAGTGCCGGATATTTGATCGGCTGAGTTCGTAGACGGATGAAGTCTTGCCGCCTGTTCAGGGCGGCAAGACTTCGAATAGGATACGGATTGTGTGGGAGATATTTGACTTGATCTTAATCGGCACGGGCTAGTTTCGCACACAATCTGAATTGTAAGATTTCGGTCACCCGATCATCTCCCGAACCTGGTTCTCCACCCCGCCCGCCACGATCACCTCCTGCACCGGCCGTCCCAGCGGCGAGAATGCGTAGGCCTCGCTCCTCCAGGTGATCTTCGAGCCCGCGAAGTCCACCTTCATCGGCTCGTCGCAGATCACGGTCTTGGCGTCGGTGCCGGCGTGGGCGGCGCGTACGGCGTCGCTCAGCGCCGGGCTCTCCAGGCAGATGAACCCGTTGTTGATGGCGTTGCGCAGGTAGGTCT
>CAYLMM010000132.1:0-2559 GCA_964384825.1 uncultured Fibrobacteraceae bacterium
GGCTGATTCGGGTATAGTAAGATTCAGAAGTCTTGCAACAAAAGGCAATGTTGTACCCTGAACTGCGGCCCATCATCACGGTGTCGCGATGCTCGACCGCCCGTTTTTCGACGGCCTCGAGCAGTTCGACCAGGGCGCCGCGCAGCACCTTGCCCGAAGCCTGGATCTGCAGGGCGAAGGTGGTGTCCAGCAGATCGCTGCTGGTCATGCCCTGGTGCACGAAACGCGAGGAGGGGCCGATGTGCTCGGCCATGTTGGTCAGGAACGCGATGACGTCGTGCTGGACCGTCTTCTCGATCTCCAGGACCCGCTCGGTCTCGAAGGCGGCCTTCGCGCGGATCTCGCGCGCGGCCTCGGCCGGGATCTCGCCCCGTTCGGCGCGGACCTCGCAGGCGACGACCTCGATCTCGCGCCAGAATTCGAAGCGGGCTTCATCGGACCAGATGGCGGTCATTTCGGGGCTGGCGTAGCGGGAGATCACGTCGCACCTCGCGGAAAACGGTTCGCAGGGGCCGCGGATCCGGTGTCCGCGGACGGGTCGCAGGTTCGGAATCGCGCGGCCGGCCGGCGCCCGGATCCGGTGCGCCGGCCGGCTCGACCCGCAGAAGATAACCGTTTTTCGCGGAGAATCGAACGGGAATCGCTCGACGCTCCGTTTCGCTTCCCTAGCCGGGGAAAGGCGAATCGAAGACCGCGGTGCAGACCTCGTCGTGGCCGTACATGGCGTCGTTGTCGACGTAGTGGCTGATCGGGTACTGCGCCTCGGCCGAGACGTCGGCGTAGGGATCGCCATCGCGAAGACCGAAGATCCGCTCGAAGGGTCCCCAGTTCGGGTCGATGCCGACCCAGTCGTTCAGGGCGTCCAGCTGATGGAAACGCAGCCCGAACTCGGCGTCGGCGTCGCCCGACCCGTTCACGCAGCAGAAGCACTCGCCGTCGCCGGCCTGATTGCTGTACCAGGCCATGTTGTAGACGAAACCGCCGTCGGCCAGACCGCCGACCTCGTGCCAGTGGCCGTAGATCTCGCCGCTGGCGGCGTGCTGGCCGACATCGGCCGCGCAGACGCGGAAGCCGCCATCCGCCTCGTTCTTGGACGACAACGTCAGCGAAACGCTCTCGCCGGTCAGCTCCAGGAAGACCAGCAGGTCCTGGACGTCGCCCTCCTGGGCCCAGCCGATCTGCAACGCCATCGGCATCGGATCCGGGAAATCGGGGCAATCGAGCACGCCGGAGAAGGTGACATGGCCGTCGATGTCGACCGAATCGACGCCGAACTGGCCGCGGCAGCCGACCGGCAGGGCGATCGTCGCCGGCACGGCGTGGAGTTGGTACGCGATGGAGACGTCCCAGCCCATGGGCGTGGCGACTGTCAGGGTGCCGGCCGGGGCCTCGGCGGCCAGGACCGTTTCCAGACAATCCTGGTAGAAATCGATGAAGGTCACGTTGTGGTAGATGCAGGTGGGATTGTCCAGGTCATCCTCGCTGCCGATGACCTTGCCCAGCAGAGGATGATCTCCCTCGAGCCAGGGATCGTCCTCGATGCCCTTGGCGAAGGGCTCGGCCACGAATTCCGGCGGCAGGACATCACGCATGTCCTGGGCGAAATCGTTCACGGCGAAGGCCTGCTCGCCGCCGCCGGGGATCGTGGGATCGTCATCGTCGCTGCAGGACGACAGGGTCGCCGCCATCGCCGTCAGGCAGAGCAGCATCATCAGCATCAGCGTCGATCGTCTGTTCACGATGAACCTCCGTAGTATCCGGTTCAAGATCAGAAGATAATGAGAATCTTTGGCCAAAAAGCAAGATCCGGACCAGATTATGATTTCGCATAATGTTTCATTATAGGGAGTTACAAAAACGTCCCCACCGCTGAACATCAGCGATGGGAACGTTTTCTATCGAATCGGGAGCGACGGTGGCCGATGCCTAGCCGGATTCAGGCGGATCAGGCCGCAGAATGGCCTCGGCCTCTTCATGATCGTCGGCCCGGACCACCAGCTCGACGCCCTTGAGCCAGAGATGGGGCCGCATCCCGCCGCAGTCGTCGGACCTCACCATGGCCGGGATGCCCGCATCGGCCAGGCGCACCCGGTCGATATCGGCCTCGATGGCGTTGACGTAGGTCTTCAGGACGACCAGTTCCTCGGCCATGGCTACTCCTTGTCGTCGCGCGGGGCCTCCTCGAGCACGATGGTGCCGGTGATCCGCTCGCCGTCGCGATCGGCCTCGTATTCCAGCAGCGTGCCGACGGTCGCTTCGTAGACCAGGCGGTCGATGGTGGCCTTGTCCTTCAGGGGCACGCCGTTGATCGTGCGCACGACGTCGTAGGCCCGCAGCCCCGACTTCTCGGCCGGCGAACCCGGCTCGACCTCGCGCACCACGAAGCCCACCGGATCGCCCTCGAGCCCCAGGGCCCGCATCAACGGCGGCGAGAGCATCTGCATCACCACGCCGGAATAGACCTGGCGATAGTATCCGTACTCGCGCACCTCGTCCAGGATCCACCGGGCCCGCTGGATGGGCACCGCGAAGCCCAGGCCGATGCTGCCGCCGCTCTCG